>JABZIP010000003.1 GCA_015258265.1 Clostridiales bacterium | reverse complement strand
CTGAAAACTTATGTAGAGGACGAGGTATCAGCGGAAGCCGCGATTTTGGCACAATCAACTTCGGAATACCAACCGATAAAGGAAAGCATTGAGAACGCTGCGCTTTCCGGCAATCAGATAAATTGCAGGGGAGCAGGCAAGACTTTAAAGCTGAGAGCGTATGGAGATAAGGCGAATTTAAGGTTATTGGAATGTTTGGTTGAAATTGAAAAATTGGAACCCGAAGCAAAACATTTGCTTTCAAGTACTTTGGAATTTATGGGAAAAAATGAAAAAAGAATCGGTTTCCAAATATCAAGGATGCTCGGTAAAGAATGTGAAATAGCGTTAGAAAAAATGGATTTGGAAAAAGATTTGCTAATTTTGGATTGTACGGCTAAGGTGGACGGCGAAATATCGCGAGAAGAATTTTTTGAAGCTCTATCGAGGGTTGAAAAAAGTGAGGAGTTTGGAATAATAAAGTAATTAGTAAGATGGATAGGAAATTTAAAAACAATACTGTAAAATTAACGAAAATGGCGATGCTTATAGCTATTTCAATCGCACTTGTATCCCTAATACATTTTCCTATTTTTCCGGCTGCGCCATATCTTGAATATGATCCGGCGGATGTGCCGATTATAATAGGGACATTTGCATTCGGTCCGGTTGAGGGGATAGCGATTACTATTATAACATCGCTTATACAGGGAATGACCGTAAGCGCAGCTTCTGGCCCTTATGGTATAATAATGCACATAATAGCGACAGGGACATATGTACTGGTAGCAGGCTCGATTTATAGTTTGGACAAAACCAAAAAGAATGCTATAAAGGCAATGGCTTTGGGTACACTTGCAATGGTATTTGTAATGTCATTTGCAAATTTTGCAATGAGACCGGTATTCATCGGAATCCCTGTTGAGGCGTTGATAAAGCTGCTTCCTATATTTATAGGATTTAATTTTATAAAGGCAGGCGGAAATTCTCTTATAACATATTTTCTCTATAAGAAAATATCTAAGTTTTTGCATGGAGATTCAAACTATCAGTAGCGAGCGTGATGTTATGAAAGATAAAGAAATTATTGAAGTCCGAAGCGAAGATGAAACTCGCATATTGGCGGAAAAACTTGCAAGCGAAGTAGCAGGTGGAACGGTAATTGCGCTTGAAGGTGAACTTGGTGCGGGCAAAACAACATTCACCAAGTATTTTGCACATGCGCTTGGAATTGATGAGATGATTCAAAGTCCGACGTTTACAGTAGTTAGAAGCTACGACGAAGGGAAGTTTTCTTTGCACCATTTTGATGTTTATAGGGTGCATGACGAAGAAGAGCTTTTTGAAATAGGGTTTTTTGAATATATAGAGTCGAGCGACGGTGTTTGCCTTATAGAGTGGGCAAACTTAGTTAAAAATCTTTTGCCTACCGATGCGTGGTCAATTCACATAGGCTACGGAGAAAGGGAAAATGAACGGATTTTTGAAATACTGCGTTAGGAGAGAATAGTTTGAATATATTAGCCATAGAAACAACAGGTAAATATGCAAGCGTTTGTTTACTCAAGGATGATGTCCTTTTGGATTTGAAAACAAATGAAAACGAGATGGAGCATCTTGCGATGTTGCTCCCTATGGCGGAGGAATTGCTTGCTGAAAACAAATTGCAAATAGACGATATAACGGCACTTGCGGTATCGGTAGGTCCAGGTTCTTTTACGGGTATGAGGATAGGAATAGCGTTCGTACGGTGCATTGCGCAGGCAAAGAGTATCAAATGTATAGCGGTGAATACTTTGGAAGCGTTCACGCGATCCGAAGGCTTTGAAACAAGCGGAGCAAAATTGTGTATGCCTATGCTTGATGCGCGTAGGGGACAGGTTTATGCGGCACTTTATGAAAAAACGGGAGAAGCGGTATTTAAAGAGGCGGTAGGTACAGATGTTTATATGCTGCAGGAATATCTGGATAAAGCAGGACAATTTATTTGCGAAAATTGTGAAAACGGAACCGAGATATTCTTTACAGGAAATGCTTGTATTAAGTACGAAAAAGAGTTGTTAAAATGGCTGGAAAGTATATCGCAATTAAACGATAGAACTGTAATTGCAAGTTTTGAAAGTGGAGATCGTGTAGAAACATCGGCTGAAAATATTGCAAAACGAGCAAGGAAGATGTACGCAGAAGGGAAATTTACAGATTACAAGGAATTGCTGCCGAACTATTTAAGAAAATCGGAGGCTGAGCGAAAACTGGACGACGAAAAGCAGCAACAGCTCAAAAGCGCCTCGGAAATAATAAATGTAAAAGGATAAAAATGGGAGAAATTAACTTTAGACTCGCAACAAAATCGGATATAAAGCAGATGGCGGAGCTTGATGCCGCATGTTTCGCTATGCCGTGGAGTTTGGAGGCATTTGAAAACGAATTGGAAAACGGTTGTACTACATATGCGGTAGTATGCGACGGCGAAAAGATAGTTGCATTTTCAGGATTTTGGAAAATAGATAACGAAGGACATATAACCCGTGTTATGGTCGGCAAGGATTACAGAGGCAAGGCGATTGGAAGCAAAATGCTTGAGTTCTTGATGTCGGAGGGAGAAAAGCTCGGTGTTAGCGAATATACACTCGAGATGCGAAAGTCCAATGAATCGGCACTTAGGTTATACGAGAAACTCGGGTTTGTTTTGGAAGGCATAAGACCTAAATATTATCTGAACAATATGGAAGACGCACTGGTACTTTGGAAGAGAAGCGGGAGATAACAATGTCTGAAAGAGATTTTTTGACTATGGGAATAGAGTCCAGTTGTGATGAAACATCTGTTGCTATAGTGCAGGGTGAAAGAACTTTGCTCTCAAATGTCATATCCTCACAAATTGAAATACATAAGGTATTTGGGGGAGTGGTACCGGAAATAGCATCTCGCCACCACCTTGAAAATATAAATTTGGTAACAAGACTGGCACTTAGGGAAGCCTCTGAAAAGCTCGGGCGTGCCATAACGACAGACGATGTGGATTTGATAGGAGTAACGGCGGGACCGGGACTTGTCGGTGCACTTGTAATAGGCATAGCGGCTGCGAAGGCATATGCTTTTGCGTGCCGAAAACCGTTAATCGGAGTGCATCATATTCAGGCACACATTTGTGCGAATTATCTTGAAAATCCTCAGCTAAAACCGCCTTTTATTGCACTTGTGGCATCGGGAGGTCATACAAGCCTTGTTTCGGTAAAGTCGTATACAGAATATGAATTACTGGGGCAAACTCGTGATGATGCGATAGGTGAAGCGTTTGACAAAGTGGCAAGAGTGCTTGGACTCGGCTATCCGGGCGGTCCGCTCGTAGATAAATTGGCAAAAAACGGGAATGGCGATGCTGTTTATTTTAAGCGCGTAATGTTGGAAAAAGGCAGCTATGATTTCAGTTTCAGCGGAATCAAGACGGCAGTATTGAACTATATGAATACCGAAAGACAGGCGGGAAGAAGCGTTGACGCAGCTGATATAGCGGCGAGTTTTCAGCAGGCTGTAATAGATGTAACGGTAGCAAAGGCGATGCTTGCGCTTGAAAACACGAAACAAAATACACTTGTACTTGCGGGTGGAGTTGCGGCAAATTCCGCATTGCGAAAGAAGCTGCAAGAGGAATGCGATGCGCAAGACTATCAACTTTATATGCCGTCGCCGGTTTTATGTACCGACAATGCGGCAATGGTGGCACAAAGTGCGTATTATGCTTATAAAAACGGTGAGGTGAGCGATTTAAGGCTGGACGCCTATCCGAATTTGCCAATAGACAATTTGGAAAAGATTCGTTGTCGAGGAGGGAAAAGTTGATAGTTCTTTCTGCGAGTAATATAAGTAAGGTATACGGAATAGATGTAATTTTGGATAAAGTATCCTTTAGTTTAAATGCCGGTGAAAAAGTCGGAATTATAGGAGATAACGGTGCCGGAAAATCCACTTTGATGAAAATACTTGCAGGAGTAATGCCGTATGACGAAGGAGATATATTTACAGCCGCAGATGTGAAGATAGGGTATTTGGCGCAAAGCGACAACTTTGATTTCGAAGGAACTTTGATAAGTGAAGTAAATGCTATATTTGCCCCTATTGAAAAAATGGAAGAAGAATTGTTTGCGATTTCTGCGAAAATCGAGGAGGCAGGAAAAAACGGGACTTCGGAGGAAACCGACAGGCTTCTTGAAAGCTACGATAAGTTGCTGCATGAGTATGAGCAGGCAGGAGGGTACAGTTACAAAAGTGAAATCACCGGAGTTTTATCCAGCATGGCATTTACGGAGAGTCGATATAACAAGCGTATTTCCGAATTGTCAGGCGGAGAAAAAACCAGACTTGCGCTTGCATGTCTGCTCTTAAAGAAACCGGATATTTTGTTTTTGGACGAACCTACCAATCACCTTGACATAGGAACACTTAAGTGGCTGGAACAGTATATTCGTTCTTACAACGGAAGCGTTGTTATGATAACGCACGACCGTTATTTTTTGGATCAAACGGTTAGCCGTATATTTGAAGTTGAAAATCACAAGGTGTACTCATATGAGGGTACTTATTCTGATTTTATCGAAGCGAAGAAGCTGCGGCAGCTATCCGAACAAAGGAGATACGAACAAAACCAAAAGGAAATCGAAAGACAAGAGGAAATGATACGCCGTTTCAAAGGACATGGAACGGAAAAACTTGCTAAAAGAGCAGCATCACGAGAAAAGAAACTCGCCAAGATGGAAAAAATTGAAAGACCTGCCATGCACAAAGCGAGCGTTCGAATGGAGTTTACACAAAATTTTCAAAGCGGAAATGATGTGATTGCGGCAGAGGGACTTTCCAAGTGTTTTGGATTCGGTGATGAAAGGCAAGAGCTTTTTTCGGGGGTTGATTTTGAGATCAAGCGAGGAGAAAGAGTTTGCATAGTGGGCGCGAACGGGATAGGTAAAACTACGCTGCTCAAGATAATAATGCAGGAAATTCGCCAAGATGCGGGTAGAATTAAGATAGGGCATAATGTCGAGTTTGCTTATTACGATCAGGAACAACAGAGCTTAAATCCGAGAAACACCGTATTTGAAGAGATGAAAGAAGCGTATAGATTATATACGGATGCTAAGATGCGCGGTATGCTCGGAAGGTTTTTGTTTTCAAACGACAGCGTGTTTTTGCAAGTGTCGTCGCTATCCGGAGGAGAAAAGGCAAGGCTTGCACTATTGAAATTGATGCTTTCGGGGGCGAATGTGCTGGTGCTTGACGAACCTACAAATCACTTGGATATAAGCTCAAAAGAAGTATTTGAAGAAGCGCTGAATGACTATGAGGGAACGGTAATAGCGGTTTCGCACGATAGGTATTTTTTAAATAAAATTGCAACAAGAATAATAGAATTGAAGCCGGACGGAATTGTGTCATACATAGGCGGGTACGATTACTATATGCAAAAAAAGCAAGATATAGTATCGACGAAGCAGTATGTGAAAGAACTTGCTATGCCGGAGAAAAAAGATGAAGTGCAAGGTAAGAACAGTGCGCAAGAAAGACGATTAAAAAAGGAAGCAGACACCAAACGTAGACGCACGGAAAGAAAAATAAAAGAAACGGAAGAGGAAATTGCGGCCCTGACGAAGCGAATAAACGATATTCACGAAGCTATGTGCAATCCCGATATTCTTGCAGATCATATGAAATTGCTCGAATATCAAAATGAAGTAAATTCGCTGAATGTAAAGTTGGAAGAAAAAGAAGAAGAATGGCTGAAGCTGCAGGAGGAATAAATGATAAATGTAACAAATGTAAGTATGAATTTTAGCGGAACAGTGCTTTTCAAGGATGTTGATTTGAAATTCACACCCGGAAATTGCTATGGTATTATAGGAGCGAACGGTGCGGGAAAATCCACATTTTTGCGCATCTTGTCGGGAGACCTTGAACCCACAACAGGGAGTGTAAGTATAGGCAAGGATATGAGAATGTCGGTGCTTAAGCAGGACCACTTTGCTTTTGATGAATTCACGGTACTTGATACGGTAATACAGGGAAATCCTCGATTGTATGAAATAATGAAAGAAAAGGATGCTCTTTATGCGAAAGAGGATTTTTCGGATGAAGACGGCATTAGAGCGTCCGAACTTGAGGGCGAATTTGCCGAGTTGAACGGCTGGGAGGCCGATTCCGATGCGGGCAGACTGATACAGGGACTGGGACTTTCAATAGATATTCTTTACAGTCCTATGGAAAGTCTTACGGAAAAAGAAAAAGTTAAGGTACTTATGGCGCAGGCACTTTTTGGAAGTCCCGAAATAATATTGTTGGACGAGCCTACGAACGGACTTGATATTCTGGCTATAAACTGGCTTGAGGATTTTCTTTTGGAATACACGGGTACAGTATTGGTTGTTTCGCATGACAGACATTTTTTGAATACGGTTTGTACAAATATAGTGGATGTAGATTACGGCAAAATTAAGATGTATGTCGGAAACTATGAATTTTGGTACGAGTCATCTCAGATGATACAAAAGATGATTAAAGATCAAAACAAGAAAAACGAGGATAAGATTAAGGAATTGCAGAGCTTTATACAGCGCTTCTCCGCAAATAAATCTAAATCCAAACAAGCGACATCAAGACGAAAACTTATAGAAAAACTCACGGTTGAGGAATTGCCGTCATCGTCAAGAAGATATCCATATGTAGGATTCCAAATGGATAGAGAAGCAGGCAAGGAATTACTATATGTGGAGGGGCTGACCAAAACGATAGATGGCAAGAAGGTACTTGACAACGTTACATTTAGACTAAATAAAGGCGATAAAATTGCATTGGTTGGAGAGAATGAAATTGCCAATACAACGCTATTTAAGATACTTATGGGCGAAATGGAAGCTGATAGCGGTGAGTTTAAGTGGGGAGTAAGTACATCCCAATCTTATTTCCCTAGAGAAAACGGTGAATATTTTGACAACTGCGATTTGGATATTATAAAGTGGCTCGGACAGTTTACTACGGAAACTACGGAAACATTTTTGCGCGGATTTCTTGGGAGAATGTTGTTTTCGGGTGATGATGTCTACAAACCTGTCAAAGTTTTGTCGGGAGGGGAGCGTGTTCGCTGTATGCTTTCCAGAATGATGCTGTTCGGCTCCAATATTTTGGTACTGGATCAGCCTACAAACCATTTGGATTTGGAATCTATTACGGCGTTGAATAATGGACTTATAGACTTCAAGGGCAACTTGCTTTTCGCATCGCACGATCACGAGTTTATACAGACAATCGCAAATAGAATCATTGAAATAAAGGCGGATGGAACTATTTTGGACAGACTTTGCAGTTACGACGAATTCATAGAGAAATTTGGGGCATAACAGATGAAAGAGGAAATAGAAAAATTTGCAGCGGAACTCAAAACAAAAAAAGGGGTTTCGGACAACTCTTTAGCGGCTTATATCGCAGATATATCCGAGTTTGCGGCACTTGCGCAAAAACGGGGGATACAGGAATTGTCGCAGGCAGGAGAAGCTGAGGTGGTATCTTATGTGATGAGCCTAAAGCAAGAGAATAAGGCGGCAAGCACTATAAAAAGAAAACTCGCGTCGCTCAGAAATTTTTATTCTTACCTGGTTAAAAACGGAACGATTAAAGAAAACCCTATATCGGGCATCAAAAGTCCGAAGACGGTTCGAAAGGAAATAGAATACCTGCAGCTGGATGAGCTTGAAGGCGTTTTCAAATTGCCGTTTACAGGTGTAAAAGGGATAAGGGACAAGGCGATGATTGAACTTTTGTATGCGACAGGCATACGGGTTAGAGAATTCGTAGAGCTTCGTTTGTGCGATGTCAATTTAAAATTAGGGTTTATTACCTGCACGGGAGAATTCGGAAAAGCGAGAATTATTCCTATGGGGACATATTGTAAAAAGGCGATTGACGATTATTTGAACGAGGCAAGACCTAAGCTGGTCAGCAAAGGAACGGATGATGAAAATACGGACGAAAGCTCTACCTCTCAGGAAGCATTGTTTTTAAATCGGATGGGTAAGCAAATGACTCGTCAGGGAATTTGGAAAATATTAAAAGAGTATTCCAATGCGGCGGGGCTTGGGGACAAGTTGACTCCGCAAACTTTAAGAAATTCTTTTGCGGCGCATATGATACAAAACGGGGCCGATTTGAAATCATTACAGGAACTTATGGGGCATGAGGATGCGACGGCTACACAAATTTATTTGAGCCTTACTAAAAACAGGATAAAGGATGTTTACGACAGGACGCATCCGCGTGCATAGAGCATCGGGAGAAAAGATATGTTGGCAAGCGAATTGTTTTCTTACATAAGAATAAAAGAAATATCGGGAAATATCGACGGCATTGAGATAACACAGCTATCGCAGGATAATAGGCAGGTTGGGCAAAATACGGCATTTATTTGCATCAAGGGGAGCCAAGTTGACGGGCATGATTTTGTCGAAAGTGCGAAAGAAAACGGTGCGGTTCTTTTCGTTGCGTCGGAGGATATATCCGAAAAGGCGGGTGACTTACCGGTGGTATATGTAAAGGATACGGCAAAAGTTATGGCCAGGCTTGCCGATGTGTTTTATGATTTTCCAAGCGAGAAACTTTACATGGTAGGCATCACGGGTACGAACGGGAAAACAACTACGGCGCATTTAATCGAGCATATATTCGAAAAATGCGGATTTTCGACAGGTATAATGGGGACTATAGGGCATAGAATCGGGAAAATTAAGATTCCTACTAAAAATACAACACCGGATGCACTCACTTTACAGGGAATATTGCGCAAAATGATAGACGAGAGGTGCGATTCATGTGTAATGGAGGTGTCATCGCATGCTATCGCGCTTGACAGGGTGCTGGGCTGCAATTTCGATTGTGCAATTTTCACTAATTTAACGCACGAACATTTGGAACTACATAAAACTATGGAAAACTATGCGCATACGAAGCAGAGATTGTTTTTGGAGCAGGGGCATAGTCTGAAAAATTCGCAATTCAAGGCGGCGGTAATAAATGTTGACGATAAATACGGCAGGGATTTTGCAGCGGAAACGGTGTCGGAACTTATTACATATTCGCTAAAAGATGAAAACGCCGACTTTTTTGCAAGGGAATTAAAGTTTGAAGCCGATTCTACGAAATTCGTTCTCGTATTCTCGGGAAAAAAGTACGATGTAAAAACGAATCTAATCGGTGAATTTAATGTTTACAATTTACTGGCGGCGATTGCGGGAGCATTTGCACGAGGAATAGCAGTGGAGAAAGCTATCGAAGCTGTGGCTGATTTTGGCGGAGTAGACGGTAGAATGCAAAGGATAGAAACCGGAAGGGAATACAGCGTTATAGTCGATTTTGCGCATACTCCGGACGGACTTGAAAATGCACTTGGTACATTGAACAAGCTACCACACAAAAATATCATCACCGTTATAGGACATAGCGGAGGCAATCGAGATTCAAGTATGCGCCCCGAACTTGGAAAGATAGCGCTTGAGAATTCGGAACGAGTGATTTTTACTGCGGATAATCCGCGCCATGAGAAAATTGAAGATATTGTCGAGGGACTTATTTCGGCTTGTCCAAATGAAAATTATATTGTAATTGAAAAGAGGGAAGAGGCAATTAAAGCTGCATTCGACATGGCAAGCGAAGGAGATATAGTGCTGCTGGCAGGTAAAGGCGGGGAGCCTTATCAGGTGATAGGGGACGAATACATTCCATACGATGAAGCGGAAGTCGCCAAAAAATTATTGAATTTAAATTAGAAAAAATGAAACGCCCGGAGCAGTGTTGCAAAGAAGCTGCTTTGGGCGTTTGAAATTTAACGACAGGCATATGAAAAAGCGTGTAAAATTTTTTTTAGTAGGAAGTGAAAAAAATTAAAAAAGTACTTGCAATCCAAAATAAAAAGATATATAATTATAAGGCTTGCTTAGCGAAGAAGTAGGAAGTTGCTGAGCTATCAGGTAATTTCTATGGAGCATTGTTCCTGCAAGACGGGGACGGATGGTTCCTTGCGTTTTTGTGTGAGGAGTCTACATGAAACACGCGGAAGCGTGTACGAGTTGCAAAAGACTATTAAAACGCGCAAATTGGAACCTTTGTACAGCATAGCGAAAATGTACAAGAAAAACAGGAGGAAGAAAAAATGAGCGAACAGCAAAAAATCAGGATTAAGCTCAAAGCATACGATCACAAGGCACTCGACTTGTCGGCTGCCAAGATTGTTGAAACTGCAAAGAAAACAGGAGCTATGGTATCGGGGCCGATTCCACTACCTACAGAAAAAGAGGTGGTTACTATTTTGAGAGCGGTACACAAATACAAGGACAGCAGAGAGCAGTTTGAGCAAAGAACTCACAAGCGCCTGATTGACATCTTCAACACTACACCGAAGACTGTAGATTCACTTATGAAGCTGGACCTACCGTCGGGCGTGGATATTGAAATCAAATTATAAAATAAGGGACATCTCCCTTAGTAAGATTGCATGAGAGCGGCAAAGACCGAAACCAGAGCAATCCGCTGTAAGTATGCGAAAGCAGGAAAAGGAGAAAACATGAAAACTATACTTGGAAAGAAAATCGGTATGACACAGATTTTCACAGAAGCAGGAGATGTTGTTCCTGTTACGGTTATTCAGGCGGGACCTGCAGTTGTAACTCAGCTAAAAACAGTTGAAACTGATGGCTACAACGCAGTTCAGATTGGATACGAAGATACGAAGGAACACAGAGTAACAAAGCAATTAAGAGGACATTTTGCAAAAACAAATACTCCACTTAAGAAGTATTTGGCAGAATTTAGACTTGAAGACGGCGAAACTTATGAAATCGGACAGCAAATCACTGCGGCAGATTTCGAAGTTGGCAAGAAATTGGATATTACGGGAACTTCCAAAGGTAAAGGAACACAGGGTAATATCAAAAGACATGGCCACCACAGAGGACCTACAACACACGGTTCCAAGCACAAAAGACTTGCCGGTGCGCTTGCTGCAGGTACATATCCTTCAAGGGTATTCAAAGGCAACAAGGGGCCCGGAAGAACCGGTAGAGAAACAGTTACAATGCAAAATGTGGTGCTTGTAAAAGTTATCGAAGAAAGAAACCTCATGCTCGTAAAAGGTGCAGTACCCGGACCTAAGAACGGATTGCTACGCATTCAATACGCAGTTAAAGGGCAGGACAAATAAGAGCAAGGGAGGAGGAATAAAATATGGCAAAGATAACTATGTTAAACATGGCGGGAGAGCCGGCAGGAGATATCGAACTAAATGATGCAATATTTGGCATCGAACCGAATATGAATGCTGTACACGCTGTAGTAAAAAATTATTTAGCTAACCAAAGACAAGGCACACAGTCTGCAAAGACAAGAAGCGAAGTCAGAGGAGGCGGAAGAAAACCTTTTAGACAAAAAGGAACCGGTAGACATAGACAGGGAAGTACAACAGATCCTTCACAAATCGGCGGAGGTATAGTATTTGCACCAAAACCGAGGGATTACAGATATTCTCTACCTAAGAAAGTTAGAAGACTTGCGATGAAATCAATTCTTTCATCCAAAGTAGCTGAAAAAGAAATAATCGTAATTGACGAATTAAAATTCGAACAGCCAAAAACAAAAGAAATGATTAAGGTGCTAGGCAATATCAAAGCTGAAAAGAAGGCACTGATTGTTTTAGGGGAAAATGATATCAATGTAATTCGTTCGGCAGCGAATATTCCGGGAGTAAAAACAACTCACGTAGGAATGATGAATGTATATGAGATAATCAATCATACGAGCTTCGTTGTTACAAAGGATGCGATAAACAGAATTCAGGAGGTGTTTGTATAATGAGAACAGCTTACGATGTAATATTAAAACCTGTGATATCTGAACGAAGTATGGATGAAGCGCAGAACAAAAAATATACCTTCAAGGTTGCAACAGATGCAAACAAAACAGAGGTAAAATTGGCAGTAGAAGAAATCTTTGGCGTAGATGTGGCAAAAGTGAACATCATGAATGTCAAAGGTAAAGTTAAGAGAATGGGAAGAAATGTCGGAAGAACCGCAGCTTCAAGAAAAGCGATAGTGACTTTGAAGCCTAACAGCAAGGAAATCGAATTCTTCCAGAGTCTATAAGGAGGAATTGAGCTAATGGGAATTAAGAAATACAATCCGACCAGCCCCGGACGCAGAGGTATGACGGTTTCTACATTTGAAGAAATCACAAAAAGCACTCCTGAAAAAGCGCTTACAGTAACACTCAAAAAACATTCCGGAAGAAATGTTAGAGGTAAGATAACCGTAAGACATAGAGGCGGTGGATATAGACCTAAGTACAGAATTATCGACTTTAAGAGAAACAAGGATGGAATTCCTGCAAAAGTAACTGCTATCGAATACGATCCTAACAGAAGTGCAAATATAGCGCTTGTATGCTATGCGGACGGTGAAAAGAGATACATACTTGCACCTCTCGGACTTAAGGTTGGAAATACAATCGTATCCGGTCCGGATGCGGATATTCAGGTAGGAAACGCTCTTCCGCTTGCAAACATTCCGGTAGGTACTTTGATTCACAATATCGAAATGAAAATCGGTAAAGGCGGACAGCTCGTAAGATCGGCAGGAAACGCTGCACAGCTTATGGCAAAAGAGGACAACTATTGTCAGGTAAGGCTACCGTCCGGCGAAGTTAGAAAAGTTCGCATGGAGTGCAGAGCCACAATCGGCGAAGTTGGAAATCAGGATCACTCGAATATACAGATAGGTAAGGCGGGTAGAAAACGCCACATGGGCATAAGACCTACAGTTAGAGGTTCTGTAATGAACCCTAACGATCACCCACACGGCGGTGGTGAAGGTAAAACCGGAATCGGTCGTGTCAGCCCTGTTACACCTTGGGGTAAGCCTGCTTTGGGACTTAAGACAAGAAAGAAGAACAAGGCTTCTAACAAGTATATCGTAAAGAGAAGAAATGAGAAGTAGTAAGGAGCATATATAATGAGTAGATCACTTAAAAAAGGCCCTTTTGTTAATCCAAAGCTGCTAAAGCGAATTGAAGAAATGAATGCAGGGGGCGAAAAGAAGGTATTAAAGACTTGGTCAAGACCTTCAACAATATTCCCTCAAATGATAGGGCATACAATAGCAGTACATGACGGCAGAAAGCACGTTCCTGTATATATTACAGAAGATATGGTAGGACACAAACTCGGAGAGTTCGCACCTACAAGAACATATAGAGGACACGCTGCAGATAAAACTACCAAGAAGAAGTAAGTAAAGGAGATATAAAATGGAAGCAAGAGCGATTGCAAAATATGTAAGAATGTCTCCTATAAAGCTGAAGCCTATTACAGACCTTGTAAGAGGCAAGGATTTAGATGAGGCACTTACAATTCTAAAGTTTACACCCGGAAAGGGTTCCGAAATAATCGAAGGAGTTATGAAATCGGCTGCGGCTAATGCAGAGAACAACTTTGATATGAACCCTGACGACCTATATGTGGCAGAAGTTTACGTTCACCAGGGACCTACCATGAAAAGATGGAGAGCAGGTGCACAGGGTAGAGCATCCGTTATTTTAAAGAGAAGTAGCCATGTCGGAGTTACTTTGAAAGAAAGAAACTAGGAGGAGGTCTCGTAATGGGTCAGAAGGTAAGCCCACATGGATTGAGAGTGGGAATCATAAAAGACTGGGATTCCAAATGGTATGCAGACAAAAAGAACTTTGCAGATAACCTGGCAGAAGACCAGAAGGTTAGAAAATTTACAAAGAAAAAGCTATATGCAGCAGGCATATCTAAGGTTTTGATAGAGCGTGCGGCTAGCGACAAAATAAAGGTGATAATCCTTACAGCAAAACCGGGACTTGTTATCGGCAGCGCCGGAGCAGGAATCGAGGAGCTGAAGAAGGACATCGTCAAGCTGACTAAAAAAGAAGTTGAAATCAGCGTAGTTGAAATTAGAAGAATCGAACTTGATGCGCAGCTTACAGCGGAAAGCATTGCTGAAGCGTTGGAAAAGAGAGTTTCTTTCAGAAGAGCAATGAAGCAGGCTATTGGAAGAACTATGAAATCCGGCGCAAAGGGAATCAAGGTTCTATGCTCAGGAAGACTAGGCGGTGCAGAAATTGCAAGAAGCGAGAAGTACAGCGAAGGGAATGTGCCTTTGCACACTCTTAGAGCTGATATAGACTACGGTTTTGCAGAAGCTGACACTACTTACGGAAAGATAGGCGTTAAGGTTTGGATAAACCACGGCGAAATTCTGGAAAAAGAGCTTAAGAGTCCTATTCCACAGGAAAAGGAAGAAAGACGCCAGACAAAAGGAAAAGATGGCGGAAAGAAGAGACAGGGCAGAAGGGATCAGGAGCGTTCCAGATCAAATAAGCAGGAAAAGGTAGAAACAACTCCAAAAGCTGTAAACAAGAGAGTTAGACCTAAACCGGCACCAAAGCCAGTAGAAGAAACAGCGGCAGAAGTTACTGAAAATAATGTAGAAACTGAAGCAGTTGCAGAGTAATATAAAGGAGGAATGAAGCGATGTTAATGCCAAAGCGTGTTAAACGCAGAAGAGTTCACAGAGGTAGAATGAAGGGCGTCGCTACCAAGGGTAATAAGATTGCTTATGGTGAGTACGGACTTGTTTCTCAAGAATGTGGCTGGATCACATCAAATCAAATAGAGGCTGCCAGAATTGCGATGACAAGATCCATCAAAAGAGGCGGTAAAGTATATATAGACATATTCCCACACAAACCGGTAACAAAGAAACCGGCTGAAGTTCGAATGGGTTCAGGTAAAGGTTCACCGGAATATTGGGTAGCTGTAGTAAAGCCGGGCAGAATGCTTTTTGAAATTGCCGGTGTATCGGAAGAAAAGGCTAGAGAGGCGATGAGACTTGCTATGCACAAGTTACCTGTCAAGTGTAAATTTGCCATCAAAGAAAAAAATAAAGTAGAGGGTGGTGAAGCGTAATGGATTTGAAAAACATGAGAGAAATGACAGAAGCTGAACTTGAAGCGGAACTTCGAAAAATGAAAGCTGAGCTTTTCAACTTGAGATTCCAGCACGTTACAGGACAGCTTGAAAACCCTATTAAATTGAGAGATACAAAGAAAAATATCGCAAGGGTACTGACTATAATACGTGAGAAACAGCTAAACAAGGCAAATGCGTAGGGAGGAGGAAAATATGTCAATAGAAAGAAACAGAAGAAAAACTAAAGTCGGCATAGTTGTAAGCGACAAAATGGACAAGACTATAACTGTTGCAATGGAAGACTTTGTAAGACATTCCCTCTATGGCAAGGCTGTAAAGAGGACGAAAAAGGTCAAAGCGCACGATGAGGAAAATCAGTGCAACATTGGCGACAAAGTAAGAATAATGGAAACAAGACCTTTGTCTAAGGACAAGAGATGGAGACTTGTTAGCATTATTGAGAAGGTTAAGTAAAGGAGGCACCGTTAATGATACAGACAGAAACAAGATTAAAGGTTGCTGACAATTCAGGTGCAAGAGAACTTTTGTGTATCAGGATACTCGGAGGAACAAGCCGTAAGACTGCTAACATTGGAGACATCATAGTGTGTGCCGTAAAAGATGCAACACCGGGTGGAGTTGTTAAAAAGGGCGATGTTGTAAAAGCTGTAATAGTTAGAAGTAAGACAGGCGCGAGAAGAGCTGACGGAAGTTATGTAAAATTTGACCAGAATGCAGCAGTAGTTATAAAGGACGATAAAACTCCAGTTGGAACTCGTATCTTTGGACCGGTCGCAAGGGAGCTTAGAGAAAAGAGCTTCATGAAGATAGTGTCCTTAGCACCGGAAGTATTATAGGAGGTGTGACAGATGCGTATTAGAAAAGGAGATACTGTAATAGTAATTGCAGGCAAAGATAAAGGGAAAAAAGGCAAAGTAATTAAAGCTATGCCGAAGGATAACAAGGTTATCGTTGAAGGAATAAACATTCAGACAAAGCACCAGAAACAGACAAGGACTGAAAAAGCTGAAATCAAGCATATGGAAGGCCCAATCGATGTTTCGAACGTAATGTATTTCGACGCCAAAGCAAAAGCAGGAAGCAGAATCGAAATGAAAATCCAAGGCGATAGAAAAGTTCGTGTTGCAAAGAAAAGCGGCACTGTAATAGATTAAGAAAGGAGGAGACGATTTTGGCAGCAAGATTAAAAGAATACTACAGAGAAAATGTGTTTAAGGCACTTATGGATAAGTATGGATACAAAAATGTAATGCAGGTACCTAAGCTGGAGAAGATTACAATCAATATGGGTCTTGGTGAGGCTAAGGAAAATGCAAAGATAATGGAAATGGCTGTTGCTGAGCTTGCACTTATAACAGGACAAAAACCTGTAATAACAAAAGCGAAGAAATCAATAGCAAACTTCAAAGTTAGACAAGGTATGCCTGTTGGCGCAAAGGTTACTCTTCGTGATGACAATATGTATGAATTTGCAGACAAATTCTTCAATATCGCTCTTCCTAGAGTTAGAGACTTCAAAGGTGTTAGCAAGAATGCATTTGACGGCCGTGGAAATTATTCCATGGGTATCAAGGAGCAACTTATATTCCCTGAAATTGAGTACGATAAGATAGACAAAATCAACGGAATGAATATCGTGTTTACTACATCGGCAAAAACAGACGAAGAAGCAGCAACATTGCTTTCACTACTTGGTCTGGCTTTTGAGAAGTAAGGAGGAAGCAAGTGGCAAAGACATCATTAAAAGTTAAACAAGCAAGAAAACCTAAGTTTTCAACACGTGCATATACAAGATGCAAAATTTGTGGCAGACCGCATTCTGTACTTAAAAAGTATGGTATTTGCCGTATCTGCTTCAGAGAGCTTGCTTACAAAGGTGAAATTCCAGGCGTTAAAAAAGCAAGCTGGTAGTATAAGGATTGCGAAGGTCCTATGGGAAACCTCGCAAGGAAAGGAGAAAATGACGGCATGACAATGACAGATCCAGTAGCAGATATGCTAACAAGAATAAGAAATGCGAATACAGCGGGTCACGAAGTAGTTGAAATTCCAGCATCAAAAATGAAAAAGTCCATAGCCCAAATTTTGCTAAACGAAGGCTATATCAAAGGGTTTGATGTTGTAGAAGATAATAAGCAAGGTATTATAAAAATCGATATGAAGTACCTTGGAAAAGAAAAAGTTATAAGCGGAATAAAAAAGATTTCTAAGCCGGGACTTAAAGTTTATGCGAAAGCGAACGAAGTGCCTAGAGTTTTGGGTGGACTTGGTATAGCGATAATTTCCACATCAAACGGAGTTATCAGCGACAAAGAAGCAAGAAAACTGGGAGTAGGCGGAGAAGTAATCTGTTACGTTTGGTAGGAGGAGATAAAAAATGTCAAGAATAGGTAGAATGCCTGTTAGCCTTCCTGCAGGCGTAGAGGTTAAGGTTGACGGCAATATCGTTACAGTAAAAGGACCTAAGGGTGAGCTTAAACAATCTATTAGCGAATTGGTTAAAGTTTCAATCGAAGATGGAGTTTTATCGCTAACTAGAGATGGCGACTCAAAGGCTGAAAGAGAGCAGCATGGTCTTGCTCGTGCACTTATAAACAATATGGTTACAGGTGTTACGGCAGGTTATGAAAAGAAATTGCAGCTCGTGGGTGTTGGTTATAAGGCTGAGAAAAAAGGCAAGACTTTGGTAATGAACCTTGGATATTCGCATCCGGTTGAGATGGAAGATCCTGAGGGAATCACTACAGAGGTTACATCTCCAACCGATTTGGTTGTTAGAGGTATAGACAAGGCTCTTGTAGGAAATTACAGCGCTAACATCAGGAAGTGGAGAAAACCTGAACCTTACAAGGCTAAGGGAATTCGTTACGAGGGTGAGCACATTCGTCGTAAAGAAGGCAAAACTGGTAAGAAGTAGGAGGGAGTAAAATGGCAAAAGAAAACAAAAATTTGAAGCGCGTAGCCAGACACGCAAGAGTACGTAAAAATTTGCACGGCACTCCGGAACGACCAAGACTTTGCGTATATAGAAGTTTGAAGAACATTTCAGTTCAGGTTATAGACGATGTCAATGGAGTTACTTTAGCAGCAGCTTCAACTGCCGATAAGGAATTAAAGGCTGCTTGTGCAAATGGTGGAAACAAAGCGGCTGCAAAGCTGGTTGGTGAAGCCATAGCGAAGAGAGCGTTAGCTAAAGGTATTGATACAGTTTGCTTTGATAGAGGTGGTTATCTTTATCACGGAAGAGTGCAGGAGCTTGCGGAAGCGGCTCGTAACGCAGGGTTGAAATTCTAACGGGAGGAAAAAAGGAATGCAATATAAAAAGATAGATGCGTCTAAACTTACCCTAACAGACTCTATAATAAACATAAGAAGAGTTGCTAAAACCGTTAAGGGTGGTAGAAATATGCGTTTCTCTGTTTCCGTAGTCGTTGGAAACGGTGAAGGCTATGTCGGAGTTGGCCTTGGAAAAGCGCAGGAAATTCCTGAAGCTGTGCGCAAGGCAATCGAAGATGCAAAGAAAAATTTAATATATGTTCCGATGGTTGGAACTACTGTACCACATAGGAATACAGGTGTATTTAGTGCCAGCGAGGTTCTGATTATGCCGGCTAAAGAAGGTACAGGAGTAATCGCAGGTTCATCGGTTCGTATGGTACTTGAGGCTTGCGGTCTTAAGGATGTAAGAGCAAAATCCATTGGTTCAAGTAACACTGTAAATATGGCTTTTGCTACGATTGAAGGTCTTAAATCTCTAAGAACTGTTGAGGAAATGGCAAGACTTAGAGGAAAGACAAAAGAGGAAATTTTAGGTTAGGAGGAGAGATAAATGGCTAAAAACATTAAAGTAACTTTAACAAAAAGTACAATAGGCGCTCTTCCTAAGCATAAAAAAATAGTTGAAGCTTTAGGTCTGAAGAAGATGCACAGTTCAAATGAACTTCCTGATAATCCGGCAACTCGTGGAGCAATCAAGAAAGTTGAGCATCTTGTAACTTTCGAAGAGCTATAAGTTAGGGGGTGCAATATATATGAAACTGCATGAACTAAAAGCGCCTATCGGTGCAACAAAAAATAGAAAAAGAAGAGGCCGAGGTACAGCTACAGGACAGGGTAAAACCGGTGGTAGAGGTATGAACGGTCAGAATTCAAGAAGTGGTGGCGGTGTAAGACCGGGATTTGAAGGAGGTCAGATGCCACTATACAGAAGAATTCCAAAGCGTGGATTTACTAATATAAATCGAAAAGAATATACAGAGCTTAATGTCGAAGATTTGAATAGATTTGATGTTGATACTGTGATAACTCCTGAAATGCTTAAGGAGATTGGCATGGTTAAGCAGGTTAAAACCGGAATCAAAATTTTGGGCAATGGCGAACTCGGAAAGAAATTAACCGTGAAGGCTCACAAATTTAGTAAAGTTGCGATTGAGAAAATAGAAGCGGCTGGAGGAAAGGCAGAGGTGATCTAGCATGAATATGTTTGGAACTCTTGCTCATGCGTGGAAAGTAGCAGAGGTAAGGGGAAAGATAATTTTCACGCTCCTCATGCTGGCAGTTTTCAGAATAGGTTCGAACATACCGGTTCCATGCATAAACCGCGAAATCTTGAAGGAAAGATTCCAAGGAGATACAGGTCTTTTTGATTTGTTCGACCTTTTCTCGGGCGGATCGTTCAGTAACTTTACGATATTCGCACTTAGTATTACACCGTACATCACGGCATCCATTATATTGCAGTTGCTGACGATTGCAATACCTTCTTTGGAAAGACTTGCAAAGGAGGGAATGGAAGGAAGAAAGAAAATTGCTCAGTACACCAGATATTTGACGGTGGTTCTTGCGTTTGTGCAAGCTATCGGCTTGTCGGTAGGACTTTTTAGAAAAGCTATCGTGAGCACTGATGTTTTCTCAATTTCCGTAATAGTTTTATCGCTTTCCGCAGGTACAGCATTCTTGATGTGGCTCGGTGAGCAGATAAATGAAAATGGAATTGGAAATGGTATTTCACTGCTAATCTTCGCCGGTATCGTTGCTCGTGTACCGAGTGCTATCAGAACAAACTGGATTAAGCTCGCCGACAACGAATTGAGTTTTGTTACAGTGATACTGTTTGTACTATTTGCTATAGTTGTAATAATCGGAATAATAGAGATACAACAAGGGCAAAGAAGAATTCCGGTTCAGTATGCTAAGAGAGTTGTAGGCAGGAAAATGTATGGCGGTCAGACATCGCACATACCTCTAAAGGTGAATCAGGCGGGAGTTATTCCGGTAATCTTCTCACTTTCACTTTTGCAATTTCCGCTTACGATAACATACTTTTTCCCGAATGCGGCGGCAGCGGCTTCAATTACCAAGTGGTTATCACCGCACGGAAATCCGGGAGTTTATTTCTATTCTGTATTGAATATTTTGCTAATCATATTCTTTACATACTTCTATACGGCTGTAACATTCAATCCTGTGGAAGTAGCGGACAATATGAAAGCGCAAGGCGGATTTATACCGGGAATCAGACCGGGTAAGCCTACGGTTGAATATTTGAATAGAGTAATGACAAGAATCGTATTTGTTGGAGCATTGTTCTTAGCTGCAATAGCTACGCTTCCTACGGTTCTTAGTGCTGTTTCAAATATCGATACGAGATTTGGAGGAACTTCATTACTAATTGCAGTCGGAGTTGCTCTTGATACGATGAAACAGCTCGAAAATCAGATGGTAATGCGTAATTATCAAGGGTTCTTGAAATAGGAGGCACCTATGAATTTAGTATTACTCGGGCCGCCGGGCGCAGGAAAAGGCACACAGGCGGCAAGAATAGTTGAAAAGTACGGTATTCCTCAAATATCTACAGGAGATATTTTTAGAAAGAATATCAAAGAAGGAACACCTCTGGGATTGGAAGCGAAAGCCTACATGGATAGGGGAGAATTGGTTCCTGATGAACTTGTAATAAAGATTGCTACTACGAGATTGCTCGAAGACGATTGTAAAAACGGCTTCATGCTTGATGGATTTCCAAGAACGGTACATCAGGCGGAAGAACTTGACAAATTCCTTGCTACGCTTGGTAAGAAAATTGACAAGGTACTCGATATAGACGTTCCAAAAACTGAATTACTCGAGAGACTTACAGGTAGACGAGTTTGTAAATCGTGTGGCGCAAGTTTTCATATTAAAAGTATGATCCCGAAAAAAGAGGGCGTTTGTGATAATTGTGGCGGTGAGCTTTATCAAAGAAGCGACGACACCATTGATACGGTTGAAAACAGAATAGAGGTTTACAACAATCAAACAAAGCCTTTAGTAGAATACTACAAAAACAAGGGAAATATAGAACATATAGACGGTTCTATAGGACTTAATGAGGTATTCAAAGCTATCGTTACTATTTTGGGAGAGTAAGATGATTATCATCAAATCAAAACACGAAATTGATTTAATGCGAACAGCAGGTAAGGTTACTGCTAAGATTTTACGAGATTTGGAAGATATCGTAAAGCCGGGTGTTTCGACGAAGGAAATAAGCGATTACATTGAGGATGTTATACGCCAAAATGGAATGGTACCCACATTTAAAGGACTGTATGGATTCCCTGCCGCAGCTTGTGTATCACTAAATGAACAAGTTGTGCATGGGATTCCCTCTGAAAAAGTCATCTTAAAAGAAGGTGATATAGTAAGTGTAGATACAGGTGCTACTTACAAAGGTTATGTAAGTGATGCGGCACGAACTTATGCTGTAGGGGAAATATCGGACGAAGCCAGGCGGCTTATAGATACTGCAAAAGACGGATTCTTTGCAGCTTTGGAATTTTGTAAGGAAGGGAATCACCTTTCCGATATATCGCACGCAGTTCAAAGCGTTGTCGAAGGCGCAGGGTTTGGTGTAATAAGAGATTTTGTAGGGCATGGACTTGGACAGGACTTGCATGAAGAACCGCAAATTCCTAATTACGGTAAACCGGGCAAAGGCCCTCGATTGAAAGAGGGTATGGTAATTGCTATCGAACCGATGATTTCGGCGGGTAGTTACGAGGTGGAAACCCTTATGGATAATTGGACAGCGGTTACTATCGACGGTTCGCTTGCGGCGCATTATGAAAATACGGTTGTAATTACAGATGGTGAACCTGAATTACTCACATTATAGGAGGAAGAATTTTTTATGGCGAAAAGTGACGTCATTGAAGTGCTTGGTACAGTAGTAGACGCTCAGCCGAACGCAATGTTTGTGGTAAAACTTGAAAACGGATATGAAGTACTCGCGCACATCTCGGGAAAGATTAGGATGAATTTCATCAGGATTTTGCCTGGCGATAAGGTAAAGGTGGAGTTATCACCGTACGACCTTACAAGAGGTAGAATTACTTGGAGAGATAAATAGGTCAGATTGGAGATATTACTTAAGTAAAATCGAGGAGGGTTTTAAAATGAAAGTAAGAGCATCAGTTAAGCCGATCTGTGAAAAGTGCAAGATTATCAAAAGAAATGGCAAAGTAATGGTCATTTGTGAGAATCCTAAGCACAAGCAGAAGCAAGGTTGATTAAAATTTCGGTATTTCCGGAATGTTAATAGAAAAATTAAATTATTACCCCGTTTATATTACGAAAGCTAGGCTTATCGTGACGGAAGATGGGAGAAGGAGGAATGTATGGCTCGTATAGCCGGAGTAGATTTACCTAGAGACAAGAGAGTTGAAGTTGGACTAACTTATATATTCGGTATAGGAAGAAAGACTTCAAATGCAATTCTTGAGAAGGCTGGAATAAATCCAGATACAAGAGTCAAGGATTTAACTGAAAGCGAAGCTAGCGCAATCAGAAAGATTATTGAATCTGAGTATATGGTAGAAGGAGACCTTAGAAGAGAAGTTTCCTTGAACATTAAGCGTCTGATGGAAATCGGTTGCTACAGAGGAATTCGTCATAGAAGAGGGCTCCCTGTTCGTGGTCAAAAAACCAAGACAAACGCTCGTACAAGAAAAGGTCCTAAAAAGACTGTAGGAAGAAAGAAAAAGAAGTAAGGAGGTAGAACAATATGGCAAAAGCAGCTGTGAAAAAAACAGTTAGAAGAAAGAAAAGAGAACGCAAAAATGTTGAAAAAGGCCAAGCACATATCCAGTCTACCTTTAACAACACTTTAGTAACTCTTACAGATATGCAAGGTAATGCATTATCTTGGTCAAGTGCAGGATCTCTTGGATTCAAAGGTTCAAGAAAATCAACTCCATTTGCTGCACAAAGCGCTGCTGAAGAAGCGGCAAAAGGTGCTATGGAACACGGACTTAAAACGGTTGAGGTTTATGTAAAAGGACCGGGTTCCGGAAGAGAGGCTGCAATCAGAGCATTGCAAGCAGCAGGATTGGATATTACTCTAATTAAAGATATTACTCCAATTCCGCACAACGGATGCAGACCACCAAAGAGAAGAAGAGTATAAGAAAGGAGGAATGAACTATGGCAGTAAATAGACAACCAATATTGAAAAGATGCAGATCTTTAGATATAGATCCAAGTCATTTGGGAATTTATAAAACATCCAAGAGAAAGTCTCAAAAAGGCTTCAAAAAGATGAGTGAATACGGATTGCAGCTTCGTGAAAAGCAAAGAGCAAAGTTTATCTACGGAGTTCTTGAGAAACAGTTTAGAAATACATTCAGCAAGGCTGCTAAGAGAAAAGGTATTACCGGTGAAAATCTTTTGATAATGCTTGAAGAAAGATTAGATAATGTTGTTTACAGAATGGGGCTTTCGACTACTAGACGCGAAGCTAGACAGCTGGTTGTTCACGGTCATTACTTGGTAAATGGCAAGAGGGTAGACATTCCTTCTTATCAGGTAAAAGTTGGCGATATTATCAAGGTAAAGGAATCTAGCGCAAAATCTCCAAAGTTCAAGGAGATTAGAGAAATGCAAGTTGGAGTACCGGGATGGCTAAGCGTTGACAGAGAAAAACTTGAAGGAAAGGTACTTTCTGAACCTACAAGAGCAGAAATCGATACACCAATAGAAGAACATCTAATAGTAGAGTTGTACTCAAAATAATAGAGTAGGTTAGATTTAGTTCGGAAGAATAGGAGGGTTTTTAGTGATAGAGATCGAAAAACCAACAATCGAGTGTATTTATTCAGAAAGTGATGCAAATTATGCTAAAATCGTAGTTGAGCCGCTTGAGCGTGGTTATGGAATCACGCTTGGAAGTTCTCTTCGCAGAATATTGCTGAGCTCACTTCCTGGTGCTGCGGTTACTGCAGTAAAAATAGATGGTATCTTGCACGAATTTTCAACTATCCCGGGAGTCAAAGAAGATGTAACCGAGATAATTTTGAACTTGAAAAAATTGGCTATACGTTCACATTCGGATGAACAAAAAAGAGCTATTATACAGGTAAAAGGACCGAAAGAACTCACCGCAGCGGATATTATTTGCGATGTGGATATCGAAATATGCAACAAAGATTTGCATATTGCTACTCTTGAGGAGAACGCCGTGCTCGACATGGAAATGTGGATTGATAGAGGACGTGGGTATGTATCGGCGGAGCAAAACAAAAAAGAGGATGCTCCGATTGCCGTGATACCTGTAGATTCAATTTACACACCTGTTAGAAAAGCCAACTTTAGGGTTGAAAATACCAGAGTTGGTCAGGTAACGGACTATGACAGACTGATACTTGAAATTTGGACAGACGGTTCGATTTCTCCTGAAGAAGGGGTTTCTATCGGCGCAAAGATAATGCAAGAGCATCTAAATCTGTTTATAGAACTTACCGATCTTACAAGTTCTTTTGAAATAATGGTTGAAAAAGAAGAAGATCAGAAAGAAAAGAATCTGGAGATGACTATCGAAGAATTGGAATTATCAGTTCGTTCGTTTAATTGCCTAAAAAGAGCTTCGATCAATACTGTTGAGGAATTGACATTAAAGACCGAAGAGGAAATGATGAAAGTCAGAAATCTGGGTAGGAAGTCTTTGGAGGAAGTGAAGAACAAATTAAATGATCTCGGTCTTGGACTGAGACCTAGCGATGAATAGGCAAAGAAAGGAGAACGGCTATGTCAGGATACAGAAAATTGGGCAGACCTACTTCACATAGAAAGTCAATGCTTAGAAATCTTGTTACTGCGCTCTTTAGAGAAGGCAGAATTTCTACTACAGAGTGTCGAGCTAAAGAGGCAAGACGCGAAGCGGAAAAGCTGATTACATTAGCTAAGCGTGGAGATCTTCATGCTAGAAGACAGGCTCTTGCTTATATTTTTGACGAAACAGTGGTAACAAAATTGTTTGAAGAAATCGCACCTAAGTACGAAAGCCGAAATGGTGGCTACACAAGAATCCTTAAACTTGGACCAAGGAAGGGAGACTGTGCAGAGGTGGTATTCTTAGAATTAGTATAAGATTTAAAAATCTCGTATCGTAACGGTGCGAGATTTTTTTATTTATATTTTGTAAAAAAATTACAAAATATATGTTGACACTAAAATACTTTTATGTTAAAATATAGAAAATAAGGAAAGGAGGTGTATTATGGAAAAAGGAAAGAAGCATATTCCCGAGCAGGACAAGGTGGTTTATGAAGTAATTCAAAAATTGGGTGTAGTTGCTGAGTATTCTACGGGTTGGACTAAAGAAGTGAATTTCATCTCATGGAACAACAAGGAACCGAAGCTGGATATACGCGATTGGGATGAAAAACATGAGCATATGTCGCGTGGTATTACTTTGAAATGCGATGAAGCGGAAAAAGTAGCCGAGCTACTTAGCGCTTTTGCGGCGGGCGGCGAGCAAATGGCGAGAGCATAGAAAAAATTGATAAGGAGATATTAAATAGGCGCATTGTAGCAATTTATGTAACAGATGAAAAAGGGGCGTACGCCCCTTTTTGACTAATAAGAACGAGATATTCGAACTAAGTCTTTACACAAAATGAACTTTGACATATAATGAATTATGATATAAAATCATATGAGTCAATAAGTTGTTTAAAAAGGTAACATATGCTAAAGAAAAAGTTGTGGATGGTGCTAATGATAATGCTTATATTGATATCGGCTGCGTGTAGTTACGGCAATAACGGTTCGGCTGTGGCAAGTGATGGCAATTTGTAGTATATAAGGGGTAAATTATGGATAATGAATTAAGATGGCATATACAGGATATAGTTGAAGAAATAGCTAAGAACTATATTACGGCAGATGTATTCTTACAGAAAAAGGAAAATAAATTGCCTAAGCGAAGTGAGATAATTAAAATTTTGAATGAGCTTAGAAGTGTAATGTTCCCTAGCTATTTTGGAAGCGAGCATGTGGATTGTACTACAGCTACATATTTTGTGGGAGAGAAAATGAGCACTCTTTACGAGAACCTCGCGGAACAAATAGAACTGGCACTTTCGTACAGTGAGGATGCTGCAAACTTGGATAAAGCTAAGCTGGCAAAAGAAAAAACCGTTGAAATTTTGAAAAAAATGCCGGAAATACAGCGAAAACTTTTAATGGATGTGCAGGCGGCGTTTGACGGAGATCCCGCTGCCGGAAGCAAGGAGCAGATAATATTTTCGTATCCGGGACTTTATGCGATATTTGTGTATAGGGTTGCGCACGAGCTTTATGTTCGTAAGATACCGCTAATTCCAAGAATAATGACGGAATATGCTCATAGCAAGACGGGAATAGACATCAATGCGGGTGCGGAAATTGGAGAACATTTTTTTATAGACCACGGAACGGGAGTAGTTGTAGGTGAAACTACCGTGATAGGGGACAATGTTAAATTGTATCAAGGCGTTACATTGGGGGCACTTTCAACTCGTGGCGGACAGGCTCTTGTCGATGTCAAGAGGCATCCGACTATTGAGGATGATGTTACGATTTATTCGGGGGCATCTATTCTGGGAGGAAAGACCGTAGTAGGTAAAGGTTCTATTATCGGCGGAAACTCATTTATTACGGAGTCGATACCGCAAAATGCGCGGGTAAGTACGCAATTTCAAGAATTAAATATAAACACCCAAAAATAAGAAAAAAATCGCAGCATCTAAATTTTTTAGATGCTGCGATTTTTTTAATCGAATATGCCGTCAGGTAATTCAGAACCTGCATCCAGCGTGTTTACTATAAAAAGATTTTCATGCTGTGAAAGGTCTATTGTTGCGCCCAAATCGAAGTTTTGGGAGTCCAGTATTTTAATGATTGGATCCAACATATGACCGGAAATGTTTTCAATTACCACAGCTATAGACGCATCGCTAAGTCTTACCATTACACCGATTGGATATACGGAAACCGTCTTGAAGAACGCGTCAACGAGATATGGATCGAAATGAGAGCCTGAACATGATGCCATATAATCCAAAGTGTCTTTTGTAGTCATAGCTGCTCTATAAACGCGACTTGTAGTGAGAGCATCAAAAACATCGGCTACTGCTATAATACGCCCGCATAATGGAATATTGCAGCCTTTTGTGCCGAGCGGGTAACCGGTACCGTCAAATTTTTCGTGATGTGATGCAATTCCGTTTAGAACCGTTGATGAAATGCGCATGGAGTTTTGTAATTTTTTTACACCCAGTTCGGGGTGCATTTTCATGATGTCAAATTCAAAGCTATTTAGCGGCGACGGCTTGTTAATGATATTTAACGGAATATCAAGTTTGCCTAAATCGTGCATAAGTCCTGCAAGTGCAAGTTCTTTTAACGAGAAAAGGCTGTATCCAAGTTGCAAACCAATTAGTGTAGATAGTGTAGCTACATTTATTGAATGTGAATAAGTATATGTGTCAAATGACTTGATTTCAAGCACATTGAGGATGTATTGATCCTTTTGAAGTATAAAATCTACAAGATCTGAAGCTGCCATTTCCATTTTCTTGATTAGCTTGCTTGGAACTGAATATTTTGTAGGAAAATCCGTGTAAATATCCTTTAAATCTGCAGCAATCAAATTTCTAACCGCAGGATCGATGAAATCGTCGGCAACAAGATCCGCACTCAATTTCGTTTCAATATATATGCCGGGAAAATTTAAGGTTTTCAGACGCAAAATATTTTCTTGTGTAATGGCGTGATTAGCAGCTAAAAGCGGAACCGATGCGGATGGCAGAATTACATCTTTTGCACAAATCATACCTGGCTTTAGGTGATTTACGTCTACGAATATCATTTGAGCGTATCCCTTTCTAAAGAATAAAGACATCGATTTTGCTAAATCAATGCGGTCTTGCACAAAACCTACAAGACCTGTATGATTATTATACCCCTATTTTGCTATTATATAATGTATAAACTCAAAAATATTTTATATATTATATATCACCTAATACGGGCAAGAAGATTAAAGGTCTTGCTTAACTTATGTACATTATATCACATTTTCGATTATATATTTAAAATCAGCGGTAAAATGTGATTGAATGCTTTGATTAACTTGGGCGCATTATATCATATCCTTCGATTTACAAAAAAGCGGTAGGATATGATTGAATGTCTTGATTAACTTGAGTACATTATATCACAGATAGGAAAATATTCAATAAAAAAAATGAATAATTAGGACATAAATACATAAAAATACAATTTATTACAAATTTTAAGTGTAGAAATATTTTGCAAAGTAGTGTATAATAAACATTATACGATTTAACGCATATGATTAAAACCTAGGCTCGGAGGATTAAATGAGAATATTAAAAATTTTATCGGGGCTATTGTTGATATTTGCAGGCATATGGTGTTTTGCAAATCAAGGCGTATATTTTAATGCGCTAGCGTTTGTGCTTGGCATTGTAATGATAATAGTCGGAATTATCGGCGCTTCAACATTTTTATTTATGAAAAACAGACCGGTAGGATTAGGCTGGCTTTTTTCCGAATCTTTAATTACTGTAATACTCGGTATAGTTGTGTTGTCGGGATTGCTCGCCACTGAGCTTGTAATAAGTGTGTTCTTTGGAATGTGGCTGATATTCAGCGGCTCGAACAGAATGGTAGGATCGCTTGCAATGCTGCGCCAAAAATCGCCTGCGTGGGGATATATTTTGGGACTCGGAGCATTAGGACTTGTGGTCGGAATATACGCGTTCATAAATATGTACACATCCACAATGAGCGTTGGAGTTTTGGTGTCTATATTCTTTTTTGTGTATGGCATCAATGTATTTGCAATGGGCATAGCGCTTCCGCATGTAAAGGCAAGGCGCAGAAGGAAGAAGAAAGCAAAAGAAAATGAAATAGTACAAGAAGCTGCGTTAGAGGATGAATCGCAGCAAGTTATGGAGGAAGCGCAAAAAAAGCACCAAGATGCGCAAGACGCAGAAGAATCGGTTGAAAATGAAAGTGTTTGATTTTGTCGTAATTGGAGGTGGAGCTTCCGGACTTGCAGCGGCAATAACATGTAAGCGGGAAAATCCTCATATGTCAGTTGCCGTTATCGAAAAAAATGTCGAACTTGGCAAGAAGATACTAGCGACCGGAAACGGTAGATGCAATGTAGCAAATACAAACTATGAATATTACAACGAAGTAAAGGAATTTCTTGAAAGTATCGGTGTTCTATTAAAGCAGGAAAGGCAGGGGATGCTATATCCCAATAGCAACGCGGCTAAAGACATCCGAGAGCTGCTTGAATTTTGGATCAAAAAACTTGGCATTGTTGTCATGTCCAAAACGGAGGCAACGAATATTAGCAAAATCGAAAACTCTTCTTTTTCAATAAAGGCAATTTCACAAGAAGGAGAGTTGCAAATTTCGGCGACTAAGGTATTATTGGCAACAGGAGGAAAAGCCGCTCCGCAATACGGAAGCAGTGGAGGCGGGTATGTGCTGGCAAAGAAGCTGGGACATACTATAACACCGTTAAGACCAAGTCTGGCGGCGATTTCTTGTGTTGGAAAATTCGGAAGCCTGAAAGGTACGAGGGTACATGCTGAGGTAACATTGCAAAATAAGAGGACGGGGAAAGCGTTTAATCAGATTGGAGAATTGCAGTTTACAGATAGAGGCGTGTCGGGAATATGCGTGTTTAACTTATCGAAAAATATAGTATTGAATCTTGAAGGTCGAGATTTGATTGAAGCATTTTCGGATTATAAATTAAAAATAGATTTTATGCCGGAATTTGCGCAGGAAGAACTGGGAAATGTTTTAAAAGAACGATTGAAGCTGTTTGGAGAAGACAGTATATCTAAATTACTTACAAGCGTGATACCTGCTAAGCTCGCGGAGTGCATTTTGGAGGAGCTTGCGAAGGAAAATGGGATTGCTGATATTAGTGCGGGAGATGTAGACAGTTTTGTGAGGAAACTTGCACGAAAAATCAAGTCGACCGAATTTAGCGTCAAAGGTGTAAACGGCTGGAAAGAAGCGCAAGTTACATCAGGAGGAGTGCAGGGGAAGGAAGTTAATAAAACCACATTTGAATCCAATATAGTAGGAGGTTTGTTTTTTTCCGGTGAGCTTTTAGATTATGACGGTATATGCGGTGGGTATAATCTATCTAATGCATTTTATAGTGGAATATGTGTGGGGAGAAATGTTGCTGAATGTACAGGATAAGCGGTGTCAAATTAGCGGTTTCGGATGATGAAACCCTGTTAAAAGAAAAACTTGAACGATTGATTGCTGCAAAGAAAAATAAAGTTGAAATTGTAGGTTACAAAATAGTGCGAAAATCTATAGATGCAAGACACAAGCCGGATATATTCAAGGTTTATACATTGGACTTTGAAACAAGTACGGCACTTTCGGATAAAATTATGAAAGAATCCGGTGCGATTTTCGCTGAAAATAAAGTATACGAACTGCCGAAATGCGGTAGTGAAGTATTGAGAAATCGCCCTGTAATAGTCGGGTTTGGACCGGCGGGGATGTTTGCAGCTCTTATATTAGCGGAAGGCGGATACAAACCGATAGTGTTTGAACGCGGTGAAGCTACGGAAAAAAGGGTAAAAACTGTAGAGCGGTTTTTGAAGTTCGGAGAGCTTAATGAGCAAAGCAATATCCAATTCGGCGAGGGCGGTGCAGGTACATTTTCAGACGGTAAGCTGAATACGCAAATCAAAGATTCAAGAATACGCAAGGTCCTAGAAACTTTCGTTGAGTGCGGAGCGCCGGAGGATATACTTTATAGCGCAAAACCGCACATAGGTACAGATGTACTTAGGAAAGTTGTGGTGAATCTCCGCAAGAGAATTGAAGCGCTTGGCGGCAGCGTAGTATTTGAAAGCAGACTGTCGCAAATATATATAGAAAAGAATCCGGAAATGCATATAAGCAAAATAACGGCGGGCGGCAAGGAAGTGGAGTGCACTGCGCTTATTCTTGCAACAGGGCATAGCGCAAGAGATACATTTGCGATGCTCCTTAAAAACGGTGTTGAGATGGTGCAAAAACAATTCTCAATGGGTGTAAGGGTTGAGCATCCGCAGGAGCTTATAGATGTAGCGCAGTATGGCAAGACATATACTGAACTTGGTGCAGCCGATTATAAATTATCTTATCATTGTAAGGACAGCAAAAGGGGAGTTTACAGCTTCTGTATGTGCCCCGGCGGAGAGGTTATAGTGGCATCTTCAGAGCCTGATATGGTAGTTACAAACGGTATGAGCAACAGATCTAGAAATAGCGGATTTGCAAACAGCGCAATATTGGTTGATGTCAGGACATCAGATTTTGGAAGTGATGATATACTTGCAGGAGTCGAATTTCAGCGAAAATACGAAAAATTGGCTTTTGATTTGGGCGGTAAAAGTTATAAGGCGCCGGTTTGTAGCCTTGATGAATTTGTAAAAAACGAAAATGCCGGTAAAATTGTTAGAGAATGCTTGCCGGACTTTGCGGCATCCGCGATAGTGGAAGCATTTCCTGATTTCGGGAGAAAAATAAAAGGCTTTGATTTACCGAATACGAAGATGTACGCGGTTGAGAGCAGAAGCTCATCTCCGCTTCGCATAGTGAGGGATGAAAATTTTGAAAGCTCTGTAAAAGGACTATATCCTGCCGGAGAAGGTGCGGGATATTCAGGCGGAATTACATCATCAGCGGTAGACGGTATCAAAATAGCCGAAGCAATAATACGAAGATATGAAGGAGAGTACTAGATGAATTTGAATATTGGCAAACTTAAACATATAGCGAGATTTGCGATGACAGTTGTGGTTGTAATTGCGGTGTTTGCCGGGGGACTTTTGCAAATCGGATATGGCGAAAGAGATGTATGGGCGCAGGAACAGGAGAGTATCACGGCTTCTAAGAAAGATGAAAAGGAAAGTCAAGCCGAATTTTACAAATTGGAAGACAGAGGGATTTATAGTTACTTTACAAATTATGTAGACGGATATTCCATACAAATCGATAAGGACATGAAGGTCGATATGAGTAATTCGGCGGTATGTGCAGTGCTGGAAAATCCTAACAAAAGAATCGAAATATATAAGCAATATGTCGGGACTAACGGGACAGCAGTATATATAAATTATTCCAACAGTTTTCTTAAAAACACGGCGGACCACAACTTAGAGTACAAGGGATTTCAGCAGGTAGGAAATACCCGTGCGCACATCACTGCATGGAGCAGAAATAAACTTGCTCGTGTTAAAAACGATAAAAACTATTATTTGATCATCGATATACCGAAAGATAAATATGTTTATACGATTTTTATGAAAATGAATCAGCCAAACTATATGCTTGGGGGTTACATTTATTTAATAGATCAATTTAATACATTTGCTCCGACTGTGCAAGGGGAAATAAGAGCTACAAAAGTAGTGGAAAAGCACGACTGGAATGAAGAAACGCTCAAAGCGTACAACAGTATTTTTTACGAAAACCCTAAGGTTTCATGGGGCGTATTCCAGCCGCAAGCCGCGCATTTTGATTATTCAAAATTACATTACTATGAGCAGGAAATGAATTACAAATTTCCTATTATGCTAAGCTACACCGACTTTAAAACTCGAAACGGTTATGAAGAAGTCGGCATGGAGATTTCGGCTATATTAAAAAATGCAGAGCAGCGAGGCAAAATCGTTGAACTTACATTACAGACCAACTGGCAAGACGGCGGTAATATGGTTTACGATGTGTTACAAGGCAGATATGACAATTTCTTAAATAGATATGCAAAGGTTGTTGCGCAGTTTTCTCATCCTGTAATGTTGAGGCTCGGGAATGAGATGAACGGGGACTGGTGCCCGTATTCGAGCTTTAACACATCGCGAGATACTGTAGTTTTCAAAGAATTTTATAAATATATTTTTGAGATATTCAAGAAAAACGGTGCCAAGAATGTAATGTGGGTATGGAATCCGAACGGACAGTCATTTCCGAATTACAAGTGGAATGAAGATGTTATGTATTATCCCGGAGATGAATATGTTGACATAATAGGACTTACAGCGTACAATACAGGTACATACTACTATTCGCACGGTGAGCGTTGGCAGAGTTTCAACGAGCTGTATAGACCGATTTACGATAGATACTGTACCCTTTTTAACCAACCGTTTATGATAACAGAGTTTTCGTGCGCAAGTCATGGAGGCGACAAGAATGCCTGGATTCGCGATGCGTTTGTTTCGATTAAAAACTATCAGCGTATCAGAGCTGCAGTTTGGTGGGACGGCGCAGATTTTGATCCAAGTAACGGTAATGTTGCAAGGTCGTATTATATAGATGAAACGCCTGCAATCGTGCAGACCTTTAGGGAAAATTTAAATAAATAAAACAATTGGGAGGTATAAAATGTCAGTATTAAGTGGATTGAAACCGGAGAAAATGTTTTACTATTTTCAGGCGATTTCGGATATTCCGAGGGAATCGGGGAATATGAAGGAAATTGCGGACTACTGTGAAAAGTTTGCCGAGGATAGAAAACTTGAGCATTACCGCGACGGTATGCATAATATAATAATCGTAAAGGAAGCGACATCCGGCTATGAGAACTCACCTGCAATCATCTTGCAAGGGCATCTTGATATGGTCTGCGAGAAGGTATCAGGATGCAACCACGACTTTACTAAAGATAAGTTGAAGTTGGTGCTCGAAGGAGATAAACTTTCGGCGGAAGGCACAACCTTGGGAGGAGATAACGGAATAGCGATTGCGATGATACTTGCTCTCCTTGATTCTGACGATATAGAACATCCTAGAATAGAAGCGGTATTTACAGTAGATGAGGAAACAGGACTTTACGGTGCGGAAGCAATAGATGTTTCGATGCTCAAGGCAAAGAAATTCATAAACTTGGATTCGGAAGATGAAGGTATTGTAACGGTAAGTTGCGCAGGAGGAGTAACCGCAGAAATAGAAATCCCTATGACTAGAGAAAAGGTCAAAGGTCAAAAGGCGAAACTTGAAATCAAGGGACTTGTTGGAGGACATTCGGGAATAGAGATAAATCGAGGTAGAGCAAATGCGAATATCTTGATGGGCAGAATTTTGTATTCGCTTTTAATTCCTTATAAATTTAACATACTGAATTTAGCAGGAGGCAACAAGGATAATGTAATTACAAAAGCGGCGGCGGCAGAACTTATTTTGAAAGATGGCGATTTTGATAATATAGCTAAGCTGCTTGACGAAGTTGCTGCGGATATTAAAAATGAGTATTCTACTGTAGAAAAGACTATGTCCATAACATTGGAAAAATTGGAAAGCGGCGAATTTGAAGCTCTGGATGCAAAAAGCACTAAAAATGCAACGGATGTACTTTTGAATATTCCAAACGGTATAATATCAATGAGTAGGGATATAGAGGACCTTGTTGAAACCTCATTGAATCTTGGCGTTGTACTTCTAAAGGAAGATAAGCTGATAATGGTTTCAGGACTTAGAAGTGCAATAGAAAGTGCTAAGTGGGCATTGGCGGATAGGGTAACAGCATTTGTGAACCTGTTTGGAGGTAGCGTAGCTAGAGTGGGCAACTTCCCGGGTTGGGCATACAAAAAAGATTCTGCACTTAGGGAAACGGTAATAGATGTGTACAAAAAGCAGTACGGCAAGGAACCGATAATAGAAGCAATACACGCAGGACTTGAGTGTGGAATGTTTACAGAGAAGATTGAAGATTTGGATTGTGTATCTATAGGTCCCGATCTTCGAAATGTTCATACACCTGAGGAATACATGAGTATATCCTCGGCACAGAGAACATGGGATTTTTTGCTCGGCATACTTAAGGCAAGCAAATAAATCATAAGATAGAAAGTTGGAGCGATTAAGATGTATTCTTAGTCGCTCTTTTGAAAAGGAGTTTTTATGCGGCTATTGCTTGTAGAGAAGGAAATAACATTGGATGAGCTTATAAGCGGAAGCGGTAGCGCAATGGGCGGACCTGGCGGATTTGCCGGACCTCCTCCAACAGGGAATCCTCCGGGACCTCCTAAAGCAGGCTTTACTCAAAACTGAAATTTAGTATAGCAAAAAGCTGAGAACAATTCTCGGCTTTTTGCTTTTCTCTATGTGCCTGTAGATTTTTTAGAAGCATCAGCAAGCGTGAAAGAGAATTTTATATACACATATATTTACAAATATATACAATTATTATATTATATAGAAAATATAATTTGAATACTATAGACATCAAATAATAAAAAGGGTATAATTAAAGTGGATATAGAAAAAGGAATTACAAATAGGAAAATCAAGGACAAAGTACATTTGATCCCAATAGGTCGTTTAGATTTTTACAAATTAGTGAACGAAAACGGTAGGAGAATATAGTGGCGAAAAAGGCAAAAACGGTATTTGTGTGCCAAGAATGTGGATATGAAAGCCCGAAATGGCAGGGACAGTGCATATGTGGTGCGTGGAACAGTATGATTGAAGAAAAACTGACGGATTCAGCGGTAAGTAACGATAGCCGAAGCCGTTTGTTTGGAGAAACACGAGGCAGGCAGGCAAAAGCATTACATCTTGAAGAAATAAAATCGGGTGCGTTTGATAGACTGGATACGGGCATAGGAGAGCTGAACAGAGTACTCGGAGGAGGGCTTGTGCGAGGTTCGCTCGTTTTAATTTCGGGAGAACCCGGCATAGGAAAGTCGACAATAATTATACAGGCGGCATCAAATATATGCGGTAGATATGGAACTGTGCTATATATATCGGGAGAAGAATCTGAAGAACAGATTAAAATGCGTGCGGACAGGGTGTGCCGCGGCGACAATTCAAACCTTCTTATAGCATCGGAAACGAATATGGAAAACATTACAGCACTTGTTGAAACCGAAAAACCGATTTTCTTGATAATAGATTCAATACAAACCATGTATACGGAAATGCTCGAGGCGGCACCGGGCAGCGTTTCTCAAGTGAGAGCATGCGGCAACGAACTTATGAAAATAGGAAAAGTTAAAAATATTCCTATATTTATAGTTGCGCATGTAAATAAAAACGGAGATTTGGCAGGGCCTAAAATTGTAGAGCATCTGGTCGATTGCGTGCTCAGCTTTTCGGGGGAACGCTCGTCGGAAATACGGATACTGCGTGCGCTGAAAAACCGCTTTGGAACTACGAGTGAAATCGGAGCATTTGAAATGTGCGAAGAGGGTTTGACGGAAATAGAAAATCTATCAAAGACATTTTTGGAGGGAATGGAGGAAGGCGCGCAGGGTGCGCTGGCAACTGCCGTTTATGAAGGAACCAGACCGCTTTTACTGGAAATACAGGCTCTTACAGCAAGAACAAATACGGGATTTCCGAGGAGAAGCTCTATCGGTATGGATTTGAATAGGTTAAATATGCTGATTGCCGTGCTTGAACGAAAGGCGAACGTCAATCTGACGGATAAGGATGTTTATATTAACATAGTAGGCGGAATAAAACCGGATTCAACATCAATAGACCTTGCGGCTGTGCTTGCCATATATTCGTCTTTGAAGGGAATCGTCTGCTCGGCTAAAATGTTGGCAATAGGAGAAATAGGTTTAACCGGAGATTTGCGTGCCGTCAGAAATGCGGAAAAAGTAGTAACAGAGGCTACAAGATTGGGTTTCGACACCGTACTGTTGCCGGAGAAAAATGCAGACATCAAAGTTTCGGGAAATGTTAGACTTGTGGGTGTCAAAAATGTGAAACAGGCCATTTCTTACATTGCAAAAGAGAACTCTTTTTAAAAAACAAGAAATCCTAAACAAACAATCACATAAATATCACGAGGCGGTGCTAAAATGGAGAAAACTATATCGCAGCTATTTGAAAATAGGAGATAATTATATGAAAAAAGTTTTGATAGTAGACGATGAAAGAAAGATACGAGAAGTTGTCAAGGAATACGCTGAATTTAGCGGATATGAGGCGTTTGAAGCTGCAGACGGTATGGAGGCTGTGAGTCTTTGTAAAGAAAACGACTACGATATAGTGCTTTTGGATGTAATGATGCCAAAGCTGGACGGGTACAGCACTTGCAAGGAGATTAGGAAGTTTTCGGACGTACCTATTATAATATTGTCGGCAAGAGGCGAAGAATATGACAAGTTGTTCGGATTTGAACTTGGAATAGATGATTATGTGGTTAAACCGTTTAGCTTGAAAGAACTTATGGCGAGGATAAATGCCGTTTTGAATAGAAAGTCGGCAAAGATTGAAGCTGAAGAAAAAAGCGAACTTGCTTACAAGGGCATTTTGGTGGATTTGCAAGGTAGAATAGTGAAAGTGGACGGAAACAGAGTGGAACTGACTCCAAAAGAATACGAGCTTTTGGTATATTTGATGCGCAACAAGAATATTGCACTTTCCAGAGAACGATTGTTGTCGGAAATATGGGGTTACGACTTCTTCGGAGAGGATAGAACTATAGATACCCATATTAAAAATTTGAGGGCAAATTTGGGAGTTTACAGGGATACAATAGTGACTATGCGAGGTCTGGGTTACAAATTTGAAGAAGAGAATTAAATTTGATCGAAACAGCATAGGTGCCAAGCTATGCTCATATTTTTTATTTTTTACAGTTTTTGTAATAGGTGTGCTGTGGGTATTACAGACTATATTTTTGGTGCATTACTATCAGGGGATGAAGATAGACAGTATTCGTAAAGTATCCAATGAGATAGAGGAAAGCTATCAAGAGGGAAATATGGTAGCTAAAATCAATGAACTGGCTATTTCGAACGATATTTTTGTGCAGATCGAAGCGGGTGATACGATTGTATTTGCGCCTTCGGCAAAGTCGGGGCGCGGAACCAGCTACATTTTTTTGAAGGAAATGGGGCAGGTGCGTCAAATATTGATTGAAAATGCAGATAAAAGCGACGAAGCATCACTTATTATAAATGAAGGAGAAACAAGGGGCGGTAAAAAGATATTGGCATATGCGCAATTTCTGGAAAACAAAAAAGGTAAAAAAGTAATTCTGTATATATTCTCCCCTTTGTATCCTGTGGACAGTACTGTGATTATACTTCGCAAGCAGCTCATATACGTAAGCATAATCTCGATGATGATAGGATTTTTGTTTTCAATATTTCTGTCGCAGCGCATTACGAAGCCTATTCGTCAGATTACAAGAGAAGCGTCTAATTTGTCAAAAGGTGAATTTGATTTTGAACCTAAAATTACTGATTATACGCAGATACGCCATCTTGCAGAAACGCTCAAAAAAGCGGCATATGATCTGAAAAAATCCGAGAAGCTCCAAAGGGATGTGCTTGCAAACATATCACACGATTTACGTACACCGCTTACCATGATTAAATCGTATGCGGAAATGCTGCGGGATTTTCCGTGTGCAAATGAAGAAAAAAGACAAAGCCATTTGAAAGTGATAATGGATGAAACCGACAGGCTAAGTGAACTTGTGGGCGATATAATGGAGCTATCCGGACTTCAAAGCGGCAACTGCGAGTTGAAACTTGAAAAATTTAATATGAATGAACTTTTGGCTGAGGTTGTAAACAAGAACCGTATGTTTTTGGCGGAAAAGGGATATTTATTTGAACTGAAAACTGATTGTGAAGCGAATGTTTTTGCAGATAAAGGCAAGATTAAACGAGTAGTGAATAATTTAGTCGACAATGCCGTAAAATATACGGGAGATGATCGAAAAGTTACCATAAGGCTATACGACCTAAAGGACAAAATAAAAGTAGAAATCGAAGACAGCGGAGTAGGAATACCGTATGAAGAACAGGATAAGATTTGGGAAAGGTATCAAAAAGCAAGCGAAAACCATAGCAGGGAAGTCAAGGGGACAGGACTGGGACTTGCGATAGTCAAGGAAATAGTTGCGGCACACGGCGGAGTATGCGGAGTAGACAGTATCGAAGGAGAGGGAAGCAAATTTTATTTCATTATAGCGAAGGAATCCTAATCGCAGTATTGCTTAAACGTCTAAAAAGATGTATAATTAAACCTTGAGGAATAATTTACAAAATACCGGGAGGAAGTAGATGATAGAGCTTACAAATGTCACCAAAACTTACAAAAACAATATAGGGCTCGATAATGTCAGCGTCAAAATAAATAAGGGTGACTTTGTATTTTTAGTAGGACCGAGCGGTGCAGGCAAATCAACATTTATTAAACTCATATTAAAGGAAATAGAGGCGGATAGCGGCAGTATCAAAGTAAACGGCACGGAAATTACGACATTACCTAATAGAAAAATACCTAAACTGCGTAGAAGTACGGGGATTGTATTCCAAGATTTCCGTTTGCTTCCGAAGATGACAGTTTATGAAAATGTTGCATTTGCTATGGAAATAATACATGCGCGTTCAAAGGTCATTAGAAGGCAAGTGCCGCAGATATTGAGCTTAGTAGGGATTAGTAACAAAGCGAATAAATATCCGAGCGAACTTTCGGCAGGAGAGCAGCAAAGAGTGGCGATAGCACGGGCGATTGTCAACAATCCTACGGTGTTGATTGCCGATGAGCCTACGGGGAATTTGGATCCCGACACGGCGTGGGAGATAATGCGATTGCTTGAACAGATAAACCTTCGTGGAACTACCATAGTTATGGTAACTCACGCAAAGGATATAGTGGATAAAATGGCAAAGCGAGTAATCGTGATAGATAAGGGTAAGATTGTTAGAGATGATGTCGGAGCCTATTTGAATCCTGACGATGAGCAGAAATTTAATTACTTTGTGAAGAGCGGTGCGCTGGGAGGATTCAAAATAAAAAATGTTTAGAGGACTTCGATATACATTAAAGCAAGGAATTATTCAGGTTTTTAGGAATAGAAACATGGGCATAGCATCTATATTTTCTATAACGGCAATGTTGCTTATTTTAGGACTTTTCTTTGTGCTGCTTACAAATATTACACTTGCTATGAACGCTGTAAAAGAGGATTTTGAAACTCTGCAAGTATATTTGCTGGATGAAACGACCAAAGAACAAGCTGATACTATGATGGAAACAATCAAAGGTTATAGCGGCGTGGAGGAAGTGAAATACCTATCGAAGGAGCAGGCATTGGAAGATTGGCGCAAGGAGTGGAAGGAAAATGCGCATTTGCTGGATTCGCTTCCGAGCAATCCGCTGCCGAATTCGATAGTGGTAACGGTTTCACAAATAGAATATTCGGATGTGGTGGTTGACAAGTTGCAAAAACTTGAAGGCATAGAGGGAGTGAAGTATTATAAGGACACCGTTAATAAGCTGATAAGAGTAACTAACAGCATCAAATTTGCAGGCTTTGTTATAATAATATTTTTGGTGATAGTTTCTGTGGTAGTCGTTTCAAATACGATTAAACTCACGGTGCTTGCGAGGGTTCGCGAGATTGAGATAATGAAGTATGTGGGCGCTACGAATTGGTTTATACGCGGACCATTTTTGGTGGAAGGCATCTTGATAGGCATAATATCGTCGCTGATTGCAGCAGGTTTAGTATCCGTGCTATACGGAAAAGTAATACAAAATGTGGGAGATCAGGTATTCGTAATGCTTGGAACACCTATGGTTTCAGTGGACTTTTTGGCTTCAAATTTGGTATACATATTCGTTTCGATAGGCGTAAGCGTTGGAGCTTGCGGAAGTATTATATCTATGAGAAAATTCTTGTATACATAAGAGGGGTTTTTGAAATGAAGAAAAAACTGGCTTTTATTTTAATATTTGTAATGTGCATTTCGCTGATGTCGGTGGCTGTTTATGCGGATAATACCCAGCAAAAGCTGAACAATGTAAACAATCAGATAGACAACGTGAAGAAGCAGCTTCAAGAGGGCAAGAAGATGGAAAATGCCCTCAATGCCGAAATACAGCAGCTTGAGAGTAAAATCAACAATTCTCAGGCGAAAGTGAATGCAATTTCGGGTGATATAGGGGCAACCCAGCTTAAGATTAACGAGGCATCGGCGGAACTTGCAAGATTACAAGATGAAATGAGCGAGCAAAACAAAAATTTAAATGCTCGTTTACGCAGTATGTACAAAAATGGAAACATCGGCTTTGTCGATGTGCTTTTGGGTTCAAACGGTATAGACGAACTTATGACAAACTTGGATAGAGTTAAATTGGTTTATGAAAATGACAAAAAAGTCATGGAGGATCTAAAGGCAAAAAATCAGGTCGTACTTGATAGTAAGCAAAGGCTTGTAGCTCTACAGCAGTCGCTTGTTGCCAAGCAGAACGAAGCGAAGCTAATTACAGTGGAGTTGAATGCGGACAAGAACGAAGTTGCAGGCAAGAAGGCGGAGGTTGCAAGCAATAACAAAGCTCTTGCGGAGCAAGAAAAGGCGTTCTTGGCGGAAGCCAACAGATTAAAAGCTGAAATTCTCGCTATGCAAAGTACGGGAACGACGTACAGTGGAGGAAGTATGGCTTGGCCGGCACCGGGAAACTTTAGGATAACATCGCCGTTCGGCTATCGTACGCACCCGATTTTTGGAGGTAAAAGTTTCCATACAGGAGTAGACATAGCTGCCAAAACGGGAAGCCCTATCGTAGCGGCAAACGACGGTACGGTTATTAGAGCGGGGTGGAATAACGCATATGGAAATGTTGTGTTTATCGACCATGGCGGCGGAATAGTTACGGTGTATGCTCATAATTCGGAGCTTTTGGTTTCAAACGGAGCTAAGGTAACGCGCGGACAACAGATTTCAAAAGCGGGCTCTACGGGAAATTCGACAGGACCGCATTTGCATTTTGAAGTTCGAAAAAACGGAGATTATCAAGATCCTAGAGCAGGTTGGATTTAGAGGAGATATAGTGCAAAAAAAATTTAGCAAAGTAGTAAAAGACTTGCTGAGTAAGCGTGGAATAAAAGACGAGGATATTGAGGAATTCGTATCTAAAAAGCCCAAGTTGACATATGATCCTTTTTTGATGAACAATATGAAAATAGGTGCGGAACGCATAATCAGGGCTCTTAATGAAAAAGAAACTATATGCGTGTATGGCGATTACGATGCGGACGGTGTTACATCTACGGCACTTATGATTACATATCTTTCACATTTTGATCCAAATGTCAGATATTACATACCGTCGAGATTTTCCGAGGGATATGGACTAAATAAAGAAGCACTTGCAGAATTAAAGAAAAGCGGTATTGATTTAGTGATAACCGTCGATTGTGGTAGCGTGTCGTATGACGAGGTGGAGTACGGAAAAAAAATCGGTTTGGATTTTGTAATAACGGATCACCACGATATTTCAGATGTAGTAGCGGATGCGATAGTTATAAGTCCGAAGTATATAGGCAGCACTTATCCGTTTGACGGTTTGGCAGGGTGTGGCGTTGCGTTTAAACTGATACAGGCATTGCAGCGGTTGCAAAATGCGCCAAAGGAGTATTTAACGCAAGTACTTGAATTTATAGCAATCGGCACGGTAGGAGATATAATGCCGATGCTTGATGAAAACAGAACATTGGTAAAATATGGCTTAAAAAAAATCAATTCAGATCCTTCGGTGGGAATAAAGAAGCTGATGGAGCTTACTTGTAAAGAGGATGAACAAGTTAAAGCGATAGATTTATCTTTTAAAATAGTACCGTACATAAATGCCGCAGGAAGAATGGGGAGAGCCGATGTTGCGGTAAATTTGTTACTTGAAAAAAATGAAGAAAAGGCGGAGCAGCTTGCGCAGGCATTGTTTGAAAACAATGAAAAAAGGCGAGAAGTGCAAGATAAAAGTTTTCGACGGTGCGAAAATATGATTGAAAAAATGGACGAAGATTTGCCGATATTACTTATCCAATGCGATGAAGTGCATGAGGGAATCGCAGGAATAGTGGCAGGTAAATTGAAAGATAAGCATTCAAAAACTGTAATTCTTGTAACAAGGAGCGAAGATGGATTACTGAAAGGAACATCTCGTAGTTTCGGGGGATTGCATTTGCACGAATTTTTGGACAATTTTTCAGATATGTTCGAAAGGTTCGGCGGACATTCAGGTGCGTGCGGATTTTTGATAAAGCAGGAAAGATTTGAAGAATTCAGCGAAGAAATCATGAAAAAGGCAAATGAAATGAGGAAGCTGAATCCGGAAATCTTTGAAGAAAGCGACACTGCGGATATGGAACTTACATTGGACGAAATAAGTGAGGAGTTGGTAGATGAACTGCGGGAACTCGAACCGTTCGGGCGATGTTTTGAAAAACCGCTGTTTGCGTTCAAAGCTGAAAATTTAGAGTCGCCAATGCGCATAGGAAATGCCAAAAATCATATTCGGTTTTTGGGGGTTGATGAGCTTGGTAGGCAATTGCAGTGCATTAAATTCAATGCAGCTGAAGAGGAAATGCAGGATATAGAGCGAGGCAAAGCTACGGTAGTAGTCGGATATTCAGAAATCAACGAATGGAAGGGAAACAGAACCGTTCAATTCAGAGTTTCGCAGCTATTACCGATAATGTAATGTACAGGGAGAAATTTTAGGAAGAGGATTTTATGAAGCAAGTTGTACAGTATCTAGAGTTGTTGTTATTGCTACTTTGCGGGGTAGCCTGCGGGATAGCTATAGTGATAGTAGTTCCGGAGGTATTACCGGATAAGCTGTTGGCGGCAAATCATACATATGTTGAATATCGTGAGCTGAAAGACAGGTACGGCAAGGTGGATGAAGCATATGACCAACTGGAAAAAAATTATTACAAGAAATTGAATAAAAAAGATCTGGAAGAAGGTATGCTTAAAGGGTTGTTTGAAGGAACGAACGATCCGTATACAAATTATATGAATGCTAAGGAATACGAAAATTTTGTGATAAAGAGTACGGGAGAGCTTCAAGGTATAGGAGTGCAGCTTGCGGCTGATAAGAGCGACAACATACTTGTTGTAAATACTTTTGATGAAAGTCCTGCGGCAACTTCGGGCATTAAAGCAGGCGATATAATAACAGAGGTAAACGGTGTAGCGTATAAGGGCAGCGAGCTTGATAAAGCTGTCTCTGAAATGCGTGGTGAGCCGGGAACCAAGGTTAATGTTACATATGTGCGCGACGGAAAAGCAAAAAAAGTCAGTATGCTTAGAAAAAAGATAACCCTGCAATCGGTATTTTCAAATGAGCTTCCGGATGGAATCGGATATATAAGAATCAGGAGCTTTGAAATAAATACACCGCAAGATTTTGAAACTGAGCTACACAATTTCGAAATGAAAGGCGCAAAAGGTCTTGTAATAGATTTGAGACAAAACGGTGGAGGAATAGTAGAAAGTGGAATACAGATTGCGGATATGCTCTTAGATGAAGGCGTCCTTGCGTATACAAAAGGTAAAAATGAAAAAGAAAAAATCTTTATGAACACGCAAAAAGGAAAAACTGCATTGCCGTATGTAATCTTGATAGATGAAGGAACGGCAAGCACATCCGAAATAGTTGCGGCAGGTGTGAAGGACAACAACGGCGGTAAGCTGATAGGTGAGAAGTCTTTTGGAAAGGGTGTAATTCAAACAATAATCGGGTTGCCGAATAAAGATGCTATGAAAATAACGGTAGCTCAATATTTTTCGCCGAAGGGAAGCGTTATACAGGATATAGGTATAACTCCTGATTATGTGGTGCCAATGGATGATGAAGCGACGAAAGATATTCAGCTTGAAAAAGCGATAGAAGTGTTGAAGGCAGCGATGTGATGGAAATTGCTGTTTATGGGAAAGGTGGAATCGGAAAATCCACATTGAGTGCAAATATTTCCGCTGCGATGTCGCTTGCAGGAAAAAGAGTTCTTCAAATTGGTTGTGATCCGAAGCATGATTCTACAAAATTGTTGCTTAATGGTAAGAAAATTACGACTGTTCTTGATTATATTAAAAAGACGGGCGTTTCGGATTATAAACTTGCAGATGTTCTTTTTACAGGGTTTAACGGTATTGGATGCATAGAAGCGGGAGGACCTGAACCGGGAGTCGGTTGTGCCGGCCGAGGTATAATAACCGCATTTGAAATGCTTGAAAAATTCAATATTAAAAAGGATTACGATGTCGTTTTATACGATGTACTTGGCGATGTAGTTTGCGGAGGCTTTGCAGTTCCAATTAGGAGAGAGTATTCGGATGTAATATTCATCGTAACTTCGGGTGAGTATATGTCGCTGTATGCGGCAAACAACATATTGAGGGGAATCAAAAACTACGACGAAAATAAATGCCGAGTTGCAGGAATACTTTACAATAGCAGAAATGTTAAAAACGAGGATTTGCGTGTGGAAGCATTTGCAAATGCTGTAAATTTAAAAATATTTTCAAAGATACCGAGAAGCGATGTTTTTGCACAGGCGGAGCGTCAAAACATAACTGCGGTGGAGATGCAGGAAAAGGAAAACGGCGAAATTTTTAGTATTTTTGAAGATATCGCTATGCGCATACTTTCGGGACCTGAACTTTATGCGGCAAAGCCTATAACTGATGAAGAACTCGAGGCTTTGCTTATGGGAGAGCAAAAAAACAAGTTTCAAAACTCGATAAGTAGTGAACACAAAAAGCCGAAAATTGATGTAGATTTCGGGCAAAACAGTACGAAAAAAAGCGAAGCGGCAGATGATGATTACGATATGGGATATTTATCGAAGAATGTACTTCGTGATGAGCCTTTGCACGGCTGTGCGTTTAACGGAGCGATGTGCATGAGTTCGCAGATAAACGATGCTGCGGTGGTGGCACATTCGCCGAAGAGTTGTTTATATTTGTCGTATCAAAGTATATCGTCGGCAGGCAGGCGAGGACTTTTTGAGCGGGGTGCGCTTATGCCGCATTCACTTTCGCCCAATTTGATAGCAACGGATATGGACGAAAGCGATATGATATTCGGTGCAACCGCGAAGCTCACGGATTTGGTGCAGCGGGTGCAGGAGTCTGTGCCAAAGCCGCGAGGCGTTGTCGTCGTAACATCGTGTCCGGCAGGAATAATAGGCGACGACACCGAAAAAGTCCTCGATTTGTCGGTTCCGGATTGTCCTGTCGTACTTTTAAAAACAGACGGAAATTTGACCGGTGATTTTTTGCAAGGCATGCTCATGGCATATACACAACTTGCCAAGCAAATAATCAAGCCGAATGTACCTAAGCAGGCGAACCTTGTGAATATCGTATTTGAAAAAGCAGTGGCGAAAAATACGAACAGTAATTTTAGACTTATAAGCAAATTCCTCGAGGCTATGGATGTGAAAGTAAATTGCAGATTCCTTTATAATACAGGATTTGAAAGTATTGAAAATTTCTGCAGTGCGAGCTTGAATTTACTTGCGTATAAGGACTATACAGGGAATATACTCAAGGAATTTTTTGAAAGCGAATATGGTTGCGAGTTTTTTGATAGACAATTCCCTACGGGATTTTTGGAAACTTGTGATTGGCTTCGAGAAATAGGCAAGTATTTCGGCAAAGAGGAAGTTGCTGAGCGTATTATAGAGGAAAATGCGAAAAATTACCTCGATAGGGTTGAAAAGATTAAGCCGTATTTGCGTGGTAAAAAAATATTCATAGTTACTTACAACCACGAGCTTGATTGGATACTTAAGACAGCGCTTGATTTGGAAATGGAAATATCGAAAATTGCAATAGTAAATTTTTCTCAGGATGAAGGGTTTAGAAGCAGGCTTCCTGAAAGCACTAAAATGCGAATAGAGCAGAATTACGAGCATCGAAACATGTCAAAAGATATAGAGGAGTTGCGACCGGATATATTGCTTTCGAATTACGAATCCAGCTTGCCGAATGCGACATGCTTTGTGGATACTATACCGATGTGTCCGGACAACGGATTCTTTTCGGGACTTGTAATGGCGGAGAGGTGGCAGAAGCTACTGGATTTCAATTTGGAGGGCGAGTGGAAAAATGATAAGAAATTATTTGACAAATATTACGCCTGACAGCTTCTCCGGAATGATTTTTGCCGGAGAGGGTATTAAAAATGCGGTCGTTTTATTGAACGGACCTACGGGGTGCAAGTTTTATCATGGGGCGATAGCGGCGTATCAAGGTATTGCACAACGTGAATTCGATGCAATTAGTTATTCGGATTTGTGGCTGTTCGGTCAACCGAGGGTGCCATGTACATATTTGGACAAGAGAGATTATGTGTACGGAAGCAAAGACAAGATACTTGACGGCATAGAGTTTTTAAAAAATACATATAACTGTGAGCTTCTTATTATAGTAAATTCCCCCGGCGCGGCTCTGATAGGGGATGATTTGTCAGGCATTACAGAGGCTGTAAACGAAGATTTTCCTATAATTACAATGGAAACATCAGGATATTCCCAAATGATTTGGGAGGGATATTCCGCATTATGCAGGGAGCTGATTTTAAAGTTCAAAGATGAGAACAAGGGAATTGAAAGCCGAAAATCCGACAAAAAGAAGGTAAATATACTCGGACTTTCGATTTTGCACAAGTATTATAGGGGCGACAGCGCAGAGCTTAGAAAGATGCTTGAACTTTGCGATATAGAGATAAATTGTATTCTTTGTGCGAATTGCAACGTAGATGAAATTAAGAATTTGCCGAATGCCGATTTAAATGTTGTGCTTCACAAGGATTACGGTTATGAGAGCGCAAAATTGCTAAACGAACTCTACGGGATGCCGTATTATTGCTTAGGTGAGCTTCCAATCGGGTTTTCAGCATCTGAGCGGTTTATATGCGAAATTTGCGAAATGCTTGGGACTGACAGCACCAAGTTTATGGAATATGCGAGTAAAGCACGAGCAGATGCCTATATTCATCTTTCACGATTAAATTCTTTGACGGGGCTTCCAAAAGGTACAAAGTTTACAGTGCACGGTACTTGTGAGGAGTGTTTTTCATATGCGAAATTTTTGATACAGTACTTTGGAATGGTTGCGGAATGTGTATCGGTAATTGGCGATACAGATGAAAATTACAAGAATCAGGAGGAATACTTAAAGTTAAAAGAGCTTCTTAAATTTTATAGATCTGCGGGTGTGCTTGAAAAGGATATTTTGTTGTCCGACGCGGATTTGGTGTTTGCAGACGGGAATGTGATTGCACAGATGAAACTGAGGAATAGCAATTTCAGCGGAATAGAGATAAGTCTGCCGAACATAGGATATACGGATGTAATACCGAAAACGCACATAGGTATAAGCGGGGCATTGTTGCTATGCGAGCAGGTTATAAACGGAGTGATGTTTAGCTGAGTATGAAATCAGGAGATTTCGTACTCAGCTTTTTGTGGCTGCCAATGAACGTTTTTTAGATATTCGCCGACGGCTTCGGCATCTTTTTGTTTGAACAATTCGTAAATTTCTTTATGTTCTTTGTTTGTATCAAATAATATGTTTATTATATTCGGGAAAGTCGTTTCGTCATATGTTTTTCTAAGCAGCTGGTTCTTCAGGTGAGCGAGTGTTAATATCAGCGTGTCGTTTCCGCATTTGTTCACAAAAGTATTGTGAAACGCATCTTGCTGCTTGTGGTAAATTGAGAAATTTGACTGAGAAATAGCCAAATCCATACTGTCGATGTAAAATTTCATATCATCGAGCGATTTTTTATCTAAATTTGGGCAAGCCAGTCTTGCAGCTTCACTTTCCAAAATTCCTATCAGAGCGTAAAGCTCTTTTAAATCTTTTAAAGTAAGTTTTCTAACTACGAATCCTTTTCGAGGAACATTATCTAAAATGCCGTCGCGCGATAATTCTATGAGAGCCTCTCGAACGGGAGTGCGGCTGATAGAAAGCAGATTGCAAATTTGATTTTCGTTGATTTTTTCGCCAAGTTCTATATTGCCGGACAAGATTTCTTCGGCAATGTATTCGTAGACATGGTCTGTTAGTGTCTTGAATTTATTCATTCTTCGAGTATCCTTTTCTTGAAATAATATATAATATATCACAATATGCACCTAAAAACCATATTTTTTATCAAAAATCTATAAACTGTGTGTTGTTTTGAATCAAATAAAGTTGTATAATTAAAAGTACAAAGAGATACAAGAGTTTAATGTATTTAAAATAATTGTAGGGAGGCTATATGGTAAAAAAAATTAACGATTTTTTGGCAGGGTGGTATATGACTGTAATCGCAGGTATATTCTTGATTGCATCTTTTGTAATGCCGAAAGCGGGTTATGCGTATGCAGATAATCTGGCGTGGGTTACGATAGTTATATGCGGACTTCCGCTTTTATATCTTGCTATCTGGAGGATTATATATAATAAAGGTATAAGTAAGATATCGTCGGCACTCCTTATATGTATGGCGATGATTGCAGCAATATTGATAGGAGATATTTTCGCGGCAGGCGAAGTTGTATTTATAATGCAGATAGGTGCATTGCTGGAAGAAAAAACTACGGCGCGGGCAAAGCAGGGACTTACAAATCTAATAGCGCTTGCACCGCAAAAGGCAAGGGTTGTAAAAGACGGCGAAGAAGTTCTGCTTGATGTCGCTCAGGTAAAAAAAGGAGATGTGCTGCGAGTGCTACCGGGAGAGGTGATTCCGGTTGACGGAAAGATAATTACAGGGGAAACATCGATAGACCAGTCCGTAATGACAGGCGAGAGCTTGCCGATTGATAAAACAGTTGGAGATGAGGTGTACAGCGGTACGATAAATCGCTTCGGATTTGTAGAAATTGAAGCATTGAAGGTGGGCGAGGACAGCTCGCTTCAAAAGCTGATAAGAATGGTTGAAGAAGTGGAAAAAAATCAAGCACCGACGCAGCGAATAGCGGATAAATGGGCGAGTTTTTTGGTGCCTTTTGCGCTTTTGATTGCAATCGTAACATATCTGATTACGGGAGATGTGGAAAGAGGAGTTGCTGTACTTGTTGTTTTCTGTCCATGCGCATTGGTGCTTGCAACGCCTACGGCAATAATGGCGGCAATCGGACAGGCTACAAAATACGGTGTAATAATAAAGTCGGGTGAAGCTCTGGAAAAAATGGGAAGAGTTGACACAGTTGCTTTTGACAAGACGGGAACGCTTACATATGGCAAGTTGACTGTAAGTGATATAGCTGCATTTGAAGGTGCAGATTCGGCAGAACTTTTTAAAATAGTGGCATCTGCTGAAAAAAACAGCGAACATCCGCTTGGAAAAGCCATTACGGCAAAAGCCAAAGAAGACAAAATTGAACTTTATGAAACTCGAAATTTTAAGATGTTTGCAGGTAGGGGAATTTCAGCAACAATAGGTGAAAAACTGTACTATTTCGGAAATGAGAAATACATCGCTGAAAACGGAATTGCTATGGGTGCGGAGGCTTTAGAAATGCTGGAAAAAGCTGCGATTGAGGGAAAAGCCTGCGTAATTGCAGGCGATGAGCAAAAGGTAATCGGTATAATTACTTTGTCCGATGTGCTTCGTTCGGAGGCAAAAGATGTAATAGACAGATTGTCAGCTATGAATATTAAGACTGTACTTTTAACGGGCGACAAAAAAACGGCAGCAGAATTTTTTGGAAACAAGATAGGGATTTCGGAAATTCACGCGCAGCTGCTTCCACAGGAAAAGGTTGAAAATGTGGAAGAAATCAAAAGAAACGGAACAGTTTGCATGATAGGCGACGGTGTAAACGATGCACCCGCGCTTAAAATTGCAGATGTAGGCGTTGCCATGGGAGTAATGGGCAGCGATATTGCAATTTCGGCTGCGGATATTGCTTTGATGACGGAAGATATTTTGAAAATTCCATATTTGAAGTGGCTGTCAAATATGACGGTCAAGACGATAAAAATCGCTATAACTCTTTCCATGTGCATCAATTTTGTGGGTGTAATGCTGTCGGCAATGGGAATACTTACTCCAACGACAGGTGCACTCGTGCACAATGCGGGTTCTGTGGTGGTTGTGTTTATTGCCGGACTTTTGTACGATAAAAAATACAAATGGTAAAAATTGCAAATATATATTGACAAAAATAATATCTAATGGTAATATATTCCTGCAAGCTAAATATTAAGGAAGGAGGGAATATGTTAGATAGGATTTTTGTTCGAGAAAGCGAAGATTTTGAATATTCAAGAAAGCACGACAGAATCAAAATAGGCGTGATAGGGATGGCACATGGCGCGGGAGCGTCAATGGTGGCAACAGCGCTGGCTAAGGAACTTACAAAGGCGAAAGGCAAGAGGGTGGCGTTCGTCGAGGGGATGAAGGTTGTAAAAGGCGAGATTCAGTTGTACGACAGTTTGGGTATGGATAAGCGATTTTTAGGGAAAACATATATAAATTTTTTTGATGAAATTATGCGCGGAGTCAGTATAAACGGCAAGGTCAATTTGGATGAAAGGATTAACTGGGCGTTATGGGTTCCAAAAGGTATGATGCGGAATGTAGAGGCTGCGTGTGCCGTTAGCAGTTTTAAATTTGTCAGTTTGATAAATAATATAGTTGCGGATGTAGTAGTGTGCGATTTGAACGATTATGCGGAAGATGAGGATGTGCTGTCTGAAATGGACATGGTTGTTTTCGTGATAGATCCGCTGCCTAGCAGGTTGATTGCAGGTTATGAAAAATTGTGTACGATTAAAAAAATTCGTATGTTTGATAAAAAGATAATATTTGTGCTTAACAAAGAGAACGAAGGAATCAATAAGTCTGAGCTATTCGAGTGTTTGCGGCTTAAGCCTGATTTCAGCTTGCCGCTTTTGCCAAGTGAAGCTATTTACGAGGCTGAGTATAATTGTCGAATTCCTTATAGCGGCAAGCTCGTGAATTCTTTGATTAGCGAAAGCATAGGGGATTTGGCGAAGGCGCTGACAAGTTAATATCGGTTTATTGTAACATATGTTATGATAAGTAAAATTTTAAGTAGAACGAAAAAAATACGCCACGCTTATTTAGCGTGGCGTATTTTAAATCGTTCTACTTTTTTATTATAAATATAGTTGACAAGATTAGTCTTGCGATAAAATTACAAGCAGTGTGCCGTCGCCAACGGATATGGTTACTTTGGTATCCTCAAAAAAGTTGCTTACACCGAGCGGAAATGTGTTTGCGAGAGTAGCTTCTCTAAGATTCCAGTGCAAGCCCGTTGTGCTGACTTTTTTGGATTCGTTGGTAAAGCTGGCTATGGAAAGAAGTTGTCCTTCGTGCCCCGTAAGCGAAATGGCATTGTTTTTGAGCATAATTATCCAGTTTTTATCGTCTATCATGGAAATTCGCTTCTGATAGCGGTCGTTGCCTTGCCAGTTGTCCAACGTATACGCCATAGCTTGTATGTTGGCAATAGTGTGGTCGATTCTGCCTCCGATTCCGCCTATTAAAACGATTTCTTCGAAATCGCGGTCAAGCGCATATTTTAGACACAGCATTGTGTCAGTGTCGTCTTTTTCACTGGGATAATGCACGATGTTGATATCATCCGGCAGGTCGATATTTAGCGAGTCGAAATCACCAATCAAGATATCCGGCTTGATTTTAGCGGATTTTGCATAAGCATAACCTTTGTCGGCGCAGATTATGAAGTCGTTTTTTTTAATTCTTATCAGTTTTTTCAAATTTCCTGTGATAAAACCGGTGATTATTACACATCTTTTCATAAGAGCCTCCTATGATTTAACTGCGATATTATAACTATAGTATACACAAAATAAAGTAAGCATAAACAATTATGTGATATATCGGAGGTACTAAATTTATATTTTGTGTCGCGTGATGTTTTTAATAAATCTTATTGACATAATTTAACAACAGGTATATAATTACAAATAAATACATTAAAGTAAAAAGATAACAATAAAACTTAATAAGGAGGAGTGATGTCTGGGAAAAAGATTGGACTGATAATGTTTTTTTGCCTGATAATATTATCGGTATTCGGCTTTCAAGATGCAAGCTATGCCAAAACAAAGGTTTTGCTTCCAAAAGTGTATCAGCATTTGGATATAGGCGTTCAGCTTGCATATTCGGGGAGTAATTGGAATGGAAGAGGACTTGCACCGGGGACATATCACGAGTTTGCTGCAAATATACGATTTGCAGATGAGATTGAGGTGATAGGTTCGTATCCGCTTCTTGGAAATGAGGGACAATTTAACTTTAACGATTCAAATTCTTGTAGCCATAATATACCGCAAGGGTGCAGTTTTGAGATAAATTACGCACCGTATTCGGCAAAAATCAGCAATATTACCGCTACTTCAAGCGGAAATAATCTTAATTGGAGCTATGGTGCGCAGCTTATATCCAATCAGCGATTGGGAGTCGTTGCGACTGTGAAAAAATATGCTAAAATACCGAACGGAGGAGAACTGGCAAGGCGTGAGATTTATGCACCTCTTGGTGGAGAATCCGAAATTGCATGGCGCTATCCACAGGTTCATATAGCTATTGAGGATGCGATTAGGCAAGCGCTTAGTATAGATCTGGGTAACAATGAGCTTACACTTTTTTATACGCCTATTGTTTTTAGGTATCAAAAATACGCACAAGTTGAGGATTTGTATGCGGATTTGGATGCGCCGTCCAGCGTTAAAAAAGGTGAGAGTTACACTTTGTCTGATATAAGCAGGGTTGACAGCCTTTTGACTGTTTCTGAAGGAATCTTGGAAAAGCAAAGCGGTAGCGGTTGGAGCGAGATAATAAGGTGGAAAGGAAATGGTAAAGCTGGAACAAACACAGGCGGAAAAACAGTTCGTACAGGCGAGAATATCGGAAGCGATACATATAGATTTACTATTAGGACTGTGCAAGGTCAAGAGGCGTCGTGTGTCAAGACGGTAGTGGTTACGGATGGTAGACAAGTCGATGGCAAAGCGATATTGGAAGCACCGAAGCAGGCGTACGAGGGGCATCCTTTTGATGTTTACGACTGGAGTGAGTTTACAGTGGACGGAAATTCTGTATCGGCGGGAACTGCTTACAAGGAGGGATTTGCTTCTAATTCTTATAGGGCGTTCGGAGGAAATGTTCGTAGGAAAGGTGTAGATGCGGAGGTAATATTTTTTAAGCGGGGAATATATCCTGTTACTTTGCAGGTTGATTTGAAGTCGGGCGGCAGATTGTTTGATACGAAGAATGTAGAAATTTTGAAAACGCCTTTTGCAAATGTTAAAATCGGAGGGGTTCAAAAACAGAATCGCAAACAGATTTTTACTGCGCACATAGCTACTTGTCCGGCAAAACCGATTATAAATTATGAACTGGAAATCGAGGATTTGACGAGCGGAGAAAAAGCGAAATTTGACAAAGACAACTTGAAACACGAGGGGAATTCTATTAAAACGAGAGAGCTGAAATTTGAAAAGCAAAATGAGTATTTCAGCAGTTTACAATTAGAGTTTTTGACAAAATATCCGAATTTTTACGAAACAGGCAATGCACCGAGGGAGTTTTCGTATATTCTGAAGGTGGAGGATTTAAAGGGCGATACTGATATTCAGCATGGCAGATTCAGCGTGCGTCCGGATTTACCGCCAAGTGTCAATATAAATATGCAAGATACTTTTATACGAAATGCAGGAACTAATTTTGCGAGTATTACGGTTGAAGATAGCACAAAAAGCGATGGCGATGTATTTGAAAGAACTTGGATGTACGCTCCCGAAAACAATGGAGGTTTCGGGGCATTTGATGCGCTTGAAAATCAGGCGGAGTATAAAAATGTCGCGGCAGGAACTAATCAAAAGGTATCGTTCAAGCGAGAAGGCGTAGGAAAATTTGAGATTAAATTGCATGTAAAGGAAAAATGGATTGAGGAAACGCTTCCGGAATTTATTAAACCTCAAGAATACCTAGAGGGAGAGGGAAAGGCGCAATCTTGCGTAGTGAATATTGCACCAAAGGTAAGCATTACACCTATAGAAAGTGCGCAAGCGGATCTTGTGATAGTCGGGAGCGAAAGCGCTGTGGAGGAAGCTAAAAAGAGCGAAACCCGCTTGCAAAGCGAGCTTATCGAAAAAGGTATAGATGCTAATATTTCATGGCTAAAAATACGAAAAACGGATTCGAATTCAAGTTATTATAAGAAAATTGCGGAGATTCAATATACAAGCGGTCTTTATGATATGTTTTCCAATTCGGTTTATATGCTTAGCGACGAAGATTATGTTTATAGTATGAGCTCTGCAGTTTTACAAACGGAAAGGGAATACACGGTGTGTTCCAAACCTTATCAGCTGATAGCAAACAATGCATTTACGGGAATGCAGGAGTGGAGCTTTACGGTAAATGAAGATTCGCCTGTCGCATATATAGATAAGAACGGAAGATACGTATTGATTTCTTGCGAGGCGGCGAAAAAGACGATTTTGCTTGTCAGAAAGAGCGGACAGTACATAGGAGAGATTCCAATAGTTATAAAACGCGGGAAAGAAATATTTTCGGGACAAGGTGGTAATGTGCTTTATTTTGTGGGGCTGGAAGGAATCACAGCATACAATATAGCAAGCAGGCTTTCTAAAAAGATTACGCAAAGCGAGGCTTATTTACCGCGTCTTCAAAACGGAAGTTTGCAGTTTGTGGAGAAGAAGGGGCAATATCAATTTTATTATTGCTCGCTTAATCTTGAAAGCGAGGAATTGACGCAAATTCCGTACCCGAGTTTCGACGGCAAGTTTGACGAAATTGAAAAGGAAAATATCTATGAGTATTTTTCGCTTATCCCTGTAAGTATGGATATTAACGGGAATATAGTTGTTTCCGGTAAAAAAATGGTGAGCAGCAATGAGAGGTATGTATTTTCATCGTGGTATGTAGATATGGCGCAGCGTGTAATAAAGCCTGTTTTTTCGAGGTACATAACTGATGTAGGCAGAATCATAGATGTAGGAGGAGTAGAAAACGAAAGAGGAGAGTTTACGGATTGTTATGCACTCATAGTAGATTACGACAGTGCGACAAATAGGCGCAGAGGCAGTTACGGTATGTATATTTGGGATTTTAATGGTAAGATGCACGAGATATACTACAAAAGAAAGACAGCGCATGGAGAAACGACTTATATGTTGCTTGCAAAAAAGGATACGAAAAACGGGCGATACAATTTGCTTAAGGGAGCTGATGTTTCGAGTTGGGGAAGGATATTTTCAAAAGCGGCAGCGGCAAGGATAGATACTTATAAAGCGTTGGAATCAGTGGAATTCGCCAGAGAAATTCCTCTGTATCCGGAAGATTATGCGGAGCATGACGATTATGAAATTTTCGGCACATGGTATACAAAGACGCGAGAGGACGACAAATCGGTATGCGTTTATATGCCTTTTGCAAATGATGCGGACAGGTTTTTTAAGATATTCAAAAAAAGGGCTATGTTGCGTCGTGGTGTCAGCAGATATGTAATGGCGCTTGATGCTGAAAATTTTGAAATCGCGAAGACGGGATTGACGAATTCCGGCGAAACAATAGAAATGCTATCTGTTAAAGAGATTAACAAGGTAGCGGAAAAACTTGATGAAACGCTGAAAAAGCCTATCGGAATGCTGACTTTGAAAGGGAAAACGGCGGGTGCGGTTTCAAAGGCGGTGAAAACGCTGCAACTGGATTCTAATAAACAATATTTTTACGAATACGTGCTTTATAAAAAAGCAGATGCGCATGATGTGCTTAGGGTGCGTAGAGCGAATGAAGTGGATGAAAAGACACTTTGTAAGGAAATAGTTGAAAAACAGGATTTCAGATTGCCATACAGAGACGGATTTGTAAAATTTAACGGTATTATGCTAAAAGGAGATAGGTATGCGCGTTATACGGGCTTTGGGAGTATGGCGGGAAGATGGAGTAACAATGCGACATTTTCGCTGGAGTTTGAAATGGAAAAAGACGGTTATCTGGCGTGTGATTTGTTTTTTAGATTTGAAGATAAGGGTGTATATTCCATCGTGGATGGTAATGAAGTTCTAAATTCGGGAACAAAGCTGCTCAGTACGCCGAAGTATACAGTAGTAATGCTTAAAAAAGGCAAGCATATAGTTGAATTTAGAGGCTATTCCAGATATAGGCAAAGCTGCGAAATAGGTATCAAAAATCTCGAGATAGGATATTATGCGAATGGAAGCGATGTCGTGCCGTCAAGCGAGATTAGAGAACTTGGAAACGGTAAATTTATGGTAGTGGGAACGTTTTATACGCCTAAAATCCCTGCAGCGGATATAAAAGCTGTAAGAGAAATAGCAACAAGGCTTGAGCTTGTAAACGAAAGTGAAGAAGAGGTAAGAATTTCCAATTTGCAAGTGTTTACACAAAACCGAGGTGATCCGGAGGTTGAAGAAGCCGAGTTTGAAGAGTTTTTGAGCGAGGAAGAAGCAAAGGATTGGAATGTAGAAAATAAGGAATACGGTGCAAGTATTATAAAATCTAAACGGCAGGCGGAAGATATGCAGGGAGAACTGGTTTATAAAAAGGGACAGCTTGTTCGGTATAAGATAAATTATTTGGATTACGAAGCGGATCCGTCAAAAAAACAATGCTTCGTGTATGTGCATACTCCATATAACGATGGCGAAAATGAGGCGGCGTTCGTGATAAAAAATCTTGACGGCAGCATCAGAAAAATTCGAAATACGGCTGCGCGTGAGTTTACAAGCGAAGAAATTGTAAAGCTGGCTGAAGCAAAACCGGAATTTGTATATGGAAAACCAATTGAACGATTTTATGTTGACGGGAAATACACGGTTTACCATTGGCAGGAAGACGATACAACAAGAGGTAAAATCGCGGGTGGGAATCCGAATTACGATAAAAAAAGCAATATCTGTGAAATAACGTTTTATATTGGTGGTACCGCGAATGCGCCATGGGTGAAACAGATTTCGACAGTACCTGATGAAGTGGAAGCAGGCAAGCCTTTTTCGTTGAACATTACAGTTGACGATATTGAAAAAGACGAGTTGAATTTAATTACGGAAGTATACAAAAAAGGAAAAAGAGTTTTTGTGCATACAGAGCGTGGAATCAAAGCGGATAAAAACGGTGTATACGGGGCGGTTGATACAGGTATTGTAACAGCAAAAGCGGAAAGCGGAATGTATACGGTAGTATGCACAGTTAGCGACGCGACTTCGGCAGGGGTTTCGAAATACAGCTTTTTCGTTGTTGACTTGAAGTCGATAAAAGGCAATGTTAGACATACTAAAAACTGGGAAAAAAATCGCCAAAAATATAATGCGAAAATTTGCAAAAAAGAGTGCAATGTAAAAATGAGTATGGCGGATTATATTGCACAGAAGAAGCCGCGAGGGCGAGGAAGCAATGTGTTTTGGGCAGGTGAAAAATTTGTTTTAAATGCAGAGATTGGCGGACAAGCGGCGGCGGTAAGCTGTCAAATGATAGGTACGGGGTACAAAACTAAATTGGAGAAAACCGCTCAGAATGCTAATTCGTCAAATTTTGTAGGCGTAATCTGGAACCCTGAGATGAAACGAAAGTGGGCAGGTAAGGGACCTATGGAGTTTAGTTTTGAATTTACGGCAAAGTATGAGGACGGAGATGTTAAAACATTTGAAGAGAAGGTGATAGTGGACGATTCGGACGAATTTAGGAAATTGCATAGGACTTGGTAAAAAGTAAAGTATGTAATTAAAAAAAATCTGCCATTTGCAGCGGAAATATGGTATACTATGAGTAGTTGTTGTTTGTAAAGAGGACTATATAAATGCTTGAAAAAAAGTGTATTAAAAAAAGTGAAGATAGGCAGCTTGCACTGAAAACTTACGAAACAGCAAGGAACTGTGGATTGGTAATAAAAGATAAGATACAAAATCCAAAGGAAAATGAACTTCTGTATTACGATGACATAATCGGCAGAGAGTTTAAGCATAGTCCATATTTCATTAAGGATTCGCTTTCAAAATGGATACCTGCTGTGAAACCGTCAATAAGGGAAAAAATGTCGGGATTTATGTACGATGAGCTTGAAAAATTCAGACTTTCGGGAAAAAATGAGAATATGCTCAAAAACGCATATATCAAGTTTATGTGCTGGATTTATTACCGGTTTATGGGGGTGCTATTATCCGTAGAAAATGGCAAGAATACTGCGATTGTGAGTAGCGATGCGCTGAATGAATATGAACTTGCGGTACTTGAGATATTTTCAAAACTGGGAGTACCGATACTCGTGCTTACCTTGGATGATATTTTGACAATCGAAGCCGAATTTGAAAAAGGTCGGCGTGAAGCTGAGCGAAATGTTGCTATTGAGAGATTGTGCGGTGGAAAGCCGGAAAAAGAGGCTTGTACGAACAGCTGGCTAAGCGGTGATGTGTTTTCGCAAATCAAATTGGCGCAACAAGCAAGAAGCGCGGATAATGCTTTTTATAATAATGTATTTTGTAGGATAAGCGGTGTGGATGACAAATCTACATACGAAAAGTCGATTTTCGAATTTTACAGCGAGCTTTTAAGGCAAAAAAGGCGCATAGCAGTTGTAAGCGGGCGGCTGGAACCGCCGGACAATACGGAAATCGCTGCGATTAAGCGAAAAAACACATATAAAGATTCAGATGAAATGCTGCGCGAGCTTTTAGTAAATTTGGACTTCGCAGGCAAAGAAGTTCAAAAAACGGCACGAAAAGCATATGTTTGTCTGTTTGACGAACAGGCCGGGAGGCAGGATATTAGTAGCGCAAAGTTACAAAGTAAGATGGTTTACATTCTTTGCTGGATAAAGCGCTATGAAAAGCAGCTTTTTTCGGGATTTGACTTTTCGCAATTACCGGTTTTTATTAAACTGGGCGGTTGCAGCACAAAGACAGAGGCAATGTTTATGAGGTTTTTGGCGATGCTGCCTGTGGATGTATTGATACTCAAGCCGGATTTACAGGAAGAGGATTTACTTCAAAGTAGCGAGCTTTTGGAGGTGAAATTCGATACAGGGATGAAGCTCGACAAGTTTCCTACACAAGTAGAGCATACGACAGCGGCTTATAATGCGGAACAGGATCTTACCGAGATACTGTATCAAGGTAGCGGACTTTATAGAGAACGCCAATACAAAAAGGCGGAATCTATAGTTCTCAAGACTATGATGGAAGAAATAGAGCTGCTTTGGAATGAAGAACCGAGATTCAGGCAAGGCTTTTCGGAAGACGGAGAGGTGGTGAAAATCCCGACGATATTCGCGAAGCTCTCGGGAGTTCCAAGCGGTAATGCTTACGAATATTGGCGCAGATTCGAAAAGTTAACTACGGAAGACACCGTAACTGTCAGAAATATGCCGTATATAAATCCGACTCAAAGTAATCCGATAAAACCGTTTGTAACGCAGTTTTACAAAAATAGCAGATTGGATAGGGCGGCAATTAAATCGAACAAGGAATATCCCTATGGTATTTTGCGCGAAGAAACTCAGGAACATATACTTGACAAATTGCAGCAAATAATTCAAAATAAGTTGATAGTAGGGGTAGGTGAAAACGGTACGGAGTATACTGTAATATCGGTCGTGCTCAACTTACCCAAGGAAATTGTGAGGTTGATTCAAAAATTTGACTTTACGAAAAAAAATCCTAAATTACTTTACATAAATACGAGTGAGCAGATTATCGGGTTGGAAGATTCGATATTAGCGGTATTTTTGAATTTGGTAGGCTTTGATGTGGTATTTATGGTTCCGACAGGATACCAAAGTATTGAAAGGTATTTTGCAAAAAGTGATTTGGTGGAGCATCAAATCGGCGAATACCTTTATGACTTGAAAGTGCCGGAAAATTTCGGTGAAAAAATATTGTATCAAGAAAAAAAATCGTGGAAAAATTTTTTCGGATTAGGAGGAAAGTAGATGGCTATAGATTTTGAGAAGGCAAGTGTAGCAGGGGCAAATACGCCGGCGGAGGAACAGGGAGAAATCATAGAAGTCAAGGAATACGACATAGTCGAGGATAGAAAGAAAGTGAGCATGGAGCTTACAAATTCCGCTGAACTTGATATGCTTACGAGTAAAATCGACTTGGCAAATCTGGATACTATCGTTTCGTTCGGGGCGGATGTTACAGAGGAAATTTCAAAGGCATCCGACGTGGTTTTGAACAGCATGAGCATTTCTAAGGTAGAGGAATCTTCAAAAATGCTTAATGAGCTTTCTGCCATTATGAGCAAATTCGATATTGAGGAAATCAAGGAAAATCCGGGATTTTTTAACAAACTGTTTGCGAATGCGAAAAAGCAACTGGAGAAGATTCTTGCAAAGTACCAGACGATGGGTGGAGAGGTCGACAAGATATATATTCAGCTCAAGCAATATGAAGATGAGATTAAGAAATCCAACAAGATGCTAAATTCTATGTTTGAAGCGAATGTGGATTATTATCACGAGCTTGTAAAATATATAGTAGCAGGAGAGCAGGGATGCAAGGAAATAGCTGAATATAGAGATCAAAAGCAAAAAGAATTGGAAGCGGGAGGCGATAATTCATTACAATTTGAGATTACAGCACTTGATAACGCATTGATGATGCTCGAGCAGAGAACACAGGATCTCAGAACTGCTGAAGCTGTAGCTATGCAGTCCATTCCGATGATAAAGACGATGGAGTTCAGCAATTTGAATTTAATCAGGAAAATAAATTCGGCGTTTATTATTACGCTACCTGTATTTAAGCAGGCACTGGCGCAAGCTATACTTTTGAAGAGGCAGAAGTTACAAGCGGAGGCAATGGCTGTACTCGATGAAAAAACTAACGAAATGCTTATAAAGAATGCACAAAATACGGCGCAGCAATCTAAGATGACTGCAGCGCTCGTTTCCGAAAGCTCAATTAAGATAGAAACTTTGGAGAAAAGCTGGAAGACTATTGTTGATGGCATAGAAGAAACTAAGCAAATACAGGAAAGAGCAAGACAAAAAAGAATTGAAGACGAGCAGAAGTTGAAGGCGATGAAAGACGATTTCAATACACGATACAGTTTACCAAACGGTAAATAAAATATTAACATAAGAAAATGGAGGAAGAAGAAATGGCAATCAGTTTAGCAAAAGGACAAAAGGTAGATTTAACAAAGGGAAATCCGGGACTAAAGAAAATTTTCGCAGGTCTTGGCTGGGATGTCAACGCATTTGATTCGGGAGCGGCATTCGACCTTGATGCAGCGGCATTTATGCTTGGTGCAGACGGGAAGTGCCCAACTGAAAAAGAATTTATCTTCTACGGAAATTTGGAGCATGCATCTGCTGCTGTAAAACACATGGGTGATAATCTAACAGGCGACGGCGACGGTGATGATGAGCAGATTACAATAGAACTTGACAAGATACCTGCAAATATTGAAAAAATCGCATTTACAGTAACAATTTACGATGCAGATGCAAGAAAGCAGAACTTTGGACAGGTTTCAAACGCATTCATAAGAATCGTAGACGCAGATACAAATACAGAGCTTATCAGATACGACTTGGGAGAAGATTTCTCAATCGAAACAGCAGTAGTCGTAGGTGAACTTTACAGAAACGCAGGAGAATGGAAATTCAATGCTATCGGTAGCGGATTCCAGGGAGGACTTGCAGCTCTTTGCGGCCATTTCGGAATCAATGTAGCTTAGGAGGAATAGATGTCTATCAGTTTACAAAAAGGTCAGAAAGTCAGCCTTTCTAAAGATAATGCAGGTCTTTCAAAAATAGTCGTAGGACTTGGTTGGGATGAAGTTGAGCAGAGAAAAGTAGGATTTTTCGGTAAAGCTCCGGAAACAATCGACTGCGACGCATCTGCAATAATGCTTAAGGGCGGTAAGCTCGCAGGAAAAGGAGATCTTGTATATTTCGGTAATTTGGAACATGCTTCGGGTAGTGTAAGTCATATGGGCGATAATCTTACAGGCGAAGGCGACGGAGATGACGAGCAGATTGTAATAGATTTGACGCGAGTACCCGCGGAATACGATAAAATAGTTATTGTTGTAAATATTTACGATGCGGTCCGCAAAAATCAGCATTTCGGCATGATTAGAAATGCTTTTGTAAGACTTGTTGACAGCAAGAACAACAGCGAACTTATGAAGTACAATTTGACTGACGATTATTCCGGTATGACGGCAATAATTTTCGGTGAAGTTTATAGACACAACGGTGAATGGAAATTTGCCGCTGTAGGGCAGGGCACTAAAGATCCGGGACTTGGCGAGTTGGCGAGCAGATATAGATAAATTATTAAGAGGGGAAAATTATTGAATGAAGTTTAACGGATTAACGGAGATAGAGGTTGAGAAATCCAGAAGTGAGCACGGGAGCAATATAATACCGGATTCCGAGCCGACAACATTTTGGCAGGAATTCAAGGAAACTTTTGGCGATCCTATGATAAAAATTCTGGTATTCATCGCATTTTTGATGATAGGCATGTACTTTATGGGATATGCTGAAATATATGAACCTGTCGGAACGATAATAGCTATTTTGATAGTAGCGTTCGTTTCAGCTAAGACGGGCGTTGCGAGCGATACCAAGTATAGGCAGCTAAAGGATAATACAGAAAAAGATACCTGCAAGGTTTATCGAGACGGCAAGATTGAAGTGATTTTGGTTGACGATGTAGTTGTGGGCGATAAGGTAATATTGCAATCCGGTAATAAGATTCCGGCAGACGGAGTTTTGGTGGCAGGCGATTTGCGCGTAGATAATTCGGCGCTCAACGGCGAGGCTGAAGAATGCAAAAAGTTTGCGGCAGATGAGAGCTTTGTAATGGAAGAAAATATTACCGGCGATACTTTTGTGGATAAACATTCGCTATTTCGCGGTGCGGTTGTATTCGACGGGGAAGGCGTTTTAGATGTCAGAAGAGTCGGACTTTCGACTATGATGGGAAAAATGGCAGAAGAAATGCAGGGCGAGGAGCCGGATTCTCCGTTAAAGGTTAAACTGTCAAAATTGGCAAATCAAATTTCAACTTTCGGGTACATAGGTGCGATAGTGATTGCGATAATGTATACAGCGCATTTTATAATACTCGCAGGCGGAATAGAGGCATATTTTAGTCAACATATTGAGATAATACTGAAGAATCTGATAAATGCGGTTTCTCTCGCTATAGTTATAATAGTTTGTGCCGTACCTGAGGGATTACCTCTAATGATTTCGCTTGTGTTAATGCAAAATACGAGTAAAATGCTCGATCACAATGTGCTTGTCAGAAAAGCGGAAGGTATCGAAACGGCGGGTTCGCTTAATATATTGTTCAGCGACAAAACAGGCACTATTACAAAGGGAAGTCTGGAAGTAGTTGAATTTTTCCTTGGAAATACACATCCGATAGCGCTTGACGAGCTTGATAAGCATAGCGCAGTCAAGGAGTCGGTTGATATTGCAATAGGCAAAAATACTCAGTCCATGTTTGATGCAAACCATTCGGTAATAGGCGGAAATGCTACCGATCAGGCTATGATGAAATTCATGGGTGAGGAAGCGTACAAAAAATTTGAGGGCAGCGCCGACTACAAGGTGGTTGCTCATCAGAGCTTCAACTCGGCGAATAAGTTCAGTCAAGCGCAATTAGAAAATCCTGCGAGAACATATTATAAAGGCGCGCCTGAAAGATTGCTTGCGTATGCCAAGAGCTACATGGATGAAAACGGCAATGTGCAGCCTTTGGATTTGGAAGTGCTGAACGGCAAAATAGATGAGCTTGCAAATCGTGCTATGAGAGTGCTTGCGTTCGGATATTCTCAAAAACCCATGCAGGAAAATGCTATCAACGATGATATTGTGATAGTTGGACTTGTAGCAATTCGTGATGATGTAAGAAAAGAAGCCAAAGAGGCTATTTCGGAAGTAACTCGTGCCGGCATACAGGTAGTTATGATTACAGGGGACAGACTTGAAACGGCAGTCGCTATAGGTAAAGAAGCGGGACTTTTTGACGGCAGTAAGGATTTTATTGCACTTTCGTCTTCACAGCTAAACGCTATGAGCGATGAAGAAGTAAAAGAAAAGATACCGTATATACGAGTAATAGCAAGAGCTTTACCGACAGACAAGTCAAGAATGGTCAGATTGTGTCAGGAGATGAACTTGGTTGTGGGTATGACAGGCGACGGCGTAAACGATTCGCCTGCGCTTAAGCGTGCAGATGTAGGTTTTGCGATGGGTAGCGGAACAGAGGTGGCGAAGGAAGCCGGCGAAATTGTTATACTCGACGATAATTTTAAGTCTATCAAAGACGCAATTTGGTATGGAAGAACAATATATCACAACATACTTAAGTTCTGCAAATTCCAGCTTGTGATAAATGTTGCAGCGGTACTTGTAAGTGCAATCGCACCGTTTATGGGTATAGAGGAGCCGCTTAAGGTAACGCATCTGTTGTTTGTAAATCTGGTAATGGACGGACTTGGAGCTATAATGCTTGGAAACGAGCCTGCTCTTGAGAAGTATATGAGCGAGAAGCCTAGAAAGCGAGATGAAAATATCGTTAGCGGACCTATGTTGGCGCAAATACTTACTATGGGTGTATGGCTTATAATAATCAGCTTCGCATTTTTGAAGCTCGATTTCTTCAAGATGCAGTTTGAAAACGAGGAACAGCATCTGACGGGATATTTTGTGCTGTTCATAGCAAGTGCGCTTGCTAACGGCTTCAATGTCAGAGATACCGGATTTGGAATATTTAAGGGATTTTCTGAGAACCCCGGATTTTTAAAAGTGCTTTTAATAATATTGCTTGTTCAGGCTGCGATAGTAAATGCGGCACTTATTCCGCTTGCACCGTTTGCGTGGATTAGTAATATGTTCAGTTGCGTACCGTTTCCAATCGGAGGCTGGATATGTGCATATCTACTTGCTTGCACTATGATTCCTGTGGATTTGATTAGAAAGTTGATTGTAGGGGGAAAATGATAATTTTTCATTCTGATTTGGATTCGACACTTATATATTCAGATAAAAACGATATAGGCAGCGAAAAGATTTTACTTGAGGAATATGAAAACGGAGCTACATATATTACTAAAAAAACTTTTGACGGGCTCGTAAATATATCTGAAAAAATTTTAACGGTGCCGACCACTACGCGGAGCGAAAAACTTTATAATAGGATAAATTGGCAAGGGTGTACTTTTAAGTATGCCCTTGTTGCTAATGGAGCAACACTTCTGGAAAATGGGAAAGCAAGTGAAGTCTGGAGAAAGGAAACGCAGGAGCTCCTTGAACCTGCAAAGGACGAGCTTGCAAGAGCAGCGCGTATATTGGATGCTGATGCAAGAAGAACTCGTAATATAGATATCGTTGACGAGGCTTTTTTGTTTACGAAGGTATCGCAAATAGATGAGGTGTTGTCCGAGATAGAGGACAAACTGGATTTGTCGAAAGTTACTATCAGGAGATATAAAAACAAACTGTATGTGCTTCCCAAGAGCCTAGAAAAAGGCGTGGCTTTGCGAAGATTTAAGCGTTATATTGCGGAAAAAGAACAAATTGATGAAGATGATATATTGGTGATAGCGGCAGGCGACGGGGAATTTGATGTTTCCATGATAGAAGAAGCTGACATCGGTATAGCAAATTACAAATTAAAAATCTCCCCTAAAAAAAGAGATAAAAATCTTTTTCTAGGAGAGAATGGTGTTTTTTCAGATGAGGTATTAACTGAATTACAGAGAATTATTAGTCCATACCAAGTTTGATTCCGCCGCTTCTTTCGGACGGCTGAACGATTACCGAAACTCTTTGTGTAGGGTTCCACTCGTAGGAGTAAGATTCTCCTGAAGCCTGACCGATAAATGTTTTCCAAGAAACATCAGCTTTGATTTGAGGATCGCATGTAGCCAAGTCCCCAACCCAACAAATTACAGCATCAGGATCGACAGAAAGAGTACGAGGATTTTCCATATTGCTCAAGATTAGCGGGTTACCGTCGGATAAGAATGCAACGCAAGCGTTTGGACCTTTTCCTGTAAGCGTTGATGTTGCAAGACCTTTTTGCGATATAACACCGCTTCCGAGGAATCTAACCTTGTAATCACAATCTGCGGTGAACGCGAGCAGATTTTCGGATTCAATAGAAATGGTTTCGCCGGCTGCGAGCTCGTAAACAACTACATGCTGACCGTAATTAGCGTAGTATGTAGTGCAGTCGCCGGTAAAAGTAGCTTTCATAAGAGGGAGGTTTTCTCCTGTAACTCTTCTAAGTAATTGACCTAAAGCAGCTTGTGCGAGTCCGCCTCCCTGATCAGGTCCAAGCATAACTTTTTCGAAACTGTAATTCTTCACTCCTGCATTTTCACCTGCTATAAAAGCACCTGCTTTTGTGTATAAAATGTCGCTTCCCGTGCAGGTAACTTTTAGTGTAAGCTCGTTAAGTATTTCAAATTTTAACATTTTGATTCCCTTTCTTGTTTTACGGCGTTTTAATTTAATCTATTCTACTGATACGCCGTATAGTTCGCAAAGACCGCCAAGGTCTTTTGACATTCCGTTGCCGACCGGATTGAATTTCAAAGCATCGTTGTGCCTGTAAATTTCTCCTATTACCATGGATACTACATTGTCATAGTAATCTTCCATTTCGTAGCTACAGATTTCATTTCCGTTTGCATCTAAAATTCTGAGGTAAGCATCGCAAACCATGCTGAAATTTAGACCTTTTTGTGCCGCTTCGTTTATGCTTAATACAAATATAAGTTTGTCGACTTCACTGCTCAACTTAGCGGTATCCACTACAATCTTTTGACGATCGGTTTCGTTTGACAGTACCGTAAATGTTGTACTGCCGTCAGGACTGTTAGGCTGTCCATAAAATACAAACCATGAGTCATCTAAAACTTTGCCGTCTTTTCCAACTAAAAAAGCAGATACATCGACATCACATTCAGGATTTTTAGTATTGAGACCAAGTCTAATATCCAAAATAGATGTAGATGCAGCAAGTGCAGTTTTTTGTCCTTTTTTCACCGGGTTTGTAAATGCAGGTTTTGCATTCTTAGGCACATCTGCAACTTGCGGTGATGCAGGTGCAGCTTGCTGGGTATTTACAGGTTGTGATGCAGTCGTTGCCGTAACAGCAGGAGTAGCGGCAGCCGCTTGCTTTTTCCAACCGTTTAAGGTTGTAACGGTTCCGGCAGACAATACTGGCAGGCTTTGCCCCGAATTGATAGACGCAAGATTTTGCGAATTCAACGGAGCTTTCGAAATTGTCGGTATTTGTACCATTCCATCGTCCTCCTTTCTTGAGTTGTCAATATTTTACAACATAATCGAATAAAAATCAAGACAAAATTATAATTTTGTTGAAAGAATTTCAACTAACTTTTCTATAGCCTTTGCTCGATGGCTAATTTGATTTTTCTCTTCGGGTGGGAGCTCCGCCATACTTACCGTATAGCCGTCGGGGATAAACAAAGGATCGTATCCGAAGCCATTTTTGCCGGTTTCGGCACGCTGTATTTTACCGTGGCATTCGCCCCTTGCGACGATTTTTTCTCCGTCTTGAAGTATTAAAGTTATGACGCATACAAATTGAGCGGAGCGCTCGTCATCTTTTGCATCGAGCAGTAGATTTAGCAGTTTTTCGTTATTTTGCGCATCATTAGCATTATCGCCGGCAAAGCGTGCTGAATATATTCCGGGGGAACCGCCCAGAAAATCTACACAAAGTCCGGAGTCGTCTGCAAGCGTTGCGGTGTTCGCCATATCAAAAATAGCCTTTGCTTTAATCAGCGAATTTTCTTCAAATGTTCTTCCGTCTTCGACTACATCGTCTTTGGGGAGACCTGCGTCATCTCTACCGCAAACTTCAAAGCCGTATTTTGAAAGTATCTTTTGAAATTCTTCGATTTTGTGTTTGTTTTGCGATGCGATTATAAGTTTTTTGTTCATATTTGACTCCTATTGTATAAGCATTCATTTAATAATTGACAGCCGCCATACGTATGAGCGGTGCGCCATTATGTTTAGATGCAGTATAGCACGAATAAGTCAAATTTACAATGCGTAAGGTATATTCTTTCCGTAATATATGGGGATGTGATATATAGATTATTAAAAATAGAAGAATATATTTAATGTTTGTAGTATAATAAGTGTAACTAGCTATATCCGCAGTCATGGTTGACCGTGTAAGACATAAATTTTAAGTAAGAAAAAATTAGTAGATTGTCGCTTGGCACTAATCTATCATAAAGAATTAGAACAGAAAATCGGTTTTGATATTGTCAGTGAAATAGAAAGTAAATAGGTGATATGGACGGAGTATTTGAATTTTTAAAAGCGCATTACCAGTATGTGCTGATAGCGGGCGGACTACTATTTTTGATGGGTACAATAAGAGATTGGAAATGGGTTTATAGAGCAACATCAGAAGATAGGGTAAAACACGCATTTATTTTTGGGACATGGGGCGAGAAAGGATATAGAGTTTTCATAGGAACATGCGGGCTGCTACTTTTGATATGCGGTGTTATTTTTTTGATATTAGATAAACGATAGCAGAGAGTAAGCGGAAAAAACAAAGCACGGCAGTATTTCAATAAAATTCTCAGAATTTTCCGGAGATATTATGATTAAATTCACATATCTGAATGATATTGAAATCGAAAAATAAACAGATCCACAAAGGTTGGAGTTTAGGTGAATATGCTCAAAAGGTATCTACGGATTGACAGAGAACTATACAGGAGGAAACAATATGACGGATAAGATTGTAAAAGAGCTTTTTGCGTTGCAAGATACGCAGTATGCCGATTTTCAGCGGCGAATAATTCCCAATATTGCAAAAGATAGCATAATAGGAGTAAGAACCCCTGCACTTAGGAATTGTGCAAAAAAATTGGCAATGCAAGAAGATGTTAATATTTTTTTGAGCGAACTTCCTCATAAGTATTTTGAGGAAAATCAGCTACATGCTTTTGTAATTTCGGATACGAAGGATTTTGAAGAGTGCATTGCTAAGCTCAATGTATTTTTGCCGTTTGTGGATAATTGGGCAACTTGTGATCAAATATCACCCAAAATTTTCAAGAAAAATAGAGAAAAACTTTTTACGCATATACAAAATTGGTTGAAAGATGAAAGAACTTATACGATTAGATTTGCAATCGGGATGTTAATGGAACATTTTTTAGATGAAGATTTTGACAAACAATATTTAGACATAGTGGCTAAAATACGGTCGGATGAGTATTATGTAAATATGATGATAGCTTGGTATTTTGCGACAGCACTTGCAAAACAATATAATGAAACATTGCCATACATAGAAAAGCAAATGTTAGCTACTTGGACGCATAATAAAACGATTCAAAAGGCAATCGAAAGCTATAGGATAACTGCCGAACAAAAAATGTATTTACGAGAGCTGAAAATCAAACCCGAAAAAAGGTAAATCGCTGCTTGTCAAGCAGGGTGTACTTTGTCAAATAGACGCTATTGACTTATAACGAGGTAAAGTGTTACAATGGGAATGTAGTAGCGGAGAGAGCAGGCAAGATTGTTTGAACCGAATTTTATGAAAGGAAGTCTAAAAAATGGCTTACGAGTCCAGATTTAAAAGAGAAGAAATCGATTATTTGTTTGAGGCAATTTTGAGCCTCGAAACGGTGGAAGAATGTTACAGATTTTTTGAAGATGCGTGCACTATCAATGAAATAAATGCGATGGCGCAGAGACTCGAGGTCGCATGCTTGCTGGCACAAAAAAAGACATATAGCGAAATCGAAGAAATGACTAAGGCGAGCACAGCTACAATAAGTCGCATCAATAAGTGCCTTACATACGGATCGGACGGATACAAAATAGTTTTGGAAAGACTTGCCGAAAAAGAGAAGAAGTGAGGATTTATTATTCTACGGATTTCGCGTCCAATCGAAAAGCAAGTGAAGAATTGCTAATTGACGTTTTGAAATGCGAAGGTCTGCTTGTAACACGCGAAGATATAGCAAGGAGCGAGAGCGGGAAGCCGTATTTGAAATGCGCGAATTTAAATTTTTCGATAAGCCATTCGGAGAACATTTGGATGTGCGCATGCTCAGATGTGAAGATTGGGATTGATTTTCAATTTTATAAAGAATTAGATTTTGATAGGTTGGCAGCACGATTTTTCACGCAGGATGAATACGAATTTTTAGTATCGGAAACACCTGCTAGAAAAGAGGAGCTGTTTTTTGAAATTTGGGCGAAAAAGGAAGCTGCTGCCAAGCTGTTCGAAACAGGTATATTTAAGTATGGACTTTCAAAAATCGAAACAGTTAATATGAAAAACGGTAAATATGTAGAGGCGGAAGAAATAGTGCTTTCGGTAAGAGGACTGTGGATAAATCAAAGCGAGCTTAGATTTGTGAAAGAAAGGCTGAAAAACACCGTTTTACATGATAAATTTGCGCTTAGCATATGCTTGGCAGAAAAGCGGACTGTGGAAGGGATTATAGAAATTGGAAACAGATAAAAATTCCGTCGAATATGAAAAAACATATACTGCTGCTATTCGTGCTTTGGGATTGCGGATGCATGCGTGCAGAGAACTGAGCAGGAAGCTGCACGAAAAGGGTTATAGCGAAAAAAATATCGCGCCTGTTATAGCGGAGCTCTTAGAGCTTGGATATTTGAACGATGTTGAATATGCAAAAAGTTATATAGGACTTTCATATGACAAATTGAAAGGAAAGCGAAGAATTGAAAAAGAACTGGCGGAAAAAGGGGTGAGCACATCAGACATTGCGCTTGCATTTGAGGAATACCTAAATGAGCATGATACTGCGATGGACAGCGAGATTGAAAGGGCGACACTGCTTGCAGAAAAAGGGATGGCACTTTTGACTATAAAAGTGGATTTGACCGATAAAGCCTCGATTTACGCTGAAAAGAAACGGATAAGAGAAAAACTGACAAGAAAACTGTTTGCAAAGGGTTTTTCGATGGATATTACGTACAAAGCAGTTGAAAGTGTTTTGAAAATAAACACAGATTCTTGGCAAAATTAACAAAAAAGGCTTGACAAAATTGTTAATAGCATATAAAATAGCTTTCATAATTGAATAGGCTGTGATGGAATCAGTAGTACCATGTAAAATCCTTACAGAGAGGTGTCAAGAGGCTGAGATGACACCGGTGAAGTGGATATGAATATCGCTCCGGAGCTGACAAAACCAAATGAGAGGCAACACTTGTTGCAAGTAGGGTGGTACCGCGGTTTGTTAAAGTCGTCCCTAATTCGCATACCGAATTAGGGTTTTTTAGTGTTTGTAATGACTTTGCGAGGGAATCGTGTAAGGCGGCACCGCACTTTAGAAGAAGATGTAATGAAAAAATTGGAGGTTGGAATGTTTAAAGAGTTATCTAAAAAACCTGTAGCTGAGGTTCAAAAAGAGCAAGCCGAGCTGTGGGAAAAAGAAAATTTGCTTGAAAAATGTGTTACTACGAGGGACGCTATGCCGTCTTTTGTATTTTACGAAGGACCGCCGACAGCGAACGGCAAGCCGGGCATACACCATGTAATAGCGAGAACGTTGAAGGATTCAGTTTGCCGTTATAAGACGATGAGCGGCTATGCCGTAAAGAGAAAAGCCGGATGGGATACACACGGACTGCCTGTCGAAATTGAGGTAGAAAAACAGCTCAATATGTCGGGCAAGCAGGATATAGAAAAGTACGGAATCAAGGAATTTAATGAGAAATGTCGTGAATCAGTGTTTACATACGAGGGAATGTGGCGTGATATGACCAAGAGAATGGGATACATCATAGACTTGGAAAATCCATACATTACACTTGACAACGATTTCATAGAAACAGGCTGGTGGATTCTCAAGGAATTCTTTAAAGCGGGATTGATTTACGAGGGGCATAAAATACTTCCATATTGCCCGCGTTGTGGAACGGGACTTGCGTCGCACGAAGTTGCGCAGGGGTACAAGGAAGTGAAAACTCAAACGATTACGGCAAAATTTAAGAAGAAAGACGAGGATGCGTATTTCCTTGCATGGACGACTACACCTTGGACACTTGCAGCCAATGTAGCTCTTACAGTAGGACCGTCTATAGAGTATATAAAGGTAAAAATTACCACCGAAAACTCCGATGAATTCGGAAAGGTGTTTTATGTGGGGAAAGTGCTTGCTGACAAAGTTTTGGGCGGACTTGAATACGAAGTGCTCGACAGTATGCTCGGAAAAGATATGGAATATATGGAATACGAGCAACTGATGCCGTTCATCACCCCTGATAAGAAAGCGTTTTTCGTAACTTGTGCGGACTATGTAACGATAGACGACGGTACCGGAATAGTTCATACGGCTCCTGCGTTCGGTGAAGATGACTACAACACCGGTAGACGCTACGATTTGCCGGTGCTGAATCCTGTGGATGAGCAAGGTAACTACTCGGAAACTCCATGGGCGGGCAGATTCGTAATGGAAGACGAGCTTGCTATTGATATAATCAAATACCTTGCAAAAGAAGATAAAATCTTTGCAAAAGAAAAAATGGAGCACAATTATCCGCATTGCTGGAGATGTGGAACACCGCTTATTTACTACGCTAAGCCTAGCTGGTACATAGAAATGACCAAGTTAAAGGACGAATTGGTTGCGAACAATAACACTGTAAACTGGTATCCGGATTTTGTAGGGACTAAGCGTTTCGGAAACTGGCTGGAGAATGTAAACGATTGGGCAATTTCCAGAAACAGGTATTGGGGCACACCTATTCCTATTTGGCGTTGTGAGGATTGCGGACATATTGAGTGCATAGGAAGCCGTGCGGAGCTTATAGAAAAATCCATCGAAAATATAGATGAGAGCGTGGAACTGCATAGACCGTATGTCGATGATATTCATATCAATTGTCCACATTGCGGAAAGACGATGAGCCGTATTCCTGAGGTAATGGACTGCTGGTTCGACTCGGGTTCAATGCCGTTTGCACAGCACCACTATCCGTTTGAAAATAAGGAAAAATTCGATAACGAACTGTTCCCTGCAGATTTTATTTGTGAAGGTATAGACCAAACTAGAGGTTGGTTCTATTCGCTACTTGCAATTTCAACATTTATCAAAGGAAAAGCACCGTATAGAAATGTTCTTGTAAACGATTTGATATTGGACAAATACGGAAAGAAGATGAGTAAATCCAAGGGAAATACCGTAGATCCGTTCGAGCTTTTCGATAAGTACGGCGCGGATGCGACAAGGTGGTATTTGCTCGCAGTTTCACCTGCTTGGTCGCCTACGAAATTTGACGAGGACGGACTTAAAGAGGTTGTCAGCAAGTTCTTCGATACATTGAAAAATGTTTACAACTTCTTCGTATTATATTCGAATCAGGATGATATCAATCCGAAAACATTCGATGTTGCTTACGAAGAAAGACCGGAGCTTGATAGATGGATACTGTCTAAGTACAACAAATTGATAATGGAAGTCAAAGCCGATATGGATGTTTACGATCACATGAAGAGCGTCAGAAAAATTCAGGAATTTGTTACGGACGATTTATCCAACTGGTACATAAGGAGAGCTAGAAGGCGTTTTTGGGGTAAAGAGTTGACGAATGATAAAAAGAGTGTTTACGCAACAACTTATGAAGTGTTGGTCGGTGTTTCTAAATTGATAGCGCCGTTCGCTCCGTTCATATCCGATGAGATATATACGAATTTGACAGGGGAAGAATCAGTGCATCTTGCATTTATACCTATGGTAAATGCGGATTTCATCGACGAAGCTGTTACAGAAAAGATGGATTTGGTGCGCAGAATCGTTACTTTGGGACGTGGAATACGCGAAAAAGAGAGAATCAAGGTAAGACAGCCGCTTTCGGCAATCAAACTGGACGGCAAATACGAATCGATCATAGCTGATTTGCTTGAGCTTATCAAAGAGGAACTGAATGTCAAGGAAGTTGTATTCGAAACAAAGCTCGACGAGTTCCTTACATTCTCGCTAAAGCCTAATTTCAAGGAGGCGGGACCTAAACTAGGTAAAGATATAAAAGAATTCGGAAAGGTACTTGCTACTGTGGATCCTGCGGATTTCATAACAAGGCTGGAAGATGAAAAAGAGGTAAAACTAAGTCTAAACGGCGTCGAAACTGTAGTAACGGCAGACATGGTAGATATAAATATAAGTGCAAAAGACGGATTTGCAGTAGCAATGGAAAACAAAGTGTTCACTATACTCGACACACATCTTACAAATGAGTTGATTGAGGAAGGTTTTGCGCGCGAAGTTATTTCGAAGATTCAGCAGCTTAGAAAGCAGAGCGGTTTTGAGATGATGGATAACATCAAGGTATATCTTAAATCTACGGATAAAGTGGAAAGCGCAGTTACTAGATACAAAGACTATATACTGAGTGAAACACTTGGCGTTGAAATTGTTTCGGATGCGCGTGGAGAAGAATTTGATATAAATGGAGAAAAGGCAAATATCGGAGTGGAAAGGGTGTAATTTTGAAATCTGAAATGACCTATTTGTACGATTTGTCGCAGGAAGAAATGAAAGGGCTTGTCAAGGAAATTGGCGAGCCCCCTTTTCGTGCGAAACAGATATGCGATTGGATGTATAAGGGTGTTGACAGTTTCGAAGACATGAAAAATATACCGAAATCGCTAAAAGAAAAATTAGAAAAAGTAGCTGTAATAGGTAATCTAAAGATTTTGAAAAAGCAAAAATCTGCGCTTGATGAAACAGCTAAATATTTGTTCGAACTTCGGGACGGTAACACGATAGAGGCTGTATTTATGAAATACAAATATGGAAATTCGCTTTGCATATCATCGCAAGTTGGATGCCGTATGGGGTGCAAATTCTGCGCTTCGGGAATTGGAGGGTTGGTGCGAAATTTGTCCGCTGGTGAATTTATAAACCAGATAATTTCAGTAGAAAAAGATACAAATGAAAAAATTTCGCACATAGTTGTAATGGGAACCGGCGAGGCATTTGACAATTATGAAAATTTATCGAAATTTTTAAAATTGGTGAATAGCCCCGAAGGACTTGGTATAGGTATGAGAAATATTACAGTATCGACTTGTGGACTGGTTCCGAAAATTAAAATGTTTGCACGCGACTTCCCGCAGGTAAATCTGGCAATTTCATTACATCAAACGGATAATGATAAGCGCAGTGAGATAATGCCTGTAAATAAAAAGTATGACATAGGTGAACTGATTAAAGCCTGTAAGGAATATTTCGAAATCACAAAGAGGAGAGTAACATTTGAGTATGCGCTTATTTCGGGCGTAAACGATAAAAAAAGCGATATGCAAGATTTGGCAAAACTACTCAAGGGATTTGCGTGCCATGTCAACCTGATAGACTTAAATCATGTGCAGGAACTTGAATTTTTGCCTGTCGGAGCGCAAAATGCGAGGGCAAATACCGAATACCTGAATACTTTGGGAGTAAACGCCACGCTTAGGCGAAAGCTCGGCGAAGATATTGACGGTGCTTGCGGGCAGTTGCGGGCGAGCAGAAAACTCTAAAAAAATGCTTGACATATACGAATCGGCACGATATAATTGTAAAGGTAGTCAAGAAGAAGTATTCCGCTTCTCACCTTTTCGGCTTCGCTGTCTGGGTTGATATGTTTTAACATTTGTTAATGTGCGGATACTTTTTGTATCCGTTTTTTTATTGCTTGGGAGGTGCAAGGATATTAGCAAAGAAAATCTTATAAACGAAGAAATTCAGGATCAGGAGCTAAGAGTTATTGGCGCTGATGGTGAACAGCTCGGAATCATGAGCTTACAAGAGGCTTTGGATTTAGCCGGTGAAAAAAAGTTGGACTTGGTAAACATAGCTCCAAATGCTAAGCCGCCGGTTTGCAAAATTCTCGATTATGGAAAATATCGTTATGAAATTCAAAAGAAAGAGAAGGAAGCGAAGAAAAAGCAAAAGGTAACCGCTGTCAAGGAAATAAGGCTGAGTACCTTTATCGAAGCACATGACATAAATGTTAAAGTTAAGACTGCTTCAAAGTTCTTAAAAGACGGAGACAGATTGAAAGTGAGTCTGAGGTTTAAAGGCAGAGAAAAAGATTATGTTGCCAAAGGTAGAGAAGTAATGAAAACATTTGCGGATGCCGTAGCGGAGTTTGGAATTGTAGATAAGGCACCGAGCTTCGAGGGCAGATCGCTTATCATGACCATTACACCGAAGACAGAAAAGTAAGCAAATATGTAGGAGGAAAAATATATGGCTAAAAATAAAATGAAGTCCCATAGAGGAGCAAGCAAAAGATTTAAGCTCACAGGAAGCGGAAAAGTAAAGAGAAACAAGGCTTATAAGAGCCACATCCTTACAAAGAAGACAGCTAAGAGAAAAAGAGGCTTGAGAAAGGCAACGATGCTCACATCTGCCGATCATAAGAGAATTAAAGCTGTTTTGAGTAAGTAATAGGAGGTTTAGTAAATGGCAAGAGTAAAAAAAGGTGTAAACGCACACAAAAGACATAAGAAAATATTGAAGCTCGCGAAAGGTTTTTACGGACTTAAGAGCAAGGTATACAGAGCAGCAAAGCCTGCGGTAATGAGGGCATTAAGATCTGCTTATGTAGGTAGAAAAAACAAGAAAAGAGATTACAGAAGACTTTGGATAGCTCGTATCAATGCAGGTGCAAGAATGAACGACATTTCTTACAGCAGACTTATGGATGGGCTCAAGAAATCAGGTGTCGATATAAATAGAAAGATGCTTTCGGAAATGGCAATATACGATCAGGCAGGATTTGCTACTATTTGCGAAACTGCAAAGAAGGCATTGGCAGAAGCAAAATAAATAGTTTGCCCTCTTAGCAGGTTTACTGCAAGGGGGTTTTTGCGATTTTAGGAAAGGGAAAATCAATGAAGAATATAGCAAAAGTTTTAATTTCTGTAAGTGTGGTTGCGACTATGGTATTTGCAACTGCGTGTGTAGGCGATTTAAAATACGACGATCCATACAGCAAGTACAATTTGGATGATTATGTAGAACTTGGCAAGTACGAAGGAATAGAAGTTACAAAGCCTGAAGTCAAGGTAACCAAGGAAGAAGTAAAGGCGGAGATAGATGCCAGAGTTGCTGACAAGACTACGGAAGAACACAAAAAAAGCGGAACTGCGGAAAGCGGCGACAAGGTAAATATCTCGTACGTGGGCAAAAAAGACGGCAAGGCATTTGAAGGCGGCAGCACAGGAAAAGGCGGTACTGATATAGTGCTTGGTGCAAGCGGATATATTGCGGGATTTGATGACGGCGTAATAGGAATGAAAGTCGGAGAAACAAAGGATCTTGATTTGACATTCCCTGAAGATTATCACGAAAAAAGTTTGGCAGGACAGCCTGTTGTATTTACGGTTACTTTAAATTATATAAGTGTTCCGAAGACCGTTAAGTATGATATGGATTTTATTAAATCCGTGAGCAAAGCCAAGTCCAAAAAGGAATATGAAGCAGAAGTAAAGAAGGAACTTGAAAAGAAAAAAGAAGCCACTGCTAAAAATGCAATGTACGGAACGCTTTGGAATGCGATAATGGATAACGCAAAAATAAAGAAATATCCGCAGGAGCAGGTTGAGCGTGCGCAAAAAGAAGAGGAAGAGCAGCTTAAACAATATGCTGCACAATACAATATGAGCCTTGACGATCTGATAAAAAATATGATGCAGATGGATAAAACTCAGTACAAAAAGTATGCTGAGGAAGAGGCTAAGAGAATGGTAGCTCAAGAAATGGTATTCTCAAAGATATTGCAAAACGAAAAAATTAAACTTACAAATTCCGAATATAAGACCAGATTGAAAGAACTGAAAGAAGAACAGGGTATTGATGACGAGGAATTTAAAAAGGCAAGCGGTGGAAAAACATTTGAGGAGAGCGTAGATAAAAACAAGCTAATCAGAGCATTCTTAATCGACAAAGTTTGCGAAGATGCGCTATCGAAGGCAAAGGTAAAATAATGAAGTGTCCATTTTGTGAAAACATAGATACGCGAGTGGTCGACTCAAGGCCGACCGAAGAAGGACGCGCTATTAGAAGGCGTAGGGAATGCGAAAAGTGTTCAAAGCGTTTTACTACTTACGAGAAGATAGAAGTAACTTTGATAATGGTGGTAAAAAAGGACGGAAGCAGAGAAACTTTTGACAGAGATAAACTATTGCGCGGAATAATTAAAGCGTGTGAAAAACGCCCTGTTGAGCTTGCAGCTATGGAAGGAATAGTGAACAACATCGAGCGCGGACTTAACAATATGATGGAAAAGGAAATAGCAAGCGATTTTATAGGGGAACTCGTAATGGAGGAGCTGAAAAAAATCGACGAGGTTGCTTATGTGAGGTTTGCATCGGTTTATAGACAATTTACCGATGCAAGAACTTTCCTTTCGGAAATAGAAAAGTTGGTAGAGAAAAAATAGGAATGTCAAATAAGGATAAATTTGAGCAGATACAAATAGCCGTAGACGGACCTGCGGGTGCGGGGAAAAGCTCCGTATCCAAAGAGGTGGCTCAAAAACTCGGCATAGACTATTTGGATACGGGAGCTATGTATAGAGCTGCCGCGTATTTTATGCTTGCAAACAATGTAGATGTTGACGACGTAGATGTGCTGGCGGCAGCTCTTGAAAATGTTCAGATCGATTATACCGGCGGCGTTCTTTGCCTGAACGGCAAAGAACTTGCGGATGAAATCCGCAGTGCCGAGGTTACCAAAATGGCAACGCGCATCTCGGCACTGCCGCTGGTTCGGGCGAAGCTGGTTGCTATGCAGCGTGAGATAGCAAAAACTAAAAGCATCATATTGGACGGCAGAGATATAGGTACAAATGTGCTAAAGGATGCAAACCTCAAGATATTCCTGACTGCAACACCCGAGGCGAGGGCGGATAGGAGATACAAAGAGTTTATCGAAGCCGGAAATTTAGTGCCATATGCTGAGCTTTTAGACGAAATTAAAAAGCGCGATGCGCAGGATGAAAATAGACAGATAAATCCGCTTAGATGCGCAGGTGATGCGATTAGGCTCGATAGCAGCAATATGAGCAAAGACGAAGTGGTTGATTTTATCGTTAAAAAAGTCGAAGAGTTGGTAAAAAAGTAGGGGACGATATGGCTGTAAAAATGATAGTTAGCGATCTTGACGGAACGCTGTTAAATAAGCATGATCAAATAAGCGATATTACAAGAAAGGCGATTGATGATGCGCTTACAGCCGGAATTCATTTCGTGGTTGCTACGGGTAGAGCAATAGGAACGTTGCCGCAGCAAATAAGGGAAATTGAAGGAATCGAATACGCCATAACATCAAACGGAGCAGTTACTACTAAGCTCAAGACAAGCGAAATCGTTTCGACAGCATATATAGACGAAGCGGCAACATATGAGCTTGAAAAGTATCTTTTTGAGCTGGATACGATGGTCGAAATTTTTGTGAACGGCAAAGCGTATATAGAAAAGCGAATTTACGATGACATATACAATCAAGGCCTTTCGGATCGCGGTATACGATATGTACTGAAAACACGGACTCCGCAGCCGGATTTGCGCGAAGTATTTCGCAAGTACCGCTCTGAGATAGAAAATATCAATATTTGCTTCAAAGATCAGGAAATGAAACAAAGGATATGGGCGAAATTCAGTAAATTTCAGGATATTACAGTAACAAGCTCTATGAAGCACAACATTGAGCTTATCGGCAAAAATACTGATAAGAGTACTGCGATAGAAAAATTGATGAAATTGCATGAAGTTACTCGAGATGAGCTGATGACATTCGGGGATAACCACAACGATGTAGGAATGATTAGGCTCGCTAAAATAGGTGTCGCTATGGGAAATGCCGAGAATGCTTTGAAAAAGGAAGCGGACTATATTACGGGTACAAACATTGACGACGGAGTTGCAGAGGCAATCTACAAGTTTGCCGGAATATAATGAAAATTACAAATTAGACGAAAAAAATATTACATGCTTGATATTTGTGCAGTAAACGGTTTTCTTAAGTAGAAAACCGTTTTTTTTTATATACTAAACGAGGATGAAAACAAAGTATTGACATAAATTAACATTTAAGATAGTATATTAAAAAAGGAGTAATAGTATGAATTTAGGTAAGCAAGGCGAAGCTCTAGCCTGCAAATATCTTGAATGTAAGCACTATCGAATACTTGAAAAAAATTATCGCAAGAGCTTCGGTGAGATAGATTTGATTGCTAAAGACAAAGATATACTGGTGTTTGTCGAAGTGAAGACCAGAAACAATATGAATTACGGATTGCCGTGCGAGGCAATAACACCAAGCAAGATACGGGCAATCGAGAGAGTGGCAAACTTTTATGTAACACAAAGGAATATGGAAAACTGCGATTGCAGAATAGATGCAGTTGAAATTTTGATGGTTCGGGGAAAAGCGTATGTGCGTCATACTGAAAACATTTCCGGATTTTGAAAACGGGAAAAATTTTTCACACCATCACTTGACAAATATTTACATTAGTGATAATATATAACATAACGCGTATTAAGTCGGCTGAAACGCTGATATGTGATTACTATGCAAATATGGTTGAGGTGATATATGTTATCGAAAATAAATACAATGGCTTTGCAGGGGCTGTATTCATATAATGTTGCGGTTGAGGTTGATTTGCTTCAGGGGTTGCCGAATTTTACAATGGTGGGACTGCCGGATACGACTGTTAAAGAGGCTAGGGAAAGAATACATTCTGCGATAGTTAATTCGGGGTATGAGTTTCCGCGAAAAAGGATTACGGTGAATTTGTCGCCTGCGAATCGAAGAAAGATAGGGAGTCATTTTGATTTACCTATTGCGGTTGCGATACTTGTTGCCATGGGTAAAGTGGAATTGCCGGATGCTTCAAAATATGCGTTTTTTGGGGAACTGTCGCTCGATGGTCATGTTAATTCAGTTACGGGGGCGTTACCTCTTGCTATGGGAGCTGCGAAGTTGGGTATTCGCAAGGTTTTCATACCGAAAGACAATTTGAAAGAGGTCGCTTTAGTAAAGGGTATCGAGATTTACGCTGTGAGTGAGTTTAAAGAGGTGGTGGAGCATTTTCTGGGGGAGAGGCTATTGTCGCATGAGGTGAACGGAGATTGGTTTAATTGTGAGCCGCATTATGATATAGACTTTTGTGATGTAGTAGGGCAGGAGGCTGCGAAGCGGGCAATACTTATAAGTTGTTCGGGCGCGCACGGTATATTTATGATGGGCGCACCGGGAGTAGGAAAGTCGATGCTTGCAAAGCGAATTCCGACTATTATGCCCAAAATGAGCTATGAGGAATGTCTGGAGGTTACAAAGATTTACAGTATAGGAGGTAAGCTGGATTTTGCTAGACCTCTTATTACGGAAAGACCATTCAGAGCACCACATCACACCATTACAGCAACAGCGCTGATAGGTGGCGGTACGAGGCCGATGCCGGGAGAGCTTTCGTTTGCGCATCTTGGGACTTTGTTCATGGATGAGATAGCTGAGTATAAGGGCGGACTTTTGGAAATGCTTAGGCAACCGCTAGAGGATAAGCAGGTAAATATCGTGAGAAATAGCGGTAGTTATGCTTTTCCGTGTGATATTATGCTTGTTGCTGCGGCAAATCCTTGCCCTTGCGGGTATTTATCTTCGCCTGACCACGAGTGTACTTGTTCTCCAAGCAGTATAAGAAATTATCAAAATAGGCTGTCGGGGCCGCTTATGGATAGAATTGATTTGCATATCTGGGTTCAATCGGTAAAATATAAGGATTTGAGCGAATCGTGCGAGCAAGGAATGAATTCTGAGCAAATGAGAGAGATTGTCAAAAGGACAAGAGATATACAAGAAAAGCGTTACAAAGGTATGGGAATTAGATTCAATGCGCAGCTTGAAGGCGGTGCTGTTAGAAAGTATTGTGTGCTTGATGAGGAGGGAGAGATACTAATGGAAAAGGCGTTTTCCAGAATGAAGCTGAGTGGCAGAGGCTACAGTAAGGTACTTAAAATAGCGCGAACGATAGCGGATATTGATGAAAGTGAAAGTATTAAGCCCAATCATCTAAGCGAGGCTTTGAGTTACAGGGAGAGGCGATGAATAGATGCGGTTTTAAGGTCGAGAAGATTGATGATGAAAGTGTAGAATACCCATATCGCTTAAAGCAGATAAAAAATCCGCCTAAAAGATTGTTTTGCATCGGCGATTTATCGCTTCTGGAAGAAAACTCGATTTCAGTTGTTGGGGCTCGAAAGGCATCGTCGTATGGTGTTTGGGTAGCGGACACGATTGGAAAACAGCTTGCGGAAAACGGAGTCGTTACGGTAAGCGGATTGGCCGCAGGGATAGATACGGCTGCACATAAGGGAGCACTTAGAATTGATGGCGGAAAAACAATAGCAGTTCTCGGGTGTGGAATAGATATATGTTTTCCTACGAGCAACAACAAATTGAGAGATGAGATTGCAAAGCGCGGTCTTTTGCTTTCGGAGTACGAGCCCGGTGTACATGCAACAAGATATACTTTTCCTATGCGTAATCGTATAATAAGCGGGCTGTCCCTTGCTACGGTAGTTGCTGAAGCAGGCAATAACAGCGGATCATTGATAACGGCAGAAAGGGCGGTAGAACAGGGAAGAGAGGTTCTTGCAGTACCGGGAAACATCAACAGTATAAATTCATTTGGCTGTAATAAGCTAATAGCGGAAGGCGCTACACCTTTGATTTTTGTGGATGATATATTCAATCTACTTAACTTGAAGAAGATTGAACGAAGTTTAAAAAATACTACGGAAAGGCTTAGCGGTGTCGAAAGGAATATATTTGAATTGATAGCAAAAGAGGGAGAAGCGAGCGCCGATTTTATAGCTCTAAAACTGGGATTGTCTATTGTGGAAACAAATGGGTACTTAAGTGTTCTTGAGATAAAAGGACTTGTGGGAAGCGAGCTTGGAAAAGTTTTTGTTGTTTGAAGAGGTATAGAAATGGTATTATATAAATTAAAGATATATATGATAGAGAAAATGTAGGGGATTGTATCATGAATTATGATGAATTACTGAAAAAATTGGAAATAGAGGACGCATCCGAATTCGCGAATTTTGAGGAATTTGCAATATTGCTTGAGTGTGAAGAATTTATTAAGTACGACGATATGCAAAGAGTTCTTGTGGATGTTGATGAAGATATATTAGCTGAATTGATTAAAAGTTATTTTGAAGAAATAGCCGAGTCGCTGCCTGACAGCGCAACGGAAAGTTATATATTTTTTGAAATGCTGGTGCGAGTTCTTACTGAAAAACTATATGATGAAAAAGCGGAGTTTTTGGAAGAATTGTACACATTCAGACGTTGGTATCTGTTTGATAGCGAGGTTGAGGTTGTCGATAAGTCGGGGAAGCGGATGCTTAGCTTTTTCGACGCAATAACATCGCATAGGGCAACTAAATTTGTCGGAGCTGCGGATAATGTATACAAGTTTGATTCTGCTTTAAATTATAAAATAGATGCTTAGAGCCATTCGACTTCACCGCTTTTTATATCGTAGATTGCACATTCTATGACGATATTGCTTGCAGAGGAGTTTTCAAGTAACTCGGTCTTTAGACGATTGGCGGCGTAAAGTGCATTTAGTTTGCAAGCGTTGTATTCGTCTTTTTCATCGCCTATGGCTTTACAAATTTCATCTGTAATATGCTTAATAAAACCGTCGCCTTTTTTTGTGATGGCTGCATGTACGGCACCGCAACCGGTGTGCCCTAGTACGATAATGTGATTGCAGTTAAGATGTTTTAAAGCGTACTCAATGCTACCCATCTGGTGATTGTCAAGAACATTGCCGGCTACCCTGATGACAAAAAGCTCGCCTATGTCTGCATCGAAAATTTTTTCGGGAATGACTCTTGAGTCTGAGCAGCATAAAACAACGGCATAAGGTTTTTGACCGTTTTCAGCAGTATCTATACGCAAATTTGAATTTGATGAAATAAGGTATCGCTTGTTTCCGTTTAAAAGTTTTTCTCGTGTATAATTCATATATTTCCTCGATATGATTTGGAGTTATAGTTATAACAAAACCCTTCAACATTTTGTCGAAGGGTTATTTTTTAAGCTGTATAATTTACAAAATTTCCGAGCCCAAGAGTGTTTGCTATACTGAAAGATGTAGCTCCCACATTGCTGTATGTTTTTTGCTTGTTGCCCTGAACAACATTGTTGATGTTGTTTGCAGCGTTTTGGACTCTATTCATATATGAGTATTTTCCGTCTGAAAGCTGCTTTAAATCTTGTGCTTTTGCTTGTGCGAGCTTGCTTTCGTCTAAACTCAGTTTGCCGGAATTACCTATTGAAACTCCAATTTTAGAAAGTTGCGACTTACTGGTAGAAGAAAGGCTCATCATTGAAACACCTTTTGACATTACATTTGAATTTCCGGATTTCGCAACGGCATCTACGGTTTTGTTGTAGGCAGAAACAAAATCTGAAGCTGACTTTGTCAAATCCTTGATGTCAGGTTTTGTCGTTCCATTTGGAGCAACTGACTTTTCTATTGCAGTCAAAAAATTACCTGCCGCTGCTTTGAAATCGCTTGCACTTTTTGAAACATTTTCAAGCGCGGGACTAAGTTTGGATGATTCCAAGGGTTTTGAGTTTTCCGCTTGCAACTTATTGGCGTTATGTGCAAAAAAATCCTTAGCGTTGAAGTCTTTGCTTTTAACCAATTCTTTGTATTGCTCTCTTATCTTGGATTTATTATCTTGAAAATATTGGAATTGTTTGGCGATAGCCTTCAAATCCGCATCGGCTTGTTTTGATGAACCGGAAAGTGCAGAAAAATTTGAAGACGGCATACCGCCAAAGAGGTTAGCTTTTTCACTCACCTTGAATGCGTTATAAAAATTTCTAGCCATTGATACTGCGCTCATATTCATACAAATCACCTCCTACAAGAATTGTAAAAATATACAAAATTATAGATGTATACTAATACAATTACATTATACCCCAAAAAACAGGCAATAAAACAAAAAATATTTAAAAATTATCTAATCTTCGCTTATTTTTTTTGTAATCTTGAAGTGATTTTTGCGAAATTGTATTATACCGTCGGATTGCATACGCGCAAGTTCTTTTGACATATTTGTCCGTTCAAGATTTAGGTAATCTGCAAGTTGCTGCCTGTTAAAAGGGATGTCAAATTCGTTTGACCGCTTTTGAAGCGACACGGAATTTAGATATGATAATAAGCGTTTTCGGCAGCTTTTGGAAACTGTATGGAAGTTTCTTTTAGATAAAGCTAAATTTTTGTGTGAAGATATAATCAGAAGATTTTTCAAAACTTTTTCTTTCCACGGAAAAGAAACCATATTCCCGAATATTCGAGAGATGTTGAAAAACAGTATACGACTATCGGTGTTAGCTTTTACATCTACGAGCAGGACTTCGCCCTTTAGGAGTGCGTATGTTTCGGCAAAAAATTGACCGGAACTCACATAGCTCAGAATACTGCAATTCCCCCAAATATCGTTGCTTTCAATGGTTACACTGCCCGAAAGTACCATACCCATATAATCTGTCGTATCTCCTGCGTATAGTATGATATCTCCTTTGGAGTAGCGTTTTTCGTAGGCATTGAGCGTAGTAAGGCAGCTTTGCAGCTCTTTTTCCGTAAGGTCTTTAAACAGGATATTTTTTTGTAAATTTTGTATATTCATAATAATCGCTCCATAATTAAGTAATACTATTGTAATAAAATGGGATAGAGTTAATTTTTATTACGCTCACTGGAATTATATTGTTTCATAAAAATTTATGTCTTACACAATCGACCATAAAGCAAGAAAACTCCGGATATAGTTCAGGTCGGATTAAGGGTTTTGACGTTCCGAATTTTACGCGAGCAATCATATCATCGTATTCCGTTTTATCTTTTTTCCATTCGTCTATATACTGCTTCTTGTCTTCCTCACTCACATAGTCGTCATCATCTATTGCTTCTTTAATAGCATCCTCAAAATAGCGTCTATTTTTTTCTTCAAGCTCAAAAAACTTTGCTTTTTCATCCTTTAACCATAAAGAATAATAATAGTGCTCCCAATCAGCTGTATAATATTGGCAAATCACCTCATCGCTATAGTAATGTAAAAATTTATCGTATTCTTCAAGCACATAATAAGTATCAAAAATTTGATCGTCACAAATATCATCTGTGCTTAAATAATAATTTTCATCTTCTCCCGGCTTCACCTTTTCTAACCAAGATAGTGCTTTACTCTTATTCCCAAGATACGCTTCACAGTATGCAATACTAAGCATTAGGCGCATTCTGTTTGGATGCTTTTTTAGTAATTCTAAAAATATTTCTTTAGCTTTCTTATATTCTTTAAGTTCATATAAAGATACCGCATAGTTGAACTGATGCTTGTAACTTTTATCAATATTCTTGGCTATTTCAAAGTATTCTTTGCTCAATTCAAGATATTCTATATTTTCATTGGACTGGTATTCACTGAAATAATAAAGACCTAATCCGGTATATGTTTCTACAAAGGGAGAATTTAAATCTTTTGCTTTCAGTAAATACTCTAATGTTTCCACAGTATAATCGTTGTTAAATGCAATATTTGTGTAGATTCTTGCTTTTTGAATATTGTCTAAAAAATTTCCCGATTTATTTAAAAAATCGTTTAGAAACTCTATATATACACCATTGCTACATCTAAGCTCGAATTTTACAGAGGCAAGAGTACACGCGATATCAACATCTGAAGGATATTCTTCTTGTTTGGAGAGCAAGTAGACCGCCATTTTTTTAAGATATTCTTTTGATTTGTCAAAATCTCTCAGAAAAGTTTCATGATACTCATTTTCATATTCGGTTTTAAGTTTATTCCAATACGATTTAATTTCTAATAACAATGTCCTTCCTCCTTTTGATATAACAAGATTTATTTTTCAAGATGATAGACATTATAATCGTTGTTCAAATTCTTCATCATGGATAAGCATAGCAATAAACTCCCCAAAGTTATTCGCAAGAAATTGTGTATTTAAAATCATACTTACACATTTAATCAGTTACTTTTAATCAAAACAGTTTCAAATCACCGGAAAATATTTAACCGCAATCCCAAGTAAAGAGCAATTTACTGAAATTGACTTTTTCCTGTATAAGCATCTTACTACATATTTCCTGATAATTGGGGTAGCAAGGGCTCAAATTGAAAATATTCTGACGATAAAACAAAACCTGCTTTAGCTCATATTAAATATTGTATTCAATTAGATAAACTGGATGTTATCGTATCTTTAATCCATTTTCTTTTCCATGAATTCTAATTTATCTAATTGATTATTATAGCATATTTTACGCTAAATTAGAATATATCAAACTCAGCTTGTCCTGCAACCTCTCTTAGTTGTCAAGACATATGTTACACTTTGCGAAATACTCTGTCTTACAACACTACAAATAAAAAAGGTAAAAAAATCTAAAAATATGTGGTCTAAACCACATAAGTAAATAGTTAGCCATGCTATACTAAATAAAAAAGGAGGTAGTCAAGATGAGCAATATAAATTGGAAAGATAAAGTAAAAGAATTTAAGGTGATAGATGTTAGAGGAATACAAGGGAATTTCTTTACAGGATTGAAAAAACAGGCATCAGATTTGCCTGCCGGCAGCGGGATTCACATAATTCAGACATTCGATCCGATTCCGCTTTATGAGGTTATGGAAGATTTGGGATATGAATATTATAAAGAACAACCGGCGGATACGGAATACCATGTGTATTTCTATAGAGTGGAAGAAAAAAAGGCGGAAAAGGATATACCGATGCGTCCTATAGCACTAACCAATATGCCTCTTATAGATGAGGAATTGGGAAAAGTTGCAGTACAGTTTTGGGATGTTACATGGAACAATGACAAGAGATATTTGCCATATGAAACAAGGCTTTTATTATCGCTTACTAATGCTGTGGGGGCAGGTCGTATGCGCCAAGCAACAAGAGAACTTGTGAAAGTTTACATAAGCGGAATGGATAGCGCGGCGCTTGATGATGTGTTTGAGTTGCTTGCATGGAATCAAGGAATCGGCTATTTCAGCTCTGAAATAGGCCCGTCAACTTTGTTTGCTGCATACAAAGCGATTAAGAGCATGGAGAAAAAAGGTGCGCAGAGAAGTGAAATTTGCGAAATGCTCAAAGAAAAATTCGGTGAAAAGAACCCGGATGTTAGCGTCTAGGGGGGAAAATATGAATATAACAAAAGATACAAGGTTACAGGAATTGCTTAAAACATATCCTTGGCTAAAAAATGAAATCACAAAAATAAGCCCGAAATTTAAATTGCTGAATACTCCGCTTGGTAAAGTTATGGCGAGCAAGGCAAGCGTGGCGGATATGAGCGAAAAATCAGGAGTAGACATTGATTTGTTGATTGAGCAAATTGCGGCTCTTGTAAAAGAGCATAGTGAGGAATAAGCGTATGAAGGAAAAGACTGGAGAGGTTTTTTCGATAGCTGCTGATAATAAGCCGATTGCCGGATGCACTGTATCAAAGGAAATTTATGACGGGGAAAATAGCATAGTATATTTTTCACTGGCGCCAAATACGGACATAAGTGCGGAAATTTATCCATATCATAAGTTGGTTTTGGTAGCTGACGGGGAACTTGAAATTTATGGCGAGTTAGGATTGCAGAAAAAGTTGGGAAAAGGTGATGCTATGGTGGCGCCTATAGATGTTGCGGTTGGAATGAAAACCGATAAAGGAGCGGTGTATACCGAGATAGTTGTAAGGAGAGAAGATATGATGAACGAAGTAATAAAAGCAGGTGAAGTTTTCAAATTGGCAGAGCTTTTGCCATATCAGGAAGGCAAAATTGTGAATATGGATATTGTGCACAATGATAAGATGAAGTTTATGGTAATGGCGTTTGATGAGGGAAGCGGGCTGTCCGAACATGCGGCACCGGGAGAAGCTATAATATTTGCTCTTGACGGTGAGGGTGTGATAGGGTATGACGGAGTTGAGCATACTATTAAGGCAGGTGAAAATTTTCATTTCGCTAAAGCGGGTATACATTCGGTAAAAGCGAAAACGAAATTTAAGATGGCGCTTTTGCTTACGCTAGAGTAAACGCAAATACATGAAACCTGACGACGCTGTCGAACGATAAAACGCTCGACAGCGTTTTTTATTGAAAACAGAAAAAAACCACAAAAGCTATTGACATATAATTACAATTATAGTAAAATAAGTACAAAAGGAGGCTGTATGAGAATTGCTTATTTTACAAATGATTTAGAATTTGCCAAAAGATTTTCGATGCTTTTAGGTAAGACTGATACGGATATGATTTTTGAGATTATCGATGTAAAATCGCAAATCTTGGGATTAGGTGATTGTGAGCTTGATATTGAAAATTGCGATTTGATTGTTGGAGATGTAGGTATATCTGCGGATGATTTGCGATTTGATTTGCTGATTTCGCAGGATGATAAGCTGCTTACTCTTTGCGAACATTATAACAATTTGGTCGCGGCGTATCGGCGAAAGCGCGGAATACGAAGCACGAAGCCGTATGGAGGGCAGGCAAAAATACTGTATTTTTGTAGTAGCGGTGGAGGAAGCGGAAAAACTACGATTGCACTTGGTGTTGCGGATGAGCTTTGCAGATTTCACGATAAAAAAGTCCTGTATCTTTGCATGGAACCGTTCAGCGGAAGCGATAAGTATTTTGAGGTGTTCGATAGGAAAAAGGATATGGATGAGTATTTGTACTTGCTGTTTTCAAAAAAGAAAGCTAATTTGTTTGACTTCTTAGCTAGTGATACATATGGAACATTTGCATTTTGTATGAATAAATTTAGGAATCCGTTTTATGAAATGACAGAGCTTGAGATGCGAGAGGTTTTGGAGAATTTGGACATTTGCGGGCAGTTTGACTATATTGTTTGTGATGGTTATTTGCCATTTGGACAATTGGAAATGATGCTTACATCATCTGCGTACAAAATTTGTATTGTGGATGACGGCAAAAAGGAAAGCGCGTTAAAGAAGATGTTGTCGTACTTTGAGAGAGGAATTTATGTGCAAAAAGATAAGCTGGTCAAAGTTAAAAATTTTGCCGAATTTGAGGATGAGAGTGAAGACGGGACGGTTTTTGTACTAAGGGATAGCGATTGCATTGGAGTTAGTCAAAGTGGTATGTTACAGGTTAATACGGACGGTGATTTTGGACTGGGCATTAAGAAATTGTGCGGTGAAGTTGCGTAAGAAAATCGAATGTGTAGTGCGAGAACATACATTCGATACGACATGTTGAGTATTGGCAAGAAAACACAAAAAACAATTAATAAAACATTAACAAAAAGTGGAGGTGCAGCCTCCTTTTTTTATAAAAAATATTGCAAAGTGGAGAGAAGTGGAGTATAGTGGAACAAAGATGAAAGATGGGGAGAACTATCTATGTTGATGGGTAAGTATCAAAACTCAATAGATGAAAAAGGGCGTATGATAGTTCCTGCCAAATATAGAGAGGAATTGGGAGGAACCTGTGTTTTGACACGCGGAATCGACCATTGCCTTTATATATATCCCATAACGGAGTGGGAAAAGTTTATGGCGAAATTGAGCAAACTTCCTACTTCAGATCCTAATGCAAGAGCTTTTGTCCGCCATTTTTATGCAAATGCAACAGAATGCGAGATAGATAAGCAAGGCAGAATAGGCATTAACCAAGAACTTCGAGAATACGCAGGATTGGAAAAAGAGCTTGTTACTGTTGGAATTCTCGATAAAATTGAAATTTGGAATAAAGAAAAGTGGGATGAAAACAGCGGAGCAATGGATTTGGCACCGCAGGATTTTGCAGGCAAGATGGCAGAATACGGTATATGACATGAGCATAGAGTTTAAACATATATCGGTTCTTTACGATGAATGCATCGATGGGCTTGCGATAAAAAAAGACGGAGTTTATGTAGACGGCACAATAGGTGGTGGTGGGCATTCTTTTGGAATTTGCGAGCAGTTATCAGATAAAGGTGTTTTGATCGGTATTGACCAAGATATACAGGCACTGGAAGCGGCAGAAAAGCGTCTTGAACAATTTAAAAACAAAAGGATTTTCATAAACGATAATTATTCAAATATAAAAGAAATTATAAGAGAACTTGGAATAAACGGAATTGACGGAGCGCTTCTGGATATAGGAGTATCTTCTTTTCAACTTGATGAAAAGGATAGAGGATTTTCTTACATGAACGATGCACCGCTTGATATGAGGATGAATACAAACAATTCATTTAGTGCATTTGATGTTGTGAATTCTTATAGCGAGAGCGAGCTTTCGCGAATTATACATGAATACGGTGAAGAACGCTGGGCTAAAAGAATAGCAAAGTTTATAGTGGATGCAAGGAAGGCTGCTGAAATAAAGACAACGGGTGAACTTGTCGACATTATAAAGGCAGCAGTGCCGAAAGGCGCAAGGCGCGACGGACCGCATCCTGCAAAGCGAACGTTTCAAGCAATTAGAATAGAAGTAAACGCAGAGCTTGAACACCTTAGGATAGCTGTAGAAGATTTTTGTGATGTGCTGAATCCGGGAGGAAGGCTTGGAATAATCAGCTTTCATTCTTTGGAAGACAGAATAGTGAAAGAGTATTTTCAAAGCAGACTAAATCCATGCACATGCCCAAAAGAATTTCCGGTATGCGTTTGCGGAAAAACTTCGGATATGCTTAAGGTTACAGCGAAACCTATATTACCGAAAGACGATGAGATTGAAGAAAATCCAAGAGCACGCAGTGCTAAATTGAGAATTATTGAGAAAAGGAGGACAGACTTATGATGTCACCTGAAAAATGGTATGAATACGAGATGCGTTACAAGGAGTACGGCATTGATATGCAACCTGCCAAAGAGAAAAAGCGTAGACAGAAAAATAGCGCGGGACTGGTTTTCAGCGGCAGAGATAAAGTTTTATTGGTGCTTCTTTTGGTATTTATAGGCGTAATTGCGGTTGCCAGCATACAGGTAGCTGCTTATGCAGCGGATGTTCAGTGCAAAATGAATGAAGTAATCAAAGAAAATACGGTAGTAAACGGTGAAATCGAAAATCTTTCTGTAAAATTGAACAAGGCTAACAATATAGAAGCGATAGAGGAAAAAGCGATAGCTACATTGGGAATGATTTATCCAAATCCAAATGACTTTGTATATATTGAGGCAAGAGCGGAACAAAATGTAGATTTGGCGTTATTATTAAAAGATTAAATATCATAAAGAACGATTAAACCGAATGTATTTGTAAATAAATTAAATTCGGTTTTTTAATTAAGGAGAAAAATGAAAAAGAAAACCAAAAACACCACCAATAAAGTAAAAAGACGTACGGTATTGACATTCTTTTTTATGGTAATAGCTTTATTTGCACTGTCGTTTCGGGTATCTTGGATACAGGTGGTAAAAGGCGAAGAATATTCGAAAAAAGCGTTATCTTATCAGCTTAAAGATGAGAGTATCGATGCAAAGAGAGGTAAAATATACGACAAAACAGGTAAAGAACTTGCTATAAGCGCAGCTGCATATTCCGTGTGGGTAAGACCGGAAGAACTGGGGTTAAATGCTCAAAATGAAGTAGATGCAGAAGAACGAGCGAAAACTATTAAACTGATTGCCAAAGCTACAGGGCAAACAAAAAAGGAAATAAAAGACAAAATTAAAAATGGCGGTAAATTGGTAAAAGTCGCTAAATATGTCGAAAAAGATAATGCGGAGGCGCTTCAAGCGCAAAACAGGAGCGGTGTGGAGCTTGAGGCAGGAATAAAACGATATTATCCTTTGGGAGAATTTGCGTCCCATGTGCTTGGAAGCGTAACGGACGACAACAAGGGAATATCGGGAATGGAACTGGAATACGAGAGCTATTTAAAAGGGGTGCCGGGCAGATGGATAAAGGAAACAGATGCGTTTGGTAAGAATATAGCTTTTGCAAAAGAAAAATATTACGACAAAACCGACGGACTGAATTTGGTGTTGACAATAGATGAAGTGGTACAACACTATGTGGAAAAAGAGCTTAAAGCTACGCAAGAGAGAACAGGAGCGGATCAGGTGATGTGTGTAATGATGGAGCCGAAAACGGGCGAAATTATTGCAATGGCAAAATATCCGGATTTTGATCCTAACAATTCAAGAATACCGCTCAATCCAAGTGAGGCTGAAAGACTTGAAACAATGAGCCCCGAAGAAAAAATGGAGTACTGGAACAGGATGTGGAGAAATCCGCTCATAAACGATACATATGAGCCGGGCTCTACATTTAAGCTGTTGACGACTGCGATGGCACTTGAAGAAAGACTGACCAATCCGGGGGAAGGTTTTGTATGTAACAGCTTTTATAGTATAGCAGGTCAAAATTTCAGATGTCCCGCAGCGCACGGAAACGAAAGTCTTGTGGATGCGGTAAAAAATTCTTGTAACCCTGTAATGGCAACACTTGCAGCACGACTTGGACTGAACAAATTTTACGAATACTTGGAGCTGTTCGGTATACGAAATAAAACGGGCATTGACTTTCCAGGTGAAGCATCGCCTATAATGCAGGATAAAAAAGACGCAGGACCGGTAGGACTTGCCACTATGTCATATGGACAAGGAATTGCAATTACTCCGGTGCAACTACTAACAGCAGTTTGCGCGTTCGGAAACGAGGGCAAACTGATGCAGCCGCATTTGGTGTACAAACTAACGGATGAAAAGGGAAACACGATTAAGGAAATAACTCCTAAGGTTGTACGACAGGTAGTTTCCAAGCAGACGGCAAGTGAAATTTCGTTTATAATGGAAAATGCGGTTGCGAAAGGAGCAGGTACTCCTGCAGTAATACCGGGATATAGAGTTGGAGGCAAAACGGGAACTGCTCAGAAACCGAAAAATGGGAAATATAGCAACGAAACATGGTCTTCGTTTGTTGGCATGGCACCAATGGACGATCCCAAAGTAGCTATTTTGATGATACTGGACAACCCTAAGGGGGCAACGTATGGAAATCTCGTAGCAGCACCGCCGGCTAGAACTATTTTGGAGGAAACACTTAGGTATTTCCATATTCAGCCAAATTATACTCAAGAGGAACAAGCTAAACTTCAAAAAGGAAAGCTGACAACGCCGAATTTGACGGGCTTACCGTTCAACGAAGCGATTGCACTGCTTTCTGAAATGAAATTGGCATACACTGTATTGCCTAGCTTAAAGGGAAATGAAACTTTGGCAGGCGCAGTTGTAGCGGATCAGTATCCGAAACCGGGAGATAAGATATCACAAGGCTCACAGGTTGCATTGTATAGGGAGTAGCAGGAAAATTATGAGAAGAACAAGTGTTGAAAAATTCGAAGAATGGTCAGGAGGCTCGTTGTTTTTAGGCGATAAGGACTCATATGTGGCGGATGTTTGCATCGACTCGAGAAAGGTAACAAAAGAAGCGGCGTTTTTCGCAATAAAAGGAGAAAATTACGACGGACACAACTTTATATTTGACGCTATCAAAGCAGGTGCAACCACAATCGTCGCAAGCGATGCCGATATTTTAGAAAAAGAACTTAAAAAGTATAGAAAATCGGAGGAAAATATCGAGCAGATAGTGCAAAATCCGTTTATAAATGTTATACTTGTAAAGGATACGGTAATCGCGCTTCAGGAGATAGCGAAAGCGTATTTGAAAGAGCTAAATATAAAGGTAGTCGCGGTTACAGGAAGTGTGGGGAAAACCGGTGTTAAGGATATGATCGCCGGTGTGTGTGCTTCCAAGTATTACACGGCTAAAACGCAAGGAAATTTCAATAACGAGATAGGGTTGCCGCTCACTATATTGTGGATGGACGAAAAAACGGAGCTTGCGGTGCTTGAAATGGGAATGAGCCACAGGGGCGAGATTAGGCGACTGGCGGAAATTGCAATGCCTCAGATAGGGGTGGTTACGAATGTAGGCGTTTCTCATATAGAGAATCTGGGAAGTCGCGAAGAAATATGTGCCGAAAAAATGGATATTGCAACTTTCTTCGATGAAGACTGTGTGCTTGTACTTAACGCTGATAACGATATGCTGGCAAAAGTTGGAGCAGGCACAGGATATAGGCAAGTCAGAGTATCAAGCGAGAGGAAAGCGGACGTAATGATTTCGCACATCGAAAGTGGAAGCGAAATCATTACTTTTGATGTATATGCGAAGGCGAGTGATGAAAGCGTAAGCGTGCGCCTTGCGAGAGCCGGCAGGCACAACGCCATGAATGCGGCTCTCGCCCTTGCCGTAGGCAAGGAGCTTGGTATTTGCCTGTCAGATGGCGCGAAAGCGCTGGAAAACGCAAAATACCAAGCAAGGCGCCTTGAATTCAAACAATCGGCAAGCGGAATTACGATAATTGACGATACCTACAACGCAAGCCCCGATTCTATGAGAGCTGCACTTACAGTATTGTCGGAACTGGAATGTGCGGGCAGGAAAATTGCGGTGCTTGCGGATATGCTTGAGATGGGGGAAGAAAGCCATGCGTATCACAGGCAAATAGGCGAATATGTAGCTAAGATGAATATTGATGCGTTATATACTTATGGAGAAGCTGCAAGTTATATAGCAAAAGGTGCGGGCAGCAGCAATAAGTCGGTGCAAATAGTTGAGATGGCGGACAAAGCGGAGCTTATAGAAAAATTAAAAAAAGATATTTGTAAAAACGATGTAGTGCTGGTCAAAGGTTCAAATTCTATGGGAATGAATGAAGTGGCAAATGCACTTTTGGATTGATAGATAAAAAGCGAGGCAAGAGATGGAGTATTATCAAATCGGCGGTATTATTTTGGGGGCATTTGCGGTTTGTGCATTGTGTACACTAATATTGCTCCCGCAACTAAAAAAACTGAAAGCCGGTCAAAGTATTAGGGAAGAAGGACCGCAGTCGCACATGGCAAAATCGGGAACACCGACCATGGGCGGCATTGCCATTTTTTGCGCAGTTGCAATGGCGACTGCTTCCGGAGTTGGATTTGATAGAGATTTGATAGTGATACTGGTCGGATTTTTATTGTTTGCGATATTGGGATTTTTGGATGATTTTATAAAGGTACGAAAAAAGCAAAATCTTGGACTTACAGCCGCGCAGAAACTTCTCTTTCAAATAGGGATAGCGCTTGCTGCAAGTTTTTATTATTTTAAGACAATGCCGAATTCGACACAAATTTATATTCCGTTTGTAGATTTAACTTTCGATATGGGAATATTTTTCTTGCCGTTCGCTGCGTTTGTGGTAGTGGCGATGGCAAACAGCGTGAATCTTACGGACGGACTTGACGGTTTGGCAGCAGGAACATCAGCGATTTTTGCACTTGCATTTGGAGTTATATGCCTCAAAATTTTCGCGTACACGTCGGCCGCATTTTTCTTTGCGGTTTTAGGTGCTTGTCTTGGATTCTTATTATTTAATAGAAATCCTGCAAAGATATTTATGGGGGACACTGGTTCACTTGCGCTCGGTGGCGGTATGGCGATAGCAACGCTTGGTACGGGAACGGAACTTTTCCTCCCGATTGTAGGACTTGTCTTTGTACTTGAAACATTATCGGTAATAATTCAGGTAGCTTCGTTTAAGCTACGGGAAAAGCGCGTGTTCAAAATGGCGCCAATTCATCATCACTTTGAACTTTGCGGTTTGAATGAAAAAAAGGTGGTGCAGATTTTTTATCTATTTACAACAGTGTGCGCCGCTATCGGAATTGCAATATTTTTAAGATAAAAGGAGAATGCTATGCAGCTTCATGGTAAAAATGTAATGGTTGCCGGACTCGGAAAAACCGGTATTTCCTTAATTAAAGTATTGAATAAAATGGGAGCGCTTGTATCGGTTTATGACAGTAAGAAAAAAAGCGAATTGACTGAAGATACGGCGCAATTTTTGGATAAAATGTGCAAATGTGCATTCTTGGGAGAAATTCCGAGTGAAAAAGCTGTAAAGGCGTATGAGCTTTTGATACTTAGTCCGGGGATAGCTCTTGATAACGAGCTTGTTGAGACTGCAAGCAAGATGGATGTTGAAATTATAGGTGAACTTGAGTTTGCATATAGAATTACAAAAGCAAAATTTGTAGCCATTACCGGAACGAACGGTAAAACTACTACGACCAGCCTTGTTGGACTGATTTTTAAAAATGCGGGAAGGGAGTCTTATATCGTAGGGAACATAGGACTACCGGTTGTTGAAAAAGCTATTGACGCAAATGAGGACTCGTGGCTGATAACTGAAGTTTCCAGCTTTCAACTTGAAACCGCAAGTACATTCAAACCTAAATTGTCAACGATTTTAAATTTGACAGAAGATCATCTAAATAGGCACAAAACTATGGAAAATTACGGAAATATCAAGGCTAACGTGTTTCGCAAGCAAGATTCTTCCGATTTTTATATTGCAAATGCAGATGACGAACTCAGCTTTGCTTTAAAAGAGCAGTGCACAGCTGCTAAAATAGTACCGTTCAGTAAGAAAAAACGCTTTGGATTCGGAGTGTTTGTTGCTGACGGTATGATTACGGTTGCAGACGGTAATGAAAAGGTGAATGCGATTTGCCCTGCGAATGAGCTGAAAATAAAAGGCGAACACAACTTGGAAAATGCACTTGCAGCGGTTGGAATTGCATATTTTGCAGGAATTTCACCTGAAGTTATCGCAAGAACTCTTATGGAATTTGAAGGTGTGGAGCACAGACTTGAATATGTTGATACGATAAACGGGGTAAGGTTTGTTAACGATTCAAAAGGAACAAATCCGGATTCCTCAACAAAAGCGGTATATGCGATGGAAAAAAATATCGTGCTCATAGCGGGAGGCTCCAGTAAAAATTCGGATTATACAGCTTTCGCAGATACATTCGCAGGTAGAGTTAAGCACTTAATAGTTCAGGGCGAAACGGCGAGCGAAATAGCGGATGCGGCGAAAAAAAACGGTTTTTCAAATATCGTTTTTTCGAGCGGTATGAAAGAAAGTGTTGAAAAATCTTTTGAACTTGCGGAAAATGGAGATGTTGTTTTGCTTTCGCCTGCGTGTGCGAGCTTTGATTTTTATAAAAATTTTGAAGAGCGCGGTAAAGATTTTAAGCAAAAGGTTTGTGAATTAAAAAATAAATTGGAAGTTAGGTAAAGGGATTTTGATATATGGCAAAGACCAAAAAGGTAAAGAAGAATAAAAATAAAGCCGATTTCTTGCTGTTTCTAATTACTCTTATACTTGTAACTTTCGGTATCATAATGGTCTTTAGCGCAAGCTATTATATGGCACTGAATAAGACAGGGGAAAAATATGCGTATTTCATAGATGAACTTAAGTGGGTAGGACTTGGACTTATAGCACTTGTGGTAGCGCGAAATGTGGACTATCACATATATAAGAAATTGTCGGTGATAATACTGGGGTTGAGTTTCGTGCTTTTGGTGCTGGTTTTTACACCTATGGGACATGGAAGTCATAACGCATACAGATGGATAAACTTGGGCGGAATTACTATAATGCCGGGAGAGCTCGCAAAACCTGCGGCAATTATTTTTACAGCTGCATTTTTGAGCGAAAAACCGAAAAGGATTAAATCGTTTTTTGAGGGAATAATGCCGCTTTCAATCATCGCCATAGGGTATGCGGCGCTTATAATAAAGCAACCGAACCTTTCAACGGCTATTACCGTACTTATGATAATAGTAGGGATGATGTTCATTGCAGGACTTAATTTCATGTATCTTTTAGGTGCAGGAGCGGCAGGGGTAATGGGCATAGGCGGCTTGATATTGACGCATCCCGATAGCCATTGGGCTGAGAGGCTTTCAAGTTTTACAGATCCGTTTGCGGATTCGGGTGTGAGCGGCTGGCAGGTTGTTCAATCGCTACTTGCTATGGGCTCCGGCGGAATATTCGGACTTGGACTTGGAAAGAGTGTTCAAAAAAATTTATATTTACCGGAAGCGCAAAACGATTTTATATTTGCGATAATCGGCGAAGAACTCGGATTGTTCGGTTGCGTATTTTTGATACTTTTGTATATAGCTTTACTTTATAGGACAATAAAAATTGCGCTGAATGCAAAAGACTTATTCGGTAGTTTGCTTGCGTCCGGTATAGGTATAATGATAGGCGCACAGGTAATATTGAATATTGGAGTAGTAACCTCGAGTATTCCGCCGACAGGCGTTGCGCTCCCATTTGTAAGTTACGGCGGCAACGCACTTTTGATATTTATGGGATGCAGCGGAATATTGCTTAATATAAGTATGCAGACGCTAGAAAAACAGGAAGAAAAAGCATTGGAATCCGATTTGGATAACGCAAACGAGTATAGGAGAAAATAATGAAAGTTATATTGACAGGCGGCGGAACAGGTGGGCATATATATCCTGCGATTGCAATAGCTGATATGATAAAAAAAGAAGATGAAAATGCGCAAATTTTATTCATCGGAACGGAGCAGGGACTTGAAAGTGAGTTGGTTCCACAAAACGGATACGATATCAAGTTTATCACAGTAAGCGGTTTTAACAGGCACAATTTGCTAAAAAATATTTCTGTAATAGGTAAGGCTATAAAGGGTAGTAATGAAGCTAAAAAAATAATAACTGATTTTCAGCCGGATTTTGTAATGGGTACAGGAGGATATGTTTGCGGTCCTGTGGTAAGAACAGCTGCAAAGCTCGGCATACCTTGCTTTATACACGAGCAAAACGCAGTAGCCGGATTGACTAACAAACTGCTTGAAAAATACGTAAGAAATATTTTTATAGGTTTCGGTGAGGCTGAAAAATGCTTTAGTAGAAAAGAAAAACTGATATTTACAGGGAACCCTGTGCGTAGCGGATTTTTTGATTTGAATAGACAGGAATGTAAGAAAAAACTGGGGATTTCCGAAAAGCAATTTGTTGTACTGTGTTTCGGGGGAAGCAGAGGTGCAAATAAAATTAACGATGTAATGCTTGAGGTTGCAGAAAATTTTAGTGGACTTTTGGATGTTAAGTTAATTTTCGTTACGGGTAAAATTTATTATAACGAAATTTGCGATATTGCGAAGCAAAAAGGTATGGATCAAAACGACAGCGTGGAGTTTAAAAAATATATAGATGATATGCCGCTATATCTTGGAGCGTCAGACCTTGTTATAAGTAGGGCGGGAGCGCTTACGGTAGCGGAACTTATGGTGTGCAACAGGGCATCTATTTTGATACCTTCGCCGAATGTTACGGCAAATCATCAATACTATAATGCAAAGGCGGCGGAAGATGTGGGTGCGGCGCGTATTATAGTCGAAAAAGACCTGACATCGGAAAATATTATAAAGACGGTTTCCGAATTGAAGAACGACGAGATGCTTAGAACGGATATGGAGGCTGCGTGCAGGCTGTTGGGCAAAAAAGATGCGGTACGGCAAATTTACAATCATATAATTGACAATTTGAGGAGTTAATATATGGCGCAAACTGAAAAGAAACGAAAAAAAAGGAAAAGAAAAAACTATCTTTTGAGGTTCGTGATTCTTGTTCTTTTTTGTGTAGTTATGTATTATTTTTTGAGCAGCGATATCTTTGATATATCAAAAGTAAGGGTTGTGGGGAATAACTATTATACCGTGGAACAGATTAAGGACAAGGCAAATGTGAAAATAGGTATGAATATATTTGAATTTCGAAAGGGCAAGTTGAAAAAAAAGCTGCTTAAGGATCCTTATTTGAAAAATGTTGCCATAAAAAGGAAATTACCTTCGACAATAGTGATAGATGTGGATGAGAGAAAAGAGGAAGCAGGACTTCTTGATGGCGACAGATATATCATTATAGATGAGGACGGACTTGTATTGCGAATAAGTAAGGATGAACCGAAAGTTACGAGAATTACAAATTTGAAGATACAAAAATCTAAGGTCGGAAAACCGATAGAAGTTGAGGGGAACGCTTTGCTTAACGATACTTTGAAGATGCTCAAAGAAATGGATGATGCGGATATTTTTTTCAAGCATATCAATATGTCGAGCATAATAGTCAGAGCTTATATTTCGGAGCAACTTATATGCGAGGGGGCACCAGATAATCTTAGAGAAAGCGCAAAAAACGGGAATTTGCAGGCGGCTCTTTATGAGATGCACAGCAAGGGAATAGAAAGAGGAACGATAAAAATCGGCAGTGATAATTATTGTTCGTTCGATCCGAATGCGGAATAGTTGATTTTGAGGAGTATAATATGAAAAGTCGATACAGTTACATAGTAATAGCGGTGCTTGCTCTATTTATAGGGCTTGTTCTTTCTATGCAGCTTCGAACTACCGCAGGTAATTATCAAGGCGGTTTGGTGCCGCTCTCGAGGGTTAAGGGATATGAAGCTGAGCTGAAAAAGGTGAAAGATGAAAAAAATGAAGTTACTAGTGAGCTTGTAGAGCTTGAAGCCAGGCTCACAGCTATAGAAAAAGGAAAAGCGGAAGAAGATGCGTTTATAAACGGACTTGTAACTGATTTGGAAAAGTATAAAATTTCAGCAGGAGTTGTTGATGTAGCAGGTCCGGGTGTTACAATTACTATTAAGGATCCGCCTGCAACGGACGACCTTGGGGATTACAGCCCTATTATGTATAATTACGAATTGCTTTTGAGTTTGGTAAACAAACTGAAGGAAGCGGGAGCAGAAGCGATTTCTATTAACGAGCAGAGAATTGTAGCGAGTACGGAAATAACGCTTGCGGCAAACAATGTCAATATAAACGGTATTCCAACAGCACCACCTTACTATATCAAAGCAATAGGCAACCCTTCGACGCTCAACGATGCTATAAACATCAGGGCGGGAATAATTGAGACGATGAAGGTAAAGTTTAACTTGAATGTAGAAACGAATAAAAAGCAGGAGATTATTATTCCCAGATATACGGGAACTATAAAGTATAAGTACGCAAAGACCATGGAAAAAGAATCTGATGAATAATATGGGGAAATTTAAAATTGAATTTACTATTTTTAGCTTTCTAATTTGCCTGATAATAGGAATTGGCTTTGCGTTTCAAATGAAAGTCAGTGACGGTCAGCGAATGTATGTATCTTACAAGACGATAGAAGATTACAAAGTGGCGATAAAAGGTGAGAAGCAGGATTTGAAAAAATTGCGTGAAATCTTGAAAAGCACCGGGCAAAAAGTCGATGAGTATGAAACTTTGCAGGACAGCCAAGAAAGTCAAGCAACGCTTGTAAAGGAAAAATTGCAGGAGGAAGTGTTTTTATATAAAACGGCTAGCGGCAGAGATAAAATTCATGGCCCCGGTGTCGAGGTAACGGTTGACGATGCAACGCGCGAAATTTTCGAGTTTGAGGATGTTAACAATCTTTTGGTGCACGATACGGATTTGCTGATGATAATAAACGAGCTTAATAGATGTGGAGCAGAGGCGATTTCAGTAAACGGGCAGAGGATAACCCCAAGAACGGCGGTAGTTTGTTCGGGTTATACCGTAAGAATTAACGGAGAGGTTTATGCAAGACCTTTTAAGATACGAGCAATAGGAGATGCCAAGCGGATGTACGAAGGACTGCTGGCAAAAGAAAGTTACGGAACGGCACTAAAAGAGTGGGGTGTGCAGTTTGAGGTGAAGATTAGCGATGATATAGTTATGGAACCTGTGACGGATTCGTTAAATATTTATATGAAAAAGGTTCAAGGAGAGGAAAAAGTATGATAATAGCGGTTGTATTAGGATTGGGGGTAGGTCTTGGATTGGGATTTATGCTCGATATAGGATATCCGACAGAGTTTGCGTTTTACATTACAATGGGACTTTTGGCTGCACTGGATTCGATAATAGGTGCGTGCAGGAGCGTAATGGAAGGCAAGTTCGACAGTCTTATACTTGTTACGGGATTTATTACAAACGCTCTACTTGCTATGCTTTTGACATATATGGGAGACAAGCTGGGCGTTCCTTTGTACCTTGCTGCAATATTCGTGTTTGGAGGAAGGCTTTTTAATACACTTGCTGTAATTAGGCGACTTGCAATAGAAAAATACTACGATTACAAAAAACAAAAGACGGAAAATTAACTGTCTTTGTATTTTGAAGGATACCAAAACGACGGCATGAAAAGTGCTAAAAATGTGAATAATTCAAGTCTGCCTGCGAGCATTAAAATGCACAAAACAAGACGCATCGGGGCACTGTATATGCTGAAATCGCCGTCTGCAACTTGATCAAGCCCCACTCCGACATTTGAAAGCATCGAAAGCGAAGATGACAGAGTGGTGCTGAGATTATATCCGTCCAAAGACAGGATTAGAGCACCGAATACCGCGAATATGGCATATAACAAGATAAATATTGTGAGTATGGAAACCTTTTTCGCAGGAATAGGTTTACTGCCTATCTTAACGGCTACCACACTGCGCGGGTGGAGCCTTTTTTGATATCCGCGTTCAATCAGCTTTAAAAATACAAGCAGGCGTGAAACTTTGATACCGCCGGATGTTGAAAATGTACAGCCGCCGACAAAAATTAAAACCATAAGTATGACAAGACTGAAGCTAGGCCAATTCAAGTGACCGCTTATAGTAAAACCTGCGGTTGCTGCCATTGATATTGTTTGGAAAATGCCGTATCGAATCGAATGGTATAAATCGTACGTGTGCGCAAAATATAAGTTGGCTGAAATAAGAGCAGCGCAAATTGCTATCCACCCCATAAAAAATCTAAATTCTATGTTGCGGATTAAAGCCTTGAAATCTCCTTGCAGCAACATATAAAAGAGTGCGAAATTCAGTGACGAAACAAGCGAAAAGCTCGCGATTATAACCTCGGTATAAGGGCTGTTGTAATGCGAAAGAGGGTGGTACATACTTGGCAGACCGCTTGTGCTTATGCTGCTTAGCGTGTTTAAAAGGGAGTCGAACCGGTCCATAGGGCCCAATGTGAGCAGGAGAAACTCAAGCAAAGTCAGTGCTATATATATTATGTATAAGTGCTGCATGGAATCTGCGAGTTTGTTTGTTACTTTATCTGAGGTTGATGATGTAACTTCGGCTTCCGCTAAATTTTTGCCGCCGATTCCGAGGTTCGGAATGATGGAAATTACAAGAACCAAAAGACCGAGACCTCCAAGCCAGTTGCATATACCTTGCCAAAGAAGTATGCTTTTGGGCAGCACATTGAGTTTTAATACCGTAGCGCCCGTAGTGGTAAACGATGCGGTTGACACAAAAAACGCATCTATGAAGGAAGATGTTATACCTGAAAGCAAATACGGAAGCGCTCCGAGCAGCGCAAAAGTGAGCCAGCAAAGCGTAACGGTCAGATAGCTGTCTCTTACTTTTAGATATGTGTCGGCAGGTCGAGCTACATTCAGTGCGAAGAAACCGATTGATGTTATAAACACGGAAAGTCCCAAAAAGACCTTAAATTCGTTTTCTTCGGATACAAAAAAAGCAAATAGAGCCGGTATGACAAGTGCGAGACCTACCGTTAGTATAACCATGCTGAGTATTTTCATTATTGCTTGATTGTTAAATGACATAAAGTTCCTCGCTATTAAATATCCTGTTTCCAAAAGTGCGGCACAAACATCATTATGAATGTGTAAAGTTCAAGTCTGCCTGCAATCATCAGCATTGACAAGAGCATCAATATAGGCTCGGAAAATATGCTGAAGTTTGATGCGGGGCCTACTAAATTAAAGCCGGGGCCGACACTACCTATGCACGAAAGGCAGGCGGTGAAGCTGGTAATTATATCGTAGCCGTTTAAGCATACGAAAAGCGTTGCGATGCTTACAAGTGCCATATGTAAAAAAATCATGCTCATTATCAGGTTGATAGAATCTATACTGAGCTTTTTTTCGTTCATTTTGATTGATATGATAGCGTTCGGATGAAGCTGCACCTGTATGCCTCGTTTTATCAGCTTGAGCATAGTCAAAATTCTTGTAACTTTGATTCCTCCACTGGTCGAAGACGAGCAACCGCCTATTATCATCAAAATTATCAGCATCAGCTTGCTGAATGTCGGCCATAGGTTGAAGTCCTCACTTGAATATCCTGTTGTAGTCATAATTGAAGCGACTTGGAAAAATGCGGCGCGCAGCGATGTGAAAATATCGTGGATACCGCTTGCGAATAAATTGGCTGCGACTGTTATAGTTGCAAGCAAAACGATTATTATGTAAAATCTGAATTCCTCGTCCTTCAGTAAGATTTTGTAGCCGTTTTTCTTGGTCAGTGCGTAGTAGTACAAATTAAAATTTATACCGGAAAATATCATAAATCCGGCGATAATCCATTCGATTAGTGGACTTTTATAATGCGCAATGCTATTGTTGTATATGCCGAAACCGCCTGTGCCTATGCTACCGAAAGCGTGGGTAGACGCATCGAAAAAATTCATTCCGCAGAGCATCAAAATAACAATCATTATAGCTGTAAAAATCGTATACATTTTATATAAGTTTTTTGCAGAATCGGAAATTTTAGGTGTAAGTTTGTCCATGGTAGGTCCGGGCGATTCGGCGGCGGCTAAAGCATTTCCTTTCATACCGATAGACGGAAGTAGTGCCAGCATGAATATCAAGATTCCCATGCCGCCCAGCCAGTGTGTAAAAGACCGCCAGTAGAGCATGGATTTTGGCAAGCATTCTACATCCTTTAGTATGGATGAACCGGTTGTGGTCAGACCGGATGTCGTTTCAAAAAAGGCGTGAATAGGATTAGGAATACAGCCCTGCATGACGAAAGGCGATGCGGAAATTGCGGAAGCGAGTATCCAAAATATAGGCACTATGAAAAAACTGTCGCGCATCGTCATGGTTTTTTCGGACGGTTTTAAAAATTTCTTGATGATTATGCCGATTGATACGCAGAAAAAAATTGTGCATAAAAAAGCCTGTATAGATGTTGCTTCATTATAGTAAATGGCGACAATCAGTGGAATCACCATAGCCCCTGACATCAAAAATGTGGCAAGTCCTATTACACGAAAAAAAGCATTAAAGTTTATATTCATATTGTTTCTCTATATCCTAAAATCTTGAAAAAAGACCTGTTCTTTTTTTGCTGAGCAGCTTTTCGAGGTCGGCAAGCTCGGACAGCAATGACAGGATAATTACGCGATCCCCTTCTTTTATAACGGTATCGCCATTAGGTATCGTAACATTGTCGCCCCTGTGGATTGCGGCGATTATTACTCCGTCAGGAAGTGTAAGTTTTTTTAGCGGGTGTCCGACAATTTCGGTGTCTTTGACTGCTAAAATTTCCATAATTTCGGCTTGACCTTGTACGAGCTGGGAAGACAGTATATGTTTGGAACCCTGAATAGCTCTAAGTACATGTGCAGCCGTAATATTTAGCGGATTTAGAGCCATATCTATACCCATTTTTTCTATCAAATCTATGTAGCTTTCTCTGCTTACTTTTGCAATGACATCTTCGATGTTATGCTGTTTCGCGGTTAGGGCGAGAAGCAAGTTTTCTTCGTCAAAACCGGTTGCGGTAACAACTGCGTCCATATCGTTTAAATTTTCTTCTTCGAGAAAGGATATGTCGGTGCCGTCACCGTTTAAAATCATAACATTTTCAAGGTGAGTTGCAAGGTAGTAACAGCGGGATTTATTTTTTTCTATAATCTTTACATCCACTCCGAATGCAGCCAGTTTTTTAGCCAGATACAGTCCGGTTTTTCCGCCACCTACAATCATCACTCTTTGGAGATTTGTGTATTTTTCCTTTTTGTCGTGGACTTTTTTTGCCAGCACCTTGATAGCATCCTTGTGTCCCATTACATAAAGACCGTCGTTTTCTTTGATGACAGTATTTCCGTGAGGGACTATGACTTTACCGTTTCTGGAAATTGCGACAACGAGCATACCGGGAAGAACACTTGCGATGTTGAGCATGGAAACACCTACGAGAGTCGGAAAGCGATTGGTGTTAAATTCCAAAAGCGAAGCGCTGCCACTGGAAAAAATTCCATTGCTCAAAGTGTATTTTTCTACCAAATATTTATAAATTTCAAGGGTTATAGATAAGTCCGGATTGACTATGTAGTCTATGTCCATAGTTTCTTTTATGAAATTGATTTGATTCATATGTTCGGGATCGCGGACACGCGCTATAACGGTTTTGCAACCTAATTTTTTAGCGAAACTCGCAACGACTATATTTTTTTCGTCTTTTTCCATAGCTGCAAGGAAGTAGTCATATGTATGGATTTTGATTTCCTTAAGTATGTCGATTTGCTTTGCATTTTCATGCACTGTCAGTATATCCATATGATTAACCAGCTTTTGAAGCACATCTTCGTTTTTGTCTATTACTGTAACCGAGTGGTTACCGACGGAAAGAGCTTCTGCTATTTTTAATCCTAATTTTCCTGCGCCTGCTATTGCTATCTTCATAAATAAATCCTTCCTCTACAAGCTGAATGAAGTAATCAGGTTTTAACATTGCAATAGTAATTGCAACAATGAAAATCCTATGTTATACTATAAAACATAGGATAACCTACAGTTGATATTGTATCACTAAAAAGAAAATTAGCAATACATTATTAAAAAAAAGTATATTTTACTTGAAAAATCATACAAAATATTATAAAATATTCAATCAAGTTTTAATCGGAGGAAGCGAATAAAGTTGGGTGCGAAAGTCAAAGTTGCGATTGCGGTTTGTATCTTTGTAGTGTTGACAGTGCAAAGCGGATGTACGCTGTTTTCTAAAGATGACAGAGGTAAAGATTCTATAAAGGGCGACTTAAATTTATATGACGATGAGGCATCCAAAGGAGCGGCTATAGCTGAGGAAGAGCGGAGAAAACAACTTGCAGAAGACGAGAAAAACGGACTTTTGATATTGGTAAATAAAGAAAATCCGGTAGCTTTCGATTATGTTCCGGGCGATTTGATTCCAATTTCACATTATGCGAAGAACCGCTCGCCGCTTGGAAGAACCATGCGAAAGGAGGCGGCGGAGGCATTTGAGGAGCTTGCACAAGCTGCGGCGGATGCGGGCTACGAAATAGTAGCAACTACGGCATATCGTTCGTACGAGTTTCAAAACACATTGTATACAAATTATGTAAAGCAATATGGCGAAAAACAAGCGGATACTTTCAGCGCGCGACCGGGAACAAGTGAGCACCAGACAGGTCTTGCGGTCGATGTGAGTTCACCGTCAATAAACTATGAATTACTTAGGAGTTATGCTGATACGGACGAAGGCAGGTGGCTTTCTGAAAACGCCTATAAATTTGGATACATTATCAGGTACGAAGCCGGCAGAGAAAATATTACAGGATATATGTACGAGCCGTGGCACATTCGATATGTAGGTCGCGTTGCGGCTGAAGAAATAAAGAAGTCCGATATTACATTGGAAGAATATATAAAGAAGTTATAGAGGATAAGTAAGAAAAGGGAGAAAAACATGGCATACTATTTCGCAGAGCCTTCAAGGACATTTAACGAGTACTTGCTGATACCGGGATATTCCAGCGCGGAATGCACAGTGGAAAACGTTAGTCTTAAGACACCGGTAGTGAAGTTTAAGAAAGGCGAAGAACCGAAAATTTCAATGAATATACCGCTTGTTTCTGCAATAATGCAGGCGGTTTCAGATGACAGAATGGCTGTAGCACTTGCAAAGGAAGGCGGAATTTCGTTTATATTCGGTTCGCAGAGCATAGAGAACCAAGCCGAAATGGTAAAGAAAGTTAAGGACCACAAGGCGGGGTTTGTAAGGAGTGATTCAAACTTAAGACCTGACCAGACGCTTGCAGATGTACTGGCACTCAAGGCGGAGCGTGGACATTCAACCATAGCTATTACGGATGACGGTACTTCGGACGGGAAGATACTGGGAATAGTTACAAGCAGAGATTACAGAATCAGCAGAATGTCGACGGATACTAAAATTTCCGAATTTATGACTCCGTTTGAATCGCTTGTGTATGCAGATGCAGGCTGTACGCTTTCGGAAGCTAACGATATGCTTTGGGAGCACAAATTAAATGCCCTCCCTATAATAGATAAAAATCAAAGACTTAAATATTTCGTATTCAGGAAAGATTATGATACCCACAAGGACAATCCAAATGAGCTTTTGGACGAGCGCAAGAGCTATATAGTAGGTGCGGGCGTAAATACTCGAGATTACGAGGAAAGAATTCCGGCACTGGTAGAAGCGGGGGCGGATGTGCTTTGTATTGACTCGTCCGAGGGATATTCGGAATGGCAAAAAAGAACTATCGAATTTGTAAGAAAGAAATACGGCGACAGCGTAAAAATAGGAGCCGGTAATGTTGTTGACGGCGACGGTTTCAGATTCCTCGCAGACGCAGGCGCAGACTTTGTAAAGATAGGAATTGGCGGCGGCTCAATCTGTATTACAAGAGAGCAGAAAGGTATCGGTAGAGGACAGGCTACTGCGACGATTGAGGTTGCAAAGGCACGAGATGAATATTTTGAAAAAACCGGAATTTATGTGCCGATTTGTTCGGACGGAGGTATAGTTTACGATTACCACATGACACTTGCACTGGCAATGGGCGCCGACTTTTTGATGCTTGGCAGATATTTCTCGAGGTTCGACGAATCTCCTACAAACAAGCTGATTGTAAACGGAGCATACGTTAAGGAATATTGGGGAGAAGGCTCAAACAGAGCTAGAAACTGGCAAAGGTACGATCTCGGTGGCGATTCGAAGCTAAAATTTGAAGAAGGCGTAGATTCATATGTACCGTATGCAGGAAGCCTCAAGGACAATGTTACATTATCTTTAAATAAGGTAAAGTCCACAATGTGTAATTGCGGTGCGTTGACCATTCCGGAATTGCAGAAAAATGCGAAGATTACGTTGGTATCCGCTACAAGTATAGTAGAGGGCGGTGCGCACGATGTAATACTCAAAAACAGAGATAATTCAGCACCTAGATAGAAACATTTGATAGTATTTTGAATTTTGAGAGGAGAAAAAAATGAAAGAAATTAGAAGACCTGAAAATATGCAAAGGATAACGACTCCAAAGCAGGCACAAGAATTTATAGCACAGCAAGTTGAACTTATAAAAGAGCAAGTTGGAAACGGTAAAGTTTTGCTCGCGCTTTCGGGCGGAGTGGATTCGTCAGTTGTGGCGGCGCTTCTTATCAAAGCGATAGGAAAGCAGTTCGTTTGCGTGCATGTAAATCATGGATTGCTGAGAAAGGGAGAGCCCGAACAAGTTATAGAGGTTTTCAAAAATCAGATGGATGCGAATTTGGTGTATGTTGATGCTACCGATAGATTTTTAGATAAGCTCGCAAATGTTTCCGATCCTGAAAAGAAGAGAATGATTATAGGAGCTGAGTTTATCGAGGTATTCGCAGAGGAAGCTCGCAAACTGGACGGAATAAAATTCCTTGCACAAGGAACAATTTGGCCTGATATTTTGGAAAGTGAGGACGGAATTAAATCACACCACAATGCTGGAGGGCTTCCTGAAGATTTGAAATTTGAGCTTGTTGAGCCGGTTAGAATACTGTTTAAGGACGAAGTACGAATTGTAGGTGAGGAACTTGGGCTTCCAAGCGGCATGGTGAACAGGCAGCCGTTCCCGGGTCCAGGACTTGGCGTTAGGTGCATAGGAGCTATCACAAGGGATAGACTTGAGGCTGTTCGCGAGGCGGATGCCATACTCCGCGAGGAATTTGCTAAGCATGGACTTGAAGGAAAAGTTTGGCAATATTTCACAATCGTGCCGGAAGTCAAATCCACAGGCGTGCGCGACGGAAAGCGTACATTTGAATGGCCTGTGATAATCCGCGCGGTAAACACGGTCGATGCAATGTCCGCAACAGTTGAAAATATTCCATTTGACCTGATGCAGCACCTCGTAAAAAGGATTACTACTGAAGTGGCGGGCGTTAACAGGGTGCTTTACGATTTCACCCCGAAACCGGTCGGCACAATCGAGTGGGAATAGTTAAGTCACTATCTAAAGCCATTGATTTTACTGATTATTCTAAGGTTTCAAGTGGTTAGCTGAAGTATTTTTGAAGTACTTTTTCATAAGAAAAAAAGTGGTAAGCCACTTCTAAGAGAAAATAATTAAGCGATAGTATAAATTATCGGGTTGGTTAGAAAAATCCATCTCTAAACTATCGGGTTG
>JABZIP010000030.1 GCA_015258265.1 Clostridiales bacterium | reverse complement strand
ATGTACGCCTATGTCCCTTAATCTCCGATTCATCGCTTATTCCGCCAAGAGATATTCGCATAAATTCTCTGTTCGTAGCTTTTGCAATCGACCGCGCAATTGATGTCTTTCCAACCCCCGGAGGTCCTACAAGGCAAATAATCGGCGCTTTTAAATTCTCCGAAAGTTTGATTACCGCAAGTTGTTCGACTATCCTCTCTTTGACAGTTTCAAGTCCATAGTGATCTCTATCCAATATCTTTTGCGCTTTTTTAATGTCCAACGACACCTCGGATTCGCTGTTCCACGGCAGTTCCAAAAATAATTCGATGTAATTTCTCAAAACAGCACTTTCCGCCACGCTACTGCCCATTCGCGTATATTTGGAAATTTCCTTTTGTATCTTTCTTTCAACTTTTTCGGACAATTTTAATGTTTTCAACTTTTGCTGCCATTCATCGACTTCATCGCTTATATCCATATCATTGCCGAGTTCCTCGTTGATTGTCCTAAGCTGTTCGCGAAGATAAAATTCTTTCTGTCTTTCGCCGATAGCCTCTCTTACTTTCTTTTCTATATCACGCTCAACGGCTATCAGTTCAATTTCATTACTTATGAATACCGTAACGGCTCTAAGTCGCTCTATAGGATCGTAACATTCCAAAATTTTCTGTTTGTCGTGAGGTTTATCTACAACATATGAAATAATAGTATCTGCAAGTATTCCCGGCTTTTCGATGCCGCTTATAAGTTCCGAAATTTCCTTGGAATACTTTTCGTTTTGAGATATGTACTCCGAAAATACAGATGCGGCAACTCTCATAAGCGCTCTTACTTCGACTGTTACCTCAGGTAAAGATTCAGTATCCGGAGTTTCGATTATACACTCAAAATACTCTGTTTCTTCCATTACCTCAGAAATCTTTCCCCTGTATAGCCCTTCTACCAATATTCTAACATTATCACCCGGTAGTTTCAGCATTTGCTTTACTTTTGCCACTGTTCCGATTTCATACAAATCCGAAATCAGCGGCAATTCTATTTCTTCTTCTTTTTGCAATACTAAAAACACCAATTGCTCTCGCATCATAGCCTGTTCCAAAGCCACAATTGACTTATCACGACCTACATCGAAATTAACAAGCATTCCGGGGAACACGCAAAGTCCTCGCATCGGTATTACCGGTAAATCGACAATCTCTTCGTCGGGTGCTTGCATTTCGTTTAAATCGATATCGTGAATTTGTTTCTTGGCAATAGCTTCATTTTCAAAAACTTTTTCAAGCTCACTGCGAAGTTTTTCCAGAATTTCGCTCTTTTTGCTGTTTGCCATACTCTCCTCCTATTATTATAAAAACAAGGCAACTTTCGCTGCCTTTGTTTTGTCCTCTATTATGCTGTTTCTTCCTTCTTAATCGCTTCTTCTTTCTTTGCAGGTGCTTCCTTTTTGACTTTCTCTTTCGTGAGAACCAGATCAGGCATAGAGTTTTTTTCTATTGTATCCTTTGTTATGATACATTTTTTAACATCGTTTCTCGACGGAATCTCATACATCACATCTGCCATCAAACGTTCAAGTATGCTCCTAAGTCCTCTTGCTCCTGTCTTTCTTTCAATCGCCTGTTGTGCTATCAATTCGAGTGCTTCGTTTTCAATCGAAAGCTCCACATTATCAAGAGCGAATAAACTCCTATATTGTTTAAGCAGCGCGTTCTTAGGTTCTGTAATGATTCTAACAAGCGCATCCTTTGAGAGTTCCTTAAGTGTAACTATGACAGGAAGTCGTCCGACAAACTCCGGAATCAATCCGAATTTCATCAAATCTTCCGGTTCTACCTTTGAAAGCAGCTCTTGCGAAGACATATCCTTGTCGATAATTTCAGCGTTGAAGCCTATAGTTGTTCCGCCAATCCTCTTTTGAATTACCTTATCCAAGCCTGCAAAAGCCCCTCCGCAGATAAAAAGCACATCTGTCGTATCAAATTGTATAAATTCCTGCTGCGGATGCTTTCTTCCACCTTGTGGCGGCACACTGGCAACCGTGCCCTCCAGAATTTTTAAAAGTGCCTGCTGCACGCCCTCTCCGCTCACATCTCTCGTAATCGACGGATTTTCACCTTTTCTTGCTATCTTGTCTATTTCATCGACATAAATTATTCCTTTCTTGGCTTTTTCTATGTCGTAATCAGCCGCCTGCATCAATTTGAGCAATATATTTTCAACATCTTCGCCGACATAACCCGCTTCGGTAAGCGCCGTTGCATCTGCGATTGCAAATGGTACATCCAATATTTTTGCTAAAGTTTGCGCCAAAAGAGTTTTTCCCGAGCCTGTAGATCCGATCATAAGTATATTGCTCTTTTGAATTTCAACCATATCTTCGTCTTTTGACGTTTCCTGCGCATTTATCCTTTTGTAATGATTATATACCGCAACAGCTAACGCCTTTTTCGCATCATCTTGCTCTATAACGTAGTCGGATAAAATGTCAAATATTTCTTTAGGTCTTAATAATCTCTCTTGTTCTTCGCCGGCTTCTTGATTTTTTACTTCTTCAAAAAACTCATCATCGACTATTTCTTTGCATAGCTCTATACACTCGTCGCAAATGCACACGCCGGGCCCCGCGACTAATCTTCTTACTTGATCTTTGGGTTTTCCACAAAAAGAGCACTTTAGCTGTCCCCTGTCATCGAACTTGTCCATGTTGCCTCCTTTCATTACTTTTCAGATAATCTATTATTTTCTGCTATCTATTACCTTGTCCACCAGTCCATATTCCATTGCTTCAATAGCAGTCAAAAAATTATCTCTATCCGTATCTTTTTCTATCACAGCGATATCTTTTCCTGTATTCTTAGCCAGTATAGTATTTAATTTCAATTTCGTCCTTTCCATAAAGTCCGCATGAATCTTTATGTCGGACGCCTGCCCTCTGAATCCGCCAAGCGGTTGGTGTATCATAACTTCCGCATTCGGGAGTGCAAATCTCTTTCCTTTTGCTCCCGACGAAAGCAGAAACGCGCCCATACTGGCAGCCATTCCTACGCAAATAGTGGAAACATCCGGCTTGATATACTGCATCGTGTCGTAAATAGCCATCCCTGCCGTAACCGAACCTCCGGGACTGTTTATATACAAACTTATGTCTTTTTTTGCATCTTCCGCTTCCAAAAACAACAGTTGCGCCACTACCAAACTTGCGATATGATCGTCGATTTCATCTCCAAGCAAAATTATTCTATCCTTTAGAAGTCTGGAATATATATCGTACGAACGCTCGCTTCGTCCTGTATTTTCAATAACATAAGGTACTACTGCCATATTATTTTACCACCGCATTGTCGTAGATGAAGTCTACCGCTTTTCTCATCTTAAGCTCCATAATTGTCGCTTCCTTGTGGCTATCTCCCAGTATTTCTTTTATCTTGGAAAGCTCCATTTTATACAGGTCAGCCATTTTCTGTAAATCTTCTTCTATCTCTTCATCCGTAACTTCAAAATTCTCTTTTTTAGCCACAGCCTCTATCACCATTTTGGTTTTAGCTCTCTTTTCAGCGTCTTCTTTAAATTCTTTCTTGATTTCTTCCATTTCCTTGCCGGAGAACTGCATGAATTGCTGTATATTCAAGCCCTGATAGCTTAGTTGTCTATCGAAATCTCTAATCATAGCCTGAATTTCATCATCTACTATCACTTCCGGAATATCAAAGTCGTTTGCGTCTACAACCGCTCTAACCGCTGCATCCTGCATTCTCTGAACAGCCGTCTTCTTTGCACTTTCTTCTAATTTTTCCTGCAAATCTTTTTTGAATTCATCCAAAGTATCAAATTCGCTCACATCGGATGCAAAATCATCATCCAGCTTTGGAAGCTCCTCTGCCTTTACTTCATGCACTTTGCACTTGAACACAGCTTCTTTTCCTGCCAAATCCGGCGCATGATATTCCTCAGGGAATGTTACCTTAACCTCAACTTCTTCTCCTGCTTTCTTCCCTATAAGTTGCTCCTCAAATCCCGGTATGAACGCACCCGAGCCGAGTTTTAAAGAATGGTTTTCTGCAGTACCGCCCTCAAACTGATCTTCGCCTACAAAGCCGGCGTAATCTATTATTACAGTATCTCCGTCCTGCGCTTCTCTATCAACGCTCACAAGTCTTGCATTTCTCTTTTGGAGAGCTTCGAGTTCTTTTTGAACCGCATCTTCGTCGAGTTCTTCCGAAATCTTCTCGATTTCAACTCCTTTGTAGTCTTTAACTTCAATTTCAGGGTAAACTTCAACCGTAACGTTTACGACGAATCCCTCTCCCTTTTTAATTCCGTCAATATCTAAATCAGGTCTGTTTATTACAGCAAGTCCGAGCTCGTCCACAGCTTTTGGATACTCCTCTTGTAATATCAAATTGATTGCCTCTTCAAAAAATACATCCTCTCCGAAACGAGCTTCAATAATCTTTCTTGGAACTTTGCCCTTACGGAATCCGTCTACCACAAACTTTCCTTTTTCCTTCTGATAAGCCTTAACAATTCCCGCCTCAAATTCTTCAGCACTAATTTCCATATTAAATTTAACTACATTTTTGTCTTTTGAAATAAATTCTGCTTTCACTTCTTTTCCTCCTGATTCCTATTTGCTTTTTAGTTCCTAATTCCCAAAAGAGTTAATCCTCTGCTGTATTTGCTGCGCAACTCCGCTTTCAAGTCGTACTTTTCTCGAATTTTTTCCGATGCCTCTACAAGCGCTTCTTCATCTCCTGAAAACAATTCAATTTCCAATTCACATATGGATTCTTTCGCATCAGCGGTTATAATCTCGCCCCTGTCAACTGAAATTTCCATAATGCCGGCGCCGTTATCTATCCTGAACCTGTTTCTGACAAATTGCGTTTCTATAATGCTGTTCAGAACACTGTCGCCTACAAGACTTATAACTTCCTGTCCTATCTCGCTTTCTTTGAACAGATTCACATCGGGAATCAAGAAAGTATTCGGATCGTCAACAGGCACATTTATTTCGCCTCTTATATGCATCGCTCCTTCATTTTTGCCACGCCACTTGAGTGCGGCAAACATTCGGTCGCCCTCTATTCTAACGCGCATAGCTATATCGTTTTTTGATAAAATATAGTCATCCGTGTCAAAATATGCGGCTTTCATCAGCACTTCTTCTCTAGAACCTTCTTCTTCAATTTCCTTAAGGTCATCATCTTGCAAAATCTTTTCTGCGATTTCATTACTGTCAATCGCATATTTCATTTCTATTTCCATACTTTTCCCTTAAATATTTCAGCATCGTAATACACACGCATAGTCCATTATACCACCTCACAAATAAAATGACAAGCAATTTATTAGAACATCTCGAATATGCTGAGTTGGTCCGTTTCCGGCATATTAGCCAAAACTCCATGTACTTTGAGGGTTTCAATTCCTACCTTGGTAATTTTCGCTCGCTGCTTGATTTCTTCGACAGTTTCATAAGCCGCCTTTTCATATTCTTCCGCAAGCGCGGTTGCCGCATTTTCTCCAAGTCCGCTAAGCACAACAAAAGGAAGCTGGACTTTACCGTCTTTTACTCTGAAACGCTTTGCTTCCGACTCCCCAAGTCTGGCAGGCTCAAATTGAAAGCCTCTCGCATATAACTCGTATGCCACTTCAAGCACTGTGAGTTCATCCAAGTCCTTGACCGTTGCATTCTTCTCCATTTGCATTATTTCCTTTATTCTTCCGTATACGGAATCTATTCCCCTCATAATGATTTCCGTATTGAAACCCGCAGTCTTTGTTGTGAAATACGCCGCATAAAATTCAAGCGGATGATAAACTTTAAAATATGCAATTCTATAAGACATCATCACATAAGCAACAGCGTGCGCCCTCGGGAACATATACTTGATTCTCCTACAAGATTCAATATACCACTGCGGTATATTGTTTCCTTCCATAAGCTCTACCTGCTCATCGCTAAGTCCCTTGCCTTTTCGAACCCTTTCCATTATCGTAAATGCTTCTTTCTTGGGCAGTCCTTTCAAAATCAAGTAATTCATTATGTCATCTCGAGTCGATATTACTTCTTTCATGCTCGCTTTTCCGCTCTTTATCCACTCCTGTGCATTATTTATCCACACATCCGTGCCGTGCGAAAATCCCGAAATCCGCACAAGATCCGCAAATCTTGACGGCTTTGTGTCGTCAAGCATCTGCCGGGTAAACTTCGTTCCGAACTCCGGAATTCCATAGCTTCCGTGCGTAAATTTGTAATCCTTGATTTTTATGTTCAAAGCCTCTGTTCCTACAAATATGCTGTTGACCTTTTCATCTGAAAGCGGAACATCCTTTACGGGATCCACTTTCGTCATATCCTGCAAATGCTTGATTATAGACGGTACATCGTGTCCCAGTATATCCAATTTCAATAAGTTTTTATCAATCGAATGGTAATCGTAATGAGTAGTTATCACATCCGATTTTACATCGTTTGCAGGACGCTGTACCGGACAAAACTCATATATCTCGTGATCGTCAGGTACTATTATAATTCCGCCGGGATGCTGCCCCGTCGTTTTTTTGATACCTGCGCACGATTTTGTTAACCTGTCGATTTCGTACTTATTTACCGGTATCTGCTTTTCATCGAAATACTTCCTAACCATACCGTACGCCGATTTATCTGCAACCGTAGACATCGTCCCTGCTTTGTATACATTTTTTGCTCCGAATATCTCATTTACATATTTGTGCGCTTCCGCTTGATACTCTCCTGCAAAATTTAAGTCTATATCTGGTTCCTTGTCCGCTTCGAATCCCAAGAATGTTTGAAACGGTATGGTAAAGCCTTCTTTTTGAAGCAAACTGCCACATTTAGGGCAATGTTTATCCGGCATATCGACACCGCAGTCGTACTCGTTTTCATCTCCCCACTCCAAATGTTTACATTCTTTACATAAATAATGAGGGGGAAGCGGATTTACCTCCGTTATTCCTGCCATAGTAGCAACAAAAGACGAACCCACAGAACCTCTTGACCCTACCAAATAGCCTGCGTTAAGCGAATATTCAACAAGCATCTTTGCCGCGATATACATTACAGCATAACCTTCCCTAATAATAGGCTCAAGCTCCGCATCAAGTCTTTCCTGTATTTTTTGCGGTAACGGATTCCCGTATATCTCGTGCGCCTTTGCATTACACGCCGCTCTTAGCTTTTCTTCCGCATTAGGTATTTTGGGCGGAAATTTCCCCTCGGGCACCGGTAATATCTTGTCGACCTGCTCTGCTATTATATTAGTATTTTCCACTACCACTTCGTATGCAAGTTCTTCTCCCAGATATTCAAATTCCTCGAGCATCTCCTCCGTCGTGCGCAGATAAAGTCCTGTACTCGTCCCTTCATCTTTGTATCCCATGGTGGACTGAACGATTGTCCTGTAAATTGCCGCCTCCGGCTCTGCGTAGTGTGCATCCGTAGTTGCGCAGGTGAGCTTGCCGTACTTCTTTCCAAGCTCTATGATTTCTTTATTTATCCTTTTTAAATCTTCTTCTGATTCAACTATGCCTTTTTCCAGCATAAAGTTGTTGTTCGTAAGTGGCTGAATCTCAAGGTAATCATAAAAATCTATGATTTTTTTTATCTCGTCTTGCGGCAATTTATGCAAAACTGCCCTATAAACCTCGCCCGCTTCACAAGCCGAGCCTATTAAAAGTCCTTCTCTATGCGCCGCTATTACGGATTTCGGCAACCTCGGTTTTTTATAAAAATAATTGATATGCGAATACGACACCAACTTATAAAGGTTCTTTAAACCCTCTTGCGTTTTAGCTATCAAAATTATGTGATTTGTATACTTTTTTTTGTAATCGATACTTCCGTCTTCCTGAATGCAATCACTGTCGTCAAAAACATAGCCTTCCATTCCATAAAGTATTTTCATTTGAGAGCCTTTTGATAACGCATGATATGCATCAGGGAACCCCTGAACCACACCGTGGTCGGTAATTGCAACCGCACTGTGCCCCCAATTTTCGTGGATTCTAATCAAGTCCGCAACGGGGGTAAGTCCGTCCATAGCGCTCATTTTTGTATGTGCATGAAGCTCAACTCTCTTTTTAGGAGCATTATCCGTTCGGTAAACATTTGGGACTTTTTCAATACTGTTTATCAAAATTACGAGAGCATTTTCAAACCTGTCCCATTCCGGCGTTCCCATTACTTTTATTTTTTCGCCCTCGGATAATTGCGGATTGACTTCCGCCAGTTGGTCGTCTTTCAAAAAGCACTTAACACATATTGATGTCTTTTTATCTGTAAGGAGCAGACTCAGTATTTTTTTCCCCGTCCTAATCGCCTTAACTTCTTTACCGAATATGATTCCCTCAATCGCAACATTTTTCAGTTGCACATCGACCTCTGAAATCTCGATAACAGGCTCTTTAATCGGCTTGCCCATGAT
>JABZIP010000001.1 GCA_015258265.1 Clostridiales bacterium | reverse complement strand
CTCATCACTTGCAAATTGCAAAGCCCTACCTTCATTTTTAACAGCTGCAAACACTACTTCTCTATCGGTTTTACACTCATAGCTTGCATAATTCAAAGCCCAACCGTCATTTTTTACAGCTGCAAGAACGACTTCTCTATCGTTTTTAAGCTCATCGCTTGCATATTCCAAAGACAAACCTGTTTGTCTAACAGCCTCAAGTAAAAACTCTCTATCATTTTTAATCTCCTCATTTGCAAACTCCAAAACCTCAATATTATCTCTAATAGCTTTGAGTAAAAATTCCCTATCATTTTTAAGCTCATCGCTTGCATATTCCAAAGCCCATCTACTATTTTCAACAGCTGCAAGCACAACTTCTCTATCATTTTTAAGTTCATCACTAGCATATTTCAAGGCATAACCTTCATATTTAACAGCTTTAAGCATAACCTCCTTATCAGCTTTAATCTCCTTGCTAGCAAATTCTAAAGCCTCTATGTCATTTTTAATAGCCTCAAGAATGACATCCTTATCGTTTTGAAATTCTTTACTTAAAATTTCTAAAACCAACCCATCTCTATTAACGGCTTCAAGAACGACATCCTTGTCGTTTCTTAATTCCTCACTTGCAAACTGTATTGAATCTGCTCTATATCTCACAGCATCAAGAACGACATCCTTGTCGTTCCTCATAAACTCTGGGCAATTTTCTAAATCTGTATAATCATGCCCATCGTATTTATAGGCTTTTATTATATCTCCATCATAATGAAATTCTTCCTCTTCATTAGGCTGAACAGATTTTAAAACATACATTGAAGTACAGTTTTTTTGATCTTCTTCATTCATATGATACCATTCAGCATCAAGTGCTTTCAAAGCATCTTCTTTTGTTTCAAACTCTTCGTCGAAACTATCATCACCTTTTTGGTTTATTAAAATATATTCCATTTCTTTGTTCTCCCCATTTTCTCTAACTTTATTTTGAAATTCTCCTTTTCCTATCTTTTACTATTTACTGCAAGTCTGATTATTTCTTGATTTAAAAATATTTCATCATTCGGCATTGGCTTTATCAAAATATCGTAATATCCACTTTCATTTACAAGCATTACACCCATGCCTTTGTTTGCTTTAATATCCATGTAATACTTATTTGTAATAACTTCTTTCTTTTCTTCCGGCATCACTATCCATGATTTATTTACATATTTTAGATTATATTTTGCCTGCAGTATTGCTTTACTTATATTTTCGAGCTTAAATTCAAAAGAATTATACTCATACATATCCCGAAAATATTCAAATGTTACTAAGTCCATTCCGCCGCTTCTTCCAATTTCAAACGCATAGCTTTTTATATTATTTCTAGTCTTATACTTTTCCCAAAAGGCTTCTTTTAAGTCCTTTTCATATAAAAACATATTTTCCCCTTTCCTATTTTGCAATTTCTTGCTTTATAAGCTCTTCAATATTACTTAAAAATACTTTCTCATTTCCACTCCCTATTGCAATATTGTTAAGTACCATCTCCCAATCCGCTGTTGTTTTGGGAGATTTAAATTCTTCACTTACAATTTCTATAAGCTCTTTTCCTTTGTCTGTTGCCAGCAAATTTTTTTTATCTCGTCTTATATAGTCTTTTGAGATTAGATTTTCAATGATTCCTGCACGAGTTGCCGGCGTTCCTATACCCTTTCGCTCAATTTCAATTCCTTTTTGTAAACAATCACTTCCTGCTATCTCCATCGCCTTTAAAAGTGTGTCCTCATTAAAATGCTGAGGCGGTTTTGTCCATTCCTCTTTTATACTTTTTTCAAGCACACTAAATTCATCGCCCTCTTTTACATTTGGCAAATTTTGTTCTTCGGCATTTTCTTCTTTTTCATCTTTTATTCTTTTCGTTATTACGAATTTAGTAAAGCCCTCATCTTTTATGACCTTACCCTTTGCCGTAAATACAGTATCTGATACAGTTGCCTTTATTTTTGTTATTTCTTCGATTAAAGGATAAGAAAAGCTCGCATAAAGTTTGTTTAAACAAAGTTCATATATGCTAAGTTCATCATCATCTAAATTTTCCTTACCTGCATACATACTGCTTATAGTCGGTATAATTGCATGATGATCGGTTACTTTCTTAGAATTAAAAATGACTCCGATTCTTTTTGTATCAAAGTCATATTTTCCAATAATATTATTTACAATATTAACTAGCATATCTTCAGTTAAATATCTGCTGTCCGTTCTCGGATATGTAAGCATCTTTTTTTCATACAGGCTTTGTGCAAGTTCAAGTGTTCTTGCAGCCGAATATCCGTATATATGATTTGCTTCCCTTTGAAGCGTGTTTAAGTCATACGGTAGTGGCGGTTTTGTTATTTTTTCTTTCTTTTCGATTTCCGCTATTGTTATACTGCTTCCAATTTTATCAAGTATTTTGTTTGCTTCTTCTATGCTGTCAATTTTATCACTTTGCATTTTAAAGCTATTAAGTATTATTTCCACTTTGTAGTATTTTTCTTTTTGGAAATTTACTATTTTGTTATCTCTGTAAACTATCATAGCAAGAGTCGGAGTTTGTACCCGTCCTACCGAATATGCACTTTCTCCATATTTTCCTTTTTTTAGAGTATAATATCTCGAGATATTCATTCCTATAAGCCAATCTGCTTTTGCTCTTGCTTCTGCCGCTTTAAACAGATTTTCATATTCCCTGCCGTCTTTTAAATTTCTAAATCCGTCTTTAATTGCACTATCTTCCATTGATGAAATCCAAAGCCTTTTTATTTGCTTTTTGCATCCTGCCATTCCATACACAAGTCTAAATATACTTTCGCCCTCTCTTCCGGCATCGCAAGCATTTATAACTGTATTTACCGACTTATTGTTTAGTAGACTTTTTAAAATATCAAATTGCTTTTTAGTAGCCTTGTTTATTTCATACTTATATTCTTTTGGAATTATAGGCAAATCCGCTAAATTCCATTTTTTGTATTTTTCATCGTATTTATCCGGGTTTGCAAGCCCAATCAAATGCCCCACGCAATGTGATACGATATATCCATTCCCCTCGTAATATCCGTTATTTTTATTCGTTGCCCCAATTACGGTTGCGATAGAATTTGCAACTGACGGTTTTTCTGCTATTACTAAAATCATCTTCCAATATTCCTTTCTTACAAAAAAAAAAGAGCTACTTATTTTTTTGTAACTCTTTTTCATAATAATGTGATTTTCTACGACTACTATTTAATTTTAAATAACAGTTTCGGCTAGTAATCATCTAGCCTCATCAGGTAGAATATTTTGCTTAAAATCTAGCTTGCATAATTGGCTTATCATCGCCACATAGGTAGACTATTTATTCCTACCTCCGCCCCTTTTTAAGATGAGCCGGCATCAACTTTAGAAGTATCATTATCACTACTTGCATCATCGCAAACTGAAATTGATCGTTTCAGCCTTGTAAAGAAAAATGTCTCTCGCTTAATAGATTATCCAAACCAAATTCATGGTTTTTTGCAGCTTAGCTGCATCATCTATATCTTGGCGCATTTTTTTACCCGCTCTTCAAGCAGTTAAATGTATTATGCAAGTTTATTCAGTTGCCTATGTTCACTTGCATTTATTTTTTTAATAACTGTTTTAAAATGATTTTTTGCTTAAGCATTTTAACCATTTCTTCCCATACCGCAAAAAATAAATGCGAAAAGAATTTTTTATATTCCTTTTCGCATTTAATTCTACAACTTAGCCAATTTCCCTTTTTTAGTTGACTTTGTTCAACTGCAACATAAAATCAGCATATAAAAACCTCACTTTGCTTAAACCGCCGAAGTGAGTTTTTCGCCGCGCCCCAGGCAACTCCGAATTTCAGTAATTTACCTAAATCTCGCAAATTGAAATTAAACACATTGCGTTCACAAGTTACATTTGCCGACAAGCTGCCGACCCGTTTTAAATCTTTCATCAATCCGCAATCCTAAGCACACGCATTTTCAACTTGCAAGAACACTAAAAAACGGGTAAAATACAAGTATAATTTTTTAAAAACAGGAGTTTATATGTACGAAGCAGAAAAGCTCATAAGGCTTGCCAAAAGAGAAAACAATCCAAACAGAGATTTTCTCTTAATCAATGTATTCCAAGGGAAACACTATCCGGCAAATCCAAGCAACACATTTAAAATGTGCAAAGCTCTCGCAAATAAGGTGAAAACTAAATATCCGAGCGAGAAGTTTTTAATAATCGGCTTTGCAGAAGCAGCTACTGCAATAGCTGCACTTGTCGCGAGCTTTTTGGGTTCATACTATATGCAAACTACACGGGAAATAATAGAAAATGTCCCTGCTTTGAATTTTTCCGAAGAACATAGCCATGCCAAGAATCAAATGCTGTACATTCGAGATTTTGCAAAACTGGCTAAAAATGTGGACAGGATTCTATTTGTTGAGGACGAAATAACCACAGGAAAAACATTACAAAACGCATGTAATGTGCTGGATGATATTTGCCATGCGCATCTTAATTTCACTATCGCAACTCTTTTGGACTGCACGCATGATTTTCAGAAAAATGCACTTGCAGATTTGGGAATAGACATAATATCGCTAATGCACCTAAATAAAGAAGATTTTGACGAGAAGCTCAAAGATTTCAAAGCAGACGGGGAATTTCACAACTACCCTTTAAGTGAATTGATAAATCTATCCGACATCGAAAAAGAAAACCTTGTTAAAAATGTAAAACAAATAGAATTTGATAATGCGCACGATCCTCGAATGGGTTTAAACATTTTCGATCTGAATAACGATTTAGAAATACTTTGGGAACATCTCAAAATTCCGGAATCAGAAATTAAGAAGAAAAAAGTTTTGCTCATCGGTACGGAAGAATTTGTTTACCCTTCTATTTTTATAGGTAAAAAAATTTCTGAATTTACAAACGATGTAATGTGTCATTCCACCACAAGAAGCCCTATGTTGCCGGGAAATGCCGAAAATTATCCGCTCAAAAATAGGACCTTGCTCCCAAGCCTTTACGATGTCAACCGTATTACATTTTTATACAATTTAAACAAAGCAGATTGTGTAATTATTCTTACCGACGCGCTTGACCAAAATTCACTTGGAATGTTCGCATTACTCAAAGCACTAAAAAATTACAATAATGAAAATATTTACTGGGTTTGGTGGAAAAAATGAGAAGCTCATATAATGAAAATGATGTAACCATATTACTTAAAGATATTTCCGGACTTGTGGAGCCTCTAGCAACAGAAGAACGCGAAAAATTGATACAAAGGGGCAAACACTACAGTCAAATGCTTCCGCGCGAATATGTGCCAAGCGACAAATACCTCGAAATTTACGAAAAAACACTAGCTACATCAGCTGAGGCGGTTGCAAATTGCGTGGTGTCTTTAGCAAACAAGCTCCTAAAAACTTACGGCAAGAACTTAACACTTGTTTCACTTGCAAGAGCAGGTACTCCAATCGGTATATTGCTCAAGCGCTATATGCGGCGCAAATTCGACATCAATCCTGAGCATTACACTATCTCAATCATCCGAGATCGCGGCATAGACAAAAATGCAATCAAATACATTCTTAATCGCCACTCACCCGAAACTCTCGTTTTCGTTGACGGCTGGGTTGGAAAAGGTGCAATTTTACGAGAACTGAAGCCGGCAATCGCTGAATTTGAGGGAGTATCAAGCGAAATAGCTGTCCTTGCAGATCCCGCATATGTAACTTCTCTTTGCGGTACGCACGAAGACATTTTAATTCCAAGCGCGTGCCTAAATTGCACAGTCTGCGGGCTCATGAGCAGGACTTACCTTGACGACAGTGTAATAATGGAAAACGATTTTCACGGTGCTATTTATTATGGCGAATTTGAGTCCGAAGACCGTTCAAATTCTTTTTTAAGTGCAATCGAAAACCATTTTGATTTTCATAGCGAGCCGGTTTTCGAACAAAACAATGTTGATCTGAATAATTCCGGAATTGAAGAAACAAAAAAAATTGCCGCGTCTTTCGGTATAAACGATATAAACCTTGTAAAACCCTGTATAGGTGAAACAACGCGCGTTCTGTTACGGCGAGTTCCGTACAAAGTTCTAATAAACCCCGATTTCGAAAATGCTCCCGAGCTTGAGCATATTTATCAGCTGGCAAGCGAAAAAGGCGTGCCGATTGAAAATTACGAAATGCAAAACTACAAGTGCGTAGGAATCATAAAAAAAGTATCTGATGTTTAAGGAGATAATATGTTAAAAGGAAAGACAATAATAGTTGGAATTTCAGGCGGAATTGCAGCATATAAAATCGCAAATTTGTGTAGTTTGCTCGTAAAACAAAACGCCGACATCCATGTAATAATGACAAAAAATGCTACGCAATTTATAGCTCCGCTCACTTTTGAAACACTCACAGGTAATAAATGTATAATAGATACATTTGATCGTAATTTTGAATTTGATGTCAAGCATATTTCCATAGCCAAAAGTGCCGACTTGATAATGCTTGCCCCTGCCACCGCAAATCTAATTGCAAAACTCTCAAACGGAATAGCAGACGATATGCTGACAACCACCGTACTTGCTTCAAAGGCGAAAAAGCTCGTTGCGCCGTCCATGAATACCAATATGTATGAAAATCCGATCACACAAGACAATATATCAAAACTCAAACACTACGGATTTTCTATAATAGAGCCGGACACCGGTCTGCTTGCCTGCAAAGATGTAGGTAAAGGCAAGCTGCCTGAACCGGAAGTGCTTTGCGATTACATTCTTCACGAAATCGCAAAGCCCAAGGATATGCAAGGCTTGAAAGTAATAGTTACAGCCGGAGCATGCGCAGAAAGTTTGGATCCGGTGCGCTTCATAAGCAATCATTCCACGGGCAAAATGGGATTCGCCATTGCCCGTGAATGCGCCCTGCGCGGTGCGCATGTAACACTCGTCGCCGCACGCACGCAGGCGCCGCCGCCACGCTTTTGCAAAATCGTGGCGGCACACTCGGCAAGCGAAATGTTCGATGAGCTTGCCGAGCGGTTCACGGACTGCGACTTGCTATTCAAAACCGCCGCTGTTACAGACTATACCCCTGCGAATTATTGCGACGAAAAAATCAAAAAATCCGATGACGAATTTGTTATCAAGCTCAAAAAAACTCAAGATATAATCAAATATCTCGGTACGCAAAAAATGCCGAATCAAGTGATTTGCGGATTCTCTATGGAAACCGAAAATATGCTCGAAAATTCTCGCAAAAAACTCGTAAACAAAAACCTCGATATGATTGTGGCGAACAATCTAAAAACCGAAGGTGCGGGTTTTGCCTGCGACACCAATGTAGTTACTATCATAACAAAAGATGAGATGAAAGAGCTTCCTTTGATGTCGAAAGCCTCAGTTTCGAAGGATATAGTAGATACAGCACTTTCAATTTACAATTCCAAATAATTTAGCTGATACATAAAAAAGCCGCCTGCAAATTGTAGGCGGCTTTTTTATATCTCTTTTTTTGTATTATAAATAGCTCAACGGGTTTTTCGGAGTTCCGTTTATTCGAACTTCAAAATGGCAATGTGGTCCCGTGCTTCTACCGGTGCTTCCCACTTTTCCTATTTGCTGCCCTTGATAAACTCGTTCTCCCTTTTTTACCAATATCGCACTGCAGTGCGCATATACCGTCTGAACTCCTCCACCGTGGTCGATGCGTATAACATTCCCATATGCCCCTTGATACCCTGCATATGTTACCGTTCCACCATCCGCCGCAGATATCCTCGTGCCGGACGGCGCCGCCAAGTCAACTCCGGAATGGAATTCTCCGCCCCACCGCGTACCGAATCTCGATGTTATCGTGAATCTCGCAAGCGGATACTTCAAAACTCCGGTTCCTGTCCTAGGCGGTTGCTTCTTAGTTCCCTCAACAATCACCTCTGTAACAGGTGCCTGTTCGATTGTAGAACTCAATTCCTGCGATGCTACCTGTATACCGTTTTCTCGCGTAATTCTTGCTGTAATGCTCTTGATACCGTTTTCGCCCACCACTTTAACCGTTTTTTCACCTTGATATTTGGTAGAATCTTCCCTCTTTTCCGTCGCGTACGGAATCGGTTCCAGATATGTTGCTACCTCAACGGTTCTAATCGTAAGCATAGGCACGCTCTTTGTAACAACAAGTTGCTGCCCAACCGGCAATTTTGTCGGATCAAGCGTAGGATTCGCATCCATCAGCTCTTTTAAAGTCAAGCCGTATGCTTTAGCTATTATAGACAAGCTCTCCCCTGCAACTACCGTATGAATTTGACTTTTTACCGAACCTGTAAGTAGTCTATTCATGGCTTCTGCCTGATTTTCCAAGACTCCCAGCTTAGTATCTACTTTTTTGATTTGAACTTTTTCTTTAAACTCTACAGATTCATAATTCACATTGTCAGCCTGTTGAGCATATCCCTTCATAATCGCATCTAGGACTTCCTTTGCATGCGTCTTGTTATCAAGTACCGTAGCTCTTTTTTCATCAATATATATAGCGTAGGCCTCCACATTGATATTTCGCATATATGTCAGCTTTCTAAGGACTTCTTCCGTTTCGTCGAGGTCGCTTTTTCGCGATATTACTCTCTTAAATGTAATGTCGGTTGTAGGATCTATCTCGACCTTTGTGGAATGTTCTTTCGAAAGCTGCTCACTTACAATACTCGTGATCTTGAGTACATCTTCCTGTCTTTTAATAGTTCCAAGAAGCCTGCCGTTGTAATAATACTCATATGCCGTAAAGTAGTTTAGCGTCGCAATTCCCGCGATAATCAACATTACAACTACAGTCAGCTTTGCTATAATTCCTCTTTTGTTAAGCTCTGCCCACTCTCTTGCGAAATTGAACTTTTCTCCACCGTCCTTAGCCATAACGGCAGTTTTGTCAGCCAGTTTTTCATTTTGCGTGTCAACATGGTTTACTAAATTTACCATACGATTAGCAAATCTTTTTTCCTGCTCTATCAAGTTTTTCTTGATTCGATACATTCTTCTACGTAACATCCGCCGTCTGATTTTCTGCTCTTTCAGTTTCTCCGGCTCCGATGTATAGTAGTTTTTGTGGTATAAGTTCAAGCAGCGTTTAATTGACGAAAACAATAGTGCAATTTGATTTGACACATTCAAAACTTCGCAAATAAAACAATATCCAAGTTGCTGCCAAACTTCTTTTTGCGCACCTAAAACTCCCGCAACAAGTTTTTCCAAATGCACGAAAAACATTATTACCTTTTCAACCACGCTTTTTTTTGCCACCTTTTGTTCGTTTCTCACTGTTTCTGCCATAAACTCGCTTCCTTCAGTCGTTCTTCGTAGCAACTGCATCTATTTCCGGAATCATCTATTCCGCTATCCTTGCATTTCTTGCACTTGTAATCAATCTGCATATATTCGATCGGATAATCGTTTTCCGTAAGTAAAAACGCCCTCTCCATCATGAGCTCATTCATACGCTCTTTGATGTCTTGTGCCTGTTTTTTTGAATCCGCTGCACGCATAACCATCATTTGCGAAAGTTTTACTCCACTTTCTCTAATCTGCTCATCAATTTTTTTGATTGCAGGAATCCTTCGATATATTTCTTCTTCCTTTGCCTTCGCCTCATCTTCTGCGAGCTTTTTCAAGTAATCGTAATACCTTTGAACATCCTTAGCACTTATAGGCTTTTTTGCTTTCGGCTCATTTGGCTCTGCAATAGTCTTTCCGTCCGCCTTTGCCCAATTTTCTATAATGCTGCTCACATAATTTATATTCGGGTTGGATATTCCACTGGTTTTCTTACAGGCTTCAACTATTCGGTCAAGCCCGAAATCCAATACATCCATCCAATAATCAATTTTTTCCTGCTCCGCTTCGGTAGCGTTTCTTGCAAAACCCAATGCCTTCATTACTCGTCTATATGCAGAGTACCTTTGATCTTGCTGCATCAAATAATTTTCCGCATCTTCAACCGTTTTAATATTGCTTGCCGACCAATTTCTAATAGTCGCTTCCACATATTTTACATCCGTTCTGCCTTTTTTGATGCAGTAATTATAGCAATACTCTATAAGTTCAACAGAAACTCCGCATTCATCTATGAGCGCTATTATAGATGCCGGCTCATTACCTCCAAGCGGCCTGTTTATCTTCTTTTCAATGGATTTCAAAAGGTCTTTTACCGATTTATCTTCAAATGCGCTTGCTATGCTTTTTGCGTCATTATCTTTAGTTTTGTTTCCATAAAGTTGCTCGCGCAAGCTCAAAAACTCTACATCATACTCGTACCTGTTCGTTTTATCGTAATAGTTCTTTTTGATTGCCCCCATATTTTCCCAATATGTCCACGCTTTCAAAACATCTTCGACTTCGATTCCAAGATGACGGGCTATCAACTCATTATCCATATAGTATCCGTTATGCGTATACATTAAAGCGAACAGATATATTTTTACATATTCGCTTGGTGCCTGCGGCATATACTCGCTTAAAAATATATTTTCTACGGCTGTGTCAAACAAAAATAGCTCGTTTTCTTCACTTTTTCTAAACTTTTTTCGCATTACCTATTATCCATATTCACAAAACGCGTACACTTTCCTATCCATGCAAGTTTTACAACGCCTGTAGGTCCGCTTCTGTGCTTTCCTATTATCACTTCTGTAACGCCCTTTTCTTCCGAATCTTCGTTGTAATAATCATCTCTGTATAAAAACATTACTATATCCGCATCCTGCTCAATCGCTCCCGATTCACGCAAATCCGACAACATAGGTCTCTTGTCCCCTCTCTGCTCAGGTGCACGAGAAAGCTGCGAAAGAACTATAACAGGGCAATCTATCTCTCTCGCCATCAGCTTGAGCATTCTGGATATTGCAGAAATCTCCTGCTGGCGGTTATCGCTCCTGCCTGCTATATTCATAAGCTGCAAATAGTCGATTATTACCAAATCAAGTCCTCGCTCAACCTTAAGTCGTCTACACTTATTTTTCATTTCGAACACGGAAATTCCGGGCGTATCATCTATGAAAATGTTAGTACTTCCAAGTGTATCTATTCCGATACTGATGCTTTGCCAATCTTCGGCTGTCAATTTTCCTTTTTTGAGTGCCTCCATTTCGACATGAGACTCCATAGAAATCAAGCGTTGCCCTAATTCTGTTTTTCCCATTTCAAAGCTGAATATCAGCACAGTCTTTTTCGCTTTTCCTACATTTTCTGCAATATTGAGTGCAAATGCGGTTTTTCCCATCGCAGGTCTTGCGGCAACTACAATCAAATTCGACTTCTGGAATCCGGCCGTTTTCGCATCCAAATCCGTGAATCCGCTCGCAACCCCTGTAATTCCGCCTTGATTTCTTGTGGCTTCCTCTATTATTTTGAGGTTTTCTTGCAATATGGATTCCATAGACGCATAATCTCTGCTCTGTCTGCCCTGCGCAATGTCAAAGATGCTCTGCTCTGCAAGGTCGAGCATTTTTTCTGGTTCCATACTTTCGGAAAATCCGGATTCCACTATCTGCGATGCCGCTTTAATCAGCTTTCTGCGCATGGCTTTTTCAGCAACTATCCTTGCATACTGCTCTGCATTATGCGAAGACGGAATCTCTCCCGAAATCGTCAGCACTGTTGCTCGTCCGCCTATCCTCTGCAAAACCTGCCGTGTTTTCAGCTCCTCGCACACCAATAACGGATCTACTTCTCTACTGTTTTTTGCCATCGCTTCAATGGCGAGAAATATTTCACGATGCACTTCACCGTAAAAGTCTTCCGCCGACAAAATCTCAAGCATAGAATGCAGCGCGTCCTTATCTATCATCGCTGCGCCAAGCACATATCTTTCCGCCTCCGGACTGCTTGGCATCACTCTCATATTTCCTTCCATAACTAAATCGTTACGCTTACCTTTACTTTTCCTGTTACTTCCGTGAACAATTTAACTTCGATTTCATAATCTCCGGTTGCTTTAATCGGATTTTCCATAACAAACTTCTTCTTATCAATTGTTATATTGTGCTGCTTTTTTAGCTCATCAGCAACATCTTTACTTGTGATAGAACCGAACAATCTGCCACTTTCTCCACCTTTTGTTACTATTTTTACAATCGATGTTTCAAGCGTCTTGGCAAGTTTCTCCGCCTTTTCTTTGTCTTGCTGCCTCTTTTCTTCCATAAGCGCTTTTTGCTTTTCTAAATTCTTGACATTTCCTTCCGTAGCTTCTTTTGCAAGGCCTTTCGGTATCAACATATTGCGTGCGTATCCGTCACTCACCTTCACTACATCTCCTGCCTTACCGCTACCTTTAACATCTTTTAAAAGTATTACTATCATCTTATTTCTCCTTATCGCTTTTCTTCGCGTCAAAAATCGCCTGTGTTATAGTCTTGATTTCTTGTAATGCTTCCTCCGGTGAAACAAAAACCTGTGCTCCTGCCGTCGTGAGGTGTCCTCCTCCTCCAAGTTTTTCCATTATCGTTTGAACATTTAAATCTCCAAGGGAACGCGCACTTATTATAGTTACTCCCTTTTCATTTCGTCCTGCTACAAAACTGGCCTTGACATTCTTGATAGTCAAAAGCTCATCTGCAGCCTGCGCATTTATAACTTGAATATCAGGATGAATTACAGGACTTGCAGAATATGCCATTCCATTTTCGTCCACCTCGGCATTTGCTATGCACGAAGCCCTAATTTTGAATACGTCTATATCCGTTTGGAAGAAACGTTTTACCATTGCCGTATCTGCACCCGAACGCCTTAGCCACGACGCCGCTTCAAATGTCCTTACGCCTGTCTTGATTGCAAATCTGTTTGTGTCCATGGAAATTCCCGCAAGTAATACTTCCGCTTCGAGCTTCGCAATACTTTTCTTATCTCCCGAATATTGCAGCATTTCCGTTACAAGCTCGCAAGTTGACGAAGCATACGGCTCCATATAGTACAAAATTGCACCTTCTATAAATTCTTCCGCTTTGCGGTGATGATCTATTACTACAATTTTTTGAGTCATATCAAGCAATTCACGGCATTCCGTCAGGCTCGGCCTATGCGTATCTACAACCACAAGCAAAGTCTTTTGGTCAACCAGTTTCATCGCCTTTTCGCTATTTACCATTTCATACTGCTCTGTTGCCTTAATCTGTTCGTACACATAAGAAAGCGTATCGTAATAATTGTTTATTACTATATAGGCATCTTTTCCTCTGGTTTTGGCTATCCTATACATACCGATTGCCGCACCGAACGCGTCCATATCGGGATTCTTGTGTCCCATTATAACAACTTTATCCGCCTCGTCCATGAGTTGGTGAACTGCGTGCGCAATTATTCTGGATTTGCCTTTATTCGCCTTTTCAACAGTCTGCATTTTTCCGCCGAAATATTCCAAATCTTTGTCAGTTTTGACTACTGCCTGATCTCCGCCTCTACCAAGAGCCAAATCCAATGCAGAAAGCGCATACGCCTCTGTCTTACTCAGATTTTCGCCACCTGCGCCAAGTCCTATACTTAATGTAACCGGAAAATCCGCTTCCGTTTCAATGCTTCTGATATCGTCGAGTATAGACACTTTGCTCTCAACTATCTTGTCCATGTACGAACTTTCAAAAATCATCATATAGAGATTAGCTTTGTAGCGTACTATTATGGCATCTCCCTTAGCCGCCCACTGTCTAATCATCTTGTCAATTTGCGTGCTTAGCGTAAGTTTCTTGTCTTCTGCAGTGCTTGCTGTGAGCTCGTCGTAATTGTCTACATTTATAATCGCAACACACGGTCTTTCCTCTGTATACTTTGCCAGTATATTTTCATATGGTGTAATATCAAAAAAATACACTGCTGCGTGCTTCTGATTTGTTATATCTATTTCCTGCACGCTTAGCCTAAATATTTTTTCATTTCTGGCAAGTGTAATATTTTTACTATTGAAATCCGTAGCAAAAATATCCGCCACTTTAATGTTTGTAAGCGCAAAAATATCTGCATCCTTTATATTATCGTATTTGAAAACCTCGCCTATCAACTTGCTTGCTTTCAATACTTTACCTTGCTCATCTATAATGCACATTGGAAACGGTACATATCCTGTGAGCAGTTTTTCAGTTCTGCTGCGCCTTGTCAACTCGCCTTTACTCAAATTTGAATCTTTCTGCAACTCTCACCTCAAAATCTTTCTAAAACCCGCTTTGTGATTTCCTTATATTTTACCACAAAATCGCAAAAATTATAAGTCCCAATATAATTCATCAAATGTGCATACTTTTTGTATCGTCCTTTATGTACAAAAAACTCGAAAAATTTAATTGGATTTCCGCTTAAATTCTTCGAGTTTGAGTTTACCTATTTAATTTTTGGGATTATCTTTCAACTACAAGGCTTGTTCCCTGTCCGCCGCCTATGCAAAGTGTAGCAAGACCTGTCTTTGCATCTCTTCTCATCATTTCGTATATCAAAGTGATTAGAATTCTTGTTCCGGATGCTCCGATAGGGTGTCCGATAGCGATTGCTCCGCCGTTTACATTTGTCTTTTCAGGATCCAATCCCAAATCTGTTCTTACAGCAAGGGACTGTGCAGCGAATGCTTCGTTTGCTTCTACCAGGTCGATATCCTTGATAGTAAGTCCCGCTTTCTTCAATGCTTTTTCTGAAGCAGGTACAGGGCCGATTCCCATGATAGTAGGATCAACGCCTGCAGATGCGTAAGACTTGATTGTGCAGATTGGCTTAATTCCGAGTTCGTCCGCCTTTTCCTTCGACATTACTACAACTGCGGCTCCCGCATCGTTGATTCCGGATGCATTTGCAGCTGTTACAACTCCGTCTTTTTTGAACGCAGGTTTTAATTTAGCAACCTTGTCGATAGTTGTTCCGAATTTAGGGAATTCATCAGTATCGAATACCAATGGTTCGCCTTTTTTCTGCGGAATTTCAACAGGTACGATTTCGTCCTTAAATTTGCCTGCTTTGATAGCTTCTTCCGCTCTATTTTGAGAAATTACAGCGAACTCGTCAAGCTGTTCACGAGTGATTCCCCATTGTTCAGCGATATTTTCAGCGGTAATACCCATATGATAATTATTGAATGCGTCTGTAAGACCGTCGTTTACCATCATATCAACGATTTGAGCGTTGTTCATTCTAGCTCCGTATCTTCCCGTTGGAAGCGCATATGCTGTCTTTGACATATTTTCAGCTCCGCCTGCAACAACGATATCAGCATCTCCTGCCTTAATCATCTGTGCAGCAAGCGATATAGCTCTAAGACCGGAACCGCAAACCTTATTTATAGTTAACGCAGGTACTTCCTTTGGAACGCCTGCATCCAGCGAAATCTGTCTTGCTATATTTTGACCTAACGCACCTTGAAGCACACATCCCATTACAACTTCATCTACCTGTTCAGGTTTGATCCCTGCCCTTTTGATTGCCTCTTTAACCGCAATAGCTCCAAGTGTTCGTGTAGGCACATCCTTCAATGTTCCACCGAAGCTACCTATTGGAGTTCTAGCCGCACTTACAATTACAACTTCTCTCATATTGTCCCTCCTTATATATAGTGGATTCCCACTTTTCGTTGCATTAAGACTTGCTCAACAACTCTATTGTACCATAAATTACAGTAAAATTGCAATACCGATAATTTCAATTCGATTTTATTATCTTATCTGCAAAATTTTTTTGCCGTAATACTTTATGTAAAAAGCCTCAGGCGACACAATCCTGAGGCTTTTTAGAATTTTTATTGTTACAATTATCCTTATTTACCTTTATAGTTACACGATACGCTGGCGCTATAAGTTGCCCATCCTCCCAGATTACGGTTAATTTTACAAGAATATTTTGCAGTAGCTTTCTTGGTACCTTCTCCAGATGTAGATGTTCCTAAATCTACAAATTGGCTATATCCCGCTCCATTAATCAATCTACCGCTTGAACTTTTTACATAAACCTTTTTTGCTAACGTATTAAACTTAAAAGTTGCTGTTACTTCAACAGTTCCTGTAGCTCCATAAGATTTGGTTGTTGTACGTGTCACCTCATTAGAAGAATTTAATAAAAAATGTGTAATATTAATGTGTTCATATACTCTTTCGATATATGGCGTCCCATCAGGTTCTGTTCCTAAAGTTTCCGATATTAACCTCCCTTTAGTTAAATCAGGTCCGGAATCTTCCATTTTTAATTTTTCAATGGCTAAATTTGAAGTTATCACAGGTCTATTACTAGCCATTACCGGTGGAATGTTGACACCGAAAACTACGACAGCTACTAAAATAGTTACAATTAATTTCTTAAATGTTTTCATAGATAAAACCTCCTAATACATTTATTAATAGAAATAACCCTACTATATAGATTTTACCACAAAAAGTATTTATATAACACAATATAGCGTTAGAAATATGATATATTGGTATATATACTAATTAGATTGTTATATTAAATATTCAGAAAGGAAATAGAGTGATGAAAATGTGTACTTATGATCTTATAAATAATATTTCAATTAAAAGTAGTATTGATGAAAATAAGAAATTCAAATTGAAAAAACAAATAATCATTGCTTCAATTACACTTGTTTTTATAGCCTCTTTTTTAGCTTTTTCCCTTGTTTTTGAAATTGCCCTACCATATGATCCAACTCGCATGTATGCTGAACCTATTTCTCTTATAGCAGTTGAAAAAAAGTCTGAAATTTATTATAAAACATTAGAAAATGCTATGGCGGATGGTGATATAATAAATGATCATAATAATACTACAACCCAATTGAAAATAGGTTATAACGGAATAAATGGAATTTTACTAGATGATGAAAGTAGAATTATAAATAGAAACGGCGAATTGGTAAAGGTTGTATACATGACTTGTAAAAAAACTTTATTTAGAAGTTTATTTGTTGACTCTGATTTACAATCACATAGAGATTCCTTTTCTAGTATAAGAGTCGAAACACCTGAAAAAGATGAAAAATTTAGATCAATGCCAACAGAAGTTTATTATATTCGCCAAGCAAATTTATCTAGATATGAAAAACTTTCTGATGAAGAATTTTACAATTCAATAAAAAAATGCGATTTAATTTGGAGTGGAAAATCTGATGCTACAATAAAAATATAGTTGTTTTTCATATGCAGTTTTGCTATATAATTTTTATTAATCGAAATTAGAGAAGCTACCAACCAAGTGTAGGTTGGATGCACTTTCTAATTTCGATTTTATTATCTGCATACTTGTTATTTTGGTCTATAATATCCCTGTTGCTGAATTCTTCAATTTTGTACTTTCTGATTTTGTCTATCAATTATCGCAGGTAGGCATTGCAAGTTTTTTGGCAACTTGTAGCATAATTCCGCATTCCAAGCGTTTCCTATGAAGTTTACAGCCTATATCGTAAACACCCTCTATTTTCCCTGCATAATGCTGTGCGTTTGCAGCACATCCACCGCTGCAATACATCCTTGCAAAGCAATCATCACATTCTTCGTGTGAATATATGTTGCAAGACTTAAAGCGTTCCGCTATTTCCGCTTTAACTATACCGTCATCCAAATTCCCTATACAAAATTCTTCATCGCCCACAAATTGATGACATGGATAAAGTTCTCCCGTCGGTGTTACTGCAAGGTATTCCGTACCTACTCCGCATCCGGAAATCCTCTTGCTGATGCAAGGTCCTCCCTCCAAATCTATATTGAAATGATAAAAATTGAATTCATTTTCCTTGCGTTTAAATCTCCTTGCCATTTCTGCAGCCAGCTTGTCGTATTGCTCATAAATTTGCGATAAATCCTCCTCGCGAATAGCATACGGTTCGTCATTTGAGCAAACAACAGGTTCGAGCGAAATTTCCTTAAATCCCAAGTCCGCTATATGTATGATATCTTCGTAAAAGTCAAGATTGTAATGCGTATATGTCCCTCTCACATAGTAGTCCTTATGCTCTCTTGCTTCTGCAAAATCAATAAACTTCGGAACAACTATATCGTAAATCCCGTTACCGCCTTTCGTAATGCGGAATTTATCATTTACCTCTTTTCTGCCGTCAAGGCTCATTACAACATTGCACATATGCTCGTTTGAAAACTTTATAACATCATCATCTACAAGCATTCCGTTCGTGGTAAGTGTAAATCTGAAATTTTTTCCGGCAGATTCTTCTATGCTTTTTGCGTAATGTACTAAATCTTTTATCATTTGCCAGTTTAGCAGCGGCTCACCACCAAAAAAATCAACCTCCAGATTTCTTCTGCCATGCGAGTTTTCAACTAAAAAATCAATAGCCTTTTTTCCAACCTCATAGCTCATAATCCACTTGGCATCATCCCGATATTCGCCTTCACCGGCAAAGCAATAAGTACAAGCGGCATTACACGAATGGGCAACATGAAGACAAATTGCCTTAAGTACGGCTTGTCTTTTCTTAAATCCACCCGCCATATCCTTGAAGGCATCTGCTGAAAACAACTCCCCTGCCTGCACCAGTTCATCAACATCGTCAAACACTTCGTCTATATCCTTTTTCGTAACCTCCGGATTATCACGATATTCGTAAAGCAGCTGAGCTTTTATTTCCTCTCTTGGAATTTCATCCTTTAGCCTGTCTATCACTTCATAAGAAAGCTCATCCAGTACATGAACCGCTCCACTGTTTGAATCTATTGCTATATTGTATCCGTTATTTTTAAATGTATGTACCATTTTCTAATCGTTTGCTTGCTCTCCTTTGTTCGGTAATTCTTCCTGTTTTTTTGCCAGCAGTTCTTCCTCTTTCATTTTTCTTTCTATCTGACGCTTAACCGCAGTATTTACTTTTCGAACCTTCGGTTTTCCGATAAACCCTGTTAAAATCGCAAATGCCTTTGTAATCTTTTTTGCAGCGCCATCTAAAAATTTTGATATTTTTTCATTTCGCGCCTTTTTCCTCTGCTCCGCAATATATACAGGTGCAGGCTCGAGTAGGCTTAATATATGCTTTTTATATTCGAGTTCAAACATCTCAGGCGAGAGCTTGGCAACTTTTAATTCAAATTGTAACTCGTTTTCAGCAAAATCCTTTCCTTCCAATAAATCTTTTTGGAAATTTTCTTTGCTTCGCATATTTTCCCTGCGCGCCATAAGCCATATAATTGCTTCATCAAGTGCTTCTTTTAATTCCGCATCTATTTCGACTTCTTTTTCAATCCACTTAAGGCCTGCTATTTTCGATGTGATATTTTCCTCTATATAGCTTTCCTTATCCGTTTTCGGGCGTTTTCCGAAAATCTCCGCATCGTGCTTTATATGAAGCCTCATATTCAAAAGCGGTCTGCCCACGAACAAAATTTTCCCTTCAAGCGCCATTCTAAACGCTATATAATGGTCTACTTTCATTCCCGGCGCAAGCGGTACCGCCTTTTTTAACTTTTCTGTTTTTATAAGTGCTGTTTCCAGCTTTATAGAATTACTTGCAAGTAGCGTTCTTGCAACATTCTTCCCCGCCTTGAATTCCTCAAAAAGTCCATATCCCAAAAGAGAATCCGCTATAATATTTTCCTGCTCATCCATTACTCGCGCATCCGAATATGCAAGCACCGCATCTTCATCTTCTTCCATTGCGAGCACTAAACGCAAAATTTTATTTCTATCCCAGTCATCTCGCTGCGTTGCAAATGCAACTAAGTCGCTATCAGCCATTTCAATCAGTTTCTCATAGGTTTTTCGTACCCCGAGATGAGTTTCGTTTCTTTCAATTCTGACCTCAACATTCGTAACAACTCTAGGAATGACCGCCATAAGGTCTTCTTTTGTAAGTACCTCCGAAGCATCGTCAAGTAGTAAAATCGTAATGTTTTCGTAAGTTTGAGCATCAATACTTCTAAGTTGTTCAACAAATATCTTCCTTTCGGGATTGTATGTCGGTAGTAATACAGTTATGCTTGGATTTATATGCGGTCTTCGTAATTTACCGAAGTTTGCTTTTTCAAGTTTCTTTTGACGAGCCTCTTCTTTTTTCTTATTTTTCTTTTCCAATGCAGCTTCTTTTTTCGCAACCTTTTGGGCTGCCTTCGCTTCTGCACGGCGTATTTTGTCTTCCTCTTCCTGCTGCTTTTTTTGTTTTTTTTGCGCAGCCAAAAGAACTCGGTACTCGCTTTCGGAAATTTCCTCCTCCGCATTCGGATCTATGGCTTCAATATCATAATAACTGTCTTTTTCGAGATCGTCCAGATCATCTCCAAAAATATCAAAATCTTCATCAAGTGTTTTAATTCCGTCCATCGGATTGTCATCGAGCGTTTTGATTCCGTCCATCGGATTGTCGTCGAGCGTCTTGATTCCCGCCATCGGATCGTCGTCGAGCGTCTTGATTCCTGCCATTGCATCATCATCGAGCGTCTTAATTCCCATCATCGGATCATCATCAAGTGTCTTGATTCCCATCATCGGATCGTCATCAAGAGTCTTGATTCCTGCCATTGCATCAAAATTAGGCACAACAATTTCAGGTTCTTCCTCAGCCCAGCCGAGCTTTATAGCCAGCTTTCTTATTTTTTCATCTGCAATATCTGTGCTTTTGTCCTCCGTAGGCTCAAATGTAATGTTGTCGACATCTAAAGTTGTTTTTTCATTACTATCTGACACTTCACTGCCCCCCTATCAACTTGCTTCACAATACAAAATTCTGTCATGCCCTGCATAATCTTTGATAACATCAATATTTTCATACTTACCCGACTCCTCTAAGAGCCTAATAATTTTCATTTTTTGGTCATATCCGATTTCCATGAGTAAAATTCCGCCTTTTACAAGATGCTCCGATGCCTCGCCTGCGATTCTCTTATAAAATTCAAGTCCGTCTTGCCCTCCGTCCAAAGCCAAAATCGGTTCATAATCGCGTACCTCTTCCTGTAAATTTGCTATTTCGCTTGTTTTAATATACGGCGGATTACTTATTATCATATTAAACTTTGTTTTTGTAAACTTGCCTTTAAAAGGTTCAAACAAATCGCCTTTTTTTACAGTAACGCTTGCGTTGAGCCTTTTGGCATTTTCAGTTGCGAGCGCTATCGCATATTCGCTAATATCACTTGCTGCAACTTTTGCCTTTGCAATATTCTTCGCTATCGTTACCGCTATGATACCGCTTCCTGTGCAAAGATCCAGTACTTTCGGCTTTTTCATTTCGCTCAGCTTTTTAATTGCGAGGCTGACCATTATTTCCGTTTCCGGTCTTGGTATCAAAACCCCCTCTCGCACAGCGAATTCCTCGCCCATAAAATTTTGAAAACCGACTATGTACTGCAACGGGATATGCGAATTTCTCCTGTCCAAAAGTTCAAAATAAAGCTCACACTGATGCTCAGTAAGCTCTTTATCCCAATTCATAAAGAGCTTCGCCTGATCTATTGAAAGCAAATGGCACATTAGCGACTTGGCATTAACCTCAGCTTCGTCTATTCCATGCTCATTTAAAGAACTTTTTGCAACATTGAGAATTTCTTTAACTGTCATGCTCAATTTAGTGCCTCCTCGCTTCGTTCTCTTGCCAGAAAATCTGAATCGCTAAACGCATCGTAACTTGGCAAATATATTGAAATTTCGGGTGTGTCTTTCGGTACAAGCACCGCTTTCATGGCTATTATAGCCATTTCAAGATGCTCCGTATCAGGTTCTTTTGTGGTTATTTTTTGTAAATAAAGTCCCGGTAAACTAAGGATTTTAACAATCGAGCTGTTGCTTCTTCCTGCTAATTTCAAAACTTCATATGAGAGTCCCGCTATTACAGGCAAAAGGAGAAGCCTTGATACTACCCTAAGCAACAAATTCGGCCAACCGAGCAACGAAAAAAGTATCAAACTTATAATCATTACGAACATCAAAAAGCTGGTTCCGCAGCGCGGGTGTAGCGTGTAAAACTCTTGGCAATTAGCAGGTGTGAGTTCGAGGTTGTTTTCAAAGCAATGTATGCACTTATGCTCCGCACCGTGAAATTGAAAAACTCGCCTAATATCCGGCATTTTAGATATCAGCAAAATATAGACGACAAACAATAAAATTCGAAATACTCCTTCAATTAAATTTAGGGCAATTCCACTGCTTATATAGAGCTGCAAAAAATTCACAAGTGCAGTGGGAAGTAAGATGAAAACTGCAACAGAAAAAACAACTGCTATAATCGCAGAAAAATACATAAGGAAATTCCAAGCACCTTTTTCCCCTAAATGCTTCTCTAGAAAAATCGTTACTTTATCTTTCTCGTACGCACCTGTTTCCGAAACAGTTTCGCCGCTTGCCTTTTTTTGCTCGCGAAAAATAGCAAGACGCTCTGCGTTCTCTCGCTCGTAGCGTTCGAGCACATCCGCTGAATACATCAGCGTTTTCGTGCCTACTACCAGCGCGGAAGCGAATGAAAATACCCCGCGAATTAGCGGTATTTTCATCACCCCCGACGGTGCGGTGAGCTTTTCGGTCTTGAGATGCACCGCCCCGTCGGGCAGCCGCACTGCGATAGCAGTGCGGTCGCTTCCGCGCATCATAATTCCCTCTATTATAGCTTGCCCCCCTATACTTGTCGGGCATGCCTTTTCCAAAAATATCTTGCTAAAATCCAAATTTTTCTCCTACTTGCTTTGTTTTTCGAAAAGCGGCATTTTTCTGATTGCCTTTATAAATTCCGCATTACTTTTCGTATTTATCAAATTGCTTATAATTATCTCCGTCGCCTCGCGTGTGCCTAAGTTTCCGAGCGCCCTCCTTATGATATAAACCGTTTCCAGTTCCTCTTGCGTCATAAGCAAATCCTCTCGCCTCGTACCCGACTTGTTCAAGTCTATTGCAGGGAATATGCGTCTTTCCGAGAGGCTCCTGTCCAAGTGCAATTCCATATTGCCCGTTCCCTTAAATTCCTCGAAAATTACATCGTCCATACGGCTGCCTGTTTCGACAAGAGCAGTCGCAAGTATAGTAATACTTCCGCCGTTTTCAATATTTCTAGCAGTTCCAAAAAACTTTTTCGGTCTATGAAGCGCTCCCGGATCAAGTCCGCCGGAAAGCGTCCTTCCCGAAGCAGGCACTACCAAATTGTAAGCTCTTGCAAGCCTTGTGATACTATCCAAAAGCACTACCACATCTTTTCCATGCTCTGCAAGTCGCTGCGCTCTTGCCATAACCATCTCTGCAACTTTTACATGGTTTTGCGGTTGTTCATCAAATGTGGAATATATTACCTCACTGCGTACAAGCGAGCGTTTCATATCGGTAACTTCCTCCGGTCGTTCATCCACGAGTAAAACGATTATTTCTACATCTTTGTATTTTTCTTCTATCGTAGCCGCTATTTTCTTTAGCAGTACGGTTTTTCCCGATTTTGGAGGAGCTACTATTATTCCCCTTTGCCCTTTTCCTATCGGTGCGACTAAATCCACAAGACGCATAGCAATTTCGCTTCGACCGGTTTCAAGTGCAAAACGGTCCTGTGGAAATATCGGAATCAACTCATCAAAGTCTTTTCTATTGATTGCGATACTGAGGTCATCATCATTTACGGTATTCACATAAAGCAATGCCCCGAATTTATCACCTGGATTGGGACGCCTTGCTATTCCTGTAATCTTATCACCCGTCTTTAAATTAAATCTGCGAATTTGCGCCTGTCCTACATAAATATCCTTTTCACTGGTGAGAAAATTTTCGCAACGTAAGAACCCAAAACCGCCGTCAGCAATTTCGAGTATCCCCGAAACTATCGGCCTTTCCTCTTCCGTATATGTTTTTTCTCCTTGTTCTTCAATATTTTCAGTCGCTTTTTCTTCTAGAACCTCATTTTCTTCTATCAATTTTAATCTGCGTCTGTTTCGTCGTTATCAGTCGCACTCCCTTCTTCATCGCTCTCATAACTTTTTAGATTATATATGTCCGCAATCATCTGCTCTATTTCTTTTTTCTTTGGATACACATAATACGGTGCTTGCGGTTCCGGATCAAACGGTATTGTATATGTTTTCATATCACCGCTTTCCATACCTGCCGCTTTTGTTGCAAGGGAAACCGCTTTGCCGAGTGTAATATCGGAATTTACATTTTGGAACACAGTTTTTGCTATTTTAGGTAAATTCAAACTTAGCGTTTGTTTAAATGCACTTTTAACAAATTGTTGCTGCGCTTCGACTCTTCCTATATCGCCATTCACATATCCATGTCTGAATCTCAAAAATTGTACCGCTTTTTTGCCGTCAAGTACCTGATGTCCCGCAGGAATAGCAATTTTGAGTGGCGGTTTATCATATGGATCGTTGTAGTACATTCCGCCCGTGCCGTTTATATTAGGAATATCCATCGGCACTCCACCCATCGCATCCACTATATTTTCAACTCCGTCATATTCTATTACAGCATAGTAATTGATAGGAATATCGCAAAGCACCTCGCTCACCGCTTTTGCAGTATTAACCGGATTTCCTCGATATGCCGAATTGATTTTTCTCTCCGCAAGAGAATTGAATCCCGGTCTTTCGTAATAAGTATCTCTCGGAACCGAAATTACATCGACTTTCTTGTTTTCCATATCGAAACTGGCAAGCATTATGGTATCTGTAAGCCCTCCGTTAACGCCTAGAAACAGTATGTTTGCGCGTTTCGTATCTTTGAACGCATTGAAAAACGGACTGTGCTTATCTACGAGCGAATCCAAATCAAGCTCATCTTCGAGTACAGGTGTATCCTTGCCGTTTTTCTTTTCAAACGGCTTAATTCCTCCCATTTTTTCCAAAAGGGTTGTTGCACCGAAGCATATAACCGTCAAAATCGCAAATGCAAATATAAATGTTTTTAGAAAAATAGATAATGTACTGCTCTTCTTTTTCTTTTTCAAAAGTTTATGATTATCTCCATTCGTTTCGTGTTTCATCTATTTTTAAACGCCTCTCATTCTTTTTTACTATCCTTATAGTTTATACCATTTTGCACTCGCTTGCAATAAAAAGCGTACAAAATCCGCGGTTGTTCACAAAAAATTAACTATCGTATGCCCGCTCGCACGCTTTTTCGGAATATATCTAATAATCCGCAGGAGATGCGCTGTTTAATTCGATTTGCCAAACATTTCCCGATTCATCAATTTTCATTGTTGCAAAATATTCATTCCAAAATAGGTGGTCGCTGTTATTTCGCCAAGCAATTCCGTACCAAAGCTGGGTTATATCAGTTTTATCCGCTGCATCTTGCGGTGTATTCCACAATTTTTTCTTAAATTTCTTTTCCATTACTTGATTATCAAGTGGCGCGAGCAGGTCCACTCCGTTCAGTTTAAGCGAACTTCCGTTTGCTCTAAGTGCTGTTAGATTCTCTTCATCAAAATCAATTCTTTCTATCTTTCTTGTATCAGAGGATTCAGCTTTTTCTTTGTCCCTCAATAAATATATCTTCCCAAGCTCCACTCCGTTTTTTTCAAGCACATATGTATTGGTTCCAAGCATCTCATCTTCAACTATCTCAAAACCGCTTTTTTGCAAATCTGACGGCGTAGTTTTCAGCATAACTATAGATTCTCCGTCGAGAACACAATCAGGAGCCTTGGCGGGCACTCCAATTATAATATACGTCATCATAAAAAAGACCATAAAAAGGCAGGCAACTGCAAGCGCAAATAGGGCTTTCCCCGTTCTTTTTCTCGCGTTGAAAACCGCCATTATTACAGGTAATATAATCATTCTGGCTATTATGGCGTTACCGCTGCCGCCCCTACCAAGTATTGGCAGTATGGTTAAAAAAGCTATAATCAGCATCGCAGAATAAGTTGCAATCTCTCCAATTCCCATTTTGTCGGTTCTTTGCTGATTGTTTACAGCCTCGTCCATATGCCGTACACCCGCAGGATTTTTCTGCTGAAAGTAACGATATACCATAAGTCCTATCCCGAAATATACCGCTGCTAAAAATGCAAGTGCTGCCAATAACACGATTCTTTCCATTTTTATACCTTACCCTTTTTCAGTTCTTTATAACCTCTGACGCCATAAACTAAAAGCCCCTACAAGCGGGGCTTTTAAGCGATTCTTATTTAATAGGCTCCAAAACTTTGAACTGCGTGGTAGCTGCTTTGTTAGCAAAGACAGCCGCTTGTGCCCTTGTTATAGGCTTCGTAGCATCCAGTTTTTCCGGATTTTCGGTTATCTTCATAAACTCGGCAAGTAATATTCCGTCTTTCGCCCACGATGAATATTTGGTACATTTTGGCGTACCCTCAAACAAATCCGTTTTTTGTGCCCACGCCGGATAAGATGCCTTCGTCCTATTAGCCACCATTGCCGCAAATTCTTGGTATGTAAGCGTTCCGTCAGGTTTAAATTCGCCGGTTGGATAACCTGAGCAGTATTTCTTTGCGACTGCGTAATTTAATGCATCGCTATACCACTCGCCTGCTTTTACATCCGAAAATACCGCAGGAGCTTCTTTAAAATATCCGCCATCCACTTTGTAAAGAATTTGTACCGCCTCCGCACGTGTCAGTGTGCCTTCGGGGTCAAACTTGCCGTTGCCCTTGCCCTGCATAATATTCGGATTACAAAAATCAATTGCCGCCTTTGCGAAATGGTTATCGGGCACATCGGTAAACGAAACTTTATCTCCTGCTGCAAATGTAGGCATTGCGCTTGTTAAAAGCATCACTGCACCGAGTGCGACCGTCGCGGTTTTTCTAAGAAAATCCTTTGTTTTCGCTTCTTCTTTTTTCATTTGTAATTTTCCTCTCCCTTCTTCTAAGAAATAATCCTCCATAAATAGAAATGATTTCCTTTTTATATGACTATTTTATGCCATATCTTTGCAAAGGTCAAGTGTTTTTTGTATTTTTTTACTTTTTTTAAAGAAGCATCCTATCGTTTTGTATATTAAATTTTGCAACAAGCTCTGTCGATGTCATTTTCTCGCGTTCTTCCCCCGAGATATCCATTGCAAGCTGCCCTTGTCGCATCAAAATCGTTCTGTTTCCATAAGCAAGCGCATCTTTCATATTATGCGTTATCATAATAGTGCAAAAATCCTCCTGCGCCGCCAACTTTGCCGTTAATTTCAATATTTTTTGAGCTGCTTGCGGATCGAGTGCCGCCGTATGCTCATCGAGAAGCAGCAGCTTCGGTTTTGCCATTATCGCCATGAAAAGTGTTAGTGCTTGACGCTGACCGCCCGAAAGTAAGCGTACTTTTTTTGTCATCATATTTTCAAGTCCCATAGCGAGTACTTCCAGTTTACTCGCATATTCTACACGCTTTTTTGCAGTTATTCCCCACTGAAGTCCACAAAAATTCTTTTTGTTTTCGGCTATTGCGAGATTTTCTTCAATCGTCATATCAAACGCTGTTCCCTTCATAGGATCTTGAAATACTCTGCCTATAAATTTTGCTCGCTTATGTTCAGGTAAGCCGGATATATCGTTATCGTCAAGAAAAATTGCTCCGCCGTCCGTCTTATAAACACCTGCAATACAATTCATCAGCGTAGATTTCCCTGCACCATTATCCCCGATAACCGTTAGAAAATCCCCGTTCTGTAAATTTAGATTGAAATCTTTGAGTGCTACTTTCTCGTTTACGCCGTTCTTATCAAATATTTTCGTCAAATTCTGAATTTTTAACATTGCGCACCGTCCTTTTTCCTAAAGATTCCACGAATGGTGAATCCCGCTCCAAATGCGCCAAATGCGAGAGCTATCGTTACTATCGCAGCCGATACCAGTTTCAAATCGCTACTCGGAAGGCCAAGTGCAAGCGCCTGCGCAATGATTAGACGGTAAACAATCGCACCGAGCGCAACAGAAATCAATCTGCCTGTCAAATGCGACTTTCCAAAAATCGTTTCCCCTATTATTACAGATGCCAGTCCTATTACAACCATGCCCGTACCCATGCTCGCATCTGCAAACGATTGATACTGAGCAAGCATGCCTCCCGCAAGTCCTACAAGTCCGTTTGATATTGAAATACCGAGAATCTTCATGGTGTCGCTGCTGATTCCGTAAGCACGCACCATATCTTCGTTATCTCCTGTCGCTCTAAGTGCAAATCCGACTCTGGTTCTAAGGAACAGCGAAAGCAATATTATTATTGCCCAAAGCGCCAAAACTCCAACAAAAAGTGCAGGGCGCGCAGTCGGTGCATCGGTATATATAGTTTTCGACATTGTAAGTGAAACATTCGGGCGATTTCCCATGATTCTGAGATTTATAGAATAAAGTCCGAGCATTACCAATATTCCGGATAATAATGCCTCTATTTTTAATTTCGTGTTCAATATAGATGTAATGCAACCACAAACAGCTCCAACAAAAAAAGCCGAAATTATCCCGAGAACGGGATAATTTGCTGCACACATAACGGCAGAAATAGCAGCACCGCTAACTACACTGCCGTCAACTGTCAAGTCCGGTGTGTTAAGCGTTCGAAACGACAAAAACACACCGAGCGCAAGAATCGCATAAATCAGTCCGAGTTCTATCGAACCTATAGCCGCTGTAATACTGAGCATTACAAGCCTCCTGCCAAATCCTTCGAATTGTCCAAAATATCTTTCGGAATTTCAATTCCAATTTCTTTTGCGGTTTTGGAATTTATATAAATTTGAGTTTTTTCAAGAACTCTGACAGGCATATTTGCAGGTTTTTCACCTTGCAAAATTTCCGTTGCCATTTTTCCTGTTTCTCTTCCAAGTTCGACATAATTCACACCGTCAGTTGCCAGTCCTCCATCTGCTACCAAAGAATCCGCTGCAACATAAAAAGGTATTTTAGCTTTGTTTAGAACATCAACTATTGTAGGCATTGCTGTCGCTACCGTATTGTCGATAGGTGTAAATACCGCATCTACTTTTCCAACCAAGCTCTCTGCCGCCTGTTTTACTTCGCTGCTGTTCATAATAGTAGCTTCTTTGACCGTCATACCGTTCTTCTTCGCATACTCTTTCAAGTTTGCAATTACCGATACGGAATTGGGTTCGCCTGTACTATATATTGCGCCGATTGTTTTCATATTAGGTGTAATTTTGCTTGCAAGTACCATAATTTTTTCTGCCGAAACTTTGTCCGATGTTCCTGTAATGTTTCCGTCCGGCTTCTCAAGGGATTTTACAAGTCCTGCTCCGACAGGATCCGTTACTGCGGAAAATACAATTGGAATCTCCTTGGTTTCTCCAAGTGCCGCCTGCGCAGACGGTGTTGCTATTGCGATAATCAAATCGCACTTGTCCGCTACAAAGCTCTGGCATATAGTTTTTAAATTATTCGTATCGTTTTGCGCATTTTCGTAACGAATTACCGCATTTTCCCCGTCAACGAATCCGTCGTCTGCAAGCTGCTTAACGATATTTTCTCGTATCATATCAAGTGAAGGATGCTCAACTATTTGCACTATACCGATTTTGGGTACATTGTTAGGTTCGGGCTTTACCGTATCGTTTCCTTCATTGTTACCTTGCTCTGTGCATCCTGCAAAGAGCGCCGCCATTGCGAGCATTAGCGCAAGCAATATTGGCAATTTTTTATTCATAAATTTATTTTTCATGTTTTACCTCTCATTTAAATCGCTTTTACTCCGACAGCAATTTTAGATACTTTTCAAGTGTCGTCATATGTTCGCCATATCCTGCCCAATCGCCGTTTCTAAGTGCCGCCTGCCCAAGCTCAAACTCTTCTGCCGCCTTTGTGATAAGTTCAGTCTTGCTCATCTCATTTGTCGCTTTCGGCTTTTGCGCCGTTTCACCCGCCTTTTGTGTTGAGTTTTCGCCAAACAACGAATCAAGCGCTTCTCCCAGTGTAGGCTTGTACGCAATTTTATCGCCGTATGCCACTATTACACGCTTAACCTCAGGGATACTCTCTTTGGTAGCTTCCAAGTAAACCGGTTCCACATAAAGCAGGGATTCCTCGATAGGAATAATAAACAGATTTCCTCTACTGTAAGTCGATCCCGATGAATTCCAAAGAGAAAATTCTTTAGAAATTTCGGTGTTTTGGTCGATTTGAGCTTCTATCTGCATCGGACCGTAAATCGTCGTATCCTTAGGGAATTGGTAAAGCACCAGCTTTCCGTAATCCTCACCGTCATTTCTTGCTACAAGAAGCCCCGTCATATTTCTCTTATTTTTCGGTGTGTAAGGTATTGTGTTTACAAATTCAGCTCTTTTCTCACCCGGCAATTTCATTATGTAATAGTTAGGAGAAATGCTGACTTCATCTTTTTCGTAAATTTCGTGTGCAATATCCCAAATATCTTCATCTTGGTAGAACACCTTTACATCGTTCATATGATAACGCTTGTAGACATTCGCCTGAATACCGAACATAACATTCGGATATCGAATATGACTGCGTAATGCTTCCGGCATCTGCGAGAAATCCTTGAACAGCTTTGGAAATATCTTCTGGTAAGTTTTTGCTATAGGATCTGTTTCATCAACTATGTAATAATCAACATTTCCATTGTAAGCATCGACCACTACTTTGACTGAATTTCTTATGTAATTCGCTCCGCCCGCTTCTTCGGATGGCTGTGAATAAGGATATTTGTTGCTTACCGTATACGCATCTATCATCCAATAAAGTTTGCCGTCTATCGTAACTATATACGGATCTTCATCGTATTCCAAATAAGGCATTACCTCCCTTACTCTTTGCGCAATATTTCTGTTTATAACTATCTTTGAATCGCTCTTAACATTTGTCGATATAAGCAATTTCAAACTGCTTTCTCTAAGTGAAAACAATATTCTGTTAAGCGGCGACAGCTTGATTCCGGCAGTTCCTTTGTACTTCGTATACTTATTTTTGCTACCGTCCGGATAATCAAATTCATCCTCTGCCGTATTGACGAGTATATAATTGTTTGTAAGCTCTCCGAAGTAAATTTCCGGTCTTTTAATCTGTATTTCTTTGACCTCCGACACAGGCGGAACTCCGGAAATCAACATATCCGGTTGTCCGCTATCCGTTACCTTATCTACTCTGGATAAAGTAATACCGTAACCATGAGTGTATTTTATGTACTTGTTGAGCCACTCTGTTCTAATTCGGGTTTCATCAATCTCTCTACCGGCGAGAAAGACCTGCGTATATTCATCGTCTATTATGTATCTGTCTACATCGACATCGTTAAAATTATAGTACGAACGAATACTTTGCGTCTGATTGTAAAATTTTTCGGTCGGCGCGTAGTCGTTAATCCTTATATTGGAAATTGTTTCCATGTTGTTTGCAATGTCCTCTTTCGATAACGCCTGCTTTACAGCAAACGGTTTGATTTGAACATCTGCAAGTCCATACGCTTCTTGAGTGTACTTGATATTGTTTCTCAAATACTTTGTTTCTTTGTTGATTTCATCAGGTTTTACAAGTGTTTCCTGAACAAGTAGCGTTACGGCATTCCCTCCCAGCGCAACAACAATCATTACGACAGGAAGAATTAAAGTTCTTTTGTATTTTTTCTGTGCAAATCCGACTATCACCCCAAGCGACGCCAAGACAGAAAGCACTATAAGCCCTCTGTAAACCCACAGAGTAATGTTAACATCCGCATACCCGGCACCGTAAACAACTCCGCTTTTCCCTGCATACAGCAAGCTGAACGTGTTGAGATAATAATGAAATCCCACAAGCAGCAACAACAAAACCGCAAGCAATGCAAACTGTTCTTTGGCTATGTCGAACAAATGCGAGATATTACTGCTATCCAGCTTCCTATGATTTCGACCTCTTGCAGGGTTGAAAAAGTCCCTGATAGCCCCCGAATAATCTCCTCTTCTAAAACTTGTCGCAGCTTTTTCAAAATTGTTTTGAGTATATTCGTATTCATCTTCACTTGGGGCAGTTTCAAAATCTTCAAATATCTGAGGCCGCATATACGAAATCAGGAAAGTGTAGAATATCACTGTGAGTATAGCAAACGCTATTACAATCCCTATTGCAACAGTGTCTAAATTTTGCAGCAGCTGAAGTTTGAATACATAAAATCCTACATCCTGTTTGAACAGCGGATCTTTAATTCCAAACGAAGTGCTGTTGATAAACTGCAAAACATCGAACCAAAAGTTAGTTGCGAAGCTGTAAGCAAGGAATCCGCCAAATACAGCAGAAAGTCCGAATGCAACCAAATTCAGCCTGCCGTTTGTCGCAGAATGTACGCTGATCTCGATGTTCTTCACATACGATTTTTTGAGAAGCATCAAATATGCATACGCGAATACCGAGATAATCACAAATGCCGGCACACCTATCTTCAATTCGGAAAACAGCTTGGTAAAAAATACGCTGACATAGTTTAGTTCCTTGAACCATAACCAGTTGACTATGAATTCAAGCGAGCTGTGAAAAACTCCTGTAAACAGCGCTATAACAATAATCGCTATATATTTTTTTTCAATTTTCCGTTTCGGTTTTTGGTTTTTTCTTCTTACTACTTCCTGTTCCATATTTTATCCTAACTTTTCAATGATATTCCATATTTTTTCGTATGCTTCCGCCGGCAACCTGTCAAGTCCGCCTTTGAATTCATTTCTGGATGTAATAAAATTTAATCTACCTATCATTCCGCCTTTGAACGCATCCGCATATACTTTATTTTCAAAATCGACTTCAAATCCGTCGATTTTCATATATTCAAACTCTTCAATTTCACCAAACTTTTCCAATTTGATTGTTTCATCGAAAATTGCTTCCAATATTCCGATAGTAACTTCCTTTGGAATCTTTTTATCCATGAAAAAGCCTGTATTTAATATGTAATTTGTAACCCCTCTTCTTTCGAACAGGTCTTTAAATTTCTCGTAGTCCTGCGCAAGCCTGTAAGTTCTGAACGGATTTGCATAAGGTTCAAACACTAATGCGTTAATATCAACCCCTTCAGCAAGTCTTTCAGCGCTGGTTCTCTTTGTGGCAAGGCACGCTCCCATTACAGATGCCAATACTGCGTCTTTCACCTTCAAAACCGGTGGCAAAGTGTGATCCTTCATCAGCCATATTACGGTGTTGATTTCTTCTTCCATTTTGTCTACACGGTTTGCTGCCCAGAGCTTGGATTTAATCGCTCTACCGTTTCCGTTTCGTATGTCTTCCGTAACAAGCACCAGTTTGCCGTCTTCGTCTATTGTTGCCCCGCAGTTTTGAACGGTAAGCAAATACTTGTTGTCCGGCGATGTCATAGGGTAGTCCTGAGTTTTGTCAAAATAAGACGGTTCAAGTGCGACTGTTGAGCCGTCATCGCTGGATATTATATACGCATCATCATGCAGTACCGTTACATCGTATTTTCCGTCGTGTTTTGCATGTGTAAGAGTCGATTTACCCGAACCCGAAAGTCCGAAAACACCAACCACATGAGCTTTTCCGTCTTTTCGCACAATTCTCTTGAGTCCGCCATGACAGGAGACATAGCCGTTTCTGTTTGCAATACCCCATGCGAGCGTAAGCGTTCCTTTTTTGTGCTCTCCGAAATATCTAAGTCCCAGCAGACAAGCACAATTATGTTCAGGATCGAAATACGCAAGTCCATTTGGGAATTTTGGATGCAAAAAGTCAGGATCCGAAAAAATGTATATGTCAGGTTCGTCCGCAATCGGTTTTGACCTTTTGTACATTTCGTTGTATTCTTCCGTTAAATACTGGAAATTTAGCAACCAGTTAAGCAATGTATTCTCATAGGTTTCCGGTACAAGCAAATGCGCTTTTACCATAAAGTCTTCGTTCAATCCGATATAGGAAGTTGCGTGATACATTTTTTTGTAACGCGAATTGAAAACCGCTTCTCTAAGTACCTTTGCAATATCCGCCTCGTCGTAATCAGGTTCCCCCAGTATTACCCTTGCGCCTGCAAATCTGCCAACAACTTCTCCGTCGTTAAACAGCAGGATATTTGAGTCTTTCGGCAGCCCCACTTTTTCCGGCGAAAATATCGGCATGTCCGTTTCTATTGTTCCCGACGCAGCTTTTGCCATTTCATAGGCTTTTGTCAGGTCTGTAACCGTTTGTACATTGTTTCCGTAAAATGCGGTTTCTATAGTTGTTCTTGATTGTGAAAACGATCTGCTTTTAACAATTTCATCATGTTTGTAAAGCGCTCTTGTTGACATTTTTTTAAGTTCTCCTTTTCGATTCCTTTATATTCAGTTTCTTTCCTTATGATTTGTTTTCAGCTTTTGAGTAATAACTTTACTCTTTATGCGCTATCACTTCGAAAAATATCACGCGCTTTTTCTAAATACACATGTACCGTCTTGCCTGCAAAAGTGTCCGGAGCAAATTGTTCAAGTGCAAGCGACGCAAGTGCAATTCCAAGCAAGAGTACTACCACTGCCAAAACCGCTACAATTACAGTTAATGGGCTGTCCGTTCTTTCATCTTCAAACGTAGCATCTTGATTTTCCCAGTCGATTCCGGATTCCCTTAACTCGGCTTTTCCCTCCTCTTCGAGCTTTTCCGCTTCTTTTTCAGCTTCCGAATACGCTTTAATAGCTGCCATATCAGGTATTTGCGTCTTCCTATCCGGCTCCTCTATAACCGTTTCTTCCTTCGGCTCTTGCAATACTTGCTCCTCTTTTGGTGCTTTGGGTGCAATATTTTCTGTTTCCTTTTTCAGCTCTTCAAAAAATCGTTTATCCGCTTCATTTCGGTCTTCAATCTTTTCAGCAGCTTCTATATCGCGAGTTTTGGAAAGCTCTTGTATTTCGTGGTAAGTTCCTTCTTTGCTTGCTTTTATTTTCTCGTATTCCTTATCGAGCAACTTTTGGAATTCGGCGTTTTTTTGACTAAATGTATAAAATCTTTCCTTTTCGGGGCACGCTTCCAAAAATTCATCCTCGCTCACAAAATTCGTTTCCGCCTCCGCTTCATCTTCTGCTTGCATTTGCAGTTCAATATTTGATTTCGGTCTTTCAAATATCAGCGTGCTCTTTGCTATGGATATATGATTGTCTTCAGCGGTTTTTCCTACACTCTCGCTCGCAATTTCGGATATTGCTTTTTCCTCCGCCCGCCCCTCTTCAATAGGTGGTACGGTTATATCAAAACTGGATTCAAATGCCTGTAATTGCTCAGAAAAAGACATTTCCTTGTCCGGTTTGAATGTCGGTTCAATCAAAATATGCTGTTTCCAGTCAACCAAAATATCATCCGTCTTCTTCGGCTCTGCCTCCGTATCGGGGAACGACTCAAGATTCCAGCTCGGTTTTACACTCTCGCTAAAGAAGTGTCTGTCCTTTGCCGTTTCGTTGTAAACAACTTCTTCCTGCCTCACTTCGTCTTTTCTTTCTATGACTTGCGCACCGCAATAAGGGCAAAACCTATCTCCGTCTATCAGCGTCTTACCGCATTTTCTGCAAAACATTCATATCCTCCCATAGCTAGAATTTTATAATTTCGTACAATTCTTCTTCCGTATAAGTCCTTGCTTTTTTCGCGACCGTAACTTCAGGTTCATCGTATTTTTCACACACTTCACTTTTTGTAGTATCTTCTGCTTTTGTCTCTTCGTGTTTTTGAGGCTTGGTATCATCAGCTTCTAAGGCTACCTCAAAATTCGTTTCCTTAAATTCCTCCGACTTTGTTGAATCTTGATGTACTTGGGGTTCTTGCATTTTAGGTATATCGTCAAATTCCTGTTCCTGTGGTGCAAACGACAATTTCTCATCTATGCTCCTGAGTAATTCGACCTCCTCATTTCGCCTCCAATACCAAAGACGCAGAGGTCGCAAAATAATCCAGACGAACATTATTGCAGCTAAATATAAACATACAACTATCCAGACATATATAGATACATTCCCTACAGTATTTTCAACCATTTTTCATACCGCCTAAGCAAAAAGATATTCTCTTATATTATATATCAAATTCTAGCAAATTGCAAAACTTTTAATTTAATTTTCGATTTAGCCAATCAAGCATAAAGTCGATTTGTTTCTGCACATATTTAGGAGCTGTACTTCCCTCTGTTTTCTTGTTGTTTATACAGTTTTTGTAATCCAATGTTTCGTATATTTTTTTCGCCGTAAGCATCGGCAATTCCTTTTCATAATATTCTTGCGGCAGCTCCTCGAGAGCTTTACCTTCTTTTACCGCCGTTCCCACCACCTTTCCAATCAGTTTGTGCGCTTGCCTGAAGCTAATTCCCGTTTCCACCAATGCGTCCGCTAAATCAGTAGCATTAACATAACCCTTTTTTAATTGATTCATCATAGCTTCTTCATTGAATTTTGTTGTTTTTAACATTGGTTCGAGCAGATTAAGCGCAAGCGATACATCCTTGTAGGCGCCGTACATCAATTCCTTGTCCGACTGAAAGTCTTTGTTGTATGACATCGGCACGCCTTTCATTACACCAAGCATCGCCATAAGTCTTCCCGACATCACAGCCGCGCACCCTCTGATTAACTCAAATCCGTCGGGGTTTTTCTTTTGAGGCATTATACTGCTGCCCGAAGAAAACTCATCTGCCAATGTTACAAAATCGTAGCCTTGTGAATTCCAGAGTATAAAATCCTCACTTAGAGAGCTGAGATGCGTGAGCAGCATACTGCTTAAATATAGATATTCCGCTACGAAATCCCTATCACTTACGGCATCCATCGCATTCTCCGAGATATTCTCAAATCCCAGATTTGACGCTACAAATTCCCTGTCTATGCTGTAATTTGCGCCTGCAAGCGCACCACTGCCTAACGGCATAACATCAAGTCTGCCATAGCTTTGCGAAAATCTATCGTAATCCCTTTTTAATTTCGAAGCATAGCACATAAAATAAAACCCGAGCGTTATCGGCTGCGCAGCTTGTAAATGTGTAAATCCCGGCAAGAGCACATCTCTGTGTTCCTGCGCAAGTTGCACAAGCCTTTCCACAACTTTTAAAATATCTCTTTGATGCTCATCGTATGCCGCTTTCATCCATAATCTTGCAGATGTTACGACCTGATCGTTTCTCGACCTTCCCGTATGGATTTTCTTCCCGAGTTCGCCGAGCTTTTCCGTAAGCAATCTTTCAACCCACATATGAACATCTTCGTCGGTAGGAAGCGGCTCAATTTCGCCCGCATCTATCTTTTTCGCAATTTCATCAAGTGCACATAGGACAGCGTTTTCTTCCTTCCGAGAAAATATCCCCAACTTCGTAAGACCGCGCACATGCCCTTTACTACCCTGTATATCGAATTTCGCCAAAAACTTGTCTTGTTCAATAGAGCAGTTGATAGCCTCAAAATTCGGATTTTGCGATTTTTCAAAACGCCCTGCCCACATTTTTTCTTGCATATTTTGCATAATCCCTCCTATATCGCCAAATCATAAATCGAATTATTTTCATTATCACTTGGCGTTTTCAAAGTTTCTTTGCCATGAACCTGCGCGCATACACAAAGCGGCAAGCTATGTAAATTGATAAATCCCGTAGCATCATTTTGGTCGTACCCGCTACCGCCGTCAAATGTTACAAGTTCCTCACTATACAAACTGTATGGTGATTTTGCTCCTTTATTTAGTACGTTCCCCTTGAAGAGTTCAAGACTTACGGAACCCGTAACATATTTTTGCGTTTCATCCACGAATGCATCAAGCGCTTCCTTCAAAGGTGAAAACCAAAGTCCGTCGTATGCAAGTTCGGCATATCGGATGCTCAACTGCTGCTTATAATGCATGGTCGCCTTGTCCAATGTCAATTTTTCGAGTATCTTGTGCGCCGTGTAGAGCACGCTGGCTGCGGGTGATTCGTACACACCTCTGGATTTCATTCCGACAAGCCTATTTTCCACTATATCTATCACGCCTACTCCGTGCTTGCCCGCTTTTTTGTTGAGTTCTTCCATAAGTTGTACAGGCTTCATGGCTTTACCGTTCAATGTTTTTGGCGTGCCTTTTTCAAACCCTATTGTTATAAGCTCCGCTTCTTCGCAAGCATTTTTAAGCGATTCCGTTTTTTGATAAATTCGTTCACTATGCGCATGCGCAGTATCTTCCAAGTCGTTCCCCTCATGGCTTATGTGCCACAAATTGTCATCTCTGCTGTAATTGTCCTCTTTCTTCGGCGGTATAGGGATGTTATGTTTCTTCGCATAATCCAGCAATTCTTCTCTTGAATTAAAATGCCAACTTCGCCACGGTGCAATTATGGTTAATTCAGGCGCAATAGATTTAATTGCCGTTTCAAATCTTACCTGATCGTTTCCTTTGCCTGTCGCACCATGCGCAATTCCACCCGCGCCTTCTTTTTTCGCAATTTCCACAAGTATCTTTGAAATTAGCGGTCTTGCATACGCCGTACCTAGCAAGTAATCGTCCTCATATATGGCTCCCGCCCTAAGTCCCTTGAACGCATAGTCGCTTATGAAACTCTCCTTTGCGTCTATTACATAAACCTTACTCGCTCCCGTTTTAAGTGCCTTTTCCTTTAATGCAGAAAAGTCCTGTTTTTGTCCCACATCGACACACACTGCTATTACATCCATATCTTTTTCCTCTTTCAGCCATGTGAGAATTATAGATGTGTCAAGACCTCCAGAATACGCCAGCACTACCTTTTCCTTCTTTAGATTTTTCATTTTTTCCCTCCTTGTTACAATAAAAAACGACAGAGGACTTAATCCCTCTGTCGTCAATAAACTATGATAAATTTTGCCTGTACAATTATCCCGAAATTGAATAATATCCGCTAGACTCCATTTTCACAAACTTTAACTTTGACACCGAGATTAAGTTGAGGTAACCACAAAAAGCGCTCCATCTCCACTGACGGTTCGCGTATCTGTTTCTTCGTCTTAATCTAAGTTCATTGTTAAAATTCATCTTCGCAAATGCACGCTAATAGCTATGCTTTCCTCCTATTTGCAATAGAATATATCATTTTTTGTTGTTTGTCAACAGTTTTTTTATTTTTTTTGTTATTTTATACAAAGTTTTTGGTTTCTTGCGGCTGTTTCTTAAAATTCAAGCTGACAATCTAATTTTTCAACTTGCTATTATATCTACATCGCAAGTAACCTCGCAAGTAGCGATATCACCTCTATTCTGGATACCTCTTTATCCGCCAAAAACGAACCGTCTTCATAGCCCTTGATTATTCCCAGCTGGTACATATATGCCACAGCTTCTTTGTATTCAGCAGGTATATCTTTTGCATCCTTTACGCCGTCAAGCGCCTTTAGATTCAAGCTATATGTGTCTTTGCTTGTGAGCCTTACATACTTGTAAAGCATCTGCGCAACTTCTGCTCGCGTCAAATCCTTAGACACATCAAAGGTCAGACCGCTGCTAAGTCCAAGAATTGCCGCTTCCTTTTCGTACGGTTCATACCACTTATCTCCTACTACCGGCTTTACTTGCTTGCCCGCGCATCTTACAAGCATAGACATAAGTTCTTTTCCTGTAACATCTTTCAACGGAGATACCGTAGCTTTACCCGTCCCCTTTACAAGTCCCATGCTTATTACAACTGCAAGGTCTTTCGAATACCACTCGCCCGTTTTAACATCCGTATACTTGGCAAGTACGGTTTTTGACAACTTTGTTTTCGTATCATCTGTCAATGCCTTGAGAGCTTCTTTCTTTTCAGTTACAGGTTTGTCCTCTACCAGTTTGTCAATTTGGTTTGCTTGCGATTGGTCGTTTATGTCTTTTACAAGCTCTTTTGCAGCTTCGTTTTTAACAGTTACGGCAGATTTATTCTCCGTATTTTGTGTTGATACCGCACTTGCGCCGCTTCTAGATCTTCCCGATGTTTGCGCCGCTTGTTTCTCCAAAACAACTACACTACCGAACTCGTTTATATCTCCAACTAAAAATCTGTCAACCCTTTTGGTTTCGAGTTCCGCGTATGCTCCGTTATTTTCCTTGTATATTTTGTAATTGCCGTTCTCCTGTTCAGGGGTAAGCTCTATTACCAACTTCATTGTACCGAGAGGCGCTTTCAGTTCTTTTTCCCCTTCCTTTACTGTAATATTAAGCCTAACGATTTCTTTATTTTTAGCTTCCTCTTCGTTAATCTTCACCGCAAACACGCTTTCATGGTTTGTGTCGTTCAGCAACTTTTCGAATCCTTGAAGCTCAACTTTTCTGTTCGCAGCTTTTTCGTAAGAAAGATCTATAAGTTCATACTGAGGCGTTTTAGCTAAGTTTTTCACCGTGTCATTCGCATTATGTGAAAATATGTATATCTTAGGACTCGTGGTTTTATTGAAAATATCTACGGGTACCTGTAATTCTCCCGGGATATAAACCGATTTCAAAGAGTTCATAAGTGAAAACGCTTCTGAACCCACTTGTTTTAGCGACTTTGGCAGTTCTAAATACTGCACTTTTTGAAATGCTCCAAATCCTTGAGGTCCAATCTTTTCCAATTTCTCCGGTAAATAAAGTTCCTCAGCATTAGGATAAAACGAGCAGCCATTTTCAGCGACTTCAACCAAATTTCTCGATAATATCAAATGCTGCATCTCATCATTTCCGGCAACTGCATGCTTTTCAATTTTGGTTACGCCGTCAGGAATTACAAGCTCTCTCAAATTCTCAAGCTCATAAAATGCGAGTCCCCCTATTTTCTTAACACTCTTCGGTATTACTAAATCCGTGCATTCTTCACAGCCTAGGAAAACGCCTACTCCTACTTCCTCCAATGTATCAGGCAGCTTTACGCTTTCTATACCGTCGCAATTCACAAACGCGCTTTCTTCTATCTTGGTAACTCCTTTCGGTATCACTACCGTTTTTAAATTTTGATGCACAACTGCGGCGAATTTGCCTATTATCGTTGTCCCGTCTGCTACCGCGGCATGTTCTATTCCCTGAGGAATGTATACCAATGTACTTCCCTCATAAACTAATCCTTTTTCCGATCTGTATTTCGGGTTGCCTTCAGCAATTACTACATTTGTCAATTTGCCGATATTTTGCGCTTCTTTGTTGTCGAAGATAAATGCAAAAACTTTCTTTCCCTGTAGCTGCGTAAATGTCGATGGGAGTGTTATTTTTTCTAAATTGCTGTTACCGTAAAACGCCTCCTCGCCTATGGTAGTTACACCTTCCGGCACTTTTACTTCCACAAGCGACCTTGCCGCATAAAAAGCAGACTTGCCTATAGTTTTCAACTTCTCGTTAAACTCTATAGATACCAGTTTGGAATCTCCCGAGAACGCTCCTTTACCGATTTCCACACACTCGGTAGGTATATTAACACTCTCCAAGTTTGTACAACCGGAAAAAACACCCTCCGACAGCACATTGACCTTGCTTCCTGCTTCAAAACGAACATTTTTCAGTCCTATGCAACCCGCAAATGCGCTCTCGGCTATACTTGCAACATTCAAAGGTATTCTAATTTCTCTTAAATTCGTACACTTGAAAAAGGCTTCTTTTCCTATCGAATTTAGTGCAGCCGCTCCGCTCAAATCAATTTCTTCCAAAGCGCTACAATTTGCAAACGCAGACTTTTCTATTGTATTTACATTATCTCCAAACACTACTTTTTTAATGTTTTTCTCTCCGGAAAACGCATTTTCCGCTATTGTAGTTACCTCGGTCGGAATAGTTATGACCGTATCATGTCCATAATATGCGGACAACACACCTGTTGCCGAAATTTCAAATTCCCTTCCAACAGGAGCCTCCACATTTACGGTAATCTGCGCAGCAGTTCCGTCTGCTGAAAATACCCAAACATTAGTTGTTCCGAGTTTTACGCCTGTTATCAATCCGTTTTTATCAACGCTTGCTATATTATCTTTTTCCGATAAATACGTTAATCTCTGATCCGTCGCATCACTTGGTTCAACTTGCGCCTCAATATTCGCAATCTGACCTGCCGTTAAATTTATATTTCGGTTTGTAATTGATATATTTGTTACAGGCTTAAATGTACTCTTTTCACCGAATTTTAAACTTGTTACTTTTCCTTTTGCCTGTTTTTTGTCAAATTCCGCTTGATACAGCGTTTTAATCGTGGACGGTTCTCCTCCATAATAAGTTATGGACATCACATCCGTTGGCATTCCCTCGATAGCTGTTTGATCATTTTTGAAAAGCAACCACTTAAACGCCGAGCCGTTATCACCAGCAACCGATTTTCCTACCGCCGTTACACTTTCGGGAATCAACAAACCCTCAAGACGATAGCAGGTCTCAAAAGCACTTGCTCCTATGTTCTCAAGTCCTTCATTTAGAGAAACTGCGCTTATTTTTGAATTGTAATAAGCCCTCGCTCCGATACTCTTAAGTCCTTCAGGCATTTTCGCAAATTGAATCCCGCTTGAATAAAATGCCTTTTCGCCTATGTATTCGAGGTCTTGCGGAAGCTGCACATACTTAAGATTTTTGCAGCCTTCAAATGCTCTTTTCCCTATATTTGTAACTCCTTGCGGAATATAAACCTCCGCTATCTTACTCTTATTTAAAAACGCTCCTTCCCCTATCTGCGTTACACCTGCCGGTACACGAACTTCTGCATCTTCGCCGTTGTACCTTACCAGCACGCCGTCATTTATTTCAAATTCAGCGGTGTCTGCATTTGAAATCACAGGCAGCATTTGCATAATCGCAACTACCAATGCCGTTACAATTGCTATAACTTTCTTTTTTTGAATAATTGCCATTCTTTTTCGTTTCCTCCTTGTTTCAGTAATAATTTTTTAGATTAGCATATGCTAACTCAAGACGAAAATTATTATACTCTTAGCAACATAAGTTGTCAACTACCCTTTTCTGAAAACAATTATTCTTTTTCCGATATTATTTTTACCAGCTTCTCTACTTCAATTTTTAAACTTTCTACCTCATCCTTTAATTGTGATTCCTGCTGTTTATCCCTGTCTTCCATAAAATCTCTTAGCGCCATTTTCGCCATTATGTATATACTAAATAGTAAAAACGAGCCGGATAAAATTCCCATAATTGCCGAAGTTTGTGAATTAAGACCGAAAACCAAAAAATTAAATAAGGTCAAAACTACTGCAACAACTAACACTTCCAAAATGTTCATCATCTACCTCCTTATATGTCATAGTTGTATCAATCACGGTATTTTGCCGATTCTGAGTATATTATAAATACTGTACTCGCGAATTGCTTCCTGTTTCTTAAACTACTCTTGATTTAATGTAGTTTTTTTGTTATACTTTTATTGTAAACCTATCCTAGTGTTATGTAAAGGACGATTGACATGAGAAAATTAAAATTTTTATCACTTATAATTACATTAGTTATACTACTGTCGTTTTCCCTTTCATACGCAAACACAACAAATCTCAAATCAGGTTTACCGACTGACCAGTTTTACCAAAAAAACGAATTACTTACGATGAAAACAACCGCTGCTCTTTCGCAGTATTCAAAGCAAAATCGTAATAGCAATCAATTTATTTTTAATACTGCGCTCAACAAATTTACATATGACGAATTACACAAAATGGGATATTCAAAATCAGATATTGCCGCTATGGAAGAGTACAGAGATTATCCGATTTCTAACATTCCATCATCTATATTATCTCGCGTTGGTGCCAACTGCAATATTTCATTACGCAAATTATCACACAATATTTCAGATTATGAAACATCTGCCGGTATGAAAGCTGTATGGCGCTGGAATAAAGCCCCTCTATTTTTGGGTACAGACATAATAGCTTTTAGTTGGGGTGAACCCTTTTCAGTTGATGTGAATGATTCATACGCCGAAGTTGAATTTTTAAACGAAAACGGCATAGTTCTAAGTTCCAAAACCTTATCGATTTATGATTTAGATCCTAACCACGGTTGCAGTTTTAGATATAAAATCGGTTCGCATCTAGGGATTTCGCGTGGAGAGGCTTATGTTCACATCAGTGAATCTCGTGCAAAAATCTACGATTTTGAAGCGAGAGCCAGCTACGGGCATCAAACTTTTCTTGGATCTATCAGCATATCTTGGCGCGGAATAACAATCAATTTTTCACCATCGATAAACGAAATGGACAAGGATTTTGTTCGCTTTAGAAAATAATAAAAGGACCGAGCAAGCTCGGTCCTTTTTATTATTTTTTCAATGCTGCGATTTTTTTCTCTATTTCTTCAATTTGCTTTACATCATCATTTAAAATCTTAAGCTCTTCTGCAGTCAAGCTGTCTTTGATATTTTCAATTTGCGTTCTTAAGAAAGTCGCATAATCCGCAGCGCCGTCTTGCACATTGTCCTTTTGTACTTGCGCAAACACCTTGTTCCAAGGATCCGGATGCTTATTGAAAAAATCGTTTTCCTGTTCCATCAGTTTCGCTATTTCTTGTTCTGACGAGTTTGTTGTATTTATTGTTCTGGCATTTTCTTTACCTGCTTTGATGTCATCAATAACATCCAAAATTGCTTGCATTCTCTTTTCGCCGTCAATAGCACCCACTATTTGATTTCCAATGATTTTACCACTTTTGTCGACTAATATTGTCGTAGGGAAACTAAAAATGTTTCCCACATACTTTTCTGCATCGTCTCCGCCTGTAATATATATATTCTTATATGTTACGCCTTGCTTCGAAAGTATTTCTTTGGCTTCTTCAAGTGCTTCCTCGTCTTGCGCAATCTGAACATTTACGCCGACAATCTCTGCGCCTTTTTCGCGCAATTTTTCATTAAACTTTTCAAGTCCCGGCATTTCGTTTACACAAGCGGAGCAACCGTTAAACCAAAAATTCAAAACGGTTACATCATTTTCAGCAAACAATGTTTGATCTACATCATTGCCATCAAAATCCTTGCCCTCAAAATCTGGAAATGTTTCAAAGATATCCGCCGTCTGAGCGGAATCTGCGTTTTGCGAATTCGTTTGATTGCATCCTACTAAAGAAAGCACCATTAAAAGCACAATGGCAAAAGGTAAAATTCTCTTAATTGTTTTCATTTTCTAATTCTCCCATTCTCGTTTTCTTTGTTTTATTTTCTAAGGAATTTTTCAATCCCATATTAACACTGATAGCCTTGGTCGGGCATACTTTTATACATTCCCCGCACCTAATACATTCAGGATGCGCAGTATTTTGGGTAATATCAACATCCATTTTGCAAGTGCGACTACACTTACCGCACGAAACACACCTATTCATATTTACATCGTAATTTACAAACGAAATCTTATTGAATAATGCGTAAAATGCTCCGAGCGGGCAAATCCATTTGCAAAACGGTCTATAAAACAACATACTCAGTACAATCACACTTGCAAGAATTGCCGCCTTTAATGTGAAAAGCGTTCCGAGTGCTCCCCTAATGTTCGGACTTGCAAGCGAGAGCGGAATCCCACCTTCCAGAATTCCTTGCGGACATATGTATTTGCAAAAAAACGGCGATGCTATTCCCGCCGGATTAGTTAGCAATATCGGAAGCGCAACCACAGTGATTGCCAATATTCCGTACTTCAAATATGTCAAAATCTTCAATTTTTTTGTACTGAATTTCGGCGTCGGTATTTTATGCAGCAAATCTTGAAACCACCCGAACGGGCAGAGGAATCCGCATATAAACCGTCCCATCAATACCCCGAATAAGATTGCTACACCCGTTATGTAATAAGAAAAGTTAAACTTCGACGAGCCCACCACAGCTTGAAATGCCCCGATAGGACAGGCGCCGGTCGCTCCCGGACAAGAATAGCAGTTGAGTCCCGGCACACAATATTGCTTAAGTTTCCCTTGATACAAACTTCCACTCACAAAATTCGGCAAGTGTATATTCGTAACAAGCGTCGCGAGCATTTGTATTGTATTTCTGGACTTAATGAAATACACCGCTTTGGCAATTATTCCCGATTTATCCAATTCCTACACACTCCAAGCACAGCTTAACAGCTTTTTCAAATACGATAGCAATTTCGCCACGACTTGCACCTACACATATAAATGTGCCGCCGATTAGCAGAAACAGCATACGCATAATTTGTTTGAGTTTGAAGCGATTTTTATTCACCCACTCCATTCGTTTACTTCTCCCATTTTAAATTTTAATTCAGTATATTCACATTATAGCAGACTTGATATAAATTTTTTGTTAAGAACGATAATTTTAATTTTTCATTAGCGCCCCAACTTGTATTTTGAGCACAATTTCGCTATAATAATGTAACCTGTTAAAGAATAAATGTTGATATAGGAGTTACTATGAGAATACTTGTTGTGGAAGATGAAGAAAGCCTTTGCGAAAATATCGCAAAAGGTCTACGGTTTGACGGTTACGAAGTCGATACCTGCTTCGACGGCGACTGCGCATTGGATATGGCGACGACGGAGAGCTACAATCTGATTATCTTAGATTTGAACCTTCCTTCTATGGACGGAATGGAAATTCTTAATCATATAAGAAAAACCGATGCCGAAACGGCAATTTTAATACTTTCAGCACGGGGGCAGCTCTCCGATAAAATATCCGGACTTGATGCCGGTGCGAACGATTATCTTTGTAAACCGTTCCATTTCGAGGAGCTTGAAGCTAGAGTACGCAGCTTAACTCGCCGCCGCATCATTCAAAATAATATAATTTTGGAATGCGGTGAGCTTTTACTCGATACAAAAGCCCGCACACTAAGTGCTCGCGGTGAAGAAATTTCCTTTACTCGTAAAGAACTTGGACTTTTGGAATATCTAATGCTCAATCAGGGAACGCCGATAAGTCAAGAGGAACTGATTGCCCATGTTTGGGACGCGAGCGTTGACAGTTTCAGCAACTCGATTCGCGTGCACATATCCGCAATCCGCAAAAAATTACGCAATGTCCTCGGTTATGATCCTATAATAAACAAGGGCGGGCAAGGATATATGATAGGAGCTTCAAAATGAAAAAAACGAAATCCCTCCAACTGAAACTTACCCTCGCAACTGCTTTTTTAATAATCATTTCATGCCTTACAATATCCTACTCAATAAGCAGTTTTGCGGTAGTTTACATGTCAGAAATAGAAGATTCCGCAATCGCCATTCTCCCAAACGATACGCTTGCAACGGATTCTGAAGACAGTTTTGAAGTTGCGCTTGATCCCAAGGTCGCACTTTCAGATATGTTTAAAGACACGAGAGATGAATTTTGGGCAAAGAGCCTCTTAATCACGCTTATCATTACTATTATAAGCAGCCTTACCATGTATTTGGTAATAGGCCATGCTCTGCGCCCTCTTCAAAACCTCGGTAAACAAATGGGTGAAATTCAAATAAAAAATCTGCAAACACCTATCGTTTCAGGTAATGCAGACAACGAAATAGCTCAGCTTACAAATGCATTTAACAAAATGCTAAGCCGCCTCGGAACCAATTTTGCCGAACAAAAACAGTTCTCTGCAAACGCTGCACACGAACTTAGAACTCCGCTTGCTGTAATACGAACAAGACTTGAAGTTCTCGGCAAAAGTAATACTGTCGAAATAGAAGAATACAAAGACACAATCGCTATGATTACTACGCAAATCGATCGTCTTTCTCATGTAATAGATGTCCTTTTGGAAATGACGGAATTAAAATCCGCAGAAAAGACCGACCACATATCCCTCGCCGATATGGTAGAAGAAATCTTGTACGACCTTGCAGCCATAGCTGAAGCGCGCGGAATAACCGTCGTTCAAACCGCGGGTAATGTCGAAATCATCGGAAATGATACACTGATATATCGCGCGATTTACAACTTAATCGAAAATGCAATCAAATACAATCGCGACGGCGGCAAAGTGATAATCGCTATCGAAGCGCAAGAAAACTTGGCTGTCGTACGCATATCAGATACCGGCAGCGGAATTGAAAAATCAGAATGGGAACATATATTTGAACCTTTCTTTCGCATAGACAAATCCCGTAGCAGAAGTATGGGAGGTGCAGGTCTTGGACTTGCTCTAGTACGAGAAATCGCAAAAGAACATAGCGGTAATGCCAAAGTCGTAAAAAGCTCAACCGAAGGAACTACGATTGAGCTTTCACTGCAAATTTAATATATCAATATTTACGATTGTATCTAAATTCTACATAACCAGTTGCACAAAACTCCAAAACAGCTTGATTGCATAGAAAATGATTACTGCGCCACAAACCACATTGATGATTCGCAGGGTTTTATCTGTAATATTTGCACTAAAAAGCGATATAACCGTGGAGATTCCAAAAAACCACACTACCGATGCAGATGCAAACCCCGAAACAAAAAATATATCGGTTCCTTTTGGAAGCGTCGCTTTGAATGCTCCGAGCATCATGGAGCCGTCTATCAAAGCCTGAGGGTTGAACCATGTAACAACACACGCCGTTGTGATTACTTTCACAATCGGGATATCGACTTTTGTGGAATTATCCATAGTGCTTTTATCTCTAATCAGGTCTATTCCAATCTTTGCGACAATCAAGCTACCCACAAGTAAAATTCCCATTTCCAGTAATGAAGATGCCTGCATTATAGCCCCTACCCCGAAGAAGCATGCCATTCCGAGCGTAATATCAAAAAACACTACGATAAGTGCCGTTAAATACGCTCTCCGCTTTGGTTGCGTAATCGCCGTATTGATTACGAATAAGTTTTGCAATCCTATGGGCGCAACATATGCAAGTCCCATAGTAAGCCCTTGAAGGTAAATCTCCATTTTATCTATACAAATAATCAACCTTTCCGCACCAAACCGGTTCCAAATTCTCGTGCAATTTATCATATTCTGCATCTGAAAGTTTATCCAGTTTATGCAAATTTGTTCGTTTAATATAATATACTTCCGTCATCAGATTCTCTGGAGTTCCATTAAATTTTTCTCCACTTTCCCTTGCAAATGAGTACCCTGATGTTATAGAATCTGTAAAATCAGAATCCATAAACAAACTGGCAAAAATCGTTTTGGAAAAACTGAAATAAATAATCTTTATTTTTTTACCGTCTCGCTTGATTGTTCGTGAATCCTGCTCAGAGGAAACCCCTGTAAGATCCTTAAATCCTACACGCAGTTGAATATATGTGTCTTTGTAATCAGCGGGTACATCTCCATCCTTGATAGCATCTTGTAATTCTTTCCAATATACGTCCTTACCTTTTTCTAATAAAACAGCGTCAACCGGTTTTACATATACACGAGGTGAATAAGGCAGTGGAATTTCATAAACCAATGACAAGCCTATGGCTGCAATTATTAAAATAATAGCACTTATTAAACCCCATTTTTTCCATTTCGATTTTCGTGTGAAGCATTCAATGCTATTGTTTTGCACTTCGGTCGTTTCCGCACCCAGCTGATTTAATTGTTTGAATTCTGCCATATTTACCTCCTCAAAATCTTAAATTTTATTTCCATTATATCATATCCTTTGATTTATGAAAAATATGTAGGATATGATTGAATGTTTTGATTAACTTGAGCACATTATAACATATTTTTATTAAATAAGTTAGACAAATTGGATCCTTTTAATATACACAAAACAAGCCTTATCTTTACTTGATAGTGTAAAATAATTGTGGAGTTTTTTCAAAAAAAAGAAATATAGATTTGCTCCAGTGTGTTAAAATAGATTAAAAACCACAAATCATATTTCAAAGGAGAAATCTCTATGCAAACTATTATACAACAAATTATTACAGATTTGAAAGAAGAATTAAATTGTACCGTTGGTTACAGTAACCAAAGGTGTTGAAAAAATTAGTGATAGGGCAATAAAACCATGTAAAATTTCTGTCAAGAAAAAACTCCACAACAACTTGACACCGTCAAAAAAGCATATACATTTGACAATCTACAGAAATAACAATATAATATCTTTAGAATAAAGGGGGTGCAGTAATGCCTAATATTAAATCAAGCACAGATTTACGAAATAATTACAACGAAATATCTTCATTTTGCCATGAAACGGGGGAACCTATTTTTGTTACTAAAAATGGTCGTGGGGATCTGGCTGTTATGAGTATTGAGGTATTTAACAAATTTATGGGAAGGTATGAATTGTATCAACTTCTTGAGCAAAGTGAAACTGATTTCGCAAACGCCCGAACCTTAACTTTTGATGATTCCATGAAAAGCTTGAGGAAGGAATTAAAAAATGCAACACTATAAAATTATTGTGTCTGAGAGTTACCACAGGGATTTAAAAGATATTATCAATTACATTTCACATAATTTTGATGCACCTTTTACTGCATCAGATCTGCTTGATGTTATAGAAAATACCGTATCCAATTTATCATATATGCCGTATCGGTACAATTTGGTTGAGGATCCTTATCTTCACCATAAAGAATTTAGAAAATGTTTTGCTAAGAACTATATTATTTTTTATAAAATCCACGAAGAAAGCAAGACCGTAATGGTGCATCGCATACTTCATGCAAAACAAAATTGGATTGCTATCTTGTGAAAAATATCAACAAAAAACTCCCTCGACAATCGAAGGATATGATATATATTATATCACTAAAGTTGGAACCTTTATTTTTTATCATTTTTTCCTACAATTTTTTGCGCTAAAGTGGCATATCCACTAAAAAAACTCCGAAGCTTCAATAATTAAAGTTCGGAGTTTTTGAAAAAGGTGTTTTCGAGCTTTGATTTTATATTAATTCAAAATAGTTTTAATCATTTCCCTGCGCATTTACCGCACGTTTTTTTCTGTACCAAACTATCCCTGCTCCTGCCGCTGCAAGCACCACTACTCCACCTGCTCCGACTCCAAGCATCATATTCGTCTGCTTTTGCTCTTCACTTGTCATGCTTACCGGAGATGTATCATACAAAAGCATAAACAATTTGTATAGAATTTCTGCACTTTCAGCTCTCGTTATATCACTCTTAGGATTTAAGTCTCCGCCTTTTTCAACAAGCGAGTTTCTAACCGCAAGTGCTATATCGTTTTTCGCCCAATTTGAAATATCCGCACTATCGTCAAATTGAAGATAGTTTTCAATATCGTCAGGATAACTGTAACCTTTTTTATCCGCAAGCGTTCTGGCACAAAACGCAATCACATTTTCTTTCTTTGCGGCAATAGTTCCCCTAAACGTACCGTCCTAGTAACCTTTCGCTATACCGTCACTTTCTGCGGATGCTATATACGGATAGTAGGAACTGTCTTTTGCAACGTCTTTGAAACTTGTCTTTTTCTCTCTGTCAAGTGCAAAAAATATCCTTACAAGCGCCGCAGTGAAATCGTTTCTCGAAAGAACCGCATTCGGATTAAATGCACCGTCCGTAAGTGTCATGTACCCTTTCGATACCATGAACCTGACTGCCTGCGCGGTTTTTTCATCAAGGCCGTCAATATCGGTTATATTTATCTTTTCTTCGAGTATGCTATATTCCCCCGAATACTTCGTCTTAAACTCAAGTGTCTTGTTATTTGTATCGTACTGCCCGCCCCAGTTGTCCTTGCCGCCTTTGTACTCCGCCATTATACTGTAATACTCGCTATCCGCAGGTATTGCAAACATTACACCTCCCGATATTTTATCAATCTGAGATTTTTTATCTGTCAAAAATACAATTATGTATTTATCCCCCTCTTTTCTTATCTCGATATACCTACCGCTCGACTCGTCCATGAACTTTTGCAAATCTTCTTTACTTATGTAAATTCCGTGTCCGCGTTCATCCAAAAATATACGTAGCCCGCTCACCTCTGCAAGTTCGTCCTGTACACCGTTTTCAAATTCTACGCGAATTCCTTTTTTTATATCCGTCCCGTCAACTTTAAAACGCACTATAGCTTCAAGTTCCTTGTTTGGAATTATATTGTATTTTGCAAGCAGTTTATCCAGTTTTTTCTTTGCTTTTTTCTGCTTTTTAACAGACTCGCGCACCATAGCCGCAGTTATCAAAAGTTTCTTATGCTTGCTTATTACTTCGGTTTCTGAAATGTTTTGAAGCGTAAACTCCGCATATCTTGTAATATCGCCTATTGCCTTATCGCTCGGCACATCCCCGTCAATACCTTTAAGTATTTCATCCAAATATGCAATGTACTCGTCCACATTTTCGTATTTTTTCGTCTTGCCGTAATCAATATTTACATCAACAGGCGGCACTATCCTGTTTCTGCAAGCTGTAACCTCAGCTTCCGTTAGCCAGCCTTTACCATATTTATACATTCGCCAATCGTCCTGCAAATCGTTACGCCGGATGATAATATGAGTTTTTTTAGTAGTAGTATATTCTTTATCAGGAAGCATAACCCATTCTTTTTCTATACAAGCGATATAATACAATCCATTCGCAATTCTATAAACCTCCTGTGGCAACACCTCAATAGGAAAGCATAAAACCGCACATATTTCCGGTCCACAAAGCATATAACTACCAAATTTTTTACTATATATTAATAGGAATGTTCTATATATGTCTTCCTCTTTTAATTGTGAATTTATGTTATAATTTGCTGATAATCCATAATGTTTTTTTAATATCTCATCCTCTTGTCTTGCTTTATAAGCTATAGATGGGTATACCTGAAATACGTTTCCATAATCATCAGCTAAATTATACGCTTCCTCATCAGTTAAATTACATACATTTTTAAGAATAGTATCTTTTTCATAATACCAATTTTCACGAATATCGTATTCATAATCATCTAAATCAATTGCTACTTTTTTTCTATAATTTTGAAAATTTTTCCCTGAATAATCCTCTTGTCCCAAACACCCAAAAAAAGAGGCAAAATTATACATATCTTCAAAACTTGCTACTTTTTCTGATTCATAAGGATTTACCCCATTTAATTTGGGTATCCCACTCAAAAACTTTGCCCACTCATCTTTTTCCGATTGGCTCATTTTCTCCCAGACGTTTTCGTACCTCGTAGTTTCGAGTGCAAAGACAGGTAATAAATTTAATATAAAAATTACCGCTACTAGTATAATTGACAGAATGCTCTTTTGTTTATTTTTAATAAATATTTTCATTTATTCTTTCTCCTGAATATTTTTTTCATTTTGTGAATTATTATTTTCAAGTTTTTTGACATTAACTTCTTCACTCATATTTATGTCAGCAGATTTAACTCCTTCTTCTTCAAATTGAACCGATTTCCTTTTTCTGTAAAAGACTATCCCGAAAACTGCAATCGCTAAAACCCCAATTACTATAACTATTATTACAATTTCGCTATTATCAGCATATTCATCTTCGTCATCAGCTGTTCCAATATCGTCTTCATCTAAATCTTCACCTTCACCATACATATAGTCGATATGTTTAAGTTTTGATTTCAGTTCCTGATCCGATAACCATCCTCTGCCCCCTTCATCGAACGAATTGGAATACTCATATAATCTCCAATTATCATCATTAAATCCCAATATAAAATAACATTCATAACTACCAAATAACTCATCTTCAAAAGAATACCTATTACATAAACATTCGGCATAAACTATATCTTCTTTCAACATAAACATTTTTTGCGGTATATACTCTGAATATCCAAAATTTCTTCCTGATGTATAAGTTCTTACAATATATGCATTAAATTTGTTACTATATCCGACCATATTAAGTTCTTCCATCTTTGGCTTGAAATTATGATTAGGTGTCAGCCCGTAATTGTTTTTTAATATATTATCAATTTCATACGCATCATATTCCCATCCACCTGCTAAAGAATGTTGCGAAATGAAATCAACATATCCCGTCCCGAAGACTTTTTCTTCTTCGCTAAATTCACCGTCTTGTAAATCAGTATTTATATCTTTGCTATATTTATTAAAATCAAACAAATTTTCATCTTTATAATCTGACGAATCATCATCTAACCATGTTGTTAGCAAAACGGTTATATCCTCCGGCTTAGCTAACCTTCCGTCCTGTTCCAAGCAAACATCAAGCTTGGGCAAAGACGTTAAAAATCGACATACGCTATCTTTGTCTTCCTTGCTATAATCTTTCCATATATCTTGGTATCTACCTTCTGTTATCGCAAATGAAGGCGAAAAATTCGCAAAGCATATGGCAAAAATAGTAAGCACGCTGATCAGTTTTTTCATATTTTAAATAATTCTCCTACTACTATCCTTACAGACTCATTCTCCGGAAATAAATCTATAAGCTTTTCAATTTTATCATCCTTCTTAATTTCATTAAAAATACTATAATCTATAATTCCATCTTCATCCGCCATAAAAACATGAGTAACATTGTTATCCCGCTTTCTATCCTCAAATTTCATAACAGGCTGCCTTTTCGTAGGTATAGAAATGTTAAAATTTCCTTTCGCATAAACTTGAATACATAAATCCCCCACTTTATGATAACCTTCCTTTTTTTCATCAACAAATGCTTTCAAATCTTTAAAATATCTCATATTTCCTCCTGAAGTGCAACTAGTGCAATTTTTTTATACTCATATTGTACCCCCCCCCTATGGCGATTTGTCAAGCCCTATTTTTCAAGAATTTGTGCAAGTTTACGATTTGGTTTTCGAGGTCTTTACTTGGTAAATAGTAGCAGGCAAAAGTCTATTTTGGGCACCCCATTTTACAACATATAAAACATACATATTTTATTTCCGGAACAATGAATCTGTATTAAAATTCGAAACTATTTCCGTATATTTTGTTTGCTTATATCTTTAATTATTCGATATATTCCGAATTATAAAATATATTTTCGGGTTTTTAGTTGATATTCTTCGCAAAAAGTGCTATATTGAAGCTGAAATCAATACGATTTATTTTAATTTAAAAATTTTAAAATCATTAAACGAGGAGAACGCTATGAAAAAAGTTGGAATTGTTATGGGTAGCGCAAGCGACCTGCCTATAATCGAAAAAACCGTTAACACATTAAATGAATTCGATGTCCCGTTTGAAGTACATGTGTACTCGGCACATCGTACTCCCCAAATTGCTTGCGATTTTGCAAGGGATGCAAGAGAAAATGGCATCGGCGTAATAATTGCCGCAGCCGGTATGGCAGCCCACCTTGCAGGAGCTATGGCAGCTAACACCACACTTCCTATAATCGGCATCCCTTGCAAAGGCGGCGCACTCGACGGACTTGACGCCCTCCTTGCTACCGTTCAAATGCCAAGCGGAATTCCTGTGGCAACAGTAGCGCTGAACGGCGGTGCGAATGCAGCACTGCTTGCAATTCAAATCCTTGCAATCGCAGATGACACGCTTGCCAAAAAACTCGATGAACATCGCAAATCCGAAGAAGCTAAAGTTTTGGAAAAAAATGATCAGGTTTTTAATCAATTTAATAAATAATTTTACCAATTATAATATCTAAAGGAGAATCACCATGTTTGAGAAAAAAGAGCAGCTTTACGAAGGAAAAGCAAAAAAAGTGTTTGCAACTGAAGATGAGGCATATGTTATCGTATCGTACAAAGACGATGCAACAGCATTTGACGGCACCAAGAAAGGCACTATCGCAGGAAAAGGCGTAGTAAACAACTTGATGTCCAACCACATAATGCAGCTTCTTGAAAAAGACGGCATCCCTACTCACTTCGTTAAAGAGCTGAGCGATACCGAAACTGTTGTCAAAAAAGTTTCGATTGTGCCGCTTGAAGTAATTATCCGTAATATTTCAGCCGGCTCCTTTGCTAAGAGATACGGGGTTGAGGAAGGTATTGTATTTGATGCACCTACTATCGAATTTTCATACAAAAACGATGACTTACACGATCCACTTATAAACGATTACCATGCACTTGCGCTAAAGCTGGCTACAAAGGAAGAAATCGAAACTATCAAGAACTACGCTTTCAAAATAAATTCAATTATGAAAGACTATTTCTTAAAAATCAATGTTACTCTGGTGGACTTTAAACTTGAATTTGGAAAACTTGCAGACGGAACAATAGTTTTAGCCGACGAAATTTCTCCCGACACTTGCCGTTTCTGGGATGTCAACACCGGCGAAAAGCTCGACAAAGACAGATTTAGAAGAGATCTCGGTAATGTAGAAGATGCTTATCAGGAAATGATGAAAAGAGTATTTGAAAAATAGTCGGAGGTAAAAATGGGAGGTTTTTTCGGAGTTGCAAGTAAATGCGAAATCTTAGCCGATGTGTTTTTCGGCACAGATTATCACTCGCATCTTGGAAATGCAACAGGCGGAATCGCAATTTACGACAAGGACAAAGGTCTTCAGCGTTCAATTCACAACATAAGCAATTCACCTTTCCGAGCTAAGTTTGAACATGTTTTCGAGGAAATGTCGGGTACGAGTGCAATCGGTTCAATAAACGATAGCGATCCGCAGCCGCTGTTGATACGCTCAAATATCGGGAATTATGCAATTTGTACCATAGGTGCAATTACAAACAGTGAAGATTTGATTAAAAATTACCTGTCCTTTAGCGGTGGTCATTTCAGTACAATGACGGGTGGAAAAATCAACTCTACCGAACTTGTTGCATCCTTGATAAATCAAAAAAGTAATTTCGTAGACGGCATCAAATTTGCTCAAAGCCAAATTGAAGGTAGCATGTCAATAATGATACTGAAGGAAGATTCAAACATTATCGTTGCTCGTGATAAAGTCGGCAGATTGCCTATTTTCATCGGTAAAGATAACGACGGCTACTGCGCTTCTTTTGAGTCTTTTGTTTACAAAAAACTGGGTTATGTAGACGAAAAGGAACTTGGTCCCGGGGAGATAGTTGAAATTTCTTCAAACGTAATACAGGTACTTTCTAAAGCCGGCGAACAGATGCGTATATGCTCATTTCTTTGGACTTACTACGGGTACCCTGCTTCAAATTACGAGGGAATCAATGTTGAACTCATGCGCTACAAAAACGGCGAAATTATGGCAAATAACGACAAGTCATTCATAGAAAGCGAGCAAATTGATTATATAGGCGGCGTTCCTGACTCGGGTACACCGCACGCAATCGGATATTCTGCAAAAAGCGGCATCGCTTTCGCTCGTGCATTCATCAAATATACACCTACATGGTCAAGAAGTTTTATGCCTGCTATGCAAACCGAGCGTGCTAAAGTCGCCAAAATGAAGCAGCTACCTGTTTGCGAACTGATTCGAGATAAAAACTTAATGTTTATCGACGATTCAATCGTTAGGGGAACACAGCTTCGTGAAACAGTTGAATTTCTTTACGATAATGGCGCAAAATCCGTTCACATACGCTCCGCTTGTCCGCCTATAATGTATCCTTGCAAATATCTGAATTTTTCGAGATCCAATGGTGAAATGGAGCTTTTGGCACGCAAGGTTGTGGATGAGCTTGAGGGCGAAGATGGAGTAAACCACATCGAGGAATACGCCGATTCAACCAGCGAGCGCGGACAGAAATTCAGACAATGTATATGCGAAAAGCTGCACCTTGCTTCACTTGAATTTCAATCTTTGCAAGGACTCATAGACGCAATAGGATTAGACGAAAGTAAACTGTGCACATATTGCTATAATAAAAAGGAGTAAAAAAATGGATTACAAAGATTCAGGAGTTGACATACACGCAGGTTACAAAGCCGTTGAACTTATGAAAAGCCATATCGCAAGAACTGTAACCAAAGGCGTTTGCAGCGATGTTGGCGGTTTTGGCGGTCTTTTCGAACTCGAACTTACGGGCATCAAAAAGCCTGTACTCGTAAGCGGAACCGACGGAGTCGGAACCAAACTCAAGCTCGCCTTTTCCTTGGATAAACACGATACCATAGGTATAGACTGCGTAGCCATGTGCGTAAACGATATAATATGTTCAGGCGCGAAACCGCTGTTTTTTCTCGATTACATCGCCTGCGGTAAAAATGTTCCCGAAAAGATAGAACAAATTGTAAAAGGCGTATGCGACGGTTGCGTTCAGGCAGGTGCCGCACTAATCGGCGGAGAAACGGCAGAGATGCCGGGATTTTATCCGATTGACGAATACGACCTTGCAGGCTATTGCACAGGTGTTGTCGATAAAGATGCAATCATCGACAATTCCAAAATTGAATGTGGAGATATAATCATTGGACTCGCCTCAAGCGGTGTCCACTCAAACGGCTTTTCGCTCGTAAGAAAGGTATTTGATATTAATAAGGACAAGACTCTCGCACGCGAATTACTTGTACCTACAAAAATTTATGTAAAACCCGTTCTTGCTCTTTTGAAAGAAGTAAATATCAAAGGAATATCGCACATTACCGGAGGCGGATTTTACGAAAATATTCCGCGTATGCTCCCTGACGGAATTTGTGCAGAAATCGAAAAAAACAGCATCAAAATTTTACCTATATTTGAAAAGCTCGCAAAAGACGGTAATATTGACGAATACAATATGTTTAATACATTCAATATGGGAATCGGAATGGCAATCGTAGTCGATAAAAACGATGTAGACAAAGCGCTCAGCATACTGCGCGCGCATGGAGAAGATGCATACATAATAGGAACAACCGCATCGAAAAGCCAAAAAATCATCATCAAATAGGGGCGAAATATGGCTAAGGATAAAATGAATGTAGCAGTTTTGGTTTCCGGTGGCGGTACAAATTTGCAAGCACTTTTGGATTCCAAAATATTAAAAAGCGGACAAATAAAACTGGTGATTTCAAACAACGCCGATGCTTATGCGCTCAAGCGTGCTGAAAATGCCGGCATTCCTGCTGTTTGTGTTACAAAAAAATCGTACAAAACAGCTGAAACTTGCGAAGCAAAAATGCTCGAGATACTGCAAGATTATCAAATTGATGTAATCGTTTTGGCAGGATTTTTAAGTATACTTAGCAAAGACTTTATAAAATCCTATGAAAACCGAATAATAAACATTCACCCGTCGCTCATTCCCTCTTTTTGCGGAAAGGGCTGCTACGGAATCAAAGTCCATGAAAAAGCACTCGAAAAAGGGGTGAAAATCACGGGTGCAACTGTGCATTTTGTAAACGAAATTGCAGATGACGGCAAGATAATAATGCAAAAGAGTGTACAAGTCGAAGACGGCGATACCCCACAAACATTGCAAAAGCGAGTAATGGAGGAAGCCGAATGGAAAATCCTCCCCGCTTCTTTGGAATGGCTTTGCGAAAAATTGTTAAACGAAAACAAGGAGAAATAAAATGCAAACCTTAGGTGAAATTCTAAAAAACAATCCATATCCCGGCAGAGGTATAGCTCTCGGATGCTCCGAAGAAAATTTTTGTATAGCATATATGCTTATGGGGCGCAGCGAAAACAGTCGTAATCGGGTTTTGGTCGAAAATAAAGGCGAACTTTTCGCAAAACCGTTTGATGAAAGCAAACTCGCCGATCCGTCGCTAATCATATACACTCCGCTTAGAAGCATCAATAATCACACGATCATTACAAATGGCGATCAAACCGACACGATTTACGAATATATTACAAAAGGACACAGCTTCGAAGAAGCTCTAAAAACTCGTGAATTTGAGCCGGATGCTCCCAACTTTACACCAAGAATAAGCGGACTTGTTTCAACTTTTGACGAAGATTTTTCTTACAAAATGAGCATACTCAAAAAGGCTGATGACAATGCAAGCGGTTGCAACCGCTTCACATTTTCCTACACTCCGCTTCAAAATGTGGGCCATTTCATCCACACATATCAAAACGACGCTGTTGTTTCTTTTGAAGGAGAACCTTTAAAAATTTATATACCAAACGATATAAACGAATTTGCTGACGATATATGGGAAAATCTAAACTTTGACAATAAAATTTCCCTCTATGTACGATATACGAATATCAAGACAAAGGAAAGCAAAACCGCACTTATAAATAAGAATAAATAGGAGAGCAAAATGGATAGAAACAAGTATGTATCCCCGTTTTCCACTAGATACGCAAGCGACGAAATGCAGTACCTGTTTTCGGAAAACTTTAAATTCAAAACTTGGAGAAGACTTTGGATAACTCTTGCAAAAGCAGAACAAAAATTGGGGCTGGATATAAGCGATGCCCAAATCAAAGAACTCGAGAACTTCAAAGACGACATCAACTACGACGAGGCTATCAAGCAGGAAAAGCTGCTTAGGCACGATGTAATGAGCCATATACATGCCTACGGAATCCAATGTCCAAGTGCGAAACCTATAATACACCTTGGTGCAACCTCTTGCTATGTCGTTGACAACACGGATGTAATAATAATGCGTGAAGCATCTAAACTGGTCTTAAAAAAAGCCGTGCAAGTGCTAAAAAATCTCAGTAAATTTGCAGAGCAATACAAGGCGCTGCCTGCCCTCGCATACACTCACCTCCAACCTGCACAGCTCACAACGATAGGAAAGCGTGCTACTCTTTGGATGAATGAACTTGTAATGGATATTGAAAACTTGGAATACCAGCTTGAAAATTTAAAACTTCTCGGTTCAAAAGGAACAACCGGCACACAAGCCAGCTTTATGGAGCTTTTTGAAAACGACGAACAAAAAGTAAAAGAGCTGGAAAAACTGATATGTGAAGATTTGGGATTTGCGAATTCCGTAAGTGTTTCCGGTCAAACTTACAGCAGAAAAACCGACGCTTATTTTTGCGCTGTACTTTCCGGTTTCGCCCAAAGCGCCTACAAATTCGCAGACGATTTGCGCATTTTACAGTCATTCGAAGAAATGGAAGAGCCTTTTGAGTCCACTCAAATCGGCTCGTCAGCTATGCCTTACAAACGCAATCCAATGAGAAGCGAAAGAATATGTTCAATCGCGCGATATGTAATACTCAATGCCGTAAATATGGATATGACCGCTGCAACCCAGTGGTTCGAGCGTTCGCTTGACGACAGTGCAAACAAAAGAATTACTATGTCCGAAGCATTCCTCGCCATTGATTCCATTTTGAACATCTATATAAATATTACAGAAAATCTTGTCGTATACGAAAATGTCATCAAAAAAAGAGTAATGGAAAAGCTCCCCTTTATGGCAACCGAAAACATTATGATGGAGTCCGTAAAGCGCGGTGGCGACAGACAAAAATTACACGAAATCATAAGAGTATATTCACATGAATCTGCAAAGAATGTAAAGCTGCACGGCAAGGAAAACAATTTGATTGACTTGCTTGCCGAAGATTCAAATATCCCGCTTAGCAAAGATGAAATACGCGAGCAGCTAAATCCGGAAAAATACATCGGCAGAAGCGTTTCTCAAGTCGATGACTTTTTGCGAGATGTAATCTCACCTTTACTCGATAAATACCAATTCGAAAAAGTTGAAGCTACCATGAACATATAGGAGTTAAAAATGAAAGAGTTTAATCTAAAATACGGTTGCAATCCCAATCAAAAACCCTCTAAAATATATATGGCTGACGGGAGTGAGCTTCCAATAGAAATACTGAACGGCAACCCCGGATACATCAATTTTTTGGACGCATTCAACGCTTATCAACTCGTGTTCGAGGTCAAAGATGCACTTGGGATTCCGTGTGCCGCGTCTTTCAAACATGTGAGCCCAACCTCAGTTGCACTTGGGATTCCTCTGTCCGATACGCTAAAGCAAATATATTTCGTATCCGATGTGCCCTATCTCGACGACTCTCCGATTGCCTGTGCTTATGCAAGAGCAAGAGGGACAGATAGAATGTCCTCTTTCGGTGATTTTATAGCACTATCCGAAAAATGCGATAAGACCACCGCAGAGCTAATAAAACGAGAAGTTTCCGACGGTATCATCGCTCCCGATTACGATGACGAAGCGCTTAGCATACTGAAATCCAAAAAAAACGGCAATTACAATATCATCAAAATTTGTGCGGATTACACGCCGAAGCCTACCGAAATCAAGGAAGTTTTCGGTATTCGATTCGAGCAAACAAGAAACGATTACAAAATTACAAAAAAAGATTTAGAAAACATAGTTACAAAAAACAAGAATCTTACAGAAAGTGCGAAAAACGATTTGCTTTTGGCTCTAATTGCTCTCAAATATACGCAGTCCAATTCCGTTTGCTTTGCATATGGCGGTCAAACAATAGGAATCGGCGCAGGGCAGCAATCAAGAATTCATTGCACAAGGCTTGCCGCATCAAAAGCTGACACATGGTTTTTGCGTCAACACGAAAAAGTCTTAAATCTACCTTTTAAAGCTGACATTGCTCGTGCTACAAGAGATAATGTGATAGACAGCTATATAAACAAAAACGAAGAAGATGTATGCGAAGATGGAATTTGGCAAAATTACTTCACTGCCAAACCGCCTGTTCTTACAGCACAGGAAATCTCGGATTTCCTATCGCAAATTAGCGATGTTTCTGTCGGTTCCGACGCATTCTTTCCATTTAGCGATAATATAAAACGGGCATACAAAAGCGGCGCAAGATACATAGCACAGCCTGGCGGTTCTGTTCGCGATAGCGATGTAATCGCAGCTTGTGATGAACTTGGTATGCTTTGTGTATTCACAGGTATACGCTTGTTCCACCACTAATACCGAACCTCACATTTAATTATATCAAGGAAGGATTAACAATATGAATATATTAGTTGTCGGCGGTGGCGGTAGAGAACACGCCATAATCAAAAAAATCAAAGAAAATAAACAAGTTGAAAAAATATATGCAGCACCCGGAAATGCAGGTATGGCAGATGATGCGATATGCACGAACTTAGCAGCTACGGACATCGAATCCATAGTGGGCTTTGCAGTCAAAAATGCGATTGATTATGCAATAGTAGCGCCTGACGATCCTCTGGTGTTAGGGCTTGTTGATATGTTAGAAGAAAAGGGAATCAGATGTTTCGGTCCACGCAAAAACGCAGCTATAATCGAGGGTAGTAAAGTTTTTTCCAAAAATTTAATGAAAAAATACAATATCCCTACCGCCGATTACGCTACATTTGAAAATCCGAAAGACGCTCTTTCTTATCTCAAAACCGCTAAACTTCCTACCGTAATCAAGGCAGACGGTCTTGCACTCGGTAAAGGCGTAATAATAGCAAAAACCGTTGAAGAGGCGGAGGATGCTGTAAAATCAATAATGGTTGATAAAAAATTCGGAGAAAGCGGAAACAACATAGTAATAGAAGAATTTTTGGAAGGTCCTGAGGTTTCGGTGCTTGCATTCACGGACGGAAAAACCTTGATTCCAATGGTTTCATCTATGGACCACAAACTTAGCCACGACGGCGATTGTGGTACAAACACAGGCGGAATGGGTACAATCGCTCCGAATCCGTATTACACAAAAGAGATTGCAGATATCTGTATGAAAACTATATTTTTACCTACTATGAATGCTATGAATAGTGAAAATCGCACCTTCAAAGGTTGCCTTTACTTCGGACTTATGCTTACAAAGGACGGCCCGAAAGTAATCGAATACAACTGTCGCTTCGGCGATCCCGAAACTCAAGTTGTACTCCCTCTTCTTCAAAGCGATTTGCTAACGGTAATGCTTGCCGCAACAAACGAAAATCTAAATGATATAGAGGTGAAATTCAAAGATAAGCACGCTTGCTGCGTTGTAATGGCTTCTGACGGCTATCCTAAAACTTACGAAAAAGGCTTTGAAATAAAAGTTCCATACAATGTAAAAGAAAATGTGTATTTTGCAGGAGCTACCCTGAAAGACGGCAAGTTACTCACAAATTCGGGCAGAGTTCTTGGTGTTACTGCCGTTGACGATACGCTAAAAAAAGCCGTCGATAGCGCATACAAATTGGTAAATCAAATTCATTTTGCCAATGCGTATTATAGAACCGACATAGGAGCAAAGGCTCTGAAAAAAGAAGAGGAGGAATAAATATAATGCTTTACACTATATTTGTAGAAAAAAAAGAAGAATTTGCAGTTGAAGCTAAGAACTTGCTTTCCGAGCTTCGTTCCTTTCTTTCAATAAACTCACTTACGGGGTTACGCATAATAAACCGCTATTACATTGAAAACATCAGTGAAGAACTGTTAAACACTTCCATTGATGCGATTTTTGCAGAACCGCAGCTGGATACGGTTTCAAGGGAGCTTGCGATAAACGATGCGAAACTCTTTGCAGTTGAATTTCTGCCGGGACAATTCGACCAGCGTGCGGACTCCGCAATGCAATGCCTCGAAATCATTTCAAAAGGTGAAAAGCCGATTGTAACATCAGCTAAGGTATATGCCCTTTACGGCGATTTGAACGAAGCTCAAGTTGAGAAAATTAAGAACTACGTGATAAACCCCGTTGAAGCAAGGCTATCCGAATTGAAACCGCCCGAAACCATAATCGCAAGTTACGCTGAACCTGCGGATGTAGAAATTTTAGAAGATTTCACAAGCCTTGATGAAAACGGACTTTGCTGTATGCTACAAGACCTCGGTCTTGCTATGGATATTAACGATTTAAAATTATGTCAAGAGTATTTTAAAAACGAAAACAGACCGCCTACAATTACCGAAATCAAAGTTATCGACACATATTGGTCCGATCATTGCAGGCATACTACCTTTAACACAATAATCGAAAATGTAGAATTCCAAGACGACCTGTTAAAAGGCATCTACGAGGACTATCTATCTACTCGCAAAGAGCTTCAAAGAACAAAACCTATAACTTTAATGGATATAGGCACTATCGTCGCAAAGTATCTAAAAGAAAACGGCAAGCTGAACAACTTGGATGAATCCGATGAAATTAACGCTTGTACTGTAAAAGTAGACATTGATGTAGACGGCAAGAAGGAGCCTTATTTGCTGCTATTCAAAAATGAAACCCACAATCATCCAACAGAGATCGAACCTTTTGGCGGTGCTGCGACTTGCATTGGCGGTGCAATCCGAGATCCGCTTTCCGGCAGAGCCTATGTATATGGCGCAATCAGACTTTCCGGTGCTGCAAATCCGCTCACTTCTGTCGACGAAACGCTCACGGGAAAACTACCTCAAAGAAAAATCGTTACAGGAGCTGCAAACGGCTATTCTTCCTACGGAAATCAGATTGGACTTGCAACAGGTATCGTAGACGAATTTTACCACGACGGTTTCAAAGCAAAGCATATGGAGCTTGGAGCTGTAATTGCCGCAACTCCTGCCGACAAAGTGAGGCGTGAAAAACCCGCTTACGGCGATAGCGTAATCCTTATCGGCGGTTTAACCGGTAGAGATGGAATAGGCGGAGCGACAGGTTCTTCCAAATCTCACAATGTAAACTCCGTAGAAACCTGCGGTGCAGAAGTTCAAAAAGGTAATGCCCCCGAGGAACGAAAAATCCAAAGGCTATTTAGAAATCCCGAAGTTTGTAAAATGATTAAAAAATGTAACGACTTCGGCGCAGGCGGTGTATCCGTTGCAATAGGGGAACTCGCCGACGGACTCGAAATAAATTTAAATGCGGTTCCGAAAAAATACGAGGGACTTGATGCCACGGAGCTTGCAATAAGCGAGTCGCAAGAAAGAATGGCAGTTGTAATCGAAAAAGCAAATGTAGATAGATTTTTAGAACTGGCAAATAAAGAAAATCTAAGAGCGATTGAAGTTGCAACAGTAAAGGCTTCCCCTTATCTTTGTATGTCCTACAACGGCAAATATGTTGTTAATATCAAAAGAGAATTTTTAGATTCAAACGGTGCAAAACGCTATACAAAGATTGTAGCTGCAAAAGCCGTACTGCCTGATACGAAAATCAAAGGCAATTTTACCGAAAACTACAAGGAGATTGCCGCAAACCTAAATGTTTGCTCAAAGCGCGGACTAAGCGAAAGATTCGATTCCACTATCGGCACAGGTGCTGTAATGATGCCTTTCGGCGGCAAATATCAACTCACCCCCGTACAGGCAATGGTGCAAAAGGTATCTGTCGAAAAAGGCGATACAACAACTTGCTCGCTAATGTCTTACGGCTACAATCCTCATATAAGTGCGGCAAGTCCGTTCCACGGCGCATATCTTGCTGTAATAGAGTCTGTATGCAAACTTGTAGCTTGCGGCTCTAAATTTGAAAATGTCTACCTTTCGTTTCAAGAATACTTCGAAAAAATGGAGGACGAGTACAGCTGGGGTAAACCGCTTTCCGCACTTCTCGGTGCATACAAGGCTCAAATGGGGCTTCAAATAGCTGCAATCGGCGGCAAGGACTCTATGAGCGGAACATTTGAAAACATCAAAGTTCCTCCAACTTTGGTATCATTTGCCGTAAGCTGCGAACACATAGACAACATAGTTACGCCTGAATTTAAAAAGGAAAACCACAAAGTAGCTTTGATTTCACCTGAATACGATGAGTACAATCTACCAAAAACAGACTCACTTATTAAAGTATTTGATAGCATTACAACTTTGATGCGTGAAGGCAAAATCCTTTCTGCGTATGCGCTAGGTGCAAATAGCGTTGCAGAGGCAATCTTTAAAATGCAAATCGGTAACGGTTTCGGCTTTAAATTTGATGACAGTATGAGCATACAGGAAATATTCAAAAAACGCTTTTCTTCTTTTGTCGTTGAACTTGCTGATAATGTTGATTTCGGCACAACTTGTGGTATCATTACAAAAGAGAAAAATATTACACATAAAGGTGATGCCATTGAGCTTGAAAAATTACTTGATATATACGAAAACAAACTTGAACCTATATACAGCTGCAATGTAAAACAAAAAGGCTCATTGCAAAAAATGCAAGATTTTAGAGCGACATCATTTATGTCTTGCTCTGTTCCGACTGCTAAACCTAGCGTATTGATTCCTGTATTTGCAGGTACAAATTGCGAATACGACAGCGCAAGGGCATTCGAAAATGCAGGTGCAAAAGCAGATATATTCGTTGTCAACAATCTAAATTCGGACTTCATACAAAGAAGCATAGAAGAATTTGCGAAAAAACTTAGCGAAGCGCAAATCCTCTTTATACCTGGTGGATTTTCTGCCGCAGACGAACCTGACGGAAGCGGTAAGTTTATCACAGCATTTTTCAGAAATCCGCTTATCAAAGAACAGGTCGAAGCCATGCTCGAAAAGCGCGACGGACTTGCTGCCGGAATTTGCAACGGCTTTCAGGCTCTTATCAAACTGGGCCTTGTTCCTTATGGCAAAATTACGGACGCTAATGCCGATGCACCGACGCTGACTTTTAACAAAATAGGAAGGCACCAGTCCAAGATAGTCCGCACCAAGATTGCATCAAACAAATCACCATGGCTATCTCAAGCATCAGTTGGCGAAATTTACAGCGTTCCTATTTCTCACGGTGAAGGCAGATTCATCGCATCGGACGAAATGATTAAGAACCTGTTTGAAAACGGGCAGATTGCAACCCAATATGTAGACTTCGACGGAAATCCTACATTTGATATAAATTTCAATCCAAACGGTTCCGACTTTGCTATCGAGGGTATCACATCTCCCGACGGCAGAGTATTCGGTAAAATGGGACATAGCGAACGAATTGGATACGGTCTTTACAAGAATGTTTTAGGTAATTACGACATCAAAATGTTCGCCTCTGCTGTAAAGTACTTTAAATAATAAAATAAAAGCAACCTAGCTATAACTTTGTCAATAGAGCATCAAAAATAACATGAAATTTGTTTTCGGAACACTTTTTATCATAATAAGCATACATAGTATTAGAATGTCTAGTAACATTATAAGACCCATAACACATTTATATATAGTTTAGGTATTGTAAAAGGCATGTGGTGCATATGATTGGGCAGAAAATATTGACTATTAATAACGACAAGAAATCAAAAATGATAATTTAAAAGGAGAAAGTTAATTATGAGCAGATCACTGCACGCAGATTATATAGTAGGACTTAAAGGAAAATCTCATTTACAAGTGTCAGTGCATCCGTGGTTCTAAGTATTTAACTATATATGCATACAGGGAAAAAATAATTCCTTCCCTGTATGCGTAGTTTAATGTTGGAGCTATAAATTATATAAGAAGTTATGGAACCTTTTGTATTAATTCTTAAAAAGGGGAAATGGAAATGATTACACATGAATCTATTGAAGGGTATAAATTCAAACAATCAATTAAGTATCTATTTATGGCATTCGGATTCCTTGTAATTTTAAACTCTATCCTTATAACTGCTTCTTACATATTTTTCAAAAGTGAAAGCAGCTCGGTAGGAATAGTCGATTTTTTAAGACTTGTGGCATCATTTTTTTGTGGAGTTTACATAGGAAGAATTGTATATAAAAAAATAGCAAATGAAAATTACAAGTTTGGAAATTTTTTATTAGGTTATTTGATTAGATATAAATGGATTTTGTTTTGGGGTATCTTTGCAATATACTTGTTGATTCTTGAAATGAAACTTTCAGATATAGAAAATAATATAGTCCCAATATTTTTAGGCGGAACAGTGGACTACGAAAATCTCGTGCATTATTTTATAGAAAGATTTCTCGGTTATGGCGTTGGAATTTCTTCGGCTATAGTTGCTTATTTGGGATATTTATGGACAAAATATAAACTTTATCATAAAAATGCTATAAAAGAATATAAGGTATTAAGCGACGGTCAATTACTCAAAAATTCAATAAATAATGTTCTATTAGGAATTGTTATTTTGGTTTGTGTAAATTTATTCTTGATATTGGTCGCACGAAGCGTTAGGATGTTAAACACCGACATATTATTTTGGATTCAAATTTCAATTTCGCTTATTCTTGGATTTTTGTTTTACAGACTTAGAAACAAAAAGAAAATACTCAATAATTCTTTTAATTGGAGATTTTTAAGTGTTTATCTGGGGAAGCATAAAATTTTGATAATTTCAGCCTTTGCGGCAACTATTATTTGGGATTTCAGTGCACTAAGGACAAGAATTTTTATAGAGAATATTTTAGGAATTGGAATGGTGGGTAGTATTTATATGGTGCCGATTTTTAAATATATTATCTATATTTTGGCATTACAATATCTTCTTCCTATGTATTTTGCCTTTGCAATTGCATATTACTGGGAAAAGGAAAAAAGTATTCAAATATAGTACTTCCCAAATGTTTCGTGCAAAAAACAGCACGGAATAAAAAATTATAAAACCTTAGAAATGTAAAGGAGTAACATATGAACAAAAATGCGAACCTAATATTAAACTTGCTGGCTACATTATCTTTGATTGCTTTCGGTTTTATGCTGGTTCACATAATCGCATTGCCTGTAAACTCAAGCGGTTTCACTTTTGACATAACTGTACTTAAATTTGCAGGTTCGCTTCGAAGCGATACTCTTAATATAATTTTCAAGTTTATAACCAATCTGGGCGGCACTGCATTTTTGTTTGCCGCCGCTGCGGTATTAGTTTTGATTCCAAAACTTCGGCACGTCTACGGCTTCGCCGTAGTCCTGCCACTTGCGGCGGCTTCGCTTTGCAATGCGGCATTCAAGCATCTTATTGTGCGAAGCAGACCGCAAGTAATACCGCAGCTTGTCAGTGAGCATACATTCAGCTTTCCAAGCGGCCATACTACTTCTTCCATGGTCTTTTATCTCTTGCTTGCTTATTACACCTGCAAACTTATCAAAGAACAAAAAAATAGAACTTTAAAATTTGTTTTAAAAGTTCTATTTGCCATTTTTCTAATTTTACCATTCCTAATTGCAGGTAGCAGAATATACCTTGGTGTGCATTATCCAAGCGATGTAATCGCCGGAATTTTCCTTGCGACTTTCTTCGTACTTTCTGCAATCAGCTTTGCTCCATATACGCGCTTCTTGCAAAAATACTAATCTTTCGGACATTCATCGCCCGAAGCCTTGTCGTTTTTTCCACGATCAAAAAATATGCTTTTCGTACTTATCGAAAGCGGAATCGCATATGCAAGACAGACTCCTTTTTCAAAAAAGCCGGCTTCCACCGCTATTTTGCCTCCCGAATAAAGTACACGGTTATCTATCCTATTGTCCGCCGCTATACTTACAGCAGAACCCACTGCTATTCCCAAATCGGTAACATTGAAGCTGCACCTTCCACCTGCTTTTTTCATCGAGGCGCAATCCCTAAATCCACAAATTCCACACTGCGGCAATCCAAACGGTATATTGTTCATACCTATCAACACCACAGCTTCACTCGCTTCTATATTTCCTGCATCTCTTACAAAAAAATCTATATTTCTCTCTCTGCCTGCTTTACTCAACGCCGCTGCAAGTTCATCTTTTTCTTTGCCATCCAGCACCAATATTTCGATTTTATCAAGTCCGCTTGCCTTCGGGGCAGTTCTAGCTGCTGCAGCCATCTTTTTCGCAACTGTTAGCGCCACTTCGTTCTCAAAATTTCTTTCATTATAGAGCATGACTTTCTCCTTTTCCAAAGCAAGCCTAAACTGCAGGGGTTCTGAAGCCCTTGCCTATTATATTGCTGCTGTTTGTTATAATTACAAATGAACGCTTGTCAACTTTTCTGATAAACTGTTGCAACTGTTTTGCCTGATAGCGGTTAACTACCGAAATCAAAATGCTTCTCGGCTTCAAATCGTATGTCCCGATACACTCATATCTGGTAACACCTCTATCCATTATCTCGTGTATATAATCGCTGATTTTATCAGGTTCTTCGGTTATGATAGTGAAACACTTCTTAGTGTTCAAACTTTCTGTTATGTTATCAACAAAAACGGCTTTCGCAAACAGTCCGAATATAGAAAAAAGTCCTGTTTCTATCCCGAATATGAAAAGGCTCGAAAAAGCAATCAGTCCGTCTGCTACGAAAAGCGCTTTGCCTACATCGAGCGGTGTAAATTTTTTGATTATAAGCGCCAATATATCCGTTCCGCCACTGCTCGCCGAATAGTTGAACAAAATAGCTGAACCCAGCGCAGGAAGAAGCACCGCAAACATCATTTCAAGGAGCGGTTGCGATGTAAACGGCTTATCCATAGGATATATTATCGCAAATAACTTAATAAACGCCGAAAATGTCAACGAACCGTACAACGTTCGTATTCCGAATGATATTCCTAAGAAAACAAACCCAAGAAAGAGCATTAGCATATTTATCGCTATCATCAAAGTAGGTTTGGGAATATGCGTAAGTCCGGCAACTATTATAGAAATTCCGCTGACTCCGCCTGTTGAAAAGTTGTTCGGCAATTTAAAGAAATAAACTCCGAATGCAACTATAAATAGACCGAGCGTTATCACCGCATAGTCTTTGACCATCTGCTTCAAATCAGAACTTTTATTTGGCATTTCGCACTTCTCCTACTCAATCAAAGTCCAAGTCCGAACTTGTCTTTGACTCTTGCCAATGTTTTGCACGCAATTTCGTTTGCAGCTTCACCGCCTGCCTTAAGGTCCCTGACAAGTTCGTCTGTATATCTGATTTGTTCGAAATTTTCACGAATAGGTGCAAGTGCATCAACCACTACTTCAACTAAATCCTTTTTAAAATTACCATAGCCTTGTCCTTCGTAATCTTTTTCCAGTTGTTCTATGGTTTTTCCTGAAATAGCACTGTAAATGCTAAGTAAGTTACTGATTCCCGGTTTATTTTCGATGTCAAAACGAACACTTCCCTCCGAGTCGGTAGTTGCTTTCATTATAGCTTTTTTAATGGTTGCAGGCTCATCTAAAAGAGAGATTCTGCTAAGCGGATTTTCTGCGCTCTTGCTCATTTTTTTAGTAGGATCGTCGAGCGACATAACACGCGCGCCTTCTTTCAAAAAGCTGCCCTCCGGTACAACAAATGTGCCTTCATATTTGTTATTTATTCGAATAGCAATATCCCTACAAAGTTCAATGTGCTGTTTTTGGTCGTTTCCAACCGGTACTATGTTTGTGTCATAAAGGAGTATATCTGCCGCCATCAAAATAGGATATGTGAAAAGTCCCGTCGGCGCAGATTCTCTACCTCTATTTTTGTCTTTAAATTGCGTCATTCTCGAAAGCTCGCCCGTGTACGAATTACAGGTCAATATCCACGAAAGCTCCGCATGTCCCGGAACATCGGATTGTACGAAAACCGTGGATTTCTTCGCATCTACTCCAATTGCAATGTAAAGCGCCGCAACATCCAATATATGTTGCCTAAGTGCCTTCGGATCTTGCGGTACAGTAATAGAATGTAAATCAACTATGCAATAAATGCACTCATCGTTTTCTTGAAACTTTACAAACTGCTTGAGCGCGCCCAAATAATTTCCTAAATGTATATTTCCTGTAGGCTGCACGCCGGAAAAAACTCGTCCCATTTTTTAATTCTTCTCCAATTCATCACGGAATTTTTTTCTAATATTTTTTTCTGCCCTCGATACTGTCATCTGTGAAACTCCGAGTTTCTCTGCGACTTCCGCCTGCGTCTTGCTGTCGATATAGCGCATCAAAAAAATCTTTCGCTCCTTTTCTTTGAGCTCCTCGTAGACATTCTTAATTATTTCAAAGTCTTCGACGCTGGAATAACCTTTTTCCTCGATTGAAGCAAATTTTTCAAAAGACACTATCCCCTCAGTTTCTTCATCGAGAGTTTGATTAAGCGAATATGTGGCGTATGCTTTTCCGCTTTCTATCGCTTCTATTACATCGTCTTCCGTAATTCCGAGCTGTTCTGCAATTTCTTCAACTGTCGCAGTTCTACCCAGCTTTTCCGTCAGATAGTCCTTTGTAGGGGGTATCTTAAGGCTAAGTTCTTTTACTCTTCTTGGAACCTTCATGCTCCATTCCTTATCTCGGAAATGTTTTTTTATTTCGCCAAGAATAGTAGGCGTAGCAAAACTCGAAAACTCATAACCCTTTTCAGGATCAAATCTATCAACCGCCGCGACAAGCGCAAGCGCCCCGACCTGATACAAATCTTCGTATTCAACCCCCTTGTTCAGGTATTTTCGTATCAGAATTTCTACCATATACAAATAGGCTTCAACAATCTCATTTCGATCTTCAATGTTTTTACTTTCTTTGTATTTCTTAAAATCTTCTAATTTTACCATATTTTCACCTATATTCCATGGTGTCTATTCCTCGCTGTCCTCCTCACTGATAACTTTCGCCAGGGCGATTATATTCGTATCTTCTTCTACTTTCATGATACGCACTCCCTGTGTACTTCTTCCAAGTCTTGAAACCTCTGCTGCTCTTATCCTTATAATTATTCCATCGGAATTTATAAGCATCATTTCGTCATCTTCGTTTACGACCATTGCGCCTACAAGTTCTCCCGTTTTCTTGAACTTGGCTTTGTCGTAAGTAAGTAGTCCTTTGCCACCACGCGTTTGCATCTTATATTCGTCTACGGATGTTCTCTTTCCGTATCCCTTTTCGGTAACTACAAAAAGTTCCTGACCTTCTTTTACAAGCTCCATTGATACGACTTCGTCGCCGTCTTCGAGCTTGATTGCTCTTACACCGGCAGCCTGTCTGCCCATACTACGCACTTCTTCTTCCGAGAAGCATATACACTTTCCCTGTTTTGTAACGATAATAACATTGTTGTTACCCGTAGTTTCCTGTATTCCGATGAGCTCATCATCTTCCTTGAGGTTTATGGCTACAAGTCCGCCTTTTCTCATTACATCGTATTGCGAAAGCGGTGTTTTCTTGATTGTTCCGCTCTTGGTAACACCTATTAGGAATTTGTCTTCAGAAAATTCCTGAATAGGTATGATTGCCGTGATTCTCTCCTTTTGCATCAAGCTAAGGAAATTAACCGCAGGCGTTCCCTTGGCAGTTCTGCCGCCTTCCGGAATTTCGTATGCCTTAAGTTTATGCGCTTTACCAAAATTCGTTAAGAACATAAGTGTATCGTGTGTCGATGTCATAATCAGATTCTTTACAAAATCGTTTTCACGCGTTGTAAGTCCTGTAATTCCCTTGCCGCCTCGCTTCTGCGTTTTGTAGGTGTCCGACGGCATTCTCTTCAAATATCCGAGATGTGTCAAAGTAATCGCAACATTCTCTTCTGCAATCAAATCCTCTTCATCTATTTCAGATTCATCTGCAACTATCTTTGTGCGTCTTTCATCTGCGTATTTATCACGAACCTCTAAAAGTTCATCTTTTATCACGCCCATCAGCTTTTTTTCATCTTCCAGCAGGCTGTTGTAGTAAGCTATCATTTCCAGCAATTTTGCATACTCTTCTTCGATTTTTTCGCGTTCGAGTCCTTGCAGTCTTCTTAGCTGCATTTCCAAAATTGCCTGCGCCTGAGTGTCCGAAAGGCCGAAACGTTCAATCAATTTTTCCTTTGCATCGCTGTAACTTGAACGAATTATCTTGATTATCTCATCGATATTGTCAAGTGCTATTCTAAGTCCTTCGAGTATATGCGCTCTAGCTTCCGCCTTGTTCTTATCAAAAATAGTTCTTCTGGTAACAACATCTTTTTGATGCTTCAAATATTCGCTTAATATATCGTAAAGCGATAAAATTTTAGGTTCACCTTTCACAAGTGCAATCATTATCATGCTGTAACTGTCTTGCATTTGTGTATGCTTAAAGAGCCTATTTAGTGTAATCTGAGGGTTTGCATCCCTTTTCAGCTCTATAACAATTCTCATTCCGCCTCTACGGGATGATTCATCGCGAATATACGATATACCGTCAATACGCTTGTCTTTTACAAGCTCTGCTATCTTTTCTATTAGCCTTGCCTTATTTACCTGATATGGAATTTCCGTAACGACTATTTGCTGCTTTCCTTTGGAAGTTTCCTCTATTTCTGTTTTTGCACGAACTGTAACCTTGCCCTGTCCCGTTCGATATGCTTCTTTTGCTGCATTTTTACCAAGTATTATTGCGCCTGTCGGAAAATCCGGTGCTTTTACGATTTTTATTAAATCGTCTACCGTAGCATCGTTATTGTCAATCATATAAACGGTTGCATCTATTACCTCACGCAAATTGTGTGGGGGTATGGATGTCGCCATTCCTACCGCGATACCGTTAGATCCGTTTACAAGCAAATTGGGGTATCTTGCAGGCAACACAACAGGTTCCATTTCTTCTTCGTCGAAGTTCGGAACAAAATCTACCGTTTGCTTTTCTATATCTCTAAGCATTTGAAGTGCGAAAGGCGTCATTCGGGATTCCGTATAACGCATAGCCGCAGCTCCGTCGCCGTCTACGGAACCGAAGTTTCCATGTCCGTCTACAAGCGGATATCTAATCGAAAAATCTTGAGCCAGCCTAACAAGCGCATCGTAAATAGATGAGTCGCCGTGAGGGTGGAACTTACCCATTACATCACCGACTATCTTCGCAGATTTCTTGTGCGGTTTGTCCGGTGTAACTCCCAAAATTCCCATGCCGTACAAAATTCTCCTGTGAACCGGCTTAAGTCCGTCACGCACATCTGGGAGTGCTCTTCCAACTATTACACTCATCGAATAGTCGATGTACGAATTTTTCATTTCGTCGTGTATCTCATGTTGGATTAGCTTCATATCCTCTAGCATATTTATCTGTTTTTCGTTATCACTCATATCGCTTAAATATCAAGATTTGCGTATCTCGCATTCTCCTCTATAAATTTTCGTCTGGGCGGCACTTTGTCCCCCATAAGTGTAGTAAATATTTCGTCTGCCACAGCCGAATCCTCAAGTGTTATCTGTATCAATGTTCGAGTTTTGTAATCCATGGTTGTTTCCCAAAGCTGGTCGTCATCCATTTCTCCAAGTCCCTTGTAACGCTGAATTTCCCACTTTGCATTCGGAGTCTTTTCGTTCAAAGACGCCATGAGCTTCTCTTGCTCTTTTTCACTATAAGTGTAATATTCCTCCTTACCTCTTTTGGTTCTAAATAGAGGAGGCTGCGCCGCATAGACATATCCTCCCTCGATTAGCGGAGTCATATACCTATAAAAGAATGTGAGCAGTAATGTCCTTATGTGCGCTCCGTCTACATCGGCATCCGTCATTATGATTATCTTGTGATACCTGAGCTTTTCTATATTAAAATCGTCGCCGATACCGCATCCGAACGCCGTAATCATATTTTTAATTTCTTCAGAATTGAGTATCTTGTCGAGTCTTGCCTTCTCAACATTTAGAATTTTACCTCTGAGTGGCAAAATTGCTTGTCTTTTCCTATCTCTACCGGATTTTGCACTTCCACCTGCGGAATCTCCCTCGACTAGGAATATCTCCGAAATAGTAGGATCTTTTTCGGAACAGTCTGCGAGCTTGCCTGGCAATGAAAATCCGTCAAGTACACTCTTTCTGCGAGTCAAATCTCTTGCTTTTCTCGCAGCTTCCCTCGCCCTTGCGGCACGCAAGCACTTGTCTATTATTATCTTTGCGGAAGCGGGGTTTTCTTCCAAAAATGCGGTTAGATTATCGTTGGTTACAGTTTCGACATATCCACGCATTTCGCTGTTTCCCAGCTTAGTTTTCGTCTGTCCTTCAAACTGAGGCTCAGAGAGTTTTACAGATATTATAGCGGTCAGTCCCTCTCGTACATCTTCCCCCGTAAGCGACGGCTCGTTATCCTTGACCAGCTTATTTTTCTTGGCATAATCGTTGATTACACGAGTAAGTGCAGATTTGAAGCCGACCATATGAGTTCCGCCCTCAGTAGTATTGATGTTATTCGCATACGAAAGCACAAGCTCATTGTATCTATCCGTATACTGCATCGCTACTTCTATTTCGACATTATTTTTCACAAATTCAACATCAAAGTAAATTATTTCGGGATGAATTACCTCTTTGTTTTTATTTTGATGAGCAACAAATTCTTTCAATCCGCCCTCGTAGTGGAATACCTCTTTTTTTGCAATGCCTTCGCGCTTGTCTTCGAGCGTAATTTTGATTCCTTTGTTCAAAAACGCCATTTCTCTGAGACGATGTTCGAGTGTTGCATAATCGAAAACCGTTTCATCAAAAATCTCCGCATCCGGCCAAAAACTTGTTTTAGAACCGGTTGAAATTGAATCTCCGATTACCGTAAGCGGCGATGTGGTTTTACCTTTGCTGTAAGTTTGTTTGTAAACCTTCCCGTCCCTTTTGATTTCAACTTCCATATTGGTCGAAAGGGCGTTAACTACCGACGCTCCAACTCCGTGAAGCCCTCCCGAAACCTTGTATCCTCCTCCGCCGAATTTACCTCCGGCGTGCAGCACTGTATGTATTACCTCAACCGCCGGTATATTCAGTTTTGGGTGATTGTCTACAGGCATACCTCTACCGTCATCTTCGACAGTTATGGAGTTGTCCGCATTTATCGTAACTTCTATATTTTTACAAAACCCTGCAAGTGCTTCGTCGATACTATTGTCGACTACCTCGTAAACCAAGTGGTGAAGCCCTCTTGCACTGGTGCTTCCTATATACATTCCGGGCCTTTTTCTTACAGCTTCAAGTCCCTCAAGTACTTGTATCTGCTCCGCTCCGTAATTTTGATCATTCATTAACTCTGTACTCAAACTATTTCTCCTACATAAAGTATTCTGTGTTATTAGTTTACATCAAATTGCGCTTTTTTTCAAGATTTAGTTTTATAATTGGTGAAAAATACGCAAAAAGCTATCACATGGCATTACTGCCATGCAATAGCTTATATGTTTTAGAGAATTTTTCAAATTCGATATTGTATCAAGGCTTAATCCTCTTTGCGTCTTCTTCTCAAGTCCTGCAGTACCAAGAAGAGTCCGCCCATCATCAAGGCAAATCCACCCATATAATATCTATTAGCAAAATCATCTCCTGTATTTGGAAGCACACCTGCCAAAGGAACTACATCGTCTATGAGTACATATTCTTCCGTTCCGTCAGACTTCTTCTGCTTCTTGTAATTTCCAAGAGGTACACCGCCCTCATCTATTACTGTAATAGTTGGCGGGCTCTTTGGATCGTTAGGATCAGGCGGATTGTCTTTTGGATAGCTAGGATACGTCGGTGTAGGCGGTGTATTCGGTGTAGGATTGCTCGGTCTACGAGGTCTGCTTGGCGTCGTAGGCGGTATTTCCTTATTTGTAATAACAAATCCGTCCGATATATTTCCTTTTATAGGCTGTGTAGTATATCCTGATACCGCATCTTCCGTTACGATATAGTCTACCACATTTCCTTCTGCGTCATACTTAGGAGCATCAACTGTAAATTCCCATGTAGACTTGTCGCCACCTGTAAGTTCTGCTGCTTTTATAACTTTCGTAGCAACAACTTCGTTTGTTTTGGCATTTTTCAAAGAAACAGTTATCGCTCTTCCGATAGCTCCCGGCTGATCGTTTCTGTCGATCCACTTCTTCGTAAGTTTTACTGCTATTTTTTCTATGTTTGTGATAGCAAATTCAGTATTTGAAACCTTTGTAACAGCACTAGCATAATCTTTCAATTCAGCTTCCTGAGCGCTGTATGTGATAGCATTTCCCTTAACATCGTACTTGTTAGCTTCCAAAGGAATTTCCCATATCGTAGTATTCTTAGCAGTATCTACGATTTCTTTTAGTCCCTTTGTTTCCTTAGTTACAACTACGTTTTCAAGGATTTCGCCGGTTTCAGAATTCTTCAGTGTGATAGTTATGGCCTGTCCAACTTTTCCTACCCACTTTTTAATTACTTTTATCTGTTCTTTCGGAGTAGGATCTTCCTTATTTGTAATAGTGAAGCCTTGCTCCTGATTTCCTTCTACGGTCTTGATGTAACCTGATACTTTTTCCTCATCAACAGTATAGATTATCTCCTTGCCGCTAGCATCCTTTTTAGGAAGATCTTTGAACTCGATTGTCCATGTTGTCAGCTCAGCGTTTTCAGACTTCTTAACAACCTGTTTAGCAACAACTTTATTTCCGTTTTTCAGTAAAACAGCTATCTCGTCGCCAACTTTACCGGCTTTTCCGTCCTTGTCGAGCCACTTCTTCGTAACCTTTACATTTATCTTTTCTACATCAGGTGTTACAGGTTTTTCTTTGTTCGTAACGGTAAATCCGTTTACAGTAGTATCGTAACCGTCTACTTTAGCCTCTGCTACCGTGTAATTTATAGGCTTTCCTTGTGCATCGTTCTTTGGTACCTCTTTGAACGTTATTTCCCAAGTTGCCTTGCCTTCATTATTTGCTCTGGTTACTGTCTGTGTATCAACAACTTCCGTACCGTTCATCAAATTGAATGTTACAGATGTTACTTTGTCGCTAGGCGCTTTTTCTTTTCCGTCTTTGTCAACCCAGTACTTTGTAACCTTTAACGTTACTTTCTCAGGTTCAGGATTAGGATTAGGTTTAGGTTCCGGTTTAGGATCAGGTTTAGGTTCCGGAGGTGTTATCGGTTTATCAGGATTCTTCGTATTTGTAATCACAAATCCGGAGTTTTGATCTCCCGTAATCGCCTTTGTGTAACCCTCAATATCTTCTTCTTCAAGCGTATATGTTATCAGATTTCCATCTGCGTCCTTCTTTGGCACCTCACTAAATGTGAACTCCCAATTAGCCTTTTCCGAATTTTGTCCTTCAGATTTCGTTATGACTTTTTCTTCTACAACTTTACTTCCGTTTTTCAAGCGTACTTTTATAGAATCACCGATTTTACCAATCCAGTTCTTTGTAACCTTTATAACTATGTTTCCGTCATTTTCGTCAGGCGGTGTTACAGGCGGCTTTTCTATATTTGTTATAACAAAGCCTTTGTCCTGATCCCCTGTTACCGTTGTTTCGTAATCTTTCAGCTCCTTCTCCCTTATGGAGTAAGTTACATCCTGCCCTTGCACACTCTTAGGAACATCAAATGTGAATCTCCATATAGTGTTGTTCGCATTGCTCGGATCAGGTGTGGATGTTATTTTATCCTTTTTGGCAATCAACGTAATGACTTCATTTGTTACATTGTTTGTTATGTAAATTGTTATTTCATCAGCTACTTTTCCAACCCAGTTTTTCGTAAATTCCAGCGTCCTCTTTTCAGGTTCAGGTGGAGTTACAGGTTTTTCTTTATTTGTAACGGTAAATCCGTTTACAGTAGTATCGTAACCGTCAACTTTAACCTCTGCCACTGTATAATTTATAGGTTGTCCCTGAGCGTCGTTCTTCGGTACTTCTTTAAATGCCACTTCCCATGTCGTTCCTTGCTTTTCCGCAACATTTACAGTCTGCGTATCTACAACTTGCGTACCGTTCATCAAATTAAATGTTACCGTACCCACATTTGCACTAGGCGCTTTCGGATTTCCGTCCGCTCCTAACCAGTTCTTTGTAACCTTTAGTGCTACTTTTTCAGGTTCAGGCTTAGGCTGTGGCGGTACTATCGGCTCTTCTTCATTAGTAATAGTAAATACGCCTTTTACATTCTCTACTATCGACTTCAATTTATAGCCTACAACATTATCTTCCTTAACCTCGTACTTTATCTCGGTTGTTCCGTCAGCATCGTACTTAGCAAGATTTGTGAATGTATGCTTCCAGTTTTTCTCAGCAGTGAGTACTGCATTTTCAACAGCTTGTCCTTGCTTGATTAGGTGAACGGTTACCGCTGTACCTACTTTTCCTATCCATGCCTTTACAACCGAAATACTTGTTTTTTCAGGTTGAGGTGGAGTTACAGGTTTTTCAGTATTTACGATTTTGAAACCGTCTTGCTGATTTCCTGTTATTTCTTTTTCATAACCCGCACTATCTTTTTCCAAGACAGCATATGTTATCTCGCTTCCGTCAGCAGCATACTTTTCCGCAGTAAATGTGTATTCCCACTTACCGTCAGTAAGCTCGTTTTTCTTAATAGTCTTTGTTTCTATTGCTTTGTCTGCCGTATCACCGGACTTCACTAAGTAGATAGTTATTTCATCTCCTACTTTACCTATCCACTCTTTCACAACCTTTATGTTTATGGTACCTGTCTTTGGCTGTGGCGCCGGAGGTATTGTAGGTTTTTCCTTATTCGTAATAGCAAAGCCGTCTACAGTAGTATCATATCCTGCTACTGCATCTTCTTTTACTTCGTACTTTATTTCATTTCCGCTTGCATCGTACTTAGGCACTGCATCAAATGCAATCTCCCATGTAGTCTTTCCGGCATTTTCAGCTTTTGTTACGGTCTTTGTCTGAACAGGCTCACTTTGTCCTTCTTTCATCAAGTGAACAGTGATTGTATCACCTACCGCTCCTGCTTCGCCGTCCTTATTTATCCAATGTTTAGCAACTTTTAGTGCTACTTTTTCTATATTGGTAATAACTACATTGTTATCGCTATCTTTTGTTACTATCGTGTCGTAGCCGTTTATCGGCGTTTCTTTTGCAGTATAAGTAATGGCTGTTCCGTCCGCACCGTATTTCTCAACATCAAGTGGAACTTCCCAAGTAGTTTTGTTTCCGTCTTTTTTAGACTTAAAGCCTTCACTATTTGGAGTTACAGTAATAGGTGCCAATTCCGTCGTGCCGTTATTCAGCGTGATTGTTATGGATTCGCCTACTTTTCCTACCCAAGTCTTGATTACTTTCAGCTTTTCTTTATTTGTGATAGTAAATCCGTCTGCAACATTTCCTGTGATTTCTTTCTTGTAACCTATTTGAGACTCTTTATCTTCTTCTACCTTGTACGCTATTTCGTTTCCGTCAGCATCGTACTTAGCAAGATTTTCAAAAGTATATGTCCACTCGCCACCTGTAAAGTTTGCCTTATTCAGCGTTACTTTCAGCGTGCTTTCCGTTACGTCCTGTAATGTTTGCGCACCTTTAAGCAAGTAAATAGTTACAGTGTCTGCTGCCTTTCCTATCCACCTTTTAACACCGCTTATCGTTATTTTTTCATTCGGATCTTTGGTGTTCTTGTTTGTGATTACAAAGCCATTTTCTACATCACCGCTATTTTGTGTTGTGTATCCCGCCACATTAACTTCTTCAACTGTATAGTTTATCGGCGTTCCGTCTTGCTTATATTTCGGTACTGCTTTAAACTCAACTTTCCATGTAGCGTCATCTAACCCTGCCTTGTTTGCTAGGCTCAAATCCTTAGTATCGACAACTTCGCTTCCGTTCATCAATTTAACGGTAATAGTTGTGCCTGCCTTTGGAGTTTCCGCGTTGCCGTTCTTTCCTAACCATTTTTTGGTAAGACCTATGGATACTTTTTCTATATTGGTAATAACTACATTGTTATCGCTATCTTTTGTTACTATCGTGTCGTAGCCGTTTATCGGCGTTTCTTTTGCAGTATAAGTAATGGCTGTTCCGTCCGCACCGTATTTCTCAACATCAAGTGGAACTTCCCAAGTAGTTTTGTTTCCGTCTTTTTTAGACTTAAAGCCTTCACTATTTGGAGTTACAGTAATAGGTGCCAATTCTGTCGTGCCGTTATTCAGCGTAATTGTTATGGATTCGCCTACTTTTCCTACCCAAGTCTTGATTACTTTCAGTCTTTCTTTTTCCTTATTCGTAATAGTAAAGCCGTCTACAGTGGTATCATATCCTGCTACTGCATCTTCTTTTACTTCGTACTTTATTTCATTTCCGCTTGCATCGTACTTAGGCACTGCATCAAACGCAATCTCCCATGTAGTCTTGCCGGCATTTTCAGCTTTTGTTACGGTCTTTGTCTGAAGCGGCTCGCTGACACCCTCCTGCAACAAGTGCACTTTTATCTCGCTCACTTTATCGCTAGGAACTTTTGCGCTTCCGTCCGCTCCTACCCAGTTCTTTGTCGCTTTTAGTACTACTTTTTCGATATTTACAATAGTAAACTCTGTATCGGAATCCTTCTTGACATCTTTTACATATCCGCTTAAATCAGATTCCTCCGCAGTAAATGTTATAGGCGCGCCTTGCGTATCTACCTTATCAAGCTCGATTGTAGTTTCCCACGTTACAATATTAGAATTTGCAGAATCAACTACTCTGTTCAGTCCCTCTGTATCTTTTGTCAATTTTATTTCTTTGATAAGAGCTCCTGTTTTTTCATTTTCTATCTTGATAGTAATAGAGTCGCCTTCTTTACCTATCCACTTTTTATTTACTTTTATCTTTGCTTGCTCTGTATTTGTAACAGTAAAATCGTCTTTTTGATTTTCCTTAATTTCCTTTTTGTAGCCTTCTGTCTTGCCCTCTTCTACCTTGTACGCAATCTCTTTTCCGTCAGCATCGTACTTAGCAAGATTTTCAAATTTATATGTCCACTCGCTTCCTGTAAAGTTTGCCTTGTTCAGCGTTACTTTCAGCGTATTTTCTGTTACATCCTGTAATGTTTGTGCACCTTTAAGCAAGTAAATAGTTACAGTATCGCCTACTTTTCCTAACCATTTCTTTGTAATCTTGATTATTTTTGTCTGCGTATTTGTAACAGTGTTACTTGCCTTATCGACATCTTTTTTGTAACCGTTTAAATCTTTCTCATCATCTAATGTATATGTCTTTTCCGCACCCTCAACATTTGCGTATTTTGGCACTTCAAAGCTGATAACCCATTTGCTCTTTGGATCATCTCCTGTCTTTGTTACATTGGAATCGTTTTTATTTACAACTTTCTCAATTATATTTCCTGCTTCATCTTTCAAACGAAGCGTTATTGAGTCTGCCGCTTTTCCTATCCAATTTTTCGTTATTTCTATCTTAGTTTTCTCGTTAGTTCTGCACTCAAACTCAGGTACATTGACAAAAGTTTTCTTAACCTTTCTGGTTCCTGCAGAACCGTCATCAAGATATCCGAATGCAACAGGTTGCGTAGGATTGGCGTCATTTCTAAAAATCATAACATGATAATTTTCAGGCACAACTGTTGTGCTGGCCACTTTCTGCATATGGGATTTGAAATTAGCCGGAAGCGTCTGGTACTGTTCATCCAATACCATATTGTGTACTTCCTGACCTTTGTATCTTGCACCGTCATAACGATAATGTACGCGCATTCTTCCCCACATGCCGCCTGTTACTGCCCACACCATATTTTGCTTAACTCTGTTATAGTAATGAGGATTTTTCAGGTCTTTTTCGGCAACAGCCTGTACGGAATATCCATATGCATTTTTTCCGTCCCTATATCTGTCCACATTAACGCTTCCCGCATTAAATTTATAATCATTGTAATACAAGGTTTTTCTCAATAAGTCGGAAATGCTGGCGGTGTTATAGGTTGTTTGTAACTCGCTAACTATGTTATTTGTCTTAACATCGTATGCATATCCCTTAAATTTGTAAGTGTGCTGAATATCCACAGTATTCATTCCGGCACCTACCGCAATTGTCTTGCCGTTTCGGTTAGCATCAGCATAAATACCTTCCCAATCATAAAATGAAGATACAATATATTTCGCCAAAGTTTCATCATCAGGATCTTTTATCGGCTCTATTCTCCTGTACTGCTTTAACCCAACATCAGTATTGATACAATATGCAGTAGTAGAGCCTTCTTTTCCGTTTATCTTGTAGTGAACCTTGATATTGCCGACTGCATCGTTTGTAGCGTAGAAATCTATCGCATTGTCATAATTTCCGACTTGCTCCTCTACTTCCTTCACTACTACATTGACATTTTTAGAAGTTTCTCCGTATATTATCTTGTCTTTGTCTTCCTCTTTTGTAACTAACTGGATTGTGTAGTTCGCATTTTCCTCCTCCAATTTTTTCTTTAAGAAAAAGACTTTTCCGTCCGCATCGTTTTCTGCTGTATCGACAACCACGCCGTCTTTAAGCAAGTTAAATGTAAACTGTCCTTCTTCCGGAGCTTTGCCGTTGAGCTTTATAGATGTCATAACATGTTCGCTTTGTACATCGCTTGCCGCAGCTCCTGTCGCATTCGGAATAGTGTCTGCAAACGATACGCTACTACTTATTAGGCAAAATACCAACAGGTATGCCAGTGCAACATAACTCTTTCTCATAATAATAACCTCGTTTCTCTTAAAATATACTGCATTTGCTTACTTTATAAAAACATTTGTTCATAATTTTTTAATGTATTTGTTGTTTATATATACACTGTTTTTGCGAATCTAAACCACATAATATTTAAAATTTTTGAAAAAATATCAAAAATATTTACATTTGTCCTACGATATCATCTAATCTAACATCCAAAATAGCTAAAGAATGTTATTCTTTAGCTATTTTCGTTAAATTTACTAATTGAGCAAAACTTTATTTATAAACGCTTTGCATTTTTACCGTACTACGCTTTGCTTTTCTTCCTTCGCAAGCTGCTAAATGCAATTGCCATACCTGCTATCATGAGTGTGAATCCGCCCATATAATAGAAATGTGCAAAATCATCGCCTGTTTTTGGAAGCAGGTTTGCCAGCGGTACTTCTTCGTCAATTATGTACTCAAAAGTTCCGTCCGGTTTCGGATGTTTTTTGTAGTTTCCGAGAGGTACTCCGTTTTCATCTATGATAGTAATAGTTGGAGGACTATTCGGATCATTAGGATTTGGCGGATTGCTCCTTGGATATCTTGGTACATTCGGTGTAGTTGGAGTTGTCGGTGTAGTAGGTGGTGTCGACGGTGTTTCCGGTGGTGTAACAGGCGGTGTTACCGGAGGCGTTACAGGTGGCGTTACAGGTGGTTTCGACGGAGTCGACGGAGGATTTTTCGTATTTGTAATGATATATCCGTCTGCTACAGATTTAATATCAGAAGTATATCCCGAAACGGAATCCTCTTTAACGCTATAAGTTACAGCATCCTCACCTTCCTTTTTCGGCAAGTCCGCAAAAGTTCCCTTCCAATCGTTTCCTTTGTTCAGTTTAATTACTTTTCCGGAAACTTCGGTTAAAGCTCCTGTCCCTACTTTTTTAACCAGCTTAACTGTAATTTCAGGTAGTGCTGATTTATCTGCTATTTCAGTGCCGTTATTTTCTTTCCATATCTTTTTTACAGATATGCTAATCTTGTCGTTCGCCGGCTGCTCTACTGAATTTTTCGTATTCTTTATCACAAGCGCGCCGTCTGTATCTTTTCCAACAATTTCTTTTGCATAGCCTTCAACATCTACTTCGTCGACACTATAAACTATCTCATTTCCAGAACCGTCGAACTTATCTACCGGTGCGAAGTCCGTAATCCACTTCGCCATTTTGTCAGCACCGAGCGAAATCGCAGAAAATTCTTCCTTTTTCATTTCTTTAGTTTGAATTATATCCGCGCCTTTCTTCAAGTACACTACAATCTTATCTGCTATTTCATTTACCCAAACCTTTTTGAATTTGATAATAACAGAATCTTTTTTGTTTACAAGTGTAACGCTGTCCCCTGCATCGTTCCATTCAGTTTTTTCAAGTGTTGCTCCGGTAATCGGGTTTTCAGCTACGCTATACTCGATTTTTGTTGCTCCCGTACCTTCGTAATGCATAATCGGCAACCCTTTGAATGTGGTTTTCCAATTTTTGCTTTTTTCAAGTGTTGCGTTTTTCGTTACTACAATATTTCCGTTAGCTGTTCCTTTCAGTACAATTTCAACAGAATTAGGTACCAGAGTGCTATCAACACTCAAATCGTTTCCGTTGCTGTCTTTCCATTTTTTAGCAACTTTAATCGCACGAGTTTTTTCTGTATTTACGATAACAAAATCGTTCATAGCGTTTTTCTCAACACTAAATTCATAGTCCTCATCGGAAATAGTAACTCCTGATTTTGTTACATTTTCTTCTACAGTGTATTCTACCGTTCCGTCTATTCCTGCTTCCCATGTAACATCGGTAATCTTTCCTTTCCAATCGCCGATTTTAGTGAGAGCTACTTTTTTGGAATAGTCTTTTGTGCCATTTTTTATAAGTGTTGCTGTTACTGTATCGTTTTCGTGATATGCCTTAAATTTTTCGCTTCCTTCCCATTTCTTTGTAACTTTTATAAAGTCAGGTAGCGTAGTTTTTCCTTCTACACCAAGTACATAGTACATTTTGGTAATGTGATCAATTTCTTTCCATTTTCCTTCGACAAGAGCTTGTGCAATACCTTCATTTGAAATTCTGAAAGTCTTGGAAAGTTTTGTTTTATATGACAATTTGTAATTTTTATTTGGATTAGGCAATTTCAAAGTAAAGGAATGTGCATCTTTATCGTATGAAATCATATCAGCTGTAATCTGCACATCAGTTCCTTCATCTAGATTCCCTGTGTCCAAAATTTTGCACTCTTTCAACTTAAAGTTGTCGCCTTCTAATTTTACAGTATTATCCGCATTTAACTCTATGTCTACTCCATACCCTAATTTGTCGTGTATTCTTGCTTCGTCCATAGCTTGTACGAAAATGGATGGTCGATATTCTATCGTCCAAGTACAAGTATTATTTGTTTCGTTTTTCTTGATATCGCTAGTCTTGTCTATTACCTTTTTGAAAAAGACTTTATCCGATATTTTTGATTCTATACTTACAGGACTGTTTTGCCATTTCAGCTTAGCTACATTTTCAACAATTCCCCTATACGGGATTTCTTTTATATATTTTTTGATAGCATCTTCTGTCGGCTTAGCTTTTAGGAAAATTACCATTCTTGGCAACTCATTTCCTTCAACCTTAAATTTTACTTTCTGCTGTCCGATAAAATCTTTTTGTTCCGATAGCTTGAATGTTGCAGGATCTACTGCTTCCCCTTTTACTTGTCCGGATGCTCCAAGAGCAGCGAATACCATAAACTTCTTGCCGTTCTTGAAAGTGTCAAACACCCAACCCTCAGGTAATTTGTCGCTTATTTCTGTATTTCCAAGTCCTTCATCCAAGGCAATCTTTCCACTTTCATTTACTACAATTCTATATATGATAGAATTGTCATCGTATGAATAAGCCAATGTTTTATCAATAGCCGAAGCAGCTACTATTCTGTTGGCAACTTCTGTGGCAGGATTTCCCGCTTTATCAAATTCCGCAACAGCTGACGATTCGAGCATATTCTTCACAAGATATCTTTTTGCTGCCGGATCTTCTGAATTTTTTATTCTATTAGCAGTTGCCGTAATCTTTACTTCCGCTTTGCTTGGGTGAATAAGAACTGCAGTATTTTTGTATGTTTCTTCTTCGTCCTTTACTTTCGTAGTGTAAGTTACTTCATAGTTTGTACTATTATTTGCTCCATTATGGAGCATCTTAAAACCGGATATTTCCAGCAAATATCCCACTTTTTCGTTTTCGGCATTAAGCACGGGATACAATTTTCTTTTTACATTTTCATTTGGGTTTACCGCTACGCCATCTTCAACTATTTCCTGTCTTGATGAAGCCCCTGCGGCAATCACTGCCGACAAAACAGCGTCCGACGGCTTATCTCCCACTCCTATCATATCCCATATTGAAGCATCCCCTACCTTTAAATCCGATATTGCTCCAATGTTTTCTTGTAAAGGCATAAAATCGTACAATTTGTAATTTGTAGGATTTGTATCCCTGTCAAATGTAACATTTATGGTCCAATCCACACCTTTTTTATCAAGGTTGAATTTACCTGTTTTTTCTAGTTTTCCTTCTCCCCCTTCATCATCAGACGGTAAAATTCCAAAACCTCCTATGTTCTTCTCGCTATACCAAGGCTCTTCTCCCGGAACTCCTCCGATAGTATCAATAATCTTCTGATAATGAATTTCTACTATATTTTTAATATCTTTGATGTTTCTGATAGTTTCTGTGCCTATTTTGGTCGCATCAATTGTTGTTTCTATCGTTAATTTAGCACTTTTTGCATCAAGCACCCCTACGAAATACTTGTATATCTGCCTGTTTTGCAGTTGAGATTCTTCTAAATCTCCCCTTTCATCTTTATACACTTGCGGTGTGATTTTTACCAGCTCTATTTCCTGAGGAGCTTGACCTTCTATTTCAAGCGTTGCAACAGGATTTCCGGCAGCATTTGTTTTGACATCCAAAAATTGCGGCATAAGCTCAAACAAATAAACATTCTTCAATCTTTGCTTGCTTTCGTTTATATTTATAGTCCAATTTACTTTTTTACCGTTTGGATTGTCCCAATTTGTTTCAAGGTTACCGCTTTCATCGTGCGCAATCTTCTTAACAACCCTCGTATTTACCTTATATCTGGATGTTACTTCTGTTCTTGCAATTCCGTCTGCTGTAAAGCCTGCCGTATTTCCTAGTATAATTTCTTTTTTCTTCGCCTTTTCAGGTGCGTTTATTCCATTAGCCGCTAACAGTGCACCTTCATCGAGTAGAGCCTTCACTCCTATCGTCAGCTGTCCTGTAAGTTCCGCTCTTTCATAGGTATATGTGTTTTCTGTTCCCGCCTTTTTGGTAACATTTACACGATTTGTATCAGCAAATAAAGTTGTTAAATCATCTATTTCTCCGGTCTTTACATACATTACCGGATTCGATGCATTTTCCTCTATTTTTAAGCCTTTTGGTAGTACTTCGTCTATTTTTAAATCCTTTAAATCTAAACTGTCTTTGTTAACTGTAATTACCCATTTCAAGCCGTCTTTCTTTGCATCACCCCAAAGAATATTTCCCTCTTTACCGGCTTCTACAAGAGTACCGTCTTCATTATATGCCTGCTTCGTGATTAGATTGGTAGTGCTTGGAGGTAAAACTTTGTGGCTATACTGGCCATATTCGCTATACTGGCCATTTTCGCCGTACTTATAACCATCAAATTTAAAGTATTTTCCTTCATCCATGCCGTCCCATCTAACACTTGCGTTATTTCCTAATTTTAAAGTACTTACTACTTTCTTCGGTTCTCCTTTTCCAAGGACCTCTATCAATTTTTCTCGCGTAGTTTGTGTAGGTATAGTTAAATAAATCCTTTTGTTCACAGTACCTGGAATAGTATAAGTATATGTTTTTAATGTTTTTGATACCTTTACCCCATTCACTTCTCTTTCAACTACTTCAGATCCTTCTTGCATCTCAATTTCGGATTCAGCGCCGTCATCTCCAACTTTAAGTATTGCCTTAAACTTATTGTCGGAACTTTTTTTGAAACTTAAATATTCTTCCAATGTATCTTTAATTACTACATTTTGTAATGTTTCTTCCTCTTGATTAACCGTTATTTGCCAATCAAATGATTTTTTATTAACATCTTTCCATTTCGTTTCATCAGGAGTAATAGGCATTTTTTTAATCGCCTGCCTAAAAACAGTTTGATTTACTTTGCCGGATTTGTTTTCTTTTCCGTCTGCGTCCCTTACTATTGCCTCATTGTATTTCGTCAAATATCCCCACGACGGGTAGTTTGTATCTGTTGCTTTATCGAATTCCTCTTTTTTTACTTCCGTTTGGAATGTTATAGTTTGCATTGCTGTAATTCCGCTTGGGAATACATATTTTATAACACTGCCCGTTTTTGAAAAACCCTCTGTTACTGCAACATTATTTACTTTAAAACTTCCCTCTACATATTCGCCTGCATCTTTTAGGTCATCCTCAAATACACAACCGTCAAAATTTCCGCCATAATTTTTTTCTGCTTTTATAGTCCAAGATATTATTTTTTCATATTGATTCCAAGAAGGAGTTTTTATTACATTTATAGTTTTTGAATCGTCTTTTTTAATTATTCTACTTCCGTTAAAGAAGTATTCCTTGTCCATTATTTTAAAAATTCTATGCTCATTTGTCTTTAATTCTTGATATTCTTCGCCCATTTTGGTATAAATGATGACTTGAGCTTTTATAGGATTGCTGGCGTCTGTTTGAGTCGTAAAAACACTGGCATCACCGTCAAATTTTATATTTAAAACGGTGTCGCTTCCTTGCGCCATTACTTTTCCATGCCCCAATATTACATTTTCCGTTGTAGAATCTTTTTTAACTTCTATTTCCAACGGAAAATTCTTTGTCTGATCAATCTTAACATTTTTTAATAAAGTTATTGTAACTTCATCTCCATGATTTATATTTTGATCTGCTGCAATAGAGTTATTATTCATATGCAAATCAAAATTAAGCATAAGCTCAAAAGGACTACTTAAAGTAGGTGTATACTCCGTTACGTCTGAATTGTTTTCTATTCTAATCCACTTTGGATTGTGCAGCTTTTTTTGTGCATTTGAATCTAAAAATTCAGCCTTAATTACATTGTTTGGTTCCAAAGTACCTGCATGTACATATGGTACATTTGGAATTATTACCAAACTGGCTATTAACAAAAATACTATCGCTCTTCTAATTCCTGATTTGATTTTCATAACGATTCCCTCTTTCTTTTTTGTCCTTATTTTTTAAAAAATTTTACAAAATTATAACTTATATCTATGTATACCTTTTTAACAAACATTTAAACAAATAAAAAATAGCCGAAGAACGGTTTTTTCTTGGCTATTTTTCAGCGTTTTTTTTATAAATATACTTTTTCTTATACACCGGGTTTTAATCAATCTTATTATATTTCTTTTTTTATAAATTTAAATAGTATTATCAAAACTGTGATTAGTATTAAAAATAGGACAATTGCGCTCTTTTTTTGTTTCTTTTTTGCACTTTCGAGTATTTTAAAAATCCAATAACATGTTAGAGCTAAATATACAAAAATAGCAATATAAAATGTTTCTTTATTCATACTATTTTTTTTATTTCTCCTTTTTGGATATAAAATTTCCTGCCCCGCGACAGAAAATTGTCGAGCTCCTCGCTAATTTCGGTCGCACTTATAAATGTTTGAACATCTTCAAAACTCTTAATCAAATACTTTTGTCTATTTTCATCAAGTTCAGATAACACATCGTCCAATATCAATATACATTCTTCAGCAAATTCATTTTTCATTATTTCTATTTCTGAAAATTTTAGTGCAAGTGCTGCCGTTTTTTGTTGACCTTGAGAACCGTATTTTCTAATGTTTACTTCATTCATATCTATTGATATGTCATCACGATGAGGACCTACTAAACAAGTTCTTTTAAAAATTTCATTTTCTTTTTGCTCGCATAGCTTATTAAAAAATAGTTCTTCTAAATTTTCATTTCTTTTAATTTCTTCTTTTTTGAGCGCGTTTGTAATGTAGTTAATTTCAAGAATTTCCTTTGAATCGCTTATTTTTTCTTGAATTTCTTTTGCTATTACTGCTATTTTTCGAACAAATTCGTTTCTTTCTTTTATTATTTTGACTCCGTACTTTGCTAGCTCCAAATTCCATATTTCGAGCATTTCATAGTTAGGTCTTTCTTCTTTTAATAATATGTTTTTTTGACTTAAAACTCTCTTGTAATTTGATAATGCGGCAAAATAAACAGGTTTCATTTTACAAAGACTTATATCCATAAAATTTCGACGCTTTTGAGGATCTTCTTTTACTATTTTGAGATCATCGGGCGAAAATACAACTATATGCAGAAAGTCCAAAAGCTCCGATAATTTTTTTATCGGAGTTTCATTTATTTTTATATTCTTTTTTCCGTTTTCAAATATTATTTCTATTTTTTCATTTTCTTTGTTCAGTAAAACTTGAGTATAAAATCCGTTTTCTCCAAATTTTATCATTTCTTTATCGTTAAAAGCCCTAAATGATTTTCCAAATGAATTTATGTATAAAGCCTCAAGTATACTCGTCTTTCCTTGTCCGTTTTCACCGAGAATTAGATTTAATTTTTCATCAAATTTAATCTCCAAATCCTTGTAATTACGAAAATTTTTAAGTTTTAGCGATGAAATAACCATTTTTTTAATTATTTCCCGTTAATCTTACCGGTAAAATAAGATAAATCGTTTTTTCGCTTTCTTCAGTAAGCAAACAAGGAGTAACACTTGTATTTAACTCTATTTTTATATTTTCACTATCGTATATTTTCAGTCCTTCTATTAAATATTTTGAATTAAAACCGATTTCTATATCATCTCCTGTTTTTTGTATATCAACGCTTTCTATGATATTACCTTCTTCCGAACGTGAACTTATTTCCATTACATCTTCTTTCATAGAAAATTTAATCAAATTATTTTTTCCTTCACGCGAAAATAGGGAAGCTCTGTCTATACTTTCAATTAAATCCGATTTGTTTACAATTACATTTATCGGTAACTCTTGCGGTATTATCTTCTTGTAATCTATAAATGTTCCCTCTAATAAACGCACGAAAATTCTGGTGTTTTCTATTTCAAAAACAGCTTTATTTTTTTCTATGCTTATTTTTATTTCATCTTCTTCACTTTCCGAAGTGATTTTATTTATCTCACTTAAAAACTTTCCAAGAATTATGATTTTTGCTTCTTCTTCATTTTGACTTTCTCTGTGCGATAAAGCCATTCTAAATCCGTCTGTTGCAACCATTGAAATTTTATCTTTTTCAATCTCAAAAAGAACGCCTGTAATAGTACCTTTAGTTTCATCAAGGCTCGTTGCAAATGCAGTTCTCCTTACCATAGATGTAAAATCTTCAGTTTTTAGCCTTATATTTAAGTTGTTTTCTATACTTTTTTCTATCGGATACTCATATGCAGGAAAACTTAATAAATTAAACTTTGATTTTCCGCATTTTATACCAATATTATTATTTTCTTTTAATTCAAATGTTATTTCTTCATTTGGTAATTTTCTTACTAAATCAATAAGGAGTTTTGCAGTAACTACTATTTCTCCTTCTTCAATTACTTCTGCGTTTATCACTTTTTCAATAGTTATATCAATATCAGATGCGGTAAGAGTTAATGAATCGTTTTTTGCAGATATTAAAATTCCTTTTAAAATAGGAATTGTAGTCCTTCCAAGTAACGCTTTTGATACAATATTTAAGGCTTTTGATAAATTTTGTTGTTCACAAATAAATTTCATGGTATTCTCCTTATTTTATCTTATATAATATAGTATTAGTAGTATTAGGGACTGTGAATATGTTGAAAACATTATATAATAATTGAAATTCAAGCATTTATTCTTGTTTATAACTTGTGAATAAATTCAAGAATTTATTGTTGATTATTTTTATAATCTGTTAAATAATCAGTTTCTATATTCATTTATAGTACCTATAATTTCGTTTACTTTATTTTTTATTTCGCTATCCTCTTTAATTAACTTTGATATTTTTTCATGCGCGTGGATAACTGTTGAATGGTCCTTATTTCCAAAGTATGTGCCTATCTGTGGAAATGATAAGTCTGTGATTTCTCTGCATATATACATCGCTATTTGTCTTGGAAGCGCAATATTTTTTGTTCTTTTTGAAGATTCCAAATCGGATATTTTGACATCGAAGCTCTTGGAAACTGTCTTTTTAATTAAATCTGCACTTATTATTACATCTGTATTTGAGATAATATCTTTTAGTACATCTTTTGTAAGAGCTACATTTAGCGGTTTGTTCATCAAATTTGAAAAAGAAAGAACGCGTGTAAATGCACCTTCGAGTTCACGCACATTACTTTTAATTTTACTTGAAATAAGTTTGATTACATCTTCAAGATCAGGCGTGATTTCAAGATTTTCGAGTTCCATTTTTTTTCTGAGTATTGCAACTCTGTTTTCATAATCAGCCGGCTGAATATCTACCGTCATATTCCATTGAAAGCGTGAGCGCAAGCGTTCTTCTATATTTAAAAGTTTGCTTGGCGGTCTGTCGCTTGATATTATAATTTGTTTATTTGCTTGATAAAGAGTGTTAAAGGTGTAGAAAAATTCATCCTGTGTACCGCTTTTACCTTCTAAAAATTGTATATCGTCTATAAGAAGTACGTCTATTGTTCTATATTTATTACGAAATTCAGCCATTTTTCGATCTGACAATGCTTTGATAAGTTCGTTTGTGAACATTTCAGATGATACATAAAGACAATTTAGCTGTGGATAAGTTTCGTGAATATAATTTCCAATTGCGTGCATCAAGTGAGTTTTTCCAAGACCTGAACCGCCATATATGAATAGTGGATTGTAAGGTTTTGATAAGCTGTCTATATTACAGGCAGGAGATTCTGCAACTGCAATGCAGGCATTGTAAGCAAATTCGTTGTTTGCACCGTAAACGAATGAGTCGAAAGTATATCGAGGATTCAAAAAAAATTCATCCGGAAATCTTTTTACAAAATTAGTGCTATATTTTTCGTTTATATCATATTCTTCTTCTTTTGAGTTCGTATCTTCAACACTATACACAATCGAATAATTTTTGTTAAAATTTTCTTTGATAGCATTGTTCATCATTTCAGAATATCTAGTTTTTAGAAGTTGTAAAATGAAATCAGCATTTTTGTTATTTTGACTATTTATATTGACATATATAGTTTCATTTTTTTCATCAATTTTGCTCAAAACTAAGGGTTTAAACCAAGTATCAAAAGCAATTTGAGTTGTAGAAGAGCGTATATAATTTATAACGGCATCCCAGTTTTTGTTTGTGTATTTCATTTAAAAGTTCCTTATAAAATATTTTACATATATAATAACAATTAAAATAATCAAGTTCAAATGCAAAAAAAATTGCGCATAATATAGTTATCCACATATAGTGGATAAGTTTGTTGATATTAGAAAAATTATTCACAACATATTGTAAAAAAATTAAAAAAGATAAATAAAAAAAATTTTTATATTTTTTTTTATATAAATATGATGTTTTACTAAACAAAATAAGTTGACATAAAAACGTATTAAAGATATAATTGATAGGCATGTATTTAAGTACATGTGCTGAAATTGGAAATCACATTGTAATTTAGATGTGAAAAAAGAACAAAAATAGGAGGTAGAAAAGATGAAACAAACATATCAGCCAAAGAAAAGACAAAGAGCAAAGGTTCACGGTTTCAGAAAGAGAATGGCAACTAAGAACGGAAGAAATGTCTTAAAGAGAAGAAGAGCAAGAGGCAGACACAAGTTATCTGCATAATCTTTACTTTTATCTAGTTTGCAGTCAAATATGGCAGGCGGAAAAAAATGCTGAAAAAAACTGTTTTAAGAAACAATAAAGAAATTTCTCTTATATATAATAAGGGTAAATCTGAAGGTTCAAAATTCGTAGTTCTTTTTTATAAAAAAAATGGGCTTTCTTACAATAGAACCTGTGTTTTGGCAAGTAAAAAAGTTGGAAACAGCGTTAAAAGAAATCGTGCAAGAAGACTAATTAAATCAGCTTATTTTAATTTTGACGGAAGGATTAAAATAGGGTTTGATTTAATTTTTATTGCCAGAAAAGATATAATAGATGTAAAATGCAAAGATGTTGAAAAGTCTTTATATTCTTTATTTGTACGCAGCAACTTGTTAGATAAGAGATAGTTGAAAACAAGAAGGTGATTTTTTGAAGGTTATTGTAATAGGGCTTGTGAGATTTTATCAAATCTTTATTTCGCCTCTATTCCCGCCAAAATGTAGGTTCTATCCTACATGTTCGACATATTTTATACAAGCGGTAGAAAAATATGGAGTGATAAAAGGTAGCTTTCTTGGAATAAAAAGGATTTTAAAATGTCATCCCTTTCATCCGGGAGGCTATGATCCTTTAAAATAATCGGAGGGATTCATGCAGTATGCAATAGGTTTAATAGCAAAGCCGCTTGGTATTTTGCTAAGTGCTATTTATGGAGCAGTAAATAATTACGGTGTTGCACTTATTATTTTAACAGTGATAGTTAGAGGATGTCTATATCCTTTGTATGCTTCTCAAGTTAAGTCTACTGCTGCAATGGCAGGCTTACAACCGAAAATTAAAGAAATACAGACTAAATATGCAAACGACAAGGAAATGATGAATGTAAAGATGATGGAGCTTTACAAGGAGGAGAAATTTAATCCTGCCGGAGGTTGTTTACCTATGCTCATTCAAATGCCTATAATATTCGGGCTTTTTGAACTGCTTAGACACCCGTTAAATTACTTGTCGGATGATATGATATTGGCGATTCACGAGTCATTTTTGTGGATAAAGGATATGAGCCATTCCGATATGTGGATTCTTCCAATCGCAGCGGGAATTGCTCAGTTTATATCATTTACACAGACTCAAGCGCAGCAGCAAGATATGTCGGCGCAGAATCAGCAAATGTCTTCGATGATGAATGTAATGAAATATGTATTTCCTGTATCTATAGTTTTGATGGGACGTACATTTCCTGCAGGTCTGACACTATATTGGTTCTTCGGAACACTTGTGCAGATAGGACTTAATTTTAGGTTGAACAAGATTAGAAGAGATTTGAAAGCAAAAGCAAAAAAAACGAAGGGTAAATAATATGGAATATGTTGAAAAATGGGGCAACACAGAGGAAGAAGCTATAGAACTTGCTCTAGTTGATTTAAAACTTTCAAAGGAAGATGTAATTATTGAAGTTTTAGAAGAGTCAAATAAGGGTTTTCTTGGAATAGGAAAAAAACTTGCAAAGGTTAGAGTTTCAAAGAAAAAAGATTCTAAGATAAAAGAAGCGGCAAAAGAAATTAAAGAAGAAATTAATGCTGAAGTTAAGACGGACGCTAAAGTTAAAGAAATTTCAAAAGAGAAAAAAGAAAAAGTAGTTTCAAAAGAATTAAATGTTCAAGAAATAGGAACGGAAGTAGAAACACCGGCTCTAGATTTCCTAAAGGATATGATTGATAAAATGGGAATAGATGTCGAAGTTTCCGCAAGAGAAAATAAAGACGGAGAAATACATATCGATATAAACGGCAAAGATTCAGCATGTGTAATAGGCAAAAGAGGACAGACGCTGGATGCGATACAGTATTTGACAAGAGTTGTTGTAAATAGAGATGAAGAAAATTACACCAAAATTGTCGTAGACGCCGGCGAATACAGGGCAAAAAGGGAGGCAACTTTGGCTAAATTAGCAAAAAGACTCGCTGATAAGGTAACAAGGACAGGAAAACCTGTTAAACTTGAGCCTATGAGCCCGTATGAAAGAAAAATAATACACTCGGCATTGCAAAATCATAAGAAAGTAACTACCAGAAGTGAAGGAAAAGAACCGTATAGAAGAGTTGTTATACAATTAGGATAGTTAAGTAAAAGATATCTCGTTTGAGGTATCTTTTTTTGGAGGAATTTATATATTATGGAAGAAACTATAGTAGCAATAGCTAGTGCCTATGGAGAAGCCGGTATAGGAATAGTTCGAATTAGCGGAGATAAGGCGCTTGAAATTTTCAAAAATATATTTAAGACAAAGGGGAAAATTGTCGATAGACAATTTAACTATGGCCATATAGTGGATCCACAAAGCGGCAAAGTACTTGATGAGGTAATGGCGGTTTACATGAAGGCCCCGCGTACTTATACGAGGGAAGATGTTGTTGAAATAGATTGTCATGGCGGAATAGTTCCTTTGAAAAATATATTACAGCTTGTTGTAAAAATGGGAGCGCAGATAGCAGAGCGCGGCGAGTTTACAAAGCGCGCATTTTTAAACGGTAGGCTGGATTTGATGGAAGCTGAAGCGGTCATCGATTTAATCAAAAGCAAAAGCGAAAAAAGTTTTGAACTCGCTCAAAATCAAGCATCAGGATATTTATCAAAGAAAATACGCAGATTTAGAAATGACATAATGGAGCTTTTGGTAAACATAGCTGTAAATATAGATTATCCGGATGAAGATATAGAAGAAGTAGTATACGACGAGCTTTTGACAAGTCTTGAAAAGAGCAAAAATGAGATATCTAGCTTACTTGATTCAGCAAGAACCGGTAAAATTCTTAGGGAAGGACTGGATGTTGCGATAGTTGGAAAACCAAACGTCGGAAAATCATCGCTCCTTAATTTACTCACGAAACAGGAAAAAGCGATAGTTACAAGTATAGCCGGAACAACTCGGGATACAATAGAAGCAAATATTTCAATAGCCGGCATACCGATAAATTTAATAGATACCGCAGGAATGAGAGATACAGATGATGAGATAGAAAAAATCGGTATTTTGCGAAGTCGAGAAGCTCTTGAAAAAGCGGAACTTGTAATACTCATGCTGGATGCGAGCAGCCCGCTTGAAAAAGAAGATTATGAGATAATGCAAACCTTGAAAGACAAGGAAACCATAGTGTTTTTTAACAAAATAGATTTGAATATAGCGCAGAAGGATGCGGAAAGTATAATATTCGAAATATTCGATAAAATTCGGATAATTTATGGTACTGTTAAGAATGAACAGGGTATAATACAATTGGAGGAGCAGATAGAAAATGTCGTTTTTGGTGGGAAAATCAAAGTCGACAATTCTGAATTTATTTCAAGTATCAGACACAGGGATTTGCTTGAAAAAGCGCTTGATGCTTTGAAAGAGGCAATATCAGCAACAGAATCAGCCGAAGCACTCGATTTTATCGAGGTTGATTTAAAAAATGCATACGATTACCTTGGAGAAATAATCGGGGAAAATGTTTCGGATGATGTTATAGACACTGTATTTTCGAGATTTTGTTTGGGTAAGTAGGAGAGTCATGAAGAATTACACGATGAACAGATACGACATAATAGTTGTAGGTGCCGGACATGCGGGTTGTGAGGCAGCACTTGCAGCAGCTAGAATGGGAAAAAAGACGCTCATATTTTCAACGAATCTTGAAGCCGTCGCTATGATGGCATGCAATCCGTCAATCGGAGGTACAGGAAAGGGACATCTCGTAAGAGAGATAGATGCTCTTGGTGGCGAGATGGGTGTAAATATTGATAAGTCCTTTATTCAGAGCAGAATGCTAAATACAGCAAAGGGACCTGCGGTACATTCTCTTAGAGCACAAGCCGATAAGAATCTTTATCATCAGGAGATGAAAAAAACCTTGGAAAATCAAGAGAATCTGGATTTAAAGCAAGGCGAAGTCATTGAGATATTGGTAGAAAATGGATGTGCTTGCGGAGTAGTATTAAAAACGGGTGCTTGCTATGAGGCAGAAGCGGTGATACTTGCAACAGGAACTTTTCTTTGCGGCAAAATATTCATAGGAGAGAGCAGTTTTGCGAGTGGACCTAACGGACTTGCACCTGCGAGCGAACTTTCGAATAGTCTAAGAAAAATCGGACTTGAACTTAGGAGATTCAAGACAGGAACTCCGGCAAGAGCACTTGCGAAGAGCTTTGATTATTCAAAGATGCAAGAGCAAAAGGGCGATGAAGTAATAGTGCCGTTTTCTTTTATGAATGATGAATTATCGAAAGAACAAGTAAGTTGTTGGCTTACTTACACTAATGAAAACACACATAAGGTGATACGCGATAATTTTTCGAGATCGGCTTTGTTCGGCGGCCAAATTGAGGGCGTAGGTCCTAGATATTGTCCTTCGATAGAAGACAAGGTGAATCGTTTTGCAGATAAGGAGAGGCACCAGCTTTTTATAGAACCTGAAGGCTTGAATACGGGCGAGATGTATATTCAGGGAATGTCATCGAGTATGCCGGAGGATGTGCAGACAGCTTTTTATAAGACGATAGCGGGACTTGAAAATCTCGAGATAGTAAGACCTGCATATGCGATAGAATACGATTGTATAGATCCGTTGCAACTGAAATTAAATTTGGAAACCAGAAAAATCAAAAACCTATTTTGTGCAGGTCAATTCAACGGTAGCTCCGGCTACGAAGAAGCGGCGGCACAAGGACTGATGGCAGGAATAAATGCGGTACTTAAACTTAATAAGAAACCACCTTTTGTACTAAATAGATCGGAAGCGTATATTGGAGTCTTGATTGACGATTTGATTACAAAAGGTACGAATGAGCCATACAGAATCATGACATCACGAGCAGAGTATAGATTGATTCTCCGTCAGGACAATGCAGATTTGAGACTTACTGAAAAGGCACACGAGCTTGGAATCGCAAGTGAAGCTAGATATCAGAAGTTTTTGCGTATGAAGAATCTCTTGGAAAAACAGATGAACAAATTGGAGAATACCGTGATTTCTCCAAAGAAAGAAGTAAAAGAATTTTTGGAAGCTAGGACAGGTACTAAACTGTCAGAGTCTATAACGGCAAGAGATTTACTAAAGCGACCGGAGATAACGCTGGAGATACTTGGAGAAATAATGCCGGAGCTTATGACCTGTGACGGAACTTTGCTAAATTCATATGTAAAAAAGCAGATTGAAATACAAATTAAATACGAAGGTTATATCAAAAAGCAGATAGCGCAAATATCTAAATTTAAGAAACTGGAAGAAAAACAACTGCCTATTGATATTGACTATCGAAACTTGGACGGGCTGCGATTAGAGGCTGTACAAAAATTGAGTGAGATGAAACCAATGTCCATTGGACAAGCAAGCAGAATATCCGGAATATCACCTGCGGATATAAATGTCCTGCTTGTGCATTTGGAAAAGATGAGAAGGAAGGTTTGAAGCCGTGAAAAGATTGGAAGCAGCGCTAAAAAAAATGGGAGTCAATTATGGAAGCGCCCAGATTGACATGCTCGAAGATTACATGAAGTACTTACTTATAAAAAATAGAAATATAAATTTAACCGGAATTAAGGAACGAGAAGAATTTATATCGAAGCATTATATAGATTCGCTTCTTGTTTCTACTGTCGATGAGTTTAAAGAAGCTAAGACTGTAATAGATGTAGGAACAGGCGGAGGATTTCCGGGTATACCTCTTGCCATATTCTTTCCTGAAAAAGAATTTTTGCTCATAGATTCTCTTGCGAAAAGACTTAATGCTGTACTTGAAATTGCAAAAAAAGTAGGCATAAACAATGTATCGGTAGCGCACGGCAGGGCGGAAGACTTGGGAAAAAAAGAAGAGTATCGAGAAAAGTTCGATATTTGTGTTTCAAGAGCGGTAGCCCCACTTGCCACATTATCTGAATATTGTATTCCTTTCATAAAAGTGGGAGGCAGCTTTATCGCCTACAAAACAGCAAAGGCGTCGGAAGAAATCGAAGATGCTAAGAAAGCTATATTGCTGCTTGGCGGAAATCTTCAAAATGAAATAACTGAATTTGGAATAACAACTAAACTTCATCACAGCTTGGTTGTAATTAAAAAAAGCAGAATGACACCGCTTAAATATCCTAGGAAAGCGGGTACACCTTCGAGAAACCCGATATCGCAAAAAGATGTTTCACGTGAAACATTACGCAAAAAAGCCTTAAAAATCAAAGGATAAAGCGCGTTTTATAAGTAAAAAAAGCTAAAATGTTAAAATAAATTTTAAAAAATCAAAAAAAGTACTGGAGAAAAACCGTAAGCTAATATATAATGTATATGTAGCAAAGAGGAGGAAGAACAGTTGGGAAAGACTATAGCAATATTCAATCAAAAAGGCGGGGTAGGAAAAACTACAACCAATATAAATCTCGCGGCTTGCTTGGCACTTAAAGGCAAGAAAGTAGTGATTCTTGATATCGATCCACAAGGTAATACTACCAGCGGTGTAGGTATAGCGAAAAAAGGATTGGAAAAGACGACTTATGAAATTTTAGTCGACGATCAGATGAATCCTGAGGAAGCTATAATTAACACGAGCGTCAAAAATCTTTACATAATACCGGCAAGTGTGCAGCTCGCAGGCGCCGAGATAGAATTGGTGAAGCTGGAAGGACGCGAAAAAAGGTTGAAAAAGGCAATAGATGCGATTAAAGACAAGTATGATTATATTTTCATTGATTGTCCACCGTCGCTCGGACTTTTGACAATCAATTCGTTGACAGCGGTTGACAGCGTACTGATACCTATTCAATGTGAATTTTATGCACTTGAGGGTGTGAGTCAGCTGATGAGTACTATTGAACTTGTGAAAAAGAGCTTGAATCCGGAACTCAAGATACAAGGTGTAATACTAAGTATGTTTGACGGTAGAACCAATTTGTCTATACAGGTAGTAGAAGAAGTAAAAAAATATTTTAGAGAAAAGGTTTATACTACTGTGATACCTAGAAATGTAAGGCTTGCAGAAGCACCAAGCTATGGAATGCCTATCACCGAGTATGATCCGAGGTCTACGGGTGCGCAGGCTTATATGGATTTTGCGGAGGAATTTCTTGAACTGGAGGCTGAAGAATGATGGCTAAACCGAAAGGTGGACTTGGACGAGGACTTAGCGATTTATTGCAAGTCGTAGAAATCGATTCGGCAAAAGCATCTGCAAAAGACGAAGCCGCTCCTGTTGAAACACAGGCAGGCGGTGTAATGTATGTAGATATAAATGATATAAAGCCAAATGAAAATCAGCCGAGAAAAGTTTTTGATGAAGCGAAGATTGAAGAACTTGCGAATTCTATATCGAGCTACGGTTTGATTCAGCCAATAATACTGAGAAAAGCGGAAAAAGGCTTTGAGATTGTTGCGGGCGAACGAAGATGGAGAGCTGCCAGAAAAGCCAATTTGTCAAAAGTACCTTGTATAATGAAGGAACTGTCGGACGAAGAAAATATGGTTATTTCCATAATCGAAAATATGCAGCGTGAGGATTTAAATCCGATAGAAGAAGCGGAAGCGTTATCGCAGATGATACAGAGGTTTGGATTTAGTCAAGAGGAAGTCGCAAAGAGCGTCGGCAAAAGCCGTTCATATGTAACAAATTCTTTAAGACTTTTGAAGTTACCGAAAAAAATACTGGATTTTGTGCAAAGCGGGCAAATATCAAGCGGGCATGCTAAGATGCTTATAGGCGTGGAAGATGAGAAAAAGCAAATGCTGCTTGCAGAGAAAGTAGTAAAAGAGGAGATATCTGTAAGAGAAATAGAAAAACTGGTAAAGGATGTAGCGAATCCCAAAAAGAAACCGGAAAAGAAAGCGAAACGACCAGAGATATCAGCGATTGAAGATGAGCTTAAGCAAATTCTCGGAACAAAAGTAAATATTAAACAGTCGGGACGCAAAGGAAAGTTGGAGATTGAGTACTACAATAGGGAAGAACTCGAAAGGCTTATAGATATTTTAAAGAATGTTGGATGATTCAAGGCTCCCTTTTAGGGAGCTTTTAAATTTTAGACTTTATAAAAAAGGCAGAAATTGTTAATATCCTGTTAATAAAAGTATCGCTTTAATGTGATATAATGTGCACAAGTTAAGTAAGACATTCAATCACATTTTACCGCTGAGTAAATTAAATATATAATCGAAAATGTGATATAATGTGCCTAAGTTAAGTAAGACATTCAATCATATCCTACCTATATTTTGTTAAATCAAAGGATATGATATAATGTGCCTAGGTTTAGCACGACATTTCATCACATTTTACCGCTGAGTAATTTTTATAATTTAATTAAATAAATCAAAGGATGTGATTGAATCTGCCGTAGTGTGCTAGGCACTCAGAAAGAAAATGGAATATATAATTTTAATTTAATTACCAAATATGTAAAATAGAGGTGTGAGAATGGAAGGTAAGAAGAAATTTTTTACAAAGAAAAAAGTAATTGCTATTGGCGTTATAATTGCGATAATTGCCGCAGGAACGGTGATTCTTCCGAATATGGTTAAGCCGCAAAAGACGCTCGTTACGACACAAAAGGTGGAAAATGCAGATTTGCAGGAAATTGTAAGTGCCAAGGGCGACCTAAAGGGTAGCGAAGAAGCAAAGGTGTATGCGGCTGAAATTGCAAAGGTGCAGACTGTATATGTCAAAGAGGGAGATCATGTAGTTAAAGGGCAGCTACTTGCGCAGCTGGATAGTGGAGATATGGGAAACCAATACGCTAAAGCAAGCAGTCAGGTAGCCGAAGCAAAAAGAAAGCTCGATAGTGCAAGAACTTTGTACGAGGCGGGGGCATTACCGCAAAATGATTATTTGGAAGCACAAGCTGCATATAGACAAGCGAGCTTATCATTGGGGGATTTCGATTTTTCAAAAAGTCGTATAATAAGTCCCATTGCAGGAACGGTAACAAGGTCAAAGGCGATAGAGGGAAGCAGCTCTAACGGAACAGGCGGAGAACCGCTTTTCACTATTGAAAATTTGGATTCGCTTGTGCTAAGTATCAAAGTTCGTGAATTTGAGATAGGCAAAATCAATTTGGGACAGCAAGTTACAGTAAAGGCTCAGACATTAGGAGATTTGACTGAAAGCGGAACTGTAACTAAAATATATCCGTCGGGGGAAACAAGAGAAGGTTCTCAGGAAAAAGTAATCCCTGTTGAAATAAGCGTTACAAATAATAGTGGAAAGCTCATAGCAGGCACGACTGCCAAAGCGGAAATTCTTATAAAAGAAGGAAAGAATGTCAAGACTGTACCGGTTGAAGCGATAAATACTCAAGATGATGAAAAATTTGTTTATATTTTGAAAAACGGCAAAGTTAAAAAAGTTAAGGTCGAGACAGGTATAGAGGGAATCTTTAGGACAGAAATAACAAGTGGAAAAATTAAAGTTGGAGACAAGGTAATATTGCCGGATGCAGATATGATTCTTAAGGATGGACAAGAAGTAGAGGATAGGGACGACCTTGCAAAGACGAAAGGTAATAATTGATGGGCGAAGAACTTATAAGGATTGAAAATTTAATTAAGACTTACAAGAACGGAAGCATCGAAGTCCCTGCACTGCGTGGAATAAACTTGACTATCAACAGGGGGGAATTTGTAGCTATTATGGGGACATCAGGTTCGGGTAAATCCACACTGATGAATATACTCGGTTGCCTTGACAGACCAACGGACGGAGAATATTATTTGGAAAATATTTCTATAAGCGACAAAACAGATGAAGAGCTGTCTTACATAAGAAATAAAAAAATAGGCTTCGTATTTCAGTCGTTTAATTTGATTCCCAGAACATCGGCACTCAAAAATGTAGAGCTTCCTATGATATATGCGAAAATCAAGTTGGCAACGAGGGAAGAAAGAGCAAAGCAGCTTCTTGATATGGTCGGACTTGGTGAGAGGATACAGCATATGCCAAATGAGCTTTCGGGAGGACAGCGCCAGCGTGTAGCGATAGCTCGTGCACTTGCAAATGAACCGCCGATAATACTTGCGGACGAGCCGACGGGAAATTTGGATTCGCGTTCATCGGTTGAGATAATGGAGCTTTTTACAAAGCTGAATAAAGAGGACAAAAATACGGTGATAATCGTAACGCATGAACCGGACATTGCCGAGTTTACAGATAGAGTCGTAACATTTAAGGATGGTCAAATCATTAGCGACAAAATGAATCCTCCTAAAACTTTAACCAAAAAGGAGGAAAACTGATGCTATTTTTAGAGAATATTAAACTGGCAATTTCATCTATCAGAGTAAATAGGATGCGTTCGTTTTTGACGATGCTGGGAATAATAATAGGAATCAGCTCGGTAATTGCAATTACATCGATCGGCGATAGCGCTAAAAGTACGATTAACGCCGAATTTACGGGAATGAGCTCATATATGTACTTATATCTCGCACCGGAATCGGACGACGGAACGGTCGATTATTATGCTTACAGTTTTACTGAAGATGATGTGGCAGCTTTAAAGGAACGCTTTTCTGACGATATCAGATACGCAGTTCCGAGTACATCGGCTCAGGTTAAGGTGAGAATAGGAAACAATTCCGGTCAGGTCGTCTTTAACGGCGCGGGGGAAAACTTCTTTAAGTTTAACACGAGAGTAAATCTGGTCAAGGGCAGAGACATTGAGCGAAGGGATATAGAATCTCAAAACGATGTAGTGTACCTTTCAAAAGAGGCTGCGCTACATTTTTACAAAACGGACGATGTATTAGGCAAAATTTTCCCTGCTACAGTCAATGGAGAGAATCGCGACTTTACAGTGGTCGGACTGTACGAAAATAAGGCTTCAATATTCAGTAAGCTGGGAAATAGAGGAACATACGATGTAGTAGTACCGTATCAACTACTCATGTATAGCGACGGAACGTTCGACCTAATGGAAATACTTGGAAACGAAAACAAAAATCAAGATATGCAGGGAAAGGCGTATGCAACCTATCTTGAGAGGATAAAACAGGCGCCGGAGGATGTATACAAATTCGAGACGGTGCAATCGCAGCTTAGTATGGTAAATAATGTCTTAACGGTGCTGTCTGTTGCGATAGGGGCAATAGCGGGAATCGCTCTCATAGTAGGCGGTATAGGTATAATGAATATAATGCTTGTATCTGTTACTGAACGAACTAGAGAAATTGGAATAAGAAAATCTCTGGGAGCAAGAACAAACGATATATTGACGCAGTTTATATTGGAAGCGATGATATTGTCGGTCATAGGCGGTATAATAGGCACAGTACTTGGTATCAGCATAGCTGTAATAGGAATGACAGCGGTAAAGGCAAAGGTTGCGTTAAATCCGATAGTTGTAGTAGGTGCTGTGATATTTTCAGGCTTTGTAGGCATATTGTTCGGCATATTGCCGGCAAAGAAAGCGGCGCAGCTTGATCCGATAGAAGCACTCAGATACGAATAATACAATATAAATAAATCGAAAACAAGTATTAGTAATAAACGGAAACAAAAAATCCAAACCTGTAAATTACAGGTTTGGATTTTTTGTACAATTTATTCGCCTTGCGGCACATTAGCACGCTTGCGTTAGAGCAATGCAAGCAGTTCTTCGATGTTCTTCTTGCCGAACATAGGCTCCCCGTCGTTTATTACCATACAAGGAACGCTCATTATGCTGTATTTTTCGCGTAAATCGCTGAAATGTGCTACATCGTATATTTCAGCAGTAATATTTTCGTTTCGTGATGCGATTTTTTGGGCGGCAACCACAAGTTCCGGACACATCGTGCAAGTAAGAGAAACTACGATTTTAATGTCGACTTTATCTTTAATCGCATTTATACGATTTTCGATTTCCTCGTCCAATTTTTGTCCGCTGCCCGACGCATTGTAAAGTCCAAGCACAAAAGAATTAAATTCATGTCCTCCCGGAACACCGTGAAACGCAAGACCGGTATAAGAGCGATCCTGACGCAAAATCCGCACCACAGGAAGCTGGTTTACAGGATATAGAGAACTGTCGATATTTTCGATTGTTTCAAATCCGCTATTTTCAATATTCGATTCAGCTATGTTTACAGGATTAGATAAACTGTTAATTTCTACCGTCAGCTTATCTGTAAGGCTTGAAAGCTCGTTTACATATGCCTCAAGCTCTTTTGATACATCTCTATCATCGAGAATAACCGAAAGAATTAGCGGATTTTCCATTTTGTCGAAAACAGTATTCAGTTGGTCAACAATTTCCTTTGAAAAAAGATTGCCGTCTTCATTTTCTTTTTTCGGTTCTTCGTGTGCGGCAGTTCTCCTAATCTGCGGTGTAACTCCGTATTTTTCACGAAGCGATGTGCAGTATTTTTCAAGTGCCGTTGCAGCAACTGCACCGTCGCCTACCGCTGTTACGATTTGCCTTAAATTCTTGTCGCAAACATCCCCTGCTGCAAATACGCCGGGAACATTTGTAGATTGATTTTTTTCTGTAAGTATGTAGCCTTGTGGCGTCATATCAACTTTATCTTTGAAAAGCTCAGTTGCAGGTATATAGCCTGCGAAAGAGAAAACCCCGAAAGTATCCGAGCTTGGAGCTGTGTAAGTAGTTACCTCGTCGGTTTTAGTATTTTTGTATACAATTTTTCGGAGTAATGTATCGCCGTCTACTTCTTCTACAACAGTATTTGTTTCGATTTTGATTTTCGGATTATTTTTCGCTTGGTCTGCAATCGACTTTGCACAGCTGAAATCTTCACCCCGCATAAGGATAGTTACAGATTTTGCAAACTTAGTGAGGTAAACGCTCTCCTCCGCAGCGGCAAAGCCGCCACCGATTACAAACACATCCTTGTCTGTGAAAAATTCTCCGTCGCAAGTAGCACAGTAAGCAATACCGTGGCCTTGGAAGGTATCTTCGCCTTTGAAACCGAGTTTTCTAGGAACTGCTCCGGTTGCGATAATTATAGAAAAAGCACTGAATTCACCGTCTGTCGTGCGAACAGTTTTGATATCGTCGTCAAGCGTGAGATCTGTAACCTCGCAAATGTGAAATTCTGCGCCGAAGCTCTCCGCTTGTCTACGCATTGAGCCGGTGAGAGCCTCCCCGTCGGTCTTAGGTACTCCGGGGTAGTTTACAACCTCGGATGTAAGTGTGATTTGACCGCCGAATTTTTCCTTTTCCAAAACTACAACTCGATAGCAGGATCTCGCAAGATAAAGAGCGGCGGTAAGTCCCGCAGGTCCGCCGCCTATGATTATAACGTCGTAAAGATTATTTGTATTCTTTGGCATGTTATAATCTCCTTTTTTATAATTGACCTACCAGGTCCAAAGAAGGTTTAAGTGTTTCTTCGCCCGGTCTCCATTTTGCAGGGCAAACTTCATCGCCGTGTTTATGAACAAACTGGCAAGCCTGCAGTTTTCTGAAAAGCTCCTCTGCGTTTCTGCCTACATTACCGGAGCTTACTTCGTATGCTACGATTTTTCCTTGTGGATTTACGATGAATGTACCTCTTTCGGAAAGTCCACTGTCTTCGATGTAAACATCAAAATCTTCAGCAAGTGCATGAGTAGGATCGGCAAGCATTACATAATTGATTTTCTTAATTCTGTAAGAAGCGTCGTGCCATGCCTTATGAACGAAGTGAGTATCGCAAGAAACGGAGTAAATTTCACAACCCGCATCTTTGAAATTTTCATACATATCTGCAAGGTCCTCAAGTTCTGTCGGGCAAACAAATGTGAAATCTGCCGGATAGAAGAAGAACACGCTCCATTTTCCCATAATATCATTTTTTGTAACTTGTTTGAAATCTCCGTTTGCAAAAGCCTGTACCTTAAAATCGGAAATTTCCTTATTGATCATTGACATAATTTTTACCTCCAAATTGTTTTTTATTTGTGCTATTAGCACTGGCTAATTCATTTATACCCTAAAGTTTGACAAATAACGCTAAATATATTTTTAACAAATAACGGGAAACGGACTTTAATATTCCTTTGAAAAATGATACAATAAAGTGGATTAGTAAATGAAATTCGATTTAGGGAAGATATTTATGAATTTTACAAGCCTAACATTTTTGTGCATATTTTTGCCTGTAGTGCTTGCAGTGTATTATATGCCGATGAGCAATTTTAGTAAAAATATTTTTTTGTTGTTCGCAAGTCTTGTTTTTTACGCAAGTGGCGAGCCTCTTTTTGTTTTTGTAATGATTTTCTCTATAATCTTCAATTATATTGTTGCGAAACAGATCCACAGCGAAAAAAGGAAAGAGCGAAAAAAAATCTTCCTTATATGTGGGCTTTTTTTAAATTTTGTCATACTTGGGGTTTTTAAGTATACGGACTTTTTTATATCGGCAATAAACGATATATTTAACATAGGTATTCCGTTTACTAACATACCTCTTCCAATAGGGATTTCGTTCTTCACATTTCAAGCGGTATCGTATATTCTCGATGTATATTTCGATGACGGTTTGGATGACAATTTGCATTACCAAGAAAATTTGCTGAATTTTGCGCTATACATAAGTATGTTTCCACAGCTCGTTGCAGGTCCGATAGTTAGGTATAGCGATATCGCTGTTGAAATGCGGGAGCGCCGTTTCGATATGGAGCAAATTGCTGACGGTTGTAGACGATTTATACTTGGGCTTTCGAAAAAAATATTGATAGCGAATAATATGGCGATAGTAGCGGATAGAGCTTTTTCGCTCGATGTAGCGGATGCGGGAAGTCCGATGCTTCTGCTCGGTGCAGTTTCATATACATTGCAAATTTATTTTGACTTTTCGGGATACTGCGACATGGCGATTGGGATAGGCAAAATGCTTGGATTCACATTTCCGGAAAATTTCAATTATCCGTATACCGCAAAGTCAATAACGGATTTTTGGCGCAGGTGGCATATGACTTTATCCAAATGGTTCCGTGATTATCTTTACATACCGCTCGGCGGCTCTCGCAGTGGCTACAAACGCACAATTTTAAATTTATTTGTAGTCTGGGCGCTTACGGGACTTTGGCATGGCGCAAACTGGACTTTTGTAATGTGGGGCTTGATTTATTTTGCATTGCTTGTATTTGAGAAGTATTTTAAACAAATTCGCAGAAAAAGCATTGAAGATATATTGCCAAGAGCAGTAAGCAGAATCTATACGATATTTTTCGTAGTAATTGCGTGGATCTTTTTTAGAAGCGAAAGTGTTGGTGCGGCATTTGAGTATTTAAAGGGAATAGTGGATTTTACAAATGTAGGAATGGTAAAATGGCAGGCGATTTATTACATCAAAGAATTTGCTATTTTTTATCTTGCCGCTGTCTTGTCGGCTTTTGGTATTATCGAAATGGTAAAGGGTAAACTCGATGCAAATAGCAGCATATATATAATAGGAAGAGATATCTTACTTGTGATTTTGTTTTTGCTTTCATTTATGTATATAATAAAGGGAAGTTTTAATCCGTTTATCTATTTCAATTTCTGAGGAGGGCTTATGCAGTATTTTAAAAAATATTTTTTAGTTTGTTTCATGCTGTTTTGCCTAGGGCTTACAGGATTTTTGAGTGGCTCAAATATTGCAAAAACTGAAGTTAAAGCTGAAGTTGAAACGGCAAAGCCTCAAAACCTGATTGAAGAAAATGCAAAGTTAAAAGGGAAATTTTCGCAATTTGAAGATATGCTTAGCGATAAATTCGTAGGAAAACTTGCAATAGTCGAAAAGTATGGAGGGTTTCAACGCTTTTTAAACAAAACAATGGTGGACGATCCCGTTACATACAGGAGGGTATTTAAGGGCGATGGCGGAATGCTTTATTACATTATCCCTGAAAAAGATGTAAATGATGAAGCGGTGCTTGCGATGAAGAAGTTAAAAGAAGATATAGCAGTTCCAATATTTTGCATATTACCGCCGAACAAAAACACAAAAGAAAAGGCGAACTTGCCAAATGGAGTTTTAGATTATTCTGTTTTGAACGAAAATGAGCTTTATGACAGGCTAAGCAACATCGGTATCAAAACTTTATCGTTAAGCAGGGAGTATATAAAGGAAAAGAAATCGGAAAAAGAAACATTCTATATGACGGACACCCACTGGAGAAATGAAACTGCGTTTTGGGCGTATCAGAGGAGTCTAAAGTTTTTGGAAAAAGAAATGTTCGTCAAATTTCACAATGCCGATAAGTCAAACAGTCTAAAAAACTACAAACTCGAAAAGTTCAAAGGAATATACATAGGTTCAATGGGCAAGCGTGTCGGAAAAGAATATATTGAACAAAAGGACGACTATACGCTTATAATACCTAAGTTTGATACGAAATACACATACATCAAATACGATGAAAATTACAAAGTTAAAAGTGAAAAGAAAGGTAGTTTCGAAGAAGTTTTTGTTAATCGCTGGGTTATTTCGGATAAAAACGAGTACACGGACAAGTATATTACAATGATGGACTACGGTGCGCCGTATGAGGTGATAGTAAATGATAAAATTGATGCAGGAGTAAGCCTTGTGATTATAAGGGACTCGTTTGCCATGCCGTTTAGCGCATATCTTGCAAGTAATGTGAAACATATTTATATGTTTGATACCAGATACGAAAACATACGAAGGACGCTTCGCAAAAAGATAGAGGAAGTGAGTCCCGATGCGGTTCTCCTTTTGTGTAATTCGAGTAGTGCATACTATTTTGATGATATGTTTGAGTTCTAGAAATTCTCGTAAAGTTGCAAGTTTCACGCTAAGCTGAAGAAATGAAGTTAAGAAAAAATCAAAAATGTTTAAAAATGTGCGATTTAAGGCTTGACAAAAATAATCAAATGTATTATTGTATTATAAACGGTAGACAAGTTAAAATTTACAAAATTATACAATAAGCAAAAAAGAAAATATAAATTTGACGCAAGGATGTGAATATGAATAGAAGACAAATGACATATAGACATCTTTCGGATGTCATAAAACGAGATATCGTTTCCGGAAACTGGATGCCTAGTGAAAAGTTGCCGCCTGCGCGAGAGCTTGCGCAGCAGTATGAAGTAAACGCAAATACTGTGAAGCGCGCACTTTCAACTCTTGAAAAAGAAGGACTAATCGACTCAAAGCGAACAACGGGAAAGTATGTTACGGGAAATGAAATTCTTGTATCGAGTATCAGGGAACGCGAGGCGCGAAAATTGGCGGGCGATTTTGTCAAAAAGTTGGACAATATAGGGATTCGACCGGATGAGCTTGCTATGATTTTTAAAAATCCTGAAATCCCATATTTAGAATAAGTGTGAGGAGGTGCGCAATTGCAGAGTGCGGAAAGCATAGAATTTAACGAAAGTATGCCGATTTACTTGCAACTGATGGAAAAAATAAGATATGAAATAATATCCGGAAAACTTGAGCCCGGATCAAAGATAGAAGCTGTCAGAACGCTTGCGGCTAAGTTTGCAGTGAATCCGAACACTGTACAAAAGGCACTATCCGAGCTTGAAGAGGAGGAGCTTTTGTATACTCAACGTACGGCGGGCAGGTATGTAACGGAAAACACGCTGATAATCGAGAGTATGCGATACAAAGAAGCAAAGAGGATAACCGATACATTTGTAAGTCAAATGAAAAGTCTGGGGTATGCCGAGGAAGAAATATTAGAATTTTTGCCAACATAATAATTGTTAAATTGGCGAGCAATCGGCTGAAGGTTCAGCCGATTGCTCGCTTTCTTTCAAATCTGATATACCTACGTTTGCAAGTGCATCCGCACGATGGTTCATCGAAACAACGTGAGAAAATTCCTCCTCTGAAAATTTGAGGGAATTTTCCTCGTTAAATTTTTTGTGAGCGGCTTTGAAAGCGGCGCTTTGGGCATCTAAGGTCAGATGCCCTTTTATTTTATAAAAGGTACAGAGCTGCGTGTTTACGAGAGAGAGCAGCTCTGACCAAAGCGCCTTGTTTTCGACAGTTTGCTTTTTCGAGTTTTTCCAATCATTTTGCTGCCAAGATAGATACCAGCGCTGTTTGAAGCAGTTTATCACATACGAGCTGTCGGAAAATATGTGTACTGTAAGTTGATTGCGTTTGAGTAGTGATAGTGCATTGATTACAGCGCAAAGTTCCATACGATTGTTCGTAGTATTTTTTTCGGCGCCGTATATTTCTTTTTGCACGCCGTTAAATTCGAGTATTGCACCATATCCGCCGTAATTTTCGTCATTTTGATTGCCGGAGCAAGCGCCGTCAGCATATATTCTAACTATATTATCGTTATTCCTAATCATAAATCACCTAAATTTTTATTACACATAACTAAATCGAACTAATTTAAAATACATTTTTTAACTACTGCTATCTAGTTTAATTCATCGAGGTGCAAATAGCAACCCAAAAAATACGCGCGCAGATTTGCCTTTTTGCAAATTATCAAAAGTGCGAAATGCTAAAATTATTCGCAAAATAGCATATTGAATGGTAGATATATCAAATATTACAACTGTAAAGGGGAATTAAAATGGCTGTAATGGGATTGTAACATTTGTAGTGTATACTGTTATGTAGATATTTATGAGAAAAGGGGGTGCACCGTGAAAAAAAAGACATTGATTTTTATTATCACTTTGGTAATGATTTTTGCTAATTTGACTTTTGCCTTTGCAGATAGCGATCCCGGTGTTACTCTTGTTAATCCGATTTCAAATAGTGTAGGAGCTTCACCAAATTTGTTGATTTCTGTCAAAGTTGAGGGAGCAAAGAATATTAGAGTGTCGGCGTACGAAGTCCGAAAGGCGGTTCCGAATCCGGCATACAAGGAAGCTAACAAAGCAACAGTACCGCAGTATTTGACGCAGCCTCTGGGTGATGCGGATATGAAAGCGATAACGGAAGGCAAGTTTGATTGGAAAGGAAAGACAGCAGTCAGCCTGTTATCGGAAACCTATTCGTCAAATAAGAAACTCAGCTTCTATACTAAGAAGATTGAAAAAATGGGTACGGGGGTGTATTTAGTAAAAGTTGAAACGCTTTCGGGCGAAAAAGTGCTTTACACTACGCAAAGTTATACCCAAATCAAGGAAAAGCAAGATGACAAGCTATTTTCAGAGAGTCAGACGGGAGCAGGAGCTCTATTGCAGGGTTTGGTAAAGTCCGTCTTTGGGAATTAGTTGAAAATATATGAATAAAACAAAAGTAAAATTTGAAAAAATGAAAACTTACCTATTAGTAGTATTGTTTTTGATGACAATACTACTATTGTATTTTTTGTGGTATGGTAAACCGTCGAGTAAATTTGAATTTACAAAATCGACAGAACTGCTTGGAGCGGTAGATATAAGCTCTGTAATAGTGCCGCAGGAGGTTTTGATTTCAAAGGGAGGAAATGACTTTGTTCAAAGCCCTCAAAATCGCAGCATCCTTTGGAATGACTATATTTTGACTGAAATTAAAAAGGCGTGTATGGCAGGCTCTATGGTTACGGAGGAGATAACAAAGGAGCAGTACGAGAAGGTTACGGCAGATAATTCTGTAATAGCAAGATTTTCGTATACCATGCCTTTTGAAGGATTTTGCAAAATGTTTGAAATCAAAGAGTTTCAAGGAGTGGATAAGATAGAACCGTTTTCGGAAATCGGCTTTTCTATGAGCAGTCCGGAGAGTTTGTTTGTATCGGACGCGCTAAAGGACAAATATTATAGACTTATAGGGAACTTTAAGACGGATTTACCGCAAAGACTTAAAAATATAGCCAATGAGGAAGAATATCCGACATATTACAAACTCAGCACACTCACAGGCACCGAGAGCAAATATGATGTTTTTGTGCCGATAGATGCGCCAAAAGCCTTGCCCGAACTTTCGCTTAGCAGGGGACTTTCGGAAACTACAGAACGGGAACACGACAAGATAGCAGAGCGTTATTTCGGGAACAGCTTTGATTTTGTGCGTAAGGTAAAGGAAAATGACGGAACGCTCGTATATATGTACGGATATGGTAAAATTACGCTTACCATAGATCCGGCGCTCGATATTTTGGAATACAAGAGCGATTCCAGCCAAACAGTATCGCAGACGGAATTTCAGGCACTTAGTACGGCGCTTTTATTTGCAGGGCAGAAGCAGTGCTTTCAAACGGCTAGCGGCGAAAGGATTCCAACTGTATTAAAGAGCATCACGCCGATAAATGAGACTACACCGTCTGAAAACAAAAAAATGGGATATCGCTTTGAGTTTACCATGCTTGCAAACGGGCATGAAATTTTTTCGTATAAGCAGCCGGAAATAGTGATAGAGGTTACAAATGGCGGCGTTACATATTTTTCCAAGACGCTATCATCTAAATTTACGCAGTCGAGCAGCAAGTTTAAGGAAACCATTCAGCCAATAGATATAATTGTTGAAAATCACGAATTGCTTGCCGTTGCACTTGCTGAAAAAGGCAAAGAAAGTAAAAATAGCTTTGACGATGTAACTCACGAGATTAAGTCGATGCAATACGGTTATTTGAGGCACGAAAATATTCTTTTGCCTGTATGGGAGATAGGATTATCCACAAATGTGGTATTGTATTTTGATCCGTTTACGGGAAAGGAAGTGGAGTAGATTATGGACTGGTCAAAAGCAAAGAGTGTTATGATTGTCGCGCTTCTACTTACTAATATATTTCTGATTTACGCGTGCGTTCAAAAATATTACGATAAATCCGCAGTTGCGGATAGCAGCAGCTTTATTTCTGCGCTTTCCAAGCATGGCATTGAAATCAAAACCGACATACCGGAAACAAAGGACAGGTTGCCGATTCTTTCTTTATCGTACACCAAGCCCGGTAAAGCTAAGATAAAGGAAATTCTAAGAAAATCGGATTTCAAAGTTGCGCCTAGGGCGAGCGAGAAAGTTTATAAAAGAGCGGCAGACAAGTTTATGGAGGAGCTTGGATTTTCCATGACGGATATATTTTCGGGGGAAGTAAAGGCAAACGGTAAAGTTGTAAAAGTTGCGTATTTGTCAACATATGAAGGATATGCTATTTATGCGGAACCGCTTTATGTGGTGTTTAAAAACGGTAAAATTGTCGGACTTGAGGGGAAAACGGCAATAGGATTTCCTGCATCCAAAAGACAGGTTTCGGTAATATCGCCCGAAAAGGCACTGCTTATATTTATGAGTGAAGAGGGAAAAACCTCCCAAACAACGGAAATAAAAAGTATAGAACTGGTATTTTGGGTAAATAACGAAAATGTTGATGAGGACGAACTTGTGCTTGACACAGCTTTTCCTGCATGGCGCATAATATATGGCGACAGCAAGGTTCGTTACATAGAAGCGAATAGAGAATAGGGGAAAAGATGCTGAAATTTTGTTCAATAGCTAGTGGCAGCTCCGGAAATTGCTACTATATTGAAAGCGAAGAAACGGCGATTCTGGTTGATGTTGGGGTTGCCGGAAAGCGTATAGAAGATGCTCTCGGAGAGCTTGATGTGGCGCTCGAAAAAATTGAATATGTATTTTTGACACACGAGCATATAGATCATGTTAAGAGCGTCGGTGTAATGGTAAAAAAATTGCCGAATGCGAAATTTTATGCTACCTGCGGAACATGGGAGTGCATAGAAGAAAGTAAACTCGCACCTGAAAGAAGATATATTATAAAGGCGGGGCAAAGTATCGAGGCTTCCGATTTGAAGGTGAGCGCGTTTGAACTTTCGCACGATGCAAAAGAACCTGTCGGCTACAAATTCCGAAGTAAAAACGCCGGTATAGCGATTGTAACGGATACAGGGGAGATTACGGAGAAATGCAAAAAGGCGCTATACGATGTTGAGATGTTGGTGCTGGAAGCGAACTACGAAAAGGAGCTTTTGATGGTTTCACCGAGATATCCGTGGCAGCTCAAGCAACGAATTATGGGAGAGAGAGGGCATCTTTCCAATAGCGCGGCGGCGGATATAGTTGAAGGCATTGTTGCCAAAGGAAAGGATTGCAAGCTGAAAACATTGGTGCTTGCACATTTGAGTAAAGAAACCAACTATCCACAGCTTGCTTACAAAACGCTGGAGGGCAGGCTTGCGGAGATTTGCACCGATGGGCAAAAAATACATTTGGGAGTAGCAAAAAGAGAGGAACGCAGCGAAGTTTATATAATAAGGTGAGAAGTTATGAACATCAGAATAGTTTGCGTCGGTAAATTAAAAGAAAAATATTTGAAAGAAGCCTGCGATGAGTATGTTAAAAGATTGACAAAGTATTGCAGGCTTGATATAATTGAGCTCAAAGAGGCAAAGCTACCTGAGAATGCAAGTCCGGCCGATGAAGAAAAGGTCAAGATTGATGAAGGCAAAGCAATATTATCCAAGTTGTTCGAAAAGGAATATGTGATAACGCTTGAGGTCTTGGGAAAGCATCTCAGTTCGATTGAACTTGCTGAGAAAATTTCAAATCTGGGCGTTTCGGGAAATGCAGATATTGCTTTCGTAATAGGCGGTTCTCTCGGGCTTTCCGATGAGGTTTCGAAAAGGTCAAACTTTTCACTATCGTTTTCAAAATTGACGTTTACGCACCAGATGATGCGAGTGCTTGTTTTGGAACAGATTTACAGGGCATTTAAGATAGCTAGAAATGAAAATTATCATAAATGATAATTTTTTTAAATTGGACCTAAGGGCGATGTTGACAAATCAAAGTGATTTGATATAATTGCTAGGTATATAAAGAAAGTGAGGAATAATTTTAATGAAAAAAACTAAAGTTTTACTTGCTTCACTTATGATGGTATTGCTAAGCGCAGTTATGGTTTTTGCAGAAGGCCACGAGGCTCATCATACAAATTTGGGAGAAACGCTACCTATATGGAGCGTGATTCCGTTTGTTTGTATGTTGCTTTCCATAGCGATAGTACCGCTTGTAAAACCACATTGGTGGGAGCACAATCTGCTGAAGGTAGCGCTGTTTTGGGCGGCTGTATTTTTAGTTCCGTTCGGCGTAGGCTATGGTGTTAAGGAACTTACATTCCAAGTTTTGGAAATAGTGTTGCTTGACTATCTGCCGTTCATAGTTTTACTGCTTGGTCTTTTTGTTGCGGCAGGCGGTATAGCAATCAAAGGAACGATTGCCGGTACACCGAAGATGAACTTGATATTGCTTTTGATGGGAACGCTGCTTGCGAGCTGGGTAGGCACTACGGGTGCGGCTATGCTTATGATTCGTCCTGTAATTAGAGCAAATGCATGGAGAGAGAAAAAGGCGCATGTAAAAATATTTTTCATATTCTTAGTTGCGAATATAGGCGGATGCTTGACTCCTGTCGGCGATCCACCGTTATTTTTAGGATTTTTGAGGGGCGTTCCGTTCTTCTGGACGATGAAACTTTTGCCGGTACTCGGCTTTGCGGTTGCGGTGCTTGGTGTAATCTTCTTTGTGATTGATACTATGCTTTACAAAAAAGAGCTTGCGGCAGGTAGGACGCCTATACAGGAAAATGTCGAAAGAGAACCGATTAAAATTGAAGGAGCGCACAATTTTATATTTATAGTAATGGTAGTGGGTTCTGTAATATTAAACGGTCTGCTTTCATCAAATCCTATATTTGCAAATCTGGAAACAGGTGAACTTTATGGACTTAATATAGGCGGGGTTGTACTTCCGTTTACCAGCATTGTACAGATGTCGATAATACTTGTTGCAGCGGGACTTTCTATGAAGACTACAAGAAAAGAAACAAGAGAGGCGAATGCGTTTACATTTGCACCTATTGAGGAAGTGGCACAGCTGTTTATCGGAATATTTATCACTATGATACCTGCGCTTGCACTTTTGAAGGCGCACGGTTCCGAGCTTGGACTTGAGCATCCTTACCAGTTCTTCTGGGCAACAGGTATGCTTTCGGGATTCCTTGATAATGCGCCTACATATTTGGTATTTTTGACTACCGCGGGCGGAGCTCATTTCGCGGACGGCGTTCATACTACGGTAGGAACTGTACCTCCGCTCGATTTGATGGCAATTTCAGCAGGTGCCGTATTTATGGGTGCGCTTACATACATAGGAAATGCACCGAACTTTATGGTTAAAGCCATAGCAGAAGAAAACAAAATCAAGATGCCTAGCTTCTTTGGATATATGGCGTGGTCATTTGGCATACTGATACCGCTATTCATTTTGATAACAGTAGTATTCTTTTTACACAAATAAAGCGCTGTTAATATTTGTTGGACCATAGTAATAATTTTAACAAAATTGTATTTATGTGCCATAATATAATCGAAGATTAGGTGCGAGGCTAACACCTTTATAAAGAAATCCCAACGGAAGATATGCCCTTGTATTTAGGTACGAGGGCTTTGTCTTTTGGGAGATGCCTTTACTTTTATTTAATCAAATTTGAAATTGTTCTGAAAGACGGGTGCGAGGCGCTGCCCATAAGCTCGAAAAGTATGGACTCGGATGTAGTGAACAGTGTGTCCGTCTTTGCCATTCGCAATAGGGCATTGTTCATATCGGATTGCTTGCGGGATGAAGTGCAGTCGGTAACAAGCACCGGCACGAAGCCCGCTTCCGCTAAATCCAGACAAGTTTGTAGCACGCAGATGTGAGCTTCTATGCCGCAAATTATTATGTATTTTTTGCCGAGCTCTTTGATTTTCTGAAGGATGTCCGCGTCCTTGTAGCAACTGAATGCTCTTTTGTCAAAATACTCGTTTCCAAGGATTTCTCGAAGCTGCGGAATTGTCATACCAAGTCCTTTGGTGTATTGCTGCGAGGTTATGATATTTACATCAAGTTCGCTAAGTCCTTTTAAAAGGATTTCACTTCGCTTAATTAAATTTTCTTTTTCGTGCATTGCAGGAACGAGTTTTTCCTGAAAATCAATGGCAAGTGCCATTACATTATCTAGTGATATAGACATAGTTTTCCTCCTTTAATTCTATCGCGCGTCTATTTTTCGCGTGCTTGCAGTCTGCTTAGAGTGTCTGCACATCTTATGTAATTCGCAAACATACCTACATTTGCAAAATAGTATGAATAGCGTTCTTTGTTTTGGATTTTTACAAGTTCGGATTTTACGAGTTTATTCATATGCTGCGAAATTGTAGCTTGCGAATATGGAAATGCCGCCACGAGGTCCTTGTTGCATACAGGTTGTAGTTTGCTGTTGCATACCAGAATGTGTTGGTATAGCATTATCCTGACAGGGTGAGCAAGTGCATCCGAAACGTTTGCAACCAGCTCAATATCTTTGTTTTCTAATAAATTCAAATCTTTTCTAAGTCTCATTTTTACCACCTGATTTTTCGATATCGATTATTTTATTATATTATACATTGCATATCGGCTATATGCAATATGTATTTTCTTATAAACATTTGTTGAATTTTGAAAAAATTATAGAAAAAATTTGTACAAAAAGCGTAAAAGTATTTATTTTTTGGGCAAGATGTGGTAAAATGTCAAGGAAATTGTAAATTTTATAGAACTCGAATTTGTGGCTATCATGAACAAATATGGAGGATTTTATCATGATTATGAAAAAGAATTTAATCAATCAAACCAATCGGCTGGCAACACAGATTTCTAACAAGACGATTGTCTTACAGGCAATTTTGTTTTTAGGGTTTATAGTGGTGCTCGGGATTTTTGTTGCGAAAGCGGACCTTGAACTTATAAATAACAGTATGGTTAAGACAAATATGATTGGGGAAAGCAAGGTTGAGGCATTGCTTTCGGCTGCGGACACAGTTATGGAATCCAATAACACGATGATTGAGGAAATGTACAAGCAAGGAGAGCTGCAAACAGGTGGCGAAGCTGTAGCAAGTAACCTCAAAGAAGGCGGTCTTTTGAGCGCAAGCGAGCTTGCTGCGGAAACTCAGATGATTCGTACGGCAAAGCACATGGTGGCATCGGACGACTATGTTGTGGGAGTCGGTGCTTATTTTGAGCAGTACGGCTTTTCAAAAGCAATAGACGATTACGCTCTGTATGTGGAAGACAGTACCGGACAGGTTACGGTAAGCGAGCGTTCTCCTTACAGTGAATACAGTGTCAAATCGTTTTATAAGGGCGCTATGCAGACAGGAGTAAGCGGTTACATCAGCCCTCCATATGTAGATAAGCTGACGGGAGTAAAAATGGTTACTATAGCTCGTCCGATTATGGGAAACGGAGCTCCTAAAGCAATCGGGTTTGTCGATGTTGCTATCGACTCGATTTCAAAGATAGACATATCAAAAGGCGATACAAAGAATACAAAATTTATAATCGCGGCAACCGGCGGAGAGATAATAGGATGCAATTTCGATTCTAAGGCGGAAGCTGTCAGCGATTTAATTAAAGATCAAAAAATACTGGATAAAATTGCAAATCCGGACGAAAAAAACGAAGAAAAAATTGTTAGCGTTAAGTTGAATGGAGTATCTTCAAAGGCTATGCTTTCCAGTGTTAAAGCATACGACGATGTGCTTACGATAGTTAGTATAGTACCTTCGTCAAAGTATTATTCGGATTTACTCGGCACATTGTTTATTCAGCTGATCCTTTCTATAATATTTATCGTTTTGAGCTACCTGTTCATCAAGAATGTTATCGGGGGCAAACTGGCACCTCTAGGCGAACTAAAGGCGATTTCCGAAAGATTTGCGCAAGGTGAGTTCGAAGGCAATATAGAATTGGTTAAAGATGACAACGAAATTCGAGATTTGCAACTTTCGTTTGAGGCGATGTGTAGCTATATTCACGATGTAATTCAAGATATGTCGCGAGTATTAGATGAAATTGCAAGCAACAATGTGGATATTGAACTTCAGGGGATATACAAAGGAACCTTTGTAAATATCAAAGAATCCATAGAAAAGGCGGCGCTCAATATAAACGATTTGGTTAGCAGCATGAAGGTAATATCTTCCGATATCAGTGGACTTTCCGCTCAAGTATCGGCAGCAGGAAACGATGTTGCGAACAGTTCGATTTCTCAGTCGGAGTCGGTACAGATGCTTGACGACAGCATTAAGCAGTTAAATACGGACATATTGGATAGCAAGGGCAATTTGTCGGATACCAAGGTACATATAGACGGAGTTCAAACTGAGATAAGCGCAAGCAACGCAGATATGATTAAACTCAAAGAGTCTATGGACAATGTACGAAATGCTTCGGGCAATATCAAGAAAGTTATCAAGGCAATAGACGATATCGCATTCCAGACCAATATACTTGCTTTAAATGCGTCGGTTGAAGCTGCGAGAGCGGGAACTGCAGGTAAGGGATTTGCGGTTGTAGCGGATGAAGTCAGAAATCTGGCAGGAAAGAGTGCGGAAGCGGTATCCGATACAACAAGGCTTATCGAGGGTGTAATCCATGCTATAATAGATGCGGGAGATCTCACAGATGCAGCTGCCGAATCTTTGCAAAAGGTGCTTGTCGATGTCCAGTCGATAGTAGAAAAGACGGATGTACTTTTGCCTATTGCAGACAGACAGTACGATTTATCACAAAATATCTCGGACGGAAGCGAAAAAATTTACGGAATTTCGCAGACAAATAGCGGTGTAAGTGAAGAAATCGCATCGGTATCAAACGAACTTAACGATAATGTTCAAAGGCTGAACGACATAATAAATACCGTAAATACAAGAGGTTAAAGTAAAAAGTAGAGGGACAAAATATGAAAGAGCCGGTACTGGTAATAATGGCTGCCGGAATGGGCAGCAGATACGGTGGGCTGAAGCAGATAGATCCTGTTGGAAGTAACGGGGAGATAATAATGGATTTTTCGCTGTACGATGCGTATATGGCGGGTTTTACGGAAGCGATATTCATTATCAAAGAGTCTATGAAGGACGATATAAGTAAAATACTTGAAAACGGTGTCGGAAAGCATATGAAGATTTCATATGCTTTCCAGAAACTTGGGGATTTACCTGACGGGTACGAAGTGCCTGAGGGCAGGGAGAAACCGTGGGGAACATGCCATGCTGTGAGGGCGGCGCGAGAATTGATACACGGCAATTTTGCGGTTATAAATGCGGATGATTATTACGGATCTACCGCATTTTCGCTTGCATACGACTTTTTGGCAAATGCTCCAAGTGAAAATGAATTTTGTATGATAGGATACAATATCGAAAATACGCTTTCTGAAAATGGCAGTGTTGCTCGTGGGGTATGCGAAGTTTCAAGCGATATGTATTTGAAGAAGATAGACGAAAGAACTCAAATTTGCAGGCTCGAAAGCGGAGATATAGCGTACACTCAAAATGACGAAAAAACATGGGAAAAAATTGAAGTAGGCACGCCTGTTTCTATGAATTTTTGGGGTTTTACCGAAAAGATGCTCGACGAAATCGAAAAAGGTTTTCCTAAGTTTTTGGACAAGGCGCTTTTGGAAAATCCTCAAAAGGGCGAATATTTTCTACCTCTGTTGATAGAGGAACTGCTGCAGAAAAATGAAATAAGCGTAAAAGTTTTAAATTCAAAAGACAAATGGCACGGCGTTACATACAAAGAAGATAGAGAAGCTGTAGTTGCAGCGTTACAAGCACTAAAAGATGCGGGATTTTATCCCGAAAAACTTTGGAAATAAGTAAAAAGAAAAAGGTTAGAATGAATAGCAAAAAATACAAGGATAGTTTATATAACTTTCGTGAAATCACCGATTTGAGAGATATGCTGGTATCCAGTGTACATCTTTATTCGGAAAAAGATGCGTATCTTGTCAAAAGAGTGAAGGGCGGCGAATATGAGCCGATTAAATATAGGCAGGTTTTGCAAGAGGTCAATGCACTTGGTACAGCGCTCATCGATATGGGACTCGCCGACACAAAAATTGCAGTAATAGGCGAAAACAGCTACGAATGGGTGCTGTCTTATCTTGCGGTTGCGTGCGGAGTGGGCGTAATAGTCCCTCTGGACAGGGAGCTTCCACAGGAGGAAATTGCGAATCTTTTAGCTCGTTCAGAAGCGAGTGCGGTATTTTATTCGAAAAAGCTGGCTACGCAAGTTAAAGAAGCGGAGGAGTTATTGGAAACACCGCTTAAATATAATGTTTGCAAATGCTCGTGTGATGAATTTGTAGAGGTGTCTGCGGAAATGGCAGGTCTTGCTCCTCAAAATCTTTGCTTAGAAGAGCTGATTGAAAAAGGGAAGAAGCTCGTTGAAGCGGGCGACAGGCGATTCATTGATGCTAAAATCAATCCGGATTTAATGTGTGCACTTCTCTTTACATCAGGTACAACGGGGCTTGCAAAGGGGGTAATGCTGTCGCACAAAAATATTACAGCGAATGTATACAATATGTCTAAGTATGTAAACATCCCGCCAGATGATTTCGGATTGTCAGTGCTGCCGATGCACCACTCATATGAGCTTACGTGCCATATTTTTACCGGAATTTATCAAGGAATGACTATTGCTATTTGCGAAGGTCTGAAGTCAATCCTCAAGAATATGCAGGAAGCACCTGCGGGTGTAATGCTTGGAGTCCCGCTAATTTTTGAAGCGATACACAGGCGAATTATGAAGCAGGCTATGACCTTGGGTAAGTACAACAAACTTAGAAAGGCGATTGCCGTATCGAAAAAATTAAAGTTATATAATCATCCAAAGATAGTGAAAGCTATGTTTAAGGACATTCACGAAACCTTTGGTGGACATATGAATTTGTTTATAGCAGGAGGTGCGGCTATTGATCCTACTGTAATAGAAGATATGCAGGCGATGGGAATACCAATGATACAAGGCTACGGAATGACGGAGAATGCGCCTATAATTGCAGTAAATAAGGATCGGTATTCGAAACCTGCGGCGGCAGGACTCCCGATGCCGGGAACGGAAGTCAGAATAGTTGACCAAGATAAGAACGGTGTCGGAGAAATAATTTGCAAGGGGCCATCTGTAATGTTGGGTTACTACAACAACACAGAAGAAACCAATGAAGTTTTAAAGGACGGTTGGCTATATACAGGGGATTACGGCTATTTTGATCGCGACGGATTTTTGTATGTTTGCGGTAGAAAGAAAAGTGTAATTGTTACAAAAAATGGTAAAAACATATTCCCTGAGGAAGTTGAGTTTTACTTGTCGCAGAGTCCTTATATTATAGAATGTTTAGTGCACGGTTTTGAGGATGAAAAGTCCGGAGATATCGTTGTGAAAGCGGAAGTATTTTTGGATGACGAGGCGATTGAGACCGCAATGGGAAAAAAGCCGGCGGAAGAAGAGCGGGTGAGCTTCATAAAGGCTGAAATAGACAAGATTAACGACAAGATGCCGATATACAAAAAAGTTAAGCGTTTCAACATAAGAGAAGAGGAGTTTGAAAAGACGACAAGCCGAAAAATAAAGCGTTTCAGTCCGAAAAATGCATAGTGGAGGAACCATGTTTGAAAAGAAATATCTAGAATTACTTGCCAAGGAATACCCGAATATCCAAAAGGCTACTGCGGAGATTATAAATTTGAGGGCGATTTTGAGTTTGCCAAAGGGGACGGAGTATTTTTTGAGTGATCTGCACGGTGAACATGAGGCTTTTATACATATGATAAAAAGCGCCTCCGGGATAATTCGTTCAAAGATAGACGAAACATTTGAAAGACGGCTTACCGAAACGGAAAGAGATAGGCTTGGTGCACTGATTTACGATGCGGCTTCAGAACTTGAGCGAGCAAAGAAACGCGAGCAGGATTACGAAGAATGGTGCAAGGTATCAATATACCGTTTGATAGAAGTCTGCAAGTCCGTTTCTACTAAATATACAAGGTCAAAGGTTAGAAAGCGTTTACCTAAAGACAGCGCATATATACTCGATGAACTTTTGCATGCGGATGATGAGGCAAATAGGGCACATTATTATAGCGAAATAATAAATTCAATGGTTGAGTTTGATGCGGCGGAAACCTTGATATTACAGCTTAGCGATACGATTAGCAGACTAGCGGTTGATAGACTACATATAATAGGCGATATATTTGATAGAGGACCGCATCCTGATTATATTATGGAATATTTGATGGATTTCCACGATGTCGATTTTCAATGGGGGAATCACGATATAGTATGGATGGGTGCGGCTACGGGAAACTGGGCTTGTATTACGAATGTAATACGAATGAATATCAGCTACAACAATTTTGATATGCTCGAAATCGGCTATGGAATCAACTTAAGACCGCTTGCGGTATTTGCTGCCAAGACCTACGGCGACGATCCTTGTACGAAATTTATGCCTCATATACTAGACAAAAACACTTTCGATCCGGTTGACGAAAATCTTGCGGCAAAAATGCACAAAGCGATAGCTATTATACAACACAAGGTCGAGGGGCAGAGGATAAAATCACATCCGGAATATAATATGCAACACAGGCTTTTGCTGGACAAGATAGACCGAAAAGCGGGAACGTTGGAAATCAAAGGGGAAATATACCAATTGCTCGATACCAATTTTCCGACCGTAAATCCTGACAATCCGTATGAACTTACAGCTGAAGAAAATGCACTTATGAATACGCTGGAAGCGTCGTTTTTGGAAAGCGAAAAACTGCAAAAGCATGTGAGATTTCTTTATAGTAACGGTGCTATGTATAAGTGTGTAAACGGTAATTTGCTTTATCACGGATGCATTCCTATGACGGCAAGCGGTGAGTTTGAGGAAGTTACAATAAACGGTCAAAAGCTATCAGGCAAAAAGTATATGGATTATTTGGACGAAGAGGTACGAAAGGCGTATTTCAATCCATTGGCGGCAGAGGAAACAGGAAGAGCCGGCGACATTATGTGGTATTTGTGGCTTGGAGCAAAATCGCCACTATTCGGTAAGGATCAAATGACTACATTTGAAAGGTCTTTTATAGCGGATAAGAAAGTCCACAAAGAGTATACTGTACCGTATTATAGCCTAATCAAGGAAAAGGAAAACTGCGAAAAAATACTTGCGGAATTCGGACTGAATCCGGAAACATCGCATATTTTGAACGGACATGTGCCGGTTAAAATCAAAGACGGCGAGAGCCCTATCAAGGGTGAGGGCAAGCTATTTATCATCGACGGAGGTATTTCAAAAGCCTATCAGAAGCAAACGGGAATTGCGGGGTACACATTTATATATAATTCACGATTTATGGCGCTTGCGGAGCATCAAAAGTATACCCCGAAGGAAGCTGACGGAACACAAACATTCCATGAACCGATTATCAGAATAGTTGAGAATTTACCAGTTAGACAAACAGTTAAGATGTCGGATATAGGAGGAGAGCTGCAAAACCAGCTCGAAGATCTAAAAATGCTGGTGCGTGCATATAAGACAGGCGAGATTAAGGAACGCAAATAGGTGCGACTTTATGAAAAAAAATATATGCTACACATATATGGTAAGGTGCAGCGACGACTCGCTTTACACAGGCTGGACTTCCGACATCAATAGGCGTGTCAAAGAGCATAACGAGGGCAAAAACGGTGCGAAATGTACGAAAACACGAAGACCTGTAAAACTGGTTTATTACGAGGAGTTTGAAACAAAGAGCGAAGCGATGAAGCGTGAATGTGCCATAAAGAAGCTAAGCAAAGAGGAAAAAGAGAACTTGGTTAAAAATCGGCTTCACAAAACTTTATAAATAGTGTATACTAGGAAATAGGTAATTTTAGATATTTAAAATTGGCGCGAAAGCCATAAAACATAGGAGGTATGAAAATGGCAGAAATAGAAAGTGCTAGCAAAACTCGTATCCTGCTGGAATCGGGCACGAATGAAATAGAAATCATTGAATTTACAGTTGCTGACGAGGTATTCGGCATAAATGTTGCCAAAGTGCGAGAAATCATGGTAGCTCAAGAGGTTAAGGCTATGCCAAATGCTCACCCTGTGATAGAAGGCGTGTTCAAACCTAGAGATGAAATTATTACTGTAATAAGCCTAGATAAGTACCTTGGACTCCCACCTTGCGAAGCCAATGGTAGAGATATTTTCATCGTTACGAATTTTAATAATTTGAATTTTGCATTTCATGTTCATACTGTTGTGGGTATTGATAGGATTTCCTGGAAAGCCATTAAAAAACCCGACAAGGCGGTTTATGGCGGTGGCGACGGTGCTGCGACAGGTATAGCGGAATACAAGGGCAGACTCATTACTATACTTGACTTTGAAAAAATTGTTGCGGAAATAAGTCCTGAAGCTACTATTCAAGTTTCTGAAATTGAAGAAATGGGAGAAAGATCTCAAAGAAGCGAACATATTTTGATTGCGGAGGATTCAATGCTTCTTGCAAAGTTGATACTTGAGTGTCTGCATACAGCGGGATATACGCATACAACTCGTACCGACAACGGTCAGGAGGCATGGGATTATCTCCAAAAACTCAAAGAAAGCGGCGAGTCTGTCAAGGATCATGTCAGCTGTATAGTTTCTGATATCGAAATGCCGCTAATGGACGGTCATAGATTGACTAAGCTGATAAAGACGGATCCGCAGCTCAAGGAAATACCGCTAATTTTGTTCTCGTCGTTAATCAACGAAGAGATGCGAATCAAGGGCGAACAGCTCGGAGCTGATGCACAAATCAGTAAGCCGGAGATAGGAAAATTGGTTTCGCTTATTGATTCATTTACTATGAAATTGTAATTTAAGACTTTAGCAAATTAAAGAATATGATTTTTTGAAAGGGCGCAGGCGAGCGCCCTTTTCTATATATCGGGGTTTTAAAAAATACTAAACGCTATATACGGTATATAAAATTAAAAAAACGACAAATTGGGACAAATTAACTGTAAAAATATTACAAAAAATTGTATAAAATGCGTACAAAGAATAATTTTTTCTTTTCAGCGTGGTATAATAATTTTAGGTCAATTTTAAGATATGAATGTGGATCACTGATACTTGAGATTTTAATCGGACTTGGTGTGTGAATTGACTTAATAAAAAAACTGAAAGGAAATTTTATGAGCAAAAAGCTGATAACAGCGTTGCTCTCACTGACTATTTTGCTTTTTTCGGGAATTTGCACATATGCAGTTCAAGAAGTACATGGAGCATTTTTCTATAGGGAATTAGTTGTAAATGGCGTGAGAGTGAGCAATTACAACTTGCAGAGCCCGTTATTCATTTATAATAACACAACGTATTTGCCGGTCAGTCAGGAGCTTTCAGCCCTTACAGGAGTTGAAGCGACAGCGGATTGGAATACCCGTACATTGACATTGGTAAAGAAAGAGGCTACTGCAACGCAGGCGGGGCAGGCTTATGAGGTAAACAGCGGTTCGAGCTTGAAGCCGATAGTCGTGCCGGATATGAAGGTAGAAGTAAAGGCGCACAGCGGTGCGGAGGAAGTCCTAAATATAGGGATGTTGCCGGTGCTTTCGGCAAACGGAGCGATATACTTACCGCTTCAAGTATTCAAGGAAAGCAAGGTGCTGGCTTGGGATTATCATTACGATTCGAATTTCGGACTCGCAATAAGCACAAAAGCACAAGTTAAGGCGGCAAGTTATTACAACGAAGTGGAAGCAAGATACAATCGAGGTCTTGTAACCTACATGAAGACGCATAACAAGGCGCTTAGCGACCAGGATGCCCAGAAAATGGTATTTGCATTTAAGAGAGCAAGCAGAAATTACGGTATAAACGAATTGATGCTAATAGCCATTGCAAAGCGTGAAAGCAATTTCCATCCGGAGGTAGTTTCTTCCGGCGGTGCGGTGGGACTTATGCAGATAATGCCGAAAACGGCGGCGAATTTCGGTGTAACGACTTGGCAGTTAAAGGAACCTGAAATTAGTATTAACATTGCAGCAAGCATGCTTGCAAACGGACTGAAAAGTTACAATGGAGATACAATTAAAAGCCTATCGGCGTACGCATATGGCTCGGGTAGAGTAAACAGAGGAAATTATTCGACTGCTCACGCTACAAATGTTTTGAAGCTGCAGGGAGGTATAAATCAGTACCTTTCAAACAACGGCTACAAATAAATCAAAATTACAAGGAAAAGCCCCTGTTCGAAAGAATGGGGGCTTTTTTATACCATAAATTTATAGCCTCATGTGTTGACAATATACAAAAAAATGCTAATATGATAGCAAGGAGGGCGGAACGATGTACGAAATAGTAGAGAAAAAATTGAAAGAGCTTGGTATTGAATTTCAGATTGTGGAACATGAACCTGCGCTCACAACGGAGCAAGCGGATAAATTCATTGAGGGAATTAGTGGTGTACGGACCAAAACGATGTTTTTGACTAACAAGAAGAAAACAGCGTTTTATTTGGTAATAATGGATGATTCTAAGCGTCTTGATATGGATGTCTTTAAAGAAATAGTAGGTGAGAAGCAAATAAAAATGGCATCTTCCGCTACTTTGGACGAGAAGATGAAATTGCCTTCCGGAGTAGTATCTCCGTTCGGACTGCTGAACAATGTAGATAGGGACATCAGAGTTTACTTCGACAAGGAGATTATGGGGGAAGAGCGTATGAGTTTTCATCCGAATACCAATGAAAAGACTATTTTCATATCCACGCAAGACTTGCTTTCCTTTTTAGATAATATAGGATACGAAGCAAATATTGTAGAATTATAGGGCAAAAACATACGAGACTTAACTGTATTTTTGCGGAAAAATGTATAAAAACAAAACAAAAACTACTTAAATGCGCTAATTCAGCGCATTTAAGTGGTTTTTTTCATACAAACATTGGAATTTGAGGTATTGCGTGAAAATAGCAGCTTATTATGCAAAAGTTGAGAAGCGGAATTTCAAGTTAAGATTTATATGGCAAGTCGATAAAATGTAGATATTTCAACGGTCGATAGGGAGGAAAGCCGAACGGAACAGCAAAAAATTGTACTAATAACATACTACAAAAAGACAAAAATGAGCGCAGACTAAGCGATTGGCGCAATACACCATACGATATTGAGTTAACACAATAATACAAAAATGCTCAAAACGCCAGAAAAAACGGCAAAAATAGAGCGAACGAAGAAAAATTGAAAATAATGGAACAAATATACAACAACAAAATTTCAAAAATTGCAACTATATCTATACCTGAAACCGGAAATTTTTGTTAAGTCTAAAATTTGATGCAAAAATCAAGAAAATTAACATAAATAAGGAGAATTATTACTTGGGTAAAAAGCAGATGTCAAGTATTACCATAATCAAAGGGGAATGTTGGCTTACATTGAAATTTATGGATAAAGAAAAATTACATTTCCATAAAAATGTAATTACCAGATAATACAAGTGTACAAAAATAGGAATGGCTAATGCTGAATGACGGCTTAAAATTTTCTAGACTACGCGAAATATTGTATTGTCCGAATAGAACAGTTTGAAAAGGCAAATAAAACGCAAAATAATACATACATTTTTTTACAAAACGCTTAAAATTGAGCAAAAATGAGCGTTTTGCGAGCGAACAAAGAGAAGATTTAAAAGGAGAGCATATATAGCGTAATTAAAAATATAAAAATGCAATATAATGTGTTTTTTATATAAAAATTCTGCAAATCCAGCAAGGGGAGTATCGACAGGCGAAATGATATTTGTGTATGATTTAATGAAAATTTTAGATTTTTTTTGCTAAGTATTGTATGCGTCTTAGTTTTGTGATATTATTGATGTTGAACATTTTATTTGTCCTCGTAGCTCAGTAGGATAGAGCGACTGCCTCCTAAGCAGTAGGTCGCACGTTCGACTCGTGTCGGGGACGCCAAAAATACCCCCCCTTGAAACCGTTAGACTTTGAACGGTTCAAGGGGGGTTCCAGTTTTTGAACGGGCGGAACAGTTTGACAAGGCTTACATATTGTAATAAAATACTATATATATAAAGTTGAGGTTACGGTGGAAATATGAAAATAAAAGCCATAAGCGTGATTGCTGCTGCGATTTTGCTTGCAGGACAATTCGGCACCTGCTTTGCTATGGAAACGGTGCCGCTCAAAACAGTTTCAGATGCGAAAAACAAAAATGTGTTTGCCTATCCGCGAAGCGATGTCAAAGTTAGGATGGATGATAAGCTATATATTTTTTACGATGCCAATGGAAATCGGGTTTATCCTTTATTTTATGGTGGTACGGCATATTTACCTATCAGAGGTATGGCGAGTATGCTTGACAAGAATATAGACTGGGAACAGGCAAACAGAACTATATACATAGGAAGAACATTAAAAAATCCGGATACCGAAAAGAAGAATGAGCCTGCAGGTGCTACCCCTTATGCGGTCGGAGTATCAGCATTAAGAAATACGGAAGCGAACTCGCAAATGCTTCAAGTGGGCATGCAGATTAGAAGCGATGTGCGCGTATTATACAATTTTGAAAAAGCTGATATGCTCGATTCGGGTGAAAAGCAGGTATATCCTGCGATTGTTAACAACAGTGCATATTTGCCGATTCGAGCCGTATCAAAATTGTTAAATAAAAAAATAGAATGGGATCATGTCGAAAGTACTATTACCATAAGCGATAACGACAAAGAGGATATTCCTTCGGGCAAACCTGCCGATGTAAAGGAAGAGCAGGAAAAGTACGATGCGCTTTTCAAAAAGGCTGCGCATGCGGAAATCAAGTCGCTTGATGAATTGAACAAACAGGCAACGGCGAATTTGATAGCGTTGCGCAAGGAGGACAATTCGGAGAAAAAATTGATGTACGCGGAAGCGATAACGCAGGCGTGCAAAACGGTTGAAGAAAAAAAGGATTCGGCGTTTTATAAGCTGGATAAACTCTCGGAGCAGCAGGAGGCTGTGCAAAGCGCTTTAAACGAATATGCGCAAATGTTGTGGCATTATACTCTTATAATGGAAAATATATCTTATATGGCGGCGGCAAATCAGGATTTTTCGATGCTTTCGGAAACATTTGTGAACTTTGCGGTTTTGACGCAGCAAAAGCAGCAGATTGCCACAAATTTGCTTGAGGAACTTAAATGATGGGTAGAAAAGGTAAAATACTGATTTTGCTTGACATTTTCGTTAGAAGTGTTCTTGCGGCGCTGGTTTCGGTGCTGTCGTTTATTGCGGCATTTTTGATTCGATTTGAGTTTAATGTAAACACTCCGGTTTTCGATGTGTGGTTTTCCGCATACGCAAACAACGTTATCCGGCTTGGAGCAATAGCGTTTTTCAGCTTTATTTCGGTGGAGCTTTTGTACCGAATTGGCAGATGGAAATTTTTTAACAATTTGTTTAAAATTTTTGCTTCGACGCTGCTACTCGAAATCGCTACATACATTTATATGTTGGGGCAGATTCAGAGGATTAGCAGGAGCATTTATATTATAAGTTTTTTGCTGGTTTTTTTCTTGCTGCTGGAAGAAGGAGTGCTTGCGAGATTCTTTTTGGCGGAAATACATAGATTTAAGCGTAGAAGGAAGCAAGGAAAAATAGAGGAAGGAGTAGCGGAGAGCCGAAAAATCGGGTATCTGGAGCAACTTGATAAATTGCCTCTCGCCACGATAAAATCAAAAATCGAAGGCAGAAACATTATGATTAGCGGGGCGGCAGGAGAATATGGAAGTGCTCTTGCGCGAACGCTACTTAGATTTAAGGTAAGACGCCTAATTTTGGTAGATACAAATGCAACGAAAATTTGTGAGCTCTATAACAGTTTGAAAGAAGTAGCGGGCGAAGTTAAATTGGCGGCATACGTTACGGATATTCGTAAAACGGCTGAGATGACAACGATTTTTGAGCGTTATCGACCACATATAATATTTCATGCGGCAGGACATGAGAAGTATATAGATAATAAAGAGAACAGGCGAGAATTTATATCGGCGAATTTATGCGGAACAAAGAAAATGGTTGCACTTGCTACGAAGAATCTCGCTGAGAGGTTTGTGCTGATTTCGCGCCAAGATGCGAGCGAACCTTTTGTGATGAGATTAAAGCGCAGAGAGGAGCAAGTGGTTGCGCATGCGCAAAAAAAATCAAAAACTCAATTCGGTGTTTATAGATTTGAAATCGCAAAGAATGATGATTATGAATGGGAGCAGATAGCCGAAAAAACATTTGAGCTGTTTGCACACAAAGAAGAGAGGGAAATATCGGAATAATACAAAATGGATAAATTGGATATAGAAATAAATTTAGATGCCTCCGGTATAGAAAAAAATCAAATAGAAGATATGAAAAGTTCCGCACTTTCATTACTTGACGAACTTTGGCAGAAGAAGCATGCAGGAACTGACTGGATAGACTTTCCGCTTAAGATAAGCAGCCGGCAGATTGAGGAAATTAAAAATGCGGCTGTATATGTTCAGGGCAATTGTAAAAAAATGATAGTGATAGGTATTGGCGGTTCGTTTCTCGGGGCAAAAGCGGGAATTGAAGCGCTTATGCCGCAAATAGAAAATGCGCGCAGCAGTATGGGAGAAAATTACCCTTTTGTTGATGTAGTTTTTGCCGGAAACAATTTGTCGGCGTTTGCGCTTTCAAAGTTTGTCAAAATGGTTCAAGATGAAGATGTAATGCTTTGTGTAATATCTAAATCCGGCGACACTCTGGAAGTGAAAGTTGCGTTTTCGATTTTGTTTGCGGAACTGGAAGAAAGATTTGGACCAAAGGAAGCGGCAAAGCGAATTATAATGATAACCGATCCTAAGAGCGGGGCTTTGAGAGAGCTGGCAAACGAAAAAAAATATATCGCGCTTGACATACCAAGCGGCATAGGGGGCAGGTATTCGGTGCTTACAGCGGTAGGACTTTTGCCTATGGCGGTAATGGGGCTGGACATTGAGCAACTTTTGGCAGGAGCTGCAGCTGCGGCAGGCTCCCCAAGGTGGGATACGGATGCGCTTGACTATGCGATAGCACGACATATATATAGAAAAAATGGAAAAAGACTTGAGGTTTTTGAAGTATATGAACCGCAGTTATACAGCTTTACACTTTGGCTGATGCAACTATTCGGGGAGAGCGAAGGCAAGTCCTGTGATGCGATTTATCCGACAAGCCTTGAACTCACGCAGGATTTGCACAGCATGGGACAATATCTTCAAGAGGGGGCGGATATATTGTTTGAAACCGTAATAGATGCGCCGAGCAAAGTTTTGGATTTACAAGTGCCTAAAACTTTTTTTGAAGATATGAGCGCAAGCAGTATAGGAGCCTTGAACGAGATAGCAAAAAAAGCGGTGATAAAGGCTCACAAAGAGGCTCATAGACCGGTGCTGCGAATTGCAGTATCTGAAATATCGGAATATACGCTTGGCGAAATGTTTTATTTCTTTGAAACGAGCTGTGCAGTTTCGGCACTGTTTCAGGAAGTAAATCCGTTTGATCAGCCGGGCGTGGAAAATTACAAAAGCGAAATGCGAAAGCTGCTAAAATAAATTTTTTAGACTTTGTTAAAAAAAAGACATACAAAAGTAGAAAAGTGTGATATAATGTACTTAGGTCAATCAAGACATTTCATCACATCCTACATCTTTTTATAGAACGAAGGATGTGATATAATGTAACTAGGTCAAGTAATAATAAAATGATTGATGACACAAACCATTGAAAAGGGGGAAAAAAGAATGAAAAAAATCGGTGTATTAGGCACAGGAACTATGGGAGCAGGAATAATTCAAGTGCTTGCGCAAAACGGTTATGAAGTAGCAGTAAGAGCTAGAAGACAGGAAACAATAGACAAAGGAATTGCCGGAATAGCTAAAAACTTGGATAAACTGGTAGCAAAAGAAAAAATTACGGAAGCGGATAAAGACGCAACATTGGCAAGAATCTCAAGTTCAACTGAATTGGATATAATGAAAGATGTAGACCTTATAATAGAAGCTGCAGTTGAAGATATGGAAATGAAGAAGGCTCTATTTGCAGAGCTCGACACAATTTGCAAACCTGAGGCTATACTGGCTACAAACACTTCTGCACTATCTATTACAGAAATTGCAGCGGCAACAAAAAGACCTGACAAGGTTGTAGGAATGCATTTCTTCAATCCGGTTCCTGCTATGAAACTTGTTGAGATTGTTAAAGGATTAACAACTTCTGAAGAAACACGAACAGTTGTTGTAGAGCTTGCTACAAAACTTGGAAAGACACCTGTAGATGTTGCAGAAGCACCTGGATTTGTTGTAAACAGAATCTTGATTCCAATGATAAATGAAGCTGCAGGCGTACTTGCAGACGGAGTAGCGAATGCAGAGGGTATAGACGATGCCATGAAACTTGGTGCAAATCACCCAATAGGACCTCTAGCTTTGGGAGATTTGATCGGACTTGATGTTTGTCTTGCTATCATGGAAACTCTTTATAGAGAATTCGGAGATACTAAGTACAGACCGCACCCATTGCTAAGAAAAATGGTAAGAGGAAATAAGCTGGGTAGAAAGACCGGCATAGGCTTCTTTGATTACAGCAAATAAAACCGAATGAATAATTAACCCGCATTCTGTATAGTATGTGGGTTTTTAAATACTAAATTTTCCGGCTTAAAGAATCTAAATCTAAATTTATAGGATTTATATTACAAAATCGCTCGGATTGTGCTATGATAGGTTTTAAGGAGGGGATTATGGAATTTATAGTTGATGAAAGCATTAAGGCTCTAGGCATACAGGAAATAGTAATTGGAATCGCTAAGAATGTAGAAGCGAATGCAAAATTGGGCGATGAATTTTTAGAAAAACAGGCTAAGGCGGAGAGGTCGGCTTTGGATTGTGATGTAGAGAAACTTGCAGACGATCACGTTATTGAGGGATATAACGCATTATTAAAAAAGGTAGGACGAAGCCCGAAGAAGAATCCTCCAACAGCTATTGCACTTATAAAGAACATACAGCATAGAGGTTCTATACCGCATATTAACAGCATAATTGATATCTATAATGTAGAATCGATTAACTCGCTTTTAGCTATTGGCGGGCACGATCTGGATAAAATTGATGATTACATTAAATTTACAGTAAGTAAAAAAGAAGATAGCTTTTTGCCGATATTATCTACGCCTAAGCATGTGAGCGAAACGGACTATGTTTACTGCGATTCGAAAGGAATTGCGGCGTGGCTGGATGTACGCGACGGTGAAAATTACAAGTTTGACGACAATACAAAAAATGCGATATTTATAATTCAGGGAAACGAGAATACATCGGTAGAGATGCGTCTTGAAGCGCTTGCACGAATTGAGAGTGATTTGAAAGGCTGCATGCCGAATTTGGAGTTCAAGACACTTGTCGTAAATTCTTAATATTTTTTGGATAAAAAGAAATTATTTTTGTTGCAGGTGTTCAAAAGTGGGTAAGAATCCTCTTATCTGCGCCTATATCGCAGAGCAAAATTATTACATGGATGAATGTGAGTAGGTTACCGCAAAAGGGGTAAAAATCCTATAAAGGTAGTAAAAAGACCACAAATGTAGAGTGGAAATCAATTAAAGGAGGAGCTATGAAAGAAATTAAGTTAAATGCAAGATTTAAGAAAGTTGCAGCGGCAGCTCTTGCGCTTGCAGTAGTAATGGGAGGCGTTCCGAGCCTTGACATTGCTAAGAATGTAGCAGTTTCTTATGCGGAAGCTGAAGAAACTCAGCCGGTTATTGCAAAAGAAGATAACCAAAATGCTAATGTTTGGACGGAAGACGACTTTGTGTTCAGGAGGACTGAATCTCCGCAGTTGATTATATCAGTTGACGGATTTTCGGCTCAGGGAGCGGAGAAAGCTAAAACTAACAAAAATCTCGTTTTACCGGCTACTTACAAAGGAGAGCCTGTAACGCATACTGACGGAGTGGCAGCTAATCCTGCGGCAATCTCTTTTGCAAACAAAGGGTTGACTTCACTTACTATACCGCAAGGATATGTGAGAATTTCACCTAATGTTTTTGAAAAAAATAATTTCAAAGAACTTTTCATTCCGAAATCTGTTAAGAATATCCACAAAAGTGCGTTCCAGGAGAATAAGGAGCTTACAAAAGTGGTATTTGAAAAAAATGATGCGGACGGCACGAGAGGAATACAAATAGACGCTTTGGCTTTCTATGCTTGTAATATCAGCACTCTGGAATTTCAGGGAGATGTGAACGAAATAGGTAGAGGTGCGTTTGCAGAAAATAAAATAGAAATATTAAACTTGCCGAAGAACGGTATCAATGTTATAGGACAGCAGAGCTTCACTGATAATCCTCTAGTGAAAGTCAACAATTTGAACCCTACAGGCAGTCATTTTGAGTGGGGCGTATTTATGCAAGAAACAAAAAAAGATCCTGAGGTTCAGAAAAAATTTGTTGCATATACACTTAAAAATGTAAGTTTTGATAATTTCAATTCAAAATTTGAGGTATTACCTGCGGGTACATTCTTTAGACAAGGTCTTAAGAGCCTTGAAATCCCTGCAAATATAGTTAAGTTTACAGGACAAGTTCAAGGAGCGATTAAAGAAAAGCCTGCGGGCGAGCCTTTTGGCGGAAATAAAGGTTGGTACGACGGAGATAAGAAAGTAGCACTTTATAGGCTAAAGAGTGAAAATAACAAGCTGGTGCATGGTTCATATGTTACGGACAACGCGGTAGCAGATGGAAAATCCTATGTATTTAACCCTGTACTCGTTAAATTCGATATGGTAAATGCAAAAGGCGAAACAGTAACTAATATTTCTGAAAACTTTACTGTAAAAAGAACAAGAAACGGTAAAGAGGAGGAAGTAGATGTAACCAAAGCTGTAGATTCGCAGAATTTCAAAATAGGAGATATTATTACTATAACTCCTAAGACAGAAGATAAAAAACTCAAAGACCAAATCGGAAACTTAACACAAGTTGCTAAAAGTTTCGTAATAAAACTAAATCCTGAAGTTTTGGACGATAAATACTACGGAGACGGCTACGAGGTTGGATACAAAGCGGTAAATGTATCTTTGACACACGAAACAAAGAGAAACATCGATGTTAAAGTGGTTTGGAAGGATGCAAATAATTCGGATTTATCCAAAGATAATCAACCTAATAATGCAGTAAAATTACAATTAACAAAAGATAACGGTAAAGAAGTTGCAGATAAAACACTTGAACTGAAAAAAGCAGATGAGTGGGTTGGCAAATTCAAAGAGTTGGATAAGCAAGATGCGTCTAACAAAGATATCGTTTACGGTATAAAGGTACCTGCTATAGAAGGTTATACAAGCAAGATAGAAGGAGATCAAGTAAAAGGTTTCGTAATCACATACACAAAGACTTCGGCGGCGAACGATTCGGCTGAGAAGAAGAATGACGAGGAAAACAAAAATGAGACTGTAACGCCTGCACCGACACCAACACCTACACCTACTACACCGTCAAGACCGTCAAGACCGTCAGTTTCGAGAACGAATATCCCGAACCCTAATGACGCGGCAAGCCCAAGCGAGATAACGGTGATAGATGAAAACGGTGTGCCTCTTGGAAATTACAAGAAGCAGGCAAAACCTGACGGTACTATGGAATATGTATTGATAAATGATGAAGAAGTACCTTTGGGAACTGTTTTGCCGAAAACCGGAGATGATTACGCACACATATATGTGATGCTCGGTCTTTTGATTGCAGCAGCAGGTATGGGAATTGCTTTTGCGAATAGCAGAGCAAGAAAAAAGGAAAGATAAAATTGAACCTTTTGAAATAATTGCATATATAGATTAACTTTTAAACCCCGCATACTCGATTAGAAAGAGAATGTGGGGTTTTAGTTTGCATTTTTTATATGATGTTAGGCATAAATTGTACTGCAAAAAAAGTTGCACATACTCCTAAAATAGTGTATGATAGTATATGTCGGCAATATGGTTATCGACATATACTAGGAAGGGAAGAAAATAATGAAGGCAAAATTTTACGAAAGGCTAATAAGACAGATCGGACTAGTCGTAGATGAGGGCATACATGTTGTAGATTCAGACGGCAAGACAATTATTTACACCCAGAATATGGCGGCACTCGAAAAAACAAAGTGCGAAGACGTTATCGGCAAACCTTTTAGAGAAGTGTTTTCGGATATACCTGAGGAAGACAGCACGCTGCTTAGAGCGCTTAAACGAGGAGAGCCGACTCACAATAAGCAGCAGACATATCAAAACCAATACGGCAAAGAGATAACAACTTTAAATAGTACGGTGCCTATCCTTGAAAATGACGGAACTGTTGTGGCGGCACTTGAAATCGCAAAAGATATTACAAATATAAAGGAACTTTCGAATACGGTGCTGGAGCTTCAAAGGGGTCATATTCCTGAACACAAGGCGCAACCTCTTCGAATTAAACATTACAGCTTTGAAGATATAATAGGCGAAAGCGATATACTAAAGGAGCAGTTGCAAATAGCGATGAGAGCCACCGCTACCGACGCGTCGGTGTTCATATATGGCGAAACGGGAACAGGAAAGGAGCTTATGGCGCAAAGTATACATTTTGGAAGCGACAGAAGTATCAAGCCGTTTTTGGCGCAAAACTGTGCGGCTCTGCCTGAATCGCTATTGGAAGGAATACTTTTCGGTACGGCAAAAGGAGGTTTTACGGGGGCGGTAGATCGCGCAGGTTTGTTTGAACAGGCGAATGGCGGCACTTTGCTTTTGGACGAGATAAGTGCGATGCCGTACGAGCTGCAAAGTAAGCTGCTTCGTGTGCTTCAAGAATGTTACATAAGGCGTGTCGGTGGCAGCAAGGATATACCTATAGATGTTAGAATTATCGCAACTGTCAATGAAGATCCGTTAGAACTTATCAAGGCGGGCAGGTTACGAAAAGACCTGTATTATCGCTTAAACATTATAAATATTACAATACCTCCGCTTAGGGAGAGAAAGTCGGATATTCCTGTTTTGGTAGAGCATTTCGTAGAGAAACATTCGAAAAAGGGCGTAGGGAAAATGCAGGTCGACGACAGCGCTATGCGCAAACTTATGGAGTATTCGTATCCGGGAAATATCAGAGAACTTGAAAACATAGTGTTTTCATCTATATCGCTGGTGAACGACGATGAAATTATTACCGACAAATTGATAAGGCTTCCTATGGAATTTTCGGATTTGACGGTCAAAAATGAGTACGATTCTTCAAAAATGAGCATGAGCGATTACATCGACGCTATAGAACAGAAGATTATCAGGGACAAGCTGCTTGAATTTAACGGAAACATATCAAAGGCGGCAGACGATTTGCAACTAAAAAGGCAAACGCTTCAGCACAAAATTAAAAAGTTTGACATCAAACCGCCCAAAAAATTGCACTAGTTTGCAAGAATAATTGCATTAGATGAGCAAGGGAAATTTAAAAGAAAAAAATATTGTAAAAATCAAAAATGCCAATGTGGAAATTGTGCCGATTTATTGGCATTTTTGTTTTTAATAAAAACTTGCCATTGTTGGCACGAAAGTTGCAATAATATATTGGCGTGCAAATGGCATAGTATAATTTTTTACAAGGAACTCGGCAAAATGCCGGAGGACTGAAAGGAGTACAATTATGGAAAATGTAAAAGTAATTATCTGGGGAATAGGCGCAATGGGCGGCGGTATCGCAAAGATGCTCGTTAAGAAAAAAGGCGTTGACCTAGTTGGAGGTATCGACAGAGATGGCGGTTCTAAAATCGGAAAGAACATCTACGATGTTATACCTGGAATCGAACAGGGAAATAGACCTGACGTAATCGTTGGAACTGCTGAAGAAGTAATCAAACCGGGCGCTGCTGACATCGTAGTAATCTGCACAGACTCTTTCACTGCAAAAGCATACGACAAAATGGTATTCGCTATGGAAAGAGGTATCAACGTAATTACTTCTGCTGAAGAAATGGCTTATCCACAGGCTCAGGAACCTGAACTTGCTAAGAAATTAGACGAAATCGCAAAGAAGAACAATGTAACAGTACTTGGAACAGGAATCAACCCTGGCCTTATCATGGACCTTTTGGTAATTCTATGGACAGGATGCTGCGAAACTGTTGACCACATCGTTTCAAGAAGAGTTAACAGCCTTTCTCCTTTCGGACCTGCTGTAATGGAAGAACAGGGAATCGGTATCACAGTTGATGAATTCAAGAAGAGAAAAGCTGAAGGAACAATGGCAGGACACGTTGGTTTTGCTGAATCTGTAAGAATGATAACAGATGCTCTTGGCTGGAAACTTGACAAATTCGAACAGGATATGGAACCAATCGTTACAGATGTAGATAGAAAATCTCCTTATGGATTTGCAAAAGCAGGAGATGTTGCAGGTGTTGCAATGAAAGGTTGGGGATATGTTGACGGCGAAATGAAGATTGAAATGGATCACCCACAGCAAATCGAGCCTGAACAGGTTGGAGTTACAACAGGTGACTATGTAGAAATCAAGGGTATTCCACCTGTAAATATGGTAAATACTCCTGAAATCGAAGGCGGTATCGGAACTATCGCTATGATTTTCAATACAATCCCTCACGTAATCAATGCTAGACCTGGTCTAAAGACAATGATCGACATTCCTGTACCTAGAGCTATCATGGGAGATATGAGAGATCTTATCTGCGAAGATGCAAAAATTGTAAAATAATTACAACATAGGCACGACTATTAAAAATTAAACAAAAAATCAAAGGGACAACTTGTTGTCGATTAGTTTCGGCGACAAGCTGTCTTATTAAAGGAGAGAAAAATGGCTAAAAAAGGCGATTGGGTGAGAATCCACGCAGTAGTTTTAGAGGCTGCACAAAGAACAGCGAAACTTCCTGACGATACACAGGCTTGCCCGCTTGAAATGTGGACAAAAGGATTTTTACAGGAAGACAGCGCAAACATTGGAGATGAAGTTACAGTTTTAACAGCTGCAAACAGACTTGCAAAAGGTAAGTTGCTTGAGGTAAATCCACACTGGACTCACAGCTATGGAGATTTTGTACCTGAGCTTGTAATTATCGATAAACAGCTTAGAGATATCATGTACGGAGGTAAGAACTAATGGCATTAGCAAAAGATTACGCTTCCGTTATGGGAAGATCAAACGATATAATGAAAAAGGCGCTGGGACTTGACTACGCTGACTTTGAAAGTGGAGCTATCGGTTTTGATTACGAAGCACTTATGAAAGCTACAGGATATACTTTGGACGAAATAAACAGAGTTCAGAGCAGAACAGGCGTTGGTAACACTCCGCTTCTTGAGCTTAGAAACTTGACAGAACTAGCTCGTAAATATGCTAAACCGGGTTATGGTGCAAGAATATTTGCAAAAGACGAAGCAGCTAATGCTTCCGGCAGCTTCAAAGACAGACGTGCTGCTTGTGCGGTTGCTCACGCAAAGAAACTCGGATACAAAGGTGTAATAGCTGCGACTTCCGGTAACTACGGTGCTGCAGTTGCATCTCAGGCTGCTATGCAGGGACTTGAGTGCGTAATTTGTCAGGAATGCTTCGACTCAAAGGGCGTTGGACAACCTGAAATCATAGAAAAAGCAAGAAAGTGCGAAGCGCTTGGCGCAGAAGTTGTACAGCTTACTGTAGGACCTGAGCTTTTCTATACATTCCTTTCAATATTGGAAGATAGAGGATATTTCAACGCATCTCTTTATTCTCCATTCGGAATCGCAGGTGTTGAAACATTAGGTTACGAAATCGCTATGCAGTGCAGAGAGAAGATTGGAAAAGATCCTGATATGGTTGTTTGCACAAACGCAGGCGGCGGTATGATTACAGGTACAGCTAGAGGTCTAATCAAGGCAGGAGTTAAAGACGTGCAAATCGTTGCAGCTTCAATCGACCTTACAGGGCTTCACATGGCATCTGACGTACAGTTCAACAAGAAATCTTGTACAACAGGACACACGGGATTCGGTGTACCATATGCTACAGATCCTGACCACTCAGACGTTCCAAGAAGTGCAGCAAGACCGCTTCGTTACATGGATAGATATGTTACAGTAACTCAGGGCGAAGTAATGTATATGACAGAAGCACTTGCAAACCTTGAAGGTATCGAAAGAGGACCTGCAGGAAACACTTCACTTGCAGCGGCATTCTCACTTGCACAGGAGCTTCCTGCCGATGCAGTTCTTGTTGTAAGTGAAACGGAGTATACAGGTGCAGGAAAGCACGTGCAGCCACAGCTCGCATTTGCAAGAGAAAACGGCATAGAAGTTAAGTTCGGGGATCCTAGAGAAGAAAAACCTGGAGTTAGTGTAATTCTTCCAAAAGATCCAAGCTACTTCAAATATGTTGAAGCAGATATCAACAAGTTCAGAAGATCGCTTATCAAAAAGGCTTGCAAAGCTCACGGCGTAACGGATGCGAGCAAGGTAACGGACGCAGACAAGGAATTCCTTGCAGCAGAAACGAAAACAAACGTTGCGTTTGTAGAGGAAGCGTTAAAAGAACTGTAGTACGGGAACAAATAGAAACGTTGATAAAATTAAGGCGAAAATGGTGCTAATCTGCTATGAAAAAAAACTTAATAGAGATACCGATTATTGTATTAGGAGTAGTAATATGGATATGTTATGATAAAATAAAGGCAATCTTGCCGCATTCGAGTCATATAATTGTTGCAAAGATTGAGAATATTATTGCAATTTTTTTACCAATTTTAATTTTAGTCTTTGCAATAAATGCATATAAAGACTTTAAGCATAAAACCATATCCAAGAGGTTTTTTATATTGCTTGAAGTGATATACATGGGTTATTTTCTAATACTGGGGATTAAGTCCGTAGTAGTTATTGTAGCATGGTTGTATAAAATTTAAGGAGGAACAAATGAAATCAGGAATGAGAAGAGATGATGATTTTGCAGAACGCAGAAAACACATCGCAAATTTAACAGATGAAGAACTTTATAACAGATTCTGGGAACTTACTGCACAGGTGGTAGATCCGCTTTTGGAGTTGGGCAAGAAGAACACAACACCTTCAGTAGAAAGAGCTGTACTTTTGAGAATGGGAGTATCTTCACTTGATACTCAAAAAATAGTTGAGGGCTGCATTGACAGAGGACTTATGGGACACGGAACAGGTCATGTAGTTTACAAACTTGCAAAAGAGAAGAACATTTCTATTAGAGAAGCTAGCGTTTTGCTTGGAAAAGGCGAATGCTGGGACGAAGCAGCAGCTTTATTCAAGGGAGGTAATAAATAATGTACGGAATAGATTTGAAACCTAACGAAAAGCTGGACGTTAGAAATATACTGAAAGATTTAGATAAGTATGAGCCAAAAAGACGCGGTTGGCACTGGAGAGAACCTGCTCCAAATTTGCAAATGGGACCTTTCACATATCACGATTGCTCAAAACCGCTTAAAAACAGCGTAGGACTACCTCCTGCAAAGTTCTTCGGCGATATTGACCCACAGCCGCTTCCTGTAATTACTACAGAAATCGCTTCCGGTAGATTTGAAGACGATATTCGTAGAATGAGAATGGCAGCATGGCACGGTGCAGACCATATAATGGTTATCAGACATATGGGACAGTCCCATATCGACGGACTTATGGAAGGTACACCTCAGGGTATAGGCGGAGTACCTATTACAAGAAAACAGGTTAGAGCACAGAGAAAAGCTCTTGATATTATAGAAGAAGAAGTAGGCAGACCAATCAACTACCATTCATATGTATCCGGAGTAGCAGGTCCTGACGTAGCTGTAATGTTTGCAGAAGAAGGAATAAACGGAGCTCACCAAGATCCACAGTACAACGTACTTTACAGAGATATTAACTGCGTAAGATCATTCGTTGACGCTTGCGAATCCAAGAAGATTATGGCTTGGGCAGGAATGTTACAGATAGACGGAGCGCACAATGCAAACGCTACTGCAAGAGAAGCATGGAAGGTAATGCCTGAGCTTATAGTACAGCACTCTATCAACTCGCTATTCTCGGAGAAAGTTGGTATTTCACCTGATTTAATCAGCTTATCAACTGTACCTCCAACAGCAACTCCTGCACCAGCTGTATATCTTGACTTACCATATGCAGTTGCACTTCGCGACATCTGCGCAAGATATAAGATGAGAGCACAGCAGAATACAAAGTACATCTGCTCATCTGCAAGAGAAGCTACAGTAACTCACGTACTTAATATGTTCATATCCAAGCTGACAAGAGCTGATATTCAGTCAACTATCACACCGGACGAAGGAAGAAACGTTCCTTGGCATATTTACAACATTGAAGCGTGCGACAACGCAAAACAAACATTGATAGGTCTTGACGGACTTATGGAGCTTGTTGAGCTTAAAAAAGACGGACCGCTTCGTGAAATGGCTAGAGATATCAAGGAAAGAGCTTGCCTGTTCATGGAAGAAATCATTGAAGTTGGCGGTTATTTCCAAGCTGTTCAGGAAGGATTCTTCGTTGACTCTGCAAGATATCCTGAAAGAAACGGCGACGGTATCGCTAGAAAAATCGAGGGCGGTGTAGGATATGGATTTATCTTCGAAAGAGAAGATGACTATATGGCTCCTGTAACTGCTCACTATGGATATAACAATGTTGAACAGTACGGTGGAGATCCTAAGAACCCATCAGCACTTATCGGCGGTTGTACATTCGAAGACAGAAGCAAAATCGTATACATCGACGAGCTTGACGAAAGCGATTGCGTAGCTAACAGACTTGAAAATGTTAAGAAATATCTTGACGGCGATGCAATTAAACCTGAAGTTGAATGGTGCGCAGACGGTACAGTTCTGATGACTATGATGATACCTGCAAACACTCGTGTTGCAGAAGCTACTGCACTTGAAATCGGTAAGAAACTGGGACTTGCAAATCCTGAAGTTATCAGTAAGGAAGTGCTTCAAGACGCTGAAGGAACAAGAATCGAAATGAAGGGTAAGGTTGAATTTGATATCGATCCTAAGACACTTGTTCTTCCTCCTGAACCACATCACCTAAAGGACGAAGTTCTTTACAAAGAGTTCAATGATCATCCAATGAAAGTTGTTTGCGGAACAGTTGGAGAAGACGAGCACTCTGTAGGTCTTCGTGAAATCATCAACATCAAGCACGGCGGTATAGAGAAGTGGGGTATTCAGGTAGAATATCTTGGAACATCCGTACCTGTAGAAAAGCTGGTTGACGCGGCAGTTGAGTTAAATGCTGACGCAATACTTGCATCTACAATCATTTCTCACGATAATGTTCACTACAAGAATATGAAGAGAATACACGAGCTTGCTGTAGAAAAAGGTATCCGTGATAAGGTAATAATCGCTGCGGGCGGTACACAGGTAGTTCCTGAAGAAGCTAGAAATACAGGAATTGATGAAGGCTTCGGAAGAGATTCCCACGGTATAGACGTTGCAACATTCTTAGCAGAAGAAGCAATGAGAAGAAGAGGCGATTTATAATAAAATCCTAAATAAATATCTAAAAAAGGGCGGGCATATGCTTGCCCTTTTTTTAAATAAATAGTAAAATATAGGTATATTACTTTAGGAGGGGTATATGAAGGTAGATGTTTTAGTTGCTGAAATAGGTTCTACGACGACAGTTGTGAATGCTTTTAAAGATATAGATACTGATAATCCCGTGTTTTGGGGGCAAGGGCAAGCGCCGACTTCCGTGGTTCAAGGCGATGTTCGAATCGGACTTCAAGGGGCGATAGATGACCTTTGCAGGAAGAAGGGTATCGAAAGCCTTGAATACGACGAAATGCTTGCAACTTCGTCAGCTGCCGGCGGACTCAAAATGACGGTTCACGGACTGGTATACGACATGACGGCGAAGGCGGCAAAGGAAGCGGCGCTTGGCGCAGGCGGAATACTGCACTTTGTTACGGCAGGCAGATTGCGTAGAACGGATATAGCAAAGATTAAAGAAATAAATCCCAATCTGATTTTGATTGCCGGCGGTGTAGATTATGGAGAGAGAGATACTGCCCTTGACAATGCTGAGATGATTAGGGCAATGGGGCTGAAGACACCCGTAATTTACGCGGGAAATGTTGAAAATCAAGAAGAAATGAAATTGATTTTTGACGAAGAAAGCGGCATGAAGCTATACAATGTGGAGAATGTTTATCCAAAAATTGACGCACTTAATGTCGAGCCTTGCCGAAAGGTAATTCAGGACGCCTTTGAGGACCATATTACAAATGCTCCAGGCATGGAGCATGTTAGAGATATGGTAAACGGGCCGATAATACCTACACCGGGAGCGGTAATGGAATGTACGAAGTTGCTTTACGATTGCATCGGGGACTTGATAGTGCTCGATGTGGGAGGAGCAACGACGGATTTACATTCTGTCGCTACGGAATCCGATCAAGTAGCAAGGATAATGATTGCACCTGAGCCTAAAGCTAAGAGAACGGTTGAGGGGGACCTTGGAGTTTATGTCAACCGTATGAAGGTCATAGAATCTATCGGTGAAGAAAAGCTCAGAGAAGAGTGCCAAAAAGTTGGCATAGACCTCGATAAGACATTGGAAAGCTATGTTGCTATACCGAAAAACGAAGATGAAATTAAGCTGGTTGAGATGCTTACAACAGAGGCGGTACTTCGTGCAGTTGAAAGACACGCAGGACAGATTCGCTATATTTATGGTCCGTCCGGAAGATCGACGGTTGCAGAAGGCAAGGATCTTACGCAGGTTAAGTACATTATCGGTACGGGAGGCGCACTTACAAGGTTGCCGCATAGAGTTGAAATCATGCAAAAAATTGCGAAGCACAATGAAACGGGTATGCTTTTATTCCCTAGTGAGCACGCAGAGATATTGGTTGATAACGATTACATTATGGCATCGCTTGGAGTATTATCCAAAAAACATAGAGAGGGTGCTATAAAGCTGCTCGAAAAGAGTTTAAATTTCGATTTTTCGACTGTCAAAAAGGAAGAAAGTTACCAGACAAAATATATCGACGAAGTCAAGAAACTTGCGGAGGAAGCAAAAGCCAAAGAAGAAGAAACCCGTAAGCACATTGAAGAAATGGAAAAAGCGGGTTACGATATGGAGGCGTACAAAAATCCGGATGACATCGGCGGTGCGAATGCAAACGGTGCGAGAGCGGATGAAATTAAGAAAATCATCGAAGAAGCTGAAAGAGACGGGAAACTCGTAGATGAAGTAAAAAAAAAACTCTCTAATGACGGAGAAAATTTAGAACCTTGCAAAATCAAGGATCGTGTGAAAGAAGAATTGAAAAGCGGACTTGGCGTACGCGGTAAATGGGAGAGCCAGTACATGGGAGATTGTACACATGAATGTAAGACTTGTGTAAGGCTTAGATGCTCGAATAGAAACGAAAATTACTAGGAGGAAGTTATGTATCCAAAATTAAAAATTGATTTAAACAAGTTAAACAAAAACTTAGAAATCGTTGCAGGAATTACAAAAGACAAAGGCAAATGCTCGCTGATGATAGTTACCAAAGGACTGTGCGCAGACCTCGAAATGGTAAAAATGATTGCAGCTAATCCTGCGGTTGATTACATTGCAGATTCAAGAGTGGCTAATCTTGCAACATATGCTGATATTGCAAGAGCTGCCGGAAAGCAAACCGTACTTTTAAGACTGCCTATGATGTGCGAAATTGAAGATACTGTAAAGTATGCAGATTTGAGCTTCAATTCAGAGCTTGAAACTATCGAGGCTCTCAATGCGGAAGCGAAAAAGCAAGGCAAAGTGCATAAAGTATTACTTATGATAGATTTGGGAGATTTGAGAGAAGGTATTTTCTTCCAAGATAGAGATCTGATAGATGCTGCTGTTGAAAAGATTCTAGCTATGGAAAACATCAAGCTACACGGAATAGGTGTGAACTTGACTTGCTACGGAGCTATAATTCCAAAGCATGACAACCTGTCTATTCTTGCGCAGATTGCAGCGGAAATAGAATCAAAATTCAATATTAAACTGGATATGGTTTCCGGAGGAAACTCAAGCTCGATATACCTTGCCGAAAAAGGAGAGCTTCCTAGCGGTATCAACAATTTAAGACTTGGAGAATCCTTCTTACTGGGTAATGATACAGCTTACGGTACAAGGTTTGCGGGAACATACAATGACACATTGATTTTGGAGGCGCAGATAGTTGAGCTGAAAGAAAAACCGTCGCTTCCTATCGGAGAAGTCGGAGTTGACGCATTTGGTGAAAAACCTTACTACGAAGATAGAGGGATTATCAAAAGAGCTATTATCGGCATAGGAAAGCAGGATATAGATCTTGGCAGTATGGAACCGCTCGATACCAAAATCGATATACTTGGAGGCAGCTCCGACCACACTATTTTGGATGTAACAAAGTCGGATAAGGCTTACAAAGTTGGTGATATCGTTTCTTTCACGCTTGGTTATGGCGGTATGCTAAAAGCGGCTACAAGCAAATATGTGGCAAAAGAATATGTAAGATAGTGTTAATTGGCAAATAATATGGCAAACAGCCCTCCAAAACGGGCTGTTTGGCTGATGCAAATACAGGCTTTTGTAAACGAGATGAAGCCGGCGCAAAAATGTTGGAATTCCAATATTTAAGTCCGTAAAAAATTATATAAATGTTGTATATAAATAATACCCTTAAAAATATTGACAAATTCATAGTTTTCATATAGGATATACGGAATTAAGCATATCCACGGACTTTATATCCGAGATATCATTAAAAGGAGGATACTATATGAAAAAAAATATTGCCAGTCGGTATATTGCAGGAAGTTTAGCAGTTATTCTCGGTGCTGTAGGCTTTTTTACAGGCTTCGCGTTTACAGACACAAATCTGTTTGTGAATGCTGAGACGGAAACTACAGCAACTTCAGGAGAAGCTACAGCAGACGACAGCGAAAATAATGCTGAAAGCGGAGCTACGACATCTGAGGAAGGCGTAACATCCGAAGACAGTATGGCATCCGAGGTAGCTACGGCTTCGGAATTGAAGGAAACAGCACAAACATCGGCTCCAAAAGTGGAGAAAACTTTAGTTTTGGGCAGCGATGATATAGTTGTTGCGGATGGAGTTGTTCAAGAATTTAATCCCGATAAAAATTTTAATGCGCTTGTGAATGATGACAGTGTTGGAACTATAAGGGTTAAATTTGATACCTCTTTAAATATAACCGGCATAGGAAGGGACGCTTTTTATAAGAAACTAAACGGCAAAGACATTATCTTGGAGCTTCCTGCAGGATTAAAAACGATAGATGATAATGCTTTTAATAGATGCTCAATTGTAGGCGAGTTGGTAGTGCCCGAAGGGATTGAAAGTATTAACTCTGACGCTTTTAAGGAAAACAAAATAACAAAAATTAAGTTTCCGCAGAGTATGAGAGAGATAGGAGGAGCAGCTTTCGCAGAAAACAAAATTACGGAAGTTAGCTTTAACGATGCGATTGAAACGATTTATGGAGGAGCTTTTTATGGCAACGAAATCAAATCGGTAGATTTTAGCAATACTAAATCTCTAACTTTAATTGATACAAACGCGTTTTTAAAAAATGCGATTGAAGGAGCACTGATTTTGCCGGAAAATCTTAAAAAACTGGGACACAATGCTTTTGGACAAAATAAAATCAGTAGCGTTAAACTAAATGACGAAATTCAAATCATGGAGGGCCAGGAATTTGCAGAAAATCCAATTACTACTGTGGATTGGGGAAAATTTGATAAAATCAAGCCTGCAAATGTAGAAGTGGAAGATGGGAAATTTTTAAAAGGCATAGCTATACAGAAATCATTGTTCATTAGAAACAAACTAAAGGGAATAGAGATTCCACAAGATGTTAAGCTAATAGGGATGTTTGCATTTGCCGAAAATACCGGATGGCACAAGGAAACGACAAAGGTTGCGTTATATAGGGTTGATAAAGATGGGAAATATGTAGTTGATAATGCGTTAGATGACAGCGCTTCTAAGGATTATGTATTCAACCCCGTTTTAGTTGAGTTCAGCTTTGTAGACAAGGAAGGCAATAAATTTGCGGCTGATGCTCTGACAGAGTCGGTTAAGGGAAAAATTATCAGAAAAATTTCCGACAAAGATACAGAACTGGAATTCGCAGCAAAGCCTTATAAGGACGACGAACTGAAAGCAGTTTATTTTGAAAATTTTAAGCTGGCGGATATATTCAAGTTTGTCCCACCAAGTTTGCAAGGTTATAAATTTGTTGAGATGGTTGCGCCCGATAAGATTACACCGGATTCTGCAAAAAATGAATACACACTGTCGCTAGAACATACGAATGACAAATTTGTAAAAGATGTTCCATATGGTGATGGCTACACAGGTAGCTACAAAAAGGCAGAAGTAACACTTGTATACGAAAAGAGTGAAAAAATCAATGCCGACAAATTGGAAGCAAAACCGGATAAAAAAGTGGAAGCTAATACTGCAGGTAGCAGCGGACAAAGTGAAAGCAAGAAACCGGCTGAAGAACCGAAGAAAAACGAACAGGTTGCACCGGCAGAGGTCAATAAGCCTGCGGAGGTGTCCGGAGGAAGAAGTTCAGGCAGAACCGCAGAGACAAAGAGCAATTTGCCAAATATAAATACAGATTATAGCCGAAATGATGTAACTACAATAGATGAAAACGCTGTTCCACTTGACAATTATGTAAATAATACAAAGCCTGACGGAAAAGCGGAATATGAAATTGTAGCTGAAGAAGTACCGCTTACAAGCGCGTTACCTAAAACAGGAGAAAACTATAAATATATCTACTATGTACTGGGACTTTCGCTTGCAATGACAGGACTTGCGTTTATGCTAGTGAAAAAGAAAGCACAAAGATAAAATTAGAGGAAGTTCGAAAAGGAATTTTTTCGGTAGAGTTTTACAATTCATTTATTTGCTCGACTTTTGTTAGGTCTGCCAATTAAAATTCAATTGGCAGACTTATTTTTTATAGGAGGTAATTATGAGAAAAACAAAAATAATATGCACACTAGGACCTGCGACTGAAGATGACGCTGTGCTTAGGCGTTTGATGCAGGAAGGCATGAATGTGGCGCGACTTAATTTTTCACATGGGGACCACGATGCTCACAGCAAAACGCTTGAAAGAATCAGGTGGATAAGGGAAGAGCTTGCGCTGCCTATAGCAACACTGCTTGATACCAAAGGCCCTGAAATCAGAGTCAAGGAATTTGAGGGAGGTGCGGCGGAGCTTGTAAAAAATCAAGTATTCACACTCACAGCAAGAGATGTTGTCGGCAATAATGAAATGGCGAGCATAACTTACAAGGATTTACCGAACGATGTCCAAAGGGATACCAAAATATTGATAGACGACGGACTTATCGAACTTGTCGTGAAAAAAGTCGAGGGTGATGATATCATCTGCATGGTAGAAAACGGCGGTATTGTGAAGAACAATAAGGGTGTAAATGTGCCGAATGCTGAGATAATGATGCCGTTTATAAGCGAAAGAGATAGAGCGGATATACTGTTTGGAATCGAGGAAAATGTCGATTTCATAGCGGCTTCGTTTGTGCGTACCGCCGATGATGTGCGTCAAATCAGGAAAATTTTAGATGAGCACGATTGCCATACGATTAACATAATAGCGAAGATAGAAAATATGCAAGGGGTGAATAACCTCGATGAAATAGTGAAAGAAGCAGACGGGATAATGGTCGCGCGTGGCGATATGGGTGTTGAAATTCCAATGGAAGAAGTGCCTGTTTTGCAGAAAAAGATAATCAAAAAGTGTCTGGCTGAGGGCAAGCATGTAATCACGGCAACTCAAATGCTTGACTCCATGATGAAAAATCCAAGACCGACGCGAGCGGAGGCTGCGGATGTTGCAAATGCTATATATGACGGAACAAGTGCGATTATGCTGTCCGGAGAAACCGCAGCAGGAGCCTATCCGATAGAAGCGCTTCAGACCATGGTGAAGATTGCAAAGAGGGCTGAAGCGGACATAGATTACAACTGCAGACTAAAAGAAAATACAGATTTGGTGAAATCTGATATTACTACGGCGATTTCGCATGCGACCTGCACTACGGCTATGGACTTGAATGCCGCCGCAATTGTTACCGTTACGGCTTCGGGGCGAACGGCTTACATGGTGTCAAAGTACAGACCGCAGTGCCCGATAGTCAGTTGCACAAGCAATGCCAGTGTATGGCGTCAGATGTCGCTTGCATGGGGCGTTGAATCACTTATAATACCTGAGTACAAAAACACTAGAGATTTATTCAATGCAGCGGTTTCTGCGGCAATGCGTGCAGGTGTTGTGAAAACCGATGAAAGAGTTATATTAACAGCCGGTGTTCCTATTGGAATCAAGGGAAGCACCAATCTGCTAAAGGTGCAGATTGCAGGCGAATATCACTAAATATCAAAGATTAAGGACAGCGCGAAAAACTTCGCCTATCGGAGCGTGCAATACGAGTGAAGCGCGATTGTCGAAAGGCGTTGCATCCTTGTTGATAAGCACTATGTCTTTGCCGTGAAAGTAATTGATAAGTCCGGCAGCAGGGTATACTGCAAGGGAAGTACCTCCGATTATCAATAAATCGGCTTTTTCGATTGCGTTTACAGCACCGACAACGACAGAATCGTCTAGCGCCTCTCCATAAAGGACTACATCGGGTTTTACGATAGCACCGCATTTGTCGCAAATCGGAATATCGGAAACGGTATTACCGCGTCTGCCTGAGTGTTCAATATCCATAATATAGTCAAGATCAAAATGAGCACCGCATGAGGTGCAAGTATTTCTAAGTACGCTTCCGTGCAGCTCATAAACATTTTTGCTGCCGGCCTTTTGATGCAGACCGTCTATATTTTGAGTTATTACAGCTTTGAGTTTACCCATTTCTTCTAATTTTGCAAGACCGATGTGAGCTGAATTCGGCATGGCATCTCGGTAAATCAGGTTTTCTTTGTAGTATCTGTAAAAGGTTTCGGTATTACCGTAAAAAAAGTCGTGCGACAGCATTGTTTCGGGAGAATAACCGTAAGATTTTTGTGCGTGGTAAAGTCCGCTTTCCGAGCGAAAGTCGGGAATGTTGCTTTCTGTGGAAACGCCGGCACCACCGAAAAATACTATATTGCTTGAATCTTGGATTAGATTTTTAAGTTCATTATACATATCGAAAACCTCCTTTGAATATGTCAACATTTTAACATATTTTCGACAATTTTGCGACTGCGAAGTTTAGAGGGGTGCGTTTTAGTATAAATATAATAAGTGCGAGAAAAATTATTGCGAAAGGTGAAAAAAGTGAAAATATTAGTTACAAACGATGACGGAATCAATGCGGAGGGAATAAGGAATCTGGTCGATGCACTAAAAGGTAAGGCGGAAATTTATATTTCTGCACCGGACGGACAAAGAAGTGCGGCAAGCCACAGTATCAGTTTGCATCATCCTATCACTGCAAAGGAAGTAGCGTACGATGGCGCAGTGCGCGCATTTTCTGTAAACGGTACACCTGCGGATTGTGTAAAGGTAGGGCTTCGCATACTTTTGACCGACGGAATTGATATAGATATGGTATTTTCCGGTATAAATCACGGAGCGAATATGGGAATGGATACACACTATTCGGGTACAGTTTCGGCAGCAATGGAAGCTGCAATTTGTGGAGTGCTTGGAGTTGCGGTATCCATAGATACAAGGAAAAAGGTTCCGGACTATTTTGACGCGGCGAATTATGTTGCCGAAAAGGCTTTTGATAAAATTTCCGAGCAAAAAGAAAAACTTGGAGCAGCGGTTCTTAGTATAAACATACCGGATATTCCTTTGAAAGATTTAAAAGGTATGAAACAAACGGAGCTTGGAATCAGAGATTACAGCGGATGGTTCGAACCGCCTGTAAGAAATGAGCAGGGAGATTGGGAGTTTAAGTATAACGGGCTTCCGGAAAAAGATATGAGCGTAGGGAAGAATTACGATACCCTTGCAGTAGAATCCGGATATGCCAGCATTACACCGCTTAGAGTGAATTTTACGCACAGGGAACTTTTGAACGATATAATCGACTGGGAGATATTATAAAAGAGGTGATACTATTTTTGAAACGAATTGTATGTGTCAGTACGAAAATGTTGATTTGACACAAAAAGAGATGATGCAGGACTACTTTTCACGCGTTGATTACAAGGCGTGTGAGTATAGCTTTATGACGCTTTATATGTGGCAGCACATTTATAATACGCGCATTATGGAAAAAAATGACACATTATATGTTTTCGGATACGATGATACTGGCTATTTTTCAATAGTTCCTGTATCCAAGGAAAAAAGGTGGGAACGCGATTTGTGCGAGCTTGAAAAAATTTTTGAGACTTGCTTCAAGACTAACAAGATTGTTATGCGTGCCGTGCCGGAGGAGTATGCGACATTTTTGGAAGAAACGTATCCGAATCGTTTTGAAATACGCAAAGAAAGGGATGCGTTCGACTATATTTACGATGCGGATAAATTGCGAACTTTGTCGGGGCGAAAACTACATTCTAAAAAAAATCACTACAATTCATTTTTGAGGGACTATGACGGCAGATTTGAGTATCGAAGATTGACGCAAAAAAGCGAATTTGACGAGGCGCTTGAGCTTATGGATTTGTGGGCGGAAAATAAAGATATCGATGAAATGATAAAAGTTGAAAAATTTGCCGTTTCCAAGATTTTCGAAAACTTTACGAAGCATCCCGAAACCAAAGTCGGGGGAATTTATATAGACGGGAAGCTACAAGCCTTTACAATGGCTGATATGCTTACGAGCGATACGGTTTGCGTGCATATAGAAAAGGCAAATGCGGAGATACGCGGGCTATATGTTGCTATAAACAAGTTATTTTTGGAGAACGAATATCCCGATGTAAAGTTTGTTAATCGCGAGGACGATTTAGGACAAGAAAATTTACGCAAGGCAAAGCTAAGTTACAATCCGATAGAGTTTGCAGAAAAATATACAGTAATTGAAAAATAGGAAGATAAAGTTTATGTGGAGGCGATAAAATGGAATATGTAAGCACAAGAGGCGATAAAAATGAGAAGAGAGCGGCAGAGGCAATAATACAGGGAATTGCAGCGGATAGAGGACTGTTTGTGCCTACTAAATTTCCAAAATTATCGGACGGCTGTGCTGCGCTTGTCGGCAAGACGTACAAGGAAATTGCAACACGGGTGTTTTCTGAATTTTTAACGGATTTTTCGAAAGACGAGATAGATTATTGTGTGAATTCTGCATACGACACCAAATTTGATGAAGCCGATATGGTAAAGCTCGTGAATTTCAAAGAATTCGGATTTTTGGAGCTGTATCATGGGAAAACCGCCGCATTTAAGGATATGGCGCTTTCTATATTGCCGTATTTTATGCGCATCGCAATGGAAAAGGAAAAAGAGGATAAGAAAATTTGTATCTTGACAGCAACTTCGGGCGATACCGGAAAAGCGGCGCTTGAGGGCTTTGCAAATGTTCGGAATACGGAGATTGCGGTGTTTTATCCAAAGAGCGGGGTAAGTGATGTTCAAAGATTGCAAATGATAACGCAAGAAGGCGAAAATACCCATGTCTATGCGATTGAGGGAAACTTTGACGATGCGCAGACGCGTGTAAAAGACATCTTCGGTGATGAAAAATTTGCCGCAGAGTTGGATAAAATGGGAGTAAAGCTGTCTTCTGCGAATTCTATCAATATAGGGAGGTTGTTACCGCAGGTGGTTTACTATGTATATACATATGTAAAGTTGCTCGAAAGCGGCAAAATCAAGGCGGGCGAGGAAATAAACGTCGTGGTGCCGACAGGAAATTTTGGAAATATACTTGCCGCATATTATGCTAAAAAAATGGGAACACCTATAAATAAGTTAATTTGTGCTTCCAACGAAAACAATGTACTTACCGATTTTTTCAACACATTTGAGTACGATATAAGACCTGAAAAGCGTGGATTTAATTTAACAAATTCTCCTTCGATGGATATTTTGGTATCAAGCAATTTGGAAAGATTGCTGTACCACTTGTGTGGTGAAGATACGGCATATATTAAATCGCTAATGGACGATTTAGCTGAAAAGAAGCATTATAGCATCAAGGCGGAGTATCAAAAGAATTTTGTTGATTTTGAAGCGGGGTTCGCAGATATGGCGCAGACGCAGGAAGGAATCAAGGAAGTATACGAAAAATACAACTATCTAATAGACACGCATACGGCGGTTGCTTATAAAGTTTATGAGGACTACGCAAAGAAAACGGGCGACGGCACATTCACGGTAATAGCATCGACAGCGAGTCCATATAAATTCCCTGCAAGTGTAGCAAACGCAATAGGAATATCAAATGGCGCAAATGACTTTGATTATCTTGTCAGGCTGTTTGAAAAGACAAAAGTGGGCATACCGAAATCGCTTGCCGACTTGGAACACAAGCAAATAAGGCACAATTCGGTAATCGCAAAGGATGCGATGAAAGCAGAAGTACGAAAAATATTTGAATAGAAATGAAAAAAGGATGCCCGAGGCATCCTTTTTAATATTTACTTGAGTGCAAATCTGTCCATATCTTCGAGGAAGCTATGGATTTTCTGCATTTTCATATCGGAATTGGTGATGTTTGCGGCACATTCTTTTAGCTCTTGAGCTATGAACTGCGGAATTTCGCCTGCCGCCTTGTATCTTAGCTGATGTTCGAGACTTGCCCAAAAGTCCATCGCAATAGTACGAATTTGTATTTCAACAGGGATATCAACACTTTTATCTACCAAGAAAACGGGAACGGAAACGATTAAATGGAAACTCCTGTAACCGTTTTCTTTCGGATTTTTGATGTAATCCGATTCCCTGAGCAGCGTTACATCGGGTTGTTCCTTTAGCAGGTTGGATATGGTGTAAATGTCGTCCACATACGGGCATATAACACGGATACCGGCAATGTCCGTCAAACTTTCGTGGATTTTGTCTATATCAAGTGAAAATCCGCGCCTAATCAGCTTCTCGAGGATGCTGTCAGCCGTTTTTACCCTGCTGTCCATATGGTGAATAGGATTGTGCTTGTGGCGTAATTGGAAATCATCGTCCAGATTTTGTAATTTAGTTCGAACTTCGCGAATGGCACATGTGTAATTTTTTTTAATTTCAGGATAAATTTTATAAATTTCTGCCAATTTGGCTTCCATGTCTATATCAGGTACTTTTTCTTTGGCTTGCTCCAAATATGGATTGAGCAGAAAATACGGTAATGTGGACATTGTATTTCTCCCTTTATATTTAATACTATGTATATAGTATATCATATTTTAATTTTTAATTGTATAACAATTTTCTTAATGTATTGAAAATTTGCTTGTTTTCGTGTAAAATAGTATCAAATTCAGTGTGGAAAAATTGTAAGGTGTAAGATGGAAAGTTATATAAATAATATCCTGTCGGGCATAAGCATTACAGATGCAATCGACATACTTATAGTAGCATTTATAATATACAAAGTGCTGGGATTTATAAGGGAAACCAGAGCGGCGCAACTTGTAAAAGGAGTGCTTGTTTTGGTACTTGTTGCTATTTTTTCGGAACAATTTCATCTTTATACCTTGAACTGGATTCTTAGAGGGGCGATGACGCTCGGAGCCGTAGCGATAGTAATAGTTTTTCAGCCGGAGCTTCGGCGCGGACTTGAATATATGGGCAGGGGCAAGCTGGTAACGCCGTTTGCGCAGATAGAGAAAGAAAAGGCGAAAGCAATCTCGGCAGCATTCGTAAAAGCGATAGACGAATTTTCAGCTCACAAGACGGGGGCACTCATCGTAATAGAAAGAGAAACCGCGCTAAAAGACATTGGAGAAACGGGTACTTTACTCGATGCGGAAATCTCGGCGGAACTTCTTGGAAACCTTTTTTATGTAGGTTCTCCATTACACGACGGAGCGGTCATAATTAAAAACGGGAGAATTTATGCGGCAGGCTGCGTGTTACCACTGACGCAAAATAAAGGATTGTCAAAGGAGCTTGGAACGCGCCATAGAGCAGGCATAGGCATTACAGAAAATTCTGATGCCGTAGCGTTTATTGTTTCAGAAGAATCCGGAATCATCTCAATGGCTATAGACGGCAAACTCTCGAGATTTTTGGATTTAAAGACGGTGGAAAAAACTATATTAAATCTGCTCCTTACGGCAACCACGGAGGAGAAAAAACGGCCACAGACTTTGCAGGCTATATACTCGATGTTAGGAGGCAAGGGAAATGATCAGGAATAAAAATGTCCTTAGACTGCTTTCTGTCGTACTCGCTTTGTTTTTGTGGTTTTATGTAGTTGCAGTTGAAAATCCGTACTCGGAAAGAAAGATTACAAAAATCCCGATTCAATTTGTTAATCACGAAGAATTGGAGAGTAGGGGACTTGCTATAGATTATTCGGATGTGCAGACTATGGATGTGGTAATATCGGGCTCTCGCTCGGATGTTATGAAAGTAAGCGCTGATGAAATTACAGCAACAGTTGACTTGACGGGGTACGAAAAGGGCAAGAATTACGCAAATATTACAATCAAAGTGCCGTCAAAGGTGGAACTTGTGGATCAAAGAATACAAGTAATACCGATAACCGTAGAAAAATTGCAAACTGCTAAGAAAAAGGTAAATATTCAGTTTACAGGAACTGCTTCCAAGGAAAAGGAAGCAAAATTGTTTGCGCAGGATATAGAGCAGGTAAAGGTTAGCGGTGCGCAAAGTCAGGTTGCGAAAGTCAGCAAGGTATTTGCGGATTTGGATGTGAGCAAACTCACGGACAATTCGAAAAAATACAGCCTCAAGATATATGCAGCTGACGCCAAAGGCAAAGAGATTACAGGCGTAGAATTATCGCATACTAAGGTTGGTGTGCAAGCCGGACTTTATAGTATCAAATCGGTGCCTCTTAGTTTGGATTTAAAGGGAGAGCCCGCGGCTGAATATAGAGTGTCTGCACTCGACGCGCCTAAAACGGTGAAAATTGCAGGATTTGCGGCTGAACTTGAAAAAATAGATAAGTTGGTAAGCAATCCAATCTATTTGAGCGACTTAACGGAAAGCAAGAAAATCCCGATAGAGATTACACTTCCGGAAGGAGTGGAACTTGCGGAGCAGGATGCTGTTGTGCTCGATGTAAAAATCAAGGGACTTGAAAGTAAGGAATTCGCCATTTTGTCGTCAAATGTGAGTATCCGCGGACTTGCTACAGGAAAGAACGCAACGGTCGAAAATGCGACGCTCAAAGTGAAAGCATATGTAAAAGACGCATCGGCTTCAAGCATAAGCACGGATGATATCGCTTTATATGTGGATTTGACGGGGCTTGAAAACGGTGAACATAAGGTAAAGGTAAGAGCGGAACAAGTAGACGGCATAGGCGATGTGAGCGTAGAACCACAGGAAGTAACTGTAAAAATCGATTAAAATCTGGTAGGAGATATTGATGGGCAAATTATTTGGGACAGACGGAGTTAGAGGAATTGCGAATTCGGAGTTAACACCTGAACTTGCATTCAATTTGGGAAAAGCCGGCGCTTTTGTACTCAAGAAGGAGGATGAAAGACCGGTTGTTCTCATAGGTAAGGATACGAGGATTTCCGGCGATATGCTTGAAGATGCTATAAGCGCAGGTATATTGGCGATGGGCGGAAATGTTATAAAGGTTGGCGTTTTACCGACACCTGCAATAGCGTATTTGGTAAAGTATTACAGAGCGACAGCAGGAATAGTAATATCCGCTTCCCATAATACTTTTGAGTATAACGGAATTAAATTTTTCGGCAGCGAAGGCTTCAAACTCGACGATGAGCTTGAAGAACAAATTGAGGACATATTGGTGCGCAATATTGACGTGAATAGCCATATCACAGGAGAAAAACTGGGCAGAGCACTCGAAGCGGAAGAAAACGCATTGGACTTGTATGCAGAGTTTTTGAAAAGCACGATAGATATTTCGCTTGATAATTTTAGAATTGTTCTTGACTGTGCGAATGGAGCATCTTACAAGGTTGCGGAAAAGGTGTTTAAGGAGCTTGGCGCACGAGTATTTGTGATAGGCAATGAGCCGAACGGATTAAATATAAACGAAGCGTGCGGTTCCACGCATCCCAAAATGCTTGCGGAAGCGGTAGTTACACATCAGGCGGACTTGGGACTTGCATTTGACGGCGATGCAGATAGACTGATAGCGATTGACGAAAAAGGACGAATACTTGACGGCGACAAGACTATTTTAATATGCGCAAAGATGCTCAAAAAGACCGGAAGGCTTGCAAACGATTTGATTACAGCAACAGTGATGAGCAACATAGGTTTTCATAAGGAAGCCGAAAATATGGGCGCAAAAGTCGAAGTAACGCAGGTTGGAGATAGATATGTACTTGAGAGCATGCGCAAAACCGGAAGCGTAATCGGAGGAGAACAGTCGGGGCATATAATCTTTCTTGAACATACTACGACGGGCGACGGAATACTCTCGGGACTTCAGCTTATCAAAGCTATCACTTACGAGGGCAGAAAACTGTCCGAACTTGCGGATGAAATTGAAATATTCCCTCAGGTTTTGAAAAACGCGAGCGTTAAAAATGAAAACAAGAAAAAGTATATGCAAGATGCGGAGATAAAAGCGGAAATAGATAAAATCGAAAAGCATCTGAGCGGAGAAGGAAGAGTGTTAATAAGACCGTCGGGAACTGAACCTCTTGTGAGAGTGATGCTCGAGGGAACGGATATAGACGATATTACAAAGCTGGCTGAAAAGCTCGCACTGTTGATTACTAAAAAATTTGGATAAGGAAGGGATATTATGTGTGGAGTAGTCGGATTTGTTGGAGGACCGAATACAAAAAATGCTAAGGAAATAGTGATTGAAGGCCTAAAAAAACTTGAATACAGAGGGTACGACTCGGCAGGGATTGTACTCAATATAAACAATAAACTGGAAATTTTCAAAGATGTGGGCAGAATAGCCAATCTGGAAAATCAGATTGCCGGCAAAAAACTGGAAAGCAATATAGGTATGGGGCATACCAGATGGGCAACTCACGGCAAGCCGTCGCACGAGAACGCGCATCCACAGACGAATACGGATGGGACCATAGCGGTTGTGCACAACGGAATAATAGAAAACTATATGGAGCTTAAAGAGTGGCTTATAAGCGAGTATGGAATAGTATTTCGCTCGGAAACGGACACGGAGGTAATAGCTCATTTAATCGGGGTATACTACGACGGCAATTTGCAAGAAGCTGTTTACAAGGCAGTTGAAAAGATGCGAGGTGCATATGCGATAGGCGTAATGGCAGCGGCTGAAAGCGATAAGATAGTCGCAGTTAGAAAGGATGCGCCGCTCGTTGCAGGGCTTGGAAAGGGATGTAATTTTATAGCATCCGACATACCTGCTTTGCTTAAACATTCCAGAGAAATTTACTTGATAGAGAACAACGAAACTGTGGTTATAACTGCTGATTGCGTTAAAATCTTCAATCAGGACAAAAAAGAGGTAAAGCGAGAAGTATTCCATATCACATGGGACGCAGATGCGGCGGAGAAAGATGGCTATGACCATTTTATGCTCAAGGAAATACACGAGCAACCAAAGGGACTGTTCGAAACCTTAAATCAGCGATTGACCAAAGAGGGAGATATCAAACTTGACGGAATATCCATCACCAAGGAAGATATTGAAAATATTACTAAAATCGTTATAGTGGCTTGTGGTACTGCTTATTATGCCGGATTACTTGGTAAATTTGCAATAGAAAAATTTGCAGGAATTCCCGTTGAAGTCGATGTGGCATCTGAATTTAGATATAGAGATCCGTTTGTCGATGATAAAACATTATTCATTGCAATTAGCCAATCCGGTGAAACTTTGGATACTCTTGCGGCACTACGCGAAGCAAAGCGAAAGGGTGCACGCATTATGTCGATAGTAAATGTGGTTGGAAGCTCGGTAGCAAGAGAGTCTGATGATGTATTTTATACATGGGCGGGACCTGAAATTGCGGTAGCATCTACAAAGGCATACACAACGCAAATAATGTGTCTGTACTTGGTAGCACTTTATATGGGAAAAATCAGTAGCTATATATCGGCGGATGAGTACAACTCTTATATAAACGCTTTGAAAGAAATACCGGAACTGCTTAAAATCACGCTTAATTGCGAATCGCAAATATGCGATTTAGCAAAAGAATTATACAAAGAGGAAAATGTATTTTTCATAGGTCGAGGAACGGATGCAAGCACAGCTTATGAGGGTTCGCTCAAGTTAAAGGAGATTTCATACATAAATTCCTTTGCAATACCTGCAGGTGAACTTAAGCACGGCACGATAGCGCTGATTGAAAAAGGGACTTTAGTAGTTGCACTTGCAACTCAAGAAAGGTTGCAGGAGAAGATGCTTGCAAATATTGAAGAAGTGAAGGCTAGGGGCGCATATGTACTAGCGATTGCGAAAGACGGAAACGAAGCTGTAAAAACCCAAGCTGACAAGGTAGTGTACATTCCGAATTGCCGTGACGAGCTTGCACCGCTAATCAGCGTTGTGCCGCTTCAGCTACTTGCGTATTACATTGCCAAAGAACGCGGTTGCGATATAGATAAACCGAAGAACTTAGCAAAGAGCGTTACGGTTGAGTAATTGCGGGAAGTGTATTTCGTGCAATAGCATGGATTGGAGGACGGTTATGATTAGAAGGAATTTTAGAACTTTGGTGAGTGCGGTACTCATTTGCGCACTTGTGCTGTTTTCGGCAGGATGTATAAAACAAGAAAGTGATGAATCTTATAGCGGAAAGGACTTAACCCTTTACTATGTTAATAAGGCGTATCTCCTCGATGAAAGCACCAAGGAGGTTTTTGTTCAGTATAATGCTAAAAGACCGTCATTACCGAAAGAACTTGAAAAGGCTACAGATGACGAGAAGGTTTCATATGCGGCAGTCGGGGCTTTGCTTTTGCTCAAAGAAGTGCCTGCAAATATAAGCGACAAAGCTGTCAGCGTTGTGAACAAAGACGTAGTCATAAATAATGTTACTGTCAAGTACGGAGTAGCAGTTGTGGACATTGAGAGAGAAAGCCTTGAAAAACTGGGAGGCTCAATGGATGAGAGCCTGTTTGTAAGCCAGATTGTCGCTACATTACTTGATAGCTTTGAGGAGGTTACGAGCGTTCAGTTTATGGTGGACGGCAAGGAAGTTGACAGCCTTATGGGGCATGTAGACACATCAGCGCCGTTTGTTGCACCTACGATAAGGTAGAATTGGAGTTAAAAAATGGTAAAAAATGAAATTCGCAGTATCGAAATGGCTGCATCGGGGCATAAAAAAATTGAGTGGGTAAAAAACAATATGCCGCTTTTAAATGAGCTTGAAAGGGAGTTTGCTCAAACACGTCCGTTTGAGGGACTTAGAATTTCGCTGTCAGTGCATTTGGAAGCAAAAACGGCATATCTTTGCAAGGTACTTGCGGCAGGCGGTGCTACTATGTCGGTAACAGGAAGCAACACGCTATCGACGCAGGACGATATAGCTGCAGCATTGGTTGAAGACGGACTTTCGGTTTTTGCGTATCATGCGGCAACACCGCAAGAGTACGACAGACATATAGAAATGTGCTTAGAACATAAGCCGCATATTATAATAGATGACGGCGGAGATTTGGTAAATAAATTATGCACTACGAGAAAAGACTTGGCAACTGAGATTTACGGGGGATGCGAGGAAACGACAACAGGCGTTATCAGACTTCGCGCTATGGAAAAAGACGGGGTTTTGCCGTTCCCTATGGTTGCAGTAAACAATGCGAAGTGTAAGCACCTTTTTGACAATCGCTACGGTACGGGACAGTCCGTTTGGACAAGCATAATGGCAAATACCAATTTAATAGTTGCAGGCAAAACAGTGGTTGTTGCGGGATACGGTTGGTGCTCAAGGGGAATTGCTATGAGAGCGGCTGCAATGGGCGCAAGAGTAATAGTTACAGAAATAGATGCGGTAAAAGCGATTGAAGCGAAGATGGACGGTTACGATGTAATGACCATGAATCAAGCTGCACCGCTTGGAGATATGTTTGTAACTGCAACAGGCTGCACCAAGACGATTACCAAAGAGCATTTTCTGCTTATGAAAAATGGGGCAATTCTTTCAAATGCCGGACATTTCGATTGCGAAGTTGATATGCAGGCGCTTCGAGAACTTGCGGTTAATAGTTTCGAAGCAAGAAACAATATTACTTCGTACAAACTGGAAAATGGCAATGTGCTGAATGTTATAGCGGAGGGGAAACTCGTAAACATTGCGGCAGCTGACGGACATCCTGCGGAGATAATGGATATGAGTTTTGCCATTCAGGCACTTAGCGCGCTTTACATAAAGAACAATTACAAAGAGCTTCCAAATGCGGTAATAGAGGTTTCGGAAGAAATTGATGAGCTCGTGTCTGCAAGAAAGCTGAAAGCATGGGGTATCGAAATAGACGAACTGACCGGCGAACAAAGAGAGTATTTGAATAGCTGGCAAGGCTAGGGTTTGCAAACTAAAGAGAAAAGAACAAAGGCTACATTTGAGGGCGGTAAATTTTGCCCCGATGTAGCCTTTTTATTTGTTAAATCGTATTATGCGTTGAGTCTTTTTTTGATTCGTTCGATAGTCTTAGCTTCGCCGAGAATTTGCTGGATTTCGTAAACATCAGGAGATTGCGTCCTTCCAACTATCGCAAGGCGTATTACCGTACTTACATCGCCGACATGACCTTTGTAGAGGTCCGGATTCTTTTTGTAGTCCTTCGGTTTTCGTGCATAACCTAAGGTATCAGCGATGATTCTAATCTTTTCGAACCATTCTTCTTGATTGTCGCTATGATTGTAGGTTTTCAGGTATTCCGACAGTATAGCCTTTTCGTCTTCTTTGCTGACATTGTCAGGAGCAGTTTCTGTAATTTTGAATGTTTCGTCGAAGAAATAAGAAATGAAATCGACGATTTGTTTTGCGTAAATTAAATCTTTTCTAGGCTTATCGCCGGATCTGCCTATATCTAAAATCTTAAGCAGCATTTCTCTATTGTTTTCGATAATATTTTTGAAATCGGAATTGGTTTCCTTTGCCCAGCTCAGCAAGAAATCGTAAAGGTCTGCAGCGGAAATTTTGAGCAAGACCTCCTTTGATACATCATGCAGTTTCACTAAATCAAATAGAGCACCGGTATTTCCCATTTTTTCCAAGCTGAATTTAAATTCGTCAATATCGCTATCCGGATTTGCTATTCGCCACTCTTCAAAGTTTGAGTTTAGGAGAGTCAGTAGATATTCGCGTACAGCCGCAGGATGGTAGCCATCCATTCTATAGTAGTCGAGGGAAAGCTCCGGATCCTTCCTTTTTGAGAGTTTACGCTTTTGTCCTGTTTCTTCGTCGATTTTCATAAGATGTGCAGTATGGCAGAAAATCGGCATTTCAAAGCCAAGTCGCTCAAACAAATCGACATGAACAGGTAAAGACGATAGCCATTCTTCGCCGCGAACGACATGGGTTGTACGCATCAAATGATCGTCAATAGCATGCGCAAAGTGGTATGTAGGTATACCGTTTGCTTTTAACAGTACGGTATCTTGACCGTTTCTCGGCATTGTAAGAGGTCCGCGTATAGCGTCGGATATGGTAAATGTTGGGATATCTTCGCTTGCAAGAGCGGAGTAATCGTGCGCACGCAATCTGATTACATAAGGCGTACCTGCATCTACTTTTTCTTTTATTTCTTCAAAAGATAAATCTCGGAATTTTGCCCACTTGCCGTACACCCCGAAATTTTCTTTGCTCTTTTCTTGCAAATCGTGTATTTGCGTGAGCTCCTCGCTAGTCATAAAGCAAGGATATGCCATTCCTTTAGCGACCAGCTCTTTGGCGTAGCACTGATAGATTTCGCCGCGCTGACTTTGCGTATATGGAGAATATATACCTAAATCGCCATTAAGCGATGCACCTTCGTCGAAATTGATTCCAAAATATTTAAGTGAGTTAATTATAATCTCAACAGCTCCGTCTACATATCGCTTGTCATCAGTGTCCTCTATGCGGAGATAAAAAATACCGCCGCTTTGATGCGCCAGTCTTTCGTCAGCGAATCCGCCATATAGGTTTCCCAGATGTATAAATCCGGTTGGACTTGGAGCAAGCCTTGTAACGGCGGCACCTTGCGGCAAATCGCGTTTTGGAAATAACGATTCATAGTAATCAGATGTTTTTGTGATATGTGGAAATAAAAAATCCGCCAATTTGTTGTAATCCATTTTTTTCTCCTTGTTATTCTTTTATTGTAAAATCAGCTTTTTCATAATCAAAAATAATAGGTCTAACCCTGTTTGACAGTGGATAAAAATTATAACCGTCTTCGATAAGGGTATCTAAAATCTCAGGTAAGACTGAAAGAGTATCCGACTTTGATGATGAATCGTGCAATAGAACAATCGACTTATTATGTGAGTGGACTCCATTCACTATGTTCGATACAATTTGCCTTTTTGATGTACCCGACACGGCATCGTCTGCAGAAACATTCCAATCGTAGTAAACATAGCCGCGCCTCAAAAGTTCGGAAGTGGCTTGGTGGTATATGGCTACATTATGCGGATTGACGCTGCCACCGGGGAAACGGTATATTTCAGGTTTGTAGCCTGTCGCGTCTTCCACTCTTGCTGAAACGGACTCGACATCCGCCAAAAAGTTTTCCATAGAACTATAAATCTTTTCGTAATTGTGCGTCGTGGAATGTAGCGCAATCGTATGACCATCGGCTATCATTCTGCGGTAAAGAGCGTTTGCATCTTCACCTTCCTTGTAAAGTACGAAAAAAGTGGCGTGAATGTGCCTTTCGAATAATATATCGAGAATTTCGTTTGTAATCTCCGAAGGACCGTCGTCAAATGTGAGATATACGGATTTCGGCTTGTCGCTTTCAAACGAAAAATCGCAATTTACCGATAGGTCCGGAAACAGCTTTTGGTAGCCGAACGAGTTCGTGTAGTACGGCGCACGCTTTAGTTTATCCAAAAGCAGCAAGTCTTGCTCCAGTTTTGTGTTCTTTTCTTTTAGGGAAGCCGACTTGACTGACAGGTAAATCGCAGAAGATGTGGAAGCGATTACTATAATTGCAATTAGAAATAAAATTATGTGTTTGTAGAATCTAACACTCCCAAAATACATTTAACTTACCTCCTTATAAATACGCCAACTGATAGTATAACATATAGCGAACTGTTATAAAAGGGGTTGAGAAAATTAAATTAAAAACGGGCGACATCGATAAGGAAATTACTTGAAATTTAAGCAATTTACGACTTTGACAAATATAAGACAATGTGATATTATAGTGAAAATTCAAAAAATAAAACAAGAAGGAAGGTGAAAAAATGCAAGAAGAAAAAGTTGCAAAGAAAAAAACACCTAGACCGCCGAGCAGGTTGGAAGCATTTATACCGATAGTGGTACTACTTACTATTATGATTTCCAATTTCGTAATCGGCTGGGGTGCCGATCCGCATATGCCGGTCGTAATAGCATGTGCCGTAGCGGGAATAGTGGGTAAAGTTTGCGGTTACGAGTACAAGGATATGCTCGCAGGAGCTTTGGATGCGGTCAGCCGTTCATTGGAGGCAATAATAATAATTTTGTTTGTCGGCTGTCTGATAGGCTCGTTTGAATGGGCAGGGACAATTCCGGCAGTAGTATTCTACGGGCTTAAGATAATCTCGCCTGCTATGTTTTTACCACTTGCGTGTATTCTTTGTGCTATCGTAGGTATAGCACTTGGATCTGCGTGGACGGTATCTGCCACACTCGGAATTGCATTTATGTCGATTGGTGTAACAATGGGTATAAATCCTGCGTTGGTAGCGGGAATGATTCTTTCGGGTGCGTGCTGTGGAGATAAATTTTCTCCTCTTTCGGACTCTACAAATTTGGCGGCAGGCTCTGCACAGACAGGATTGTTTGACCATGTTAGAGCCATGGTTACAACCACTTTCCCGAGTCTTGTTATGGCGATTCTCCTTTATGCTATTATATCGCTTAGAGGGACGGGACAATACGATCCTAAGGTTGCGGACGATTTGTCGCAGGCTATACTTGACCATTACGATTATATGAGTCCGATACTCTTAATTCCAATTTTGCTAATCATAGTTGTAGCTGTAATGAAAGTACCTGCCATTCCGGGAGTGCTTTTGATTTCAGCTATAGGCTGCGTCTTTGCGGTAATATTCCAAGGGGCAAATTTTGCAGACTGCTTGCAAATGACACACTACGGATATTCGGCAGAAACCGGAAATGAGCTTTGCGATAAATTACTTAATAGAGGTGGTATGAACAGTATGCTTTGGACAAACAACCTCGTAATTGTAGCAGTTGGATTTGGAGGAATTTTACAGAAAATAGGTGCTGTTGAAGCTATTTTGGGTGATTTTATAAAGAAGGTGAAAACGCCGTTCCAACTTGTGCTTGTAACGATAGCAACATCGGTATTTTGTATTACAACTATGTGCGACCAATATCTTGGACTTATTATCCCAAGCAGTATGTACAAAGAAAGATATGACGAGCTCGGACTTGCAAGAAGTATGCTTTCACGAAGCCTGGAAGACGGCGGAACGCTTTGGTCGCCATTGGTACCATGGTCTTCTTGCGGCGCTTACCACGCAAGCGTACTTGGGGTAAGCACACTTGCATATTTGCCTTATTGCTTTATGAATTTAATAAATCCTATATATGCAATCCTTACGGCGGCGTATGGAGCAAATATATTCTATGCGGACGGAACCAGAACTAATATTTTTAGAAAATTGGTTCAAGGCAGTGTGCCGGACGCACCGGAGGATGCTCACAAGGTAGCTATGGAGGCACTTGCAAAGATTAGAAACAATGCAGCTTAGAGGTATAGTAAAGGAAAGATCTCCGCTTGTTCGGGGGATAATATTTTTAGTAGCATTGTTGATGCTGGGACTTGAAATTTGGAGGGGACTTTATATCTACATTCCAATCACTTTGCTTGTGGCGTTGATACCTTTTTTTGATAAGGCGCAGATTATTTCTGAAAGCGGCATAGATGTTGAATACAAATTGTTTAATTCTGTAATGCACAATGTTTGGGAATGGTCCGAAATCACAACGCTACACGCCGATTATAGAAAGGCTGGGGAAAATGTGATGCTGCACATCGGCAAAGGAATTGTAACTCGAACATTTGTGGTTACAAGCGCAGATGCGCAGGCTGCAAAAAAAATGGCGAGAAAAGCCAACCCGCAAATATATATTGAGGATATAAGATAAAACGAAAGCGTAGCAGTGTATAACTGCTACGCTTTATTGTTTTCTAAAAGCTGAAATCGTATTGAACTCTAATTTTTAAGTTTTACAAAATTTAGGCGTAGGGCATTACTGATTACAAAGAAGCTCGACAAACTCATCGCGGCAGCTGCCAGCATGGGGTTAAGGTATATTCCAAAGGAAGCGAAAATACCTGCTGCAAGCGGTATTCCGATGATGTTGTAGATGAAAGCCCAAAACAAATTTTGTTTTATGTTTCTTAGAGTGGCTCTACCCAAACTTAACGCAGTTACGACTTGAGAAAGAGCCCCTTGCATTACGACAATTCCTGCTGAGTCAATAGCTATATCCGAGCCTGTGCCTATCGCTATTCCGAGGTTCGAGGCAGTCAGGGCAGGGGCATCGTTGATACCGTCGCCGACCATAGCGCACATCCCGTAGGTTTTATATTTTTCAACTTCGGCAAATTTTTGTTCGGGCATCAAATTGGCAGAAACTGTGTCTATTCCAACTTTTTGTGCAATCGCATTGGCGGTGTTTTCGTTATCGCCTGTAAGCATAGCGGTTTTTATTCCCATTTCGTGAAGCGATGCTATTGCGTGAGCGGCATCGTCCTTTACTTCGTCAGCAACTGCGATAATACCCAAAAATTTATCGTTTCGCGAAAATGCAAGAGGTGTTTTCCCCGTTTTTGAAAGCATTTCGGCGGTTTTTAAGTAGTCATCCGTTATGTTTGCGTGTCTGTTAATAAATTCCAAGCTACCCGCAAAACAAGTTTCGCCGTCTATGTTCCCTGTGATTCCAAGTCCGGAAAGGGATTTAAATTCCGTACATTCAAGCTGCTTGATGTTTTGAACCAGTCGTGATTGTGTAATTGCATAAGCTACAGGGTGCCGGCTTTTTGATTCCAGACAAAAAGCCGTAGCGAGGAGTTCCTCCTCGCTAATGCCCGCCGCCGGCACGATATCGGTTATGGCGGGCGCACCCTTTGTTACGGTACCGGTCTTGTCGAGCAGAACCGTGGTTATGCGTCCTGCGGTTTCAAGGCAAACGGCATCCTTGAAAAGGATGCCGAGCTTAGCGCCTCTACCGGCTCCGACCATAATGGCAACGGGCGTTGCAAGTCCGAGTGCGCACGGGCAGCTGATAACAAGCACTGAAATGCTGCGAGCCAGGGCGAACGCAGGCGTTTGTCCGAGTGCGAGCCAAGCTGCAAATGTAATAGCGGCTATCGTGATTACAATAGGAACGAAAACGGAGGAAACCTTATCTGCCAGCTTGGCGATAGGGGCTTTGCTTTGTGCTCCGTTTTCGACCAGTTTTATAATCTGTGCAAAAACGGTTTCATTTCCCACTTTTGTAGCTCTGCATTTGAGGAAACCGTTTTGGTTGATTGTGGCAGCGAATACTTCGCTGCCTACCTCTTTGGAAACGGGCATACTTTCGCCCGTCAGGGACGCCTGCGAAACTTCCGAGCGTCCCTCGCAGACGATACCGTCCGCGGCGATATTTTCCCCGGGCCTTACAAGGAAAATATCGGACGGGCGAATGTCTTTTGCCGAAATCTCGACTTCTTTGCCGTCCCTTATTACGGTAGCAGTTTTTGGCGACATATCTATCAGCGATTTCAGCGCATTTGTGGTCTTTCCTTTGGAAATCGATTCAAGCAATTTACCGACAGTGATGAGTGTCAAAATCATTCCTGCCGAATCAAAGTATAAATTCATATTGTATTGCTGTGCATTTTGAGGCTGCAAGTACATCAAAAAAAGCAGTGCGCTGCTCCAGATAAATGCGGCAAGCGAACCGATTGAAACAAGACTATCCATATTTGGAGATTTGTTTATAATCGACGAAAAACCGCTGATAAAAAAGTTACGATTGATTAGCATTATAGCCATAGCAGTTATAAACTGCACTATGCCGCCGTAAATCGGATTTTCTTCAAAAACGCTTGGCAGCGGCAAACCGAAAATCATTACACCCATCGAAAAATATGCCAAAACAACCAAAAAACCGATGGAATATATCAGCCGTTTTATAATGGGGGCGGATTCGTCATCGGAGTCTGACTTTTCTTCTCCCTCTTTTACTTCCTCAGCTTCAAAACCTGCGTTTTCAACTGCTGTGATTATATCATTTACACTGGCACTACCCGATACGGTCATTGAATTTGTAAGTAGATTTACATTGCACGATTCTACTCCTGGCACTCTGTTTATACATTTTTCAAGCCTGCTGCTACAAGCGCTGCAATGCATTCCGCTAACATTAAATTTGGTCATAATTAAAATTCCTCCTAAATAAGTAATCGTATGCTAATCGCATACGTTTATATATTTACCCACAAAGGTGTATATATTAAAGCAAAAAATAAATAATTCACATTAAAATATACTAAAAAAATTTTTTAAAATTTTTTTTAAAAATAATAGCGGTAAGTATTGACATTTAGAAAATTTGTAGAAAAGCACAAAAACTTTGACTAATCAAGAGTTTTGTTGTATAATAACTAGATTATAGCTATAAAAATATGGAGGGGGCAAATGCTATCATACGACAAAATGCTGTTTAACATAAAACCTGAGCAACACGATGCAAAATCGCTTAGGGAAATACTATATGCGCATCCGGAAATCAGATTCGTTTCACTTGCGGGACTGGATCTTGGCGGACAGAATACGGATGAAAAAATTCCTGTGGAGCGATTCATAGAGGATATGGAAAAGTTTATAGAGCAAGGCGTGCAAACAGACGGATCCAGTGTTGTGCTCCCGATTATAGCGGAACTCAATAATGCAAAAGTTGACATAATACCGGATACAAAGGTCAATTGGTATGTTGACCATAATTTTGATTTTACACATGAACCGACGGGGCTGCCTGTCGGAACACTCAGAATCCCATGCTTTTTGGTACACAATGATACAAGTCAGGTTGGCTCTCGCGTAATACTCAGAGATGCGATTGCGAAATTTGAAAAAAAATTGCTTGAACTTATCAAAGAAAATCCGTATGTAACTAAGTATTTGCCTATTGATTCTCCGGACGATATAGAACGCGTAATGCTCACTTGTGCGACGGAGCTTGAATTTTGGGTAAAAACACCGCAAGAAAAAGGCGATAGAGAAGCCCTTTCGATTGCGCAGGTAATGAAAGAACAATACTGGAAGAGAACAGTAGGACCGGTTCGTACAGCACTTGAGGAAACACTGATATTGCTCGAACAGTACGGATTTGAGATGGAAATGGGACACAAAGAAGTCGGCGGCGTCAAAGCCAGATTCGAAAATTCCGGAAAGTACAACCATATTATGGAGCAACTTGAAATTGACTGGAAGTATTCGAACCCTATACAAGCCTGCGATAACGAAAGGCACATTCGCGATATAGTGCGAGATGTATTCAGGCACCACGGACTTGAAGTAACGTTTAGAGCAAAGCCTATAGAAGGAGTTGCAGGTAGCGGTAAACATGTCCATATAGGGGCTTGTGCTAAACTTAAGGACGGCAGAAAAATCAGTTTATTTTCGCCTAAGGATACAAAAAGTGCGTATCTAAACCCAATAGGTTTTGGTGCGCTACTGGGAATGCTAAAAAATTATGAAGTTTTAAATCCGTTCATTACAGCAACGAACGATGCGTTTAACAGATTGAAACCAGGCTACGAGGCGCCTATTTGCATAGTAACTTCGATAGGACACACGAAAGAGTTGCCGTCGAGAAATAGGACGGTACTCATATGCTTGATTAGAGAAGAAACAAACCCGCTATCAACGAGATTTGAACTTCGTTCTCCGAACCCCAAGAGCAATACTTATCTTGTAATTGCTACATCTTGCCTTGCTATGCTCGACGGCATTGAGAAGGCGCTAAAGGCGCAAAAAACACCGGATGAGCTTTTGGAGTCGCTCTCCAAACAGCATGGCGTTGAGGACTTTTATTTGGAAACTGAACGGGAATATAGAAGCGAACGAAATGTTTTTGAAGAATTTACACCGGCAGAGAGGGATAAGTATTTCGGATTCGCACCTAGAACGGTATGGGAAAACTTGGAAGCATTTGACAAATATCCTGAAAAAACGAAAGTTATATTGGATGACGATGTAATTCCGAAGATTGCACTTGAGTCTTACAAAAAAGCGGTGCTGGATCAGTGGAGTGGCGAGCTTGGGCACAGAATAGTGAACAACAATCGTAAGTATATACGAAATTGCACGAAATTGCACGACGACCACAACGCTTATGACGATGAAGCATTTGCGTTGGTAGATGAACTGAGAAATTATATAGCGAAAGACGGTAACGGCACAAAAAGCCTGCTTTCACGCATAACAGCGGCTCTGGATGAAAAAGACTATGCGCTTGCTTCCGACTTGCAATTGGAAATGCAGGAGAAAATGGCAACGCTCACAGAGTTGTATATAAATTACAAAAGAAATATATTTTAGGAGGAAAAAACAATGCTGGATATTAAGAGAATAAGAGAAGATTATGAAGGTGTAAAGGCTTCCGTAGAAAGAAGACAAAAGGGTAGCTTCGGCATTGAAAATGTTCCTAAATTGGACGAAGAGAGAAGAAAAATTTTAGCAGAAGTGGAAGCTATGAAAAACGAGCAAAACACTGCGTCAAAGGATATAGCCAAGTTTAAAAAAGAAGGCAAGGACACATCTGATATAATGGCGAAGATGAAAGTCTTATCCGATGATATCAAAGCGCTTGACGGAAAACTGGCAGGTATAGAAGAAGAACTGAAAAATACACTGCTTGGAATACCGAATACACCTCACCCCAGTGTGCCCCTAGGTAACGATGATGCAGACAATGTCGAGCTGCGTAAATGGGGCGAAGTGCGAAAATTCGATTTTGAGAAGAAAGCGCATTGGGACATAGGTTCGGATTTGGATATTTTGGATTTTGACCGTGCGGCAAAAATAGCAGGGGCAAGATTTACAGTTTACAAAGGACTCGGTGCAAGACTTGAAAGAGCGGTAATCAACTTTATGCTTGACCTGCATACGCAAGAGCAGGGATATACCGAGATTTTGCCTCCTTTCATGGTAAACAGAGCGGCTATGACAGGTACAGGGCAGCTTCCAAAGTTTGAAGAAGATATGTTCGATGTTCCTGCGAAGGATTTTTTCTTGGTACCGACGGCGGAAGTTCCGGTTACCAACCTTTTGATGGATGAAATCGTAGACGGCGACAAATTGCCTATATATTACACGGCATACACTCCTTGCTTCAGAAAGGAAGCGGGTTCTGCAGGCAGAGATACCAGGGGGCTGATTAGACAGCATCAGTTCAACAAAGTTGAAATGGTCAAATTTGCTAAACCGGAGACTTCGTACGAAGAATTGGAAAGTCTTACTTTAGCAGCAGAAGAAGTATTGCAGAAGCTGAACATCCCATATAGGGTTGTGAAGCTATCAAGCGGAGATTTGGGATTCTCTTCCGCCATGACATACGACATAGAGGTTTGGATGCCAAGCTACGACAGATATGTTGAGATTTCGTCTTGTTCTAATTTTGAAGATTATCAGGCAAGGCGTGCAAATATCAGGTTTAGAAGAAGCGCAAAGGACAAACCGGAATTTGTTCATACATTGAACGGCTCCGGACTTGCCGTAGGAAGAACGGTTGCGGCTATACTTGAAAATTATCAACAAGCTGACGGAAGCGTTGAAATTCCTGAAATCTTGCAGCCGTATATGGGAGGCGTAAGGAGAATCACAAAATAAGTGATTCGGAGGAAAAACATTGTTAACAATAGCGATAATATTTATAGTATACCTTGCGGCTATGGTGCTGATAGGGTTCAAATTTTACAGTAAGACGGATGATTTATCCGATTATATACTAGGTGGTAGACAGTTAAACAGCTGGGTAACTGCGATGTCTGCGCAGGCATCGGATATGAGCGGCTGGCTTTTGATAGGGCTTCCTGGAACTGCCTATATACTTTACAACGGCACATCGGAAGCGATATGGACCGCAATAGGTTTGATGGTAGGTACGTATTTAAACTGGCTTGTTGTTGCGAGGAGGCTTCGTACATACACTCAAGTAGCAGGTAATGCTATTACTTTACCCGATTTTTTTGAAAACAGATTCGGCGACAAGAAGCATATTTTGAAACTGGTATCGGCGATTTTTACCGTAATATTTTTCTTGATATATACTTCGTCCCAGTTTGCAGCAGGTGGTAAGTTATTCAAGACTATATTCGGACTCGACTATACAACGGGACTTGTGCTTGGTGCGCTTATAATCCTGGCATATACGGCTCTAGGCGGATTTAATGCGGTTTGCTGGACGGATACGATAATGGGTGCAACTATGTTTGTTGCACTTTTGGTAGTGCCTACGGTAGCAACATTAAATATGGGAGGTATTGAAGGGTTGCAGGAAAGACTTGCGGCACTTAGCACAGAGGCGTTTGAAGTGCTTCCTCAAAATGCGCACGGTAGAGTAAACAGTATGCTGCTTGCATCTGCGCTCGGCTGGGGACTTGGATATTTTGGACAACCACATATACTTTCGCGCTTTATGGCAATCAAATCACCTGATATGATTAGAAAGTCAAGAATAATTGCGATGATTTGGGTAATAATTACATTGACTGCTGCAACGGCGATTGGTGTAATAGGAAAAGCATATATGCCTGATTTGGCTGACGGAGAAACGGTTTACATGGCGATGATAAACACTATGTTTAAGCCTGCCGTATCGGGATTTCTACTCTGCGCTATACTCGCAGCAATCATGAGTACGGCAAGTTCGCAGCTGCTCGTTTCGGCATCGTCCGTATCTAAGGATTTGTATGCGACGATTTTCAAAAAAGATTCGGAAGGTAGCGGCATAGTTTGGGCGAGCAGACTGACGGTTGTAATAATTTCGATAATTGCAATTTTGATAGCGATCAATCCGAACAGCTCGGTGTTTGAATTAGTTGCATTTGCGTGGGGCGGATTTGGAGCGGCATTTGGACCACTCATTTTGTTTTCCCTTTTTTGGCGCAGGATGACACTTCAAGGCGCAATTGCGGGTATGTTAGTTGGTGGCGGAGCGGATATGCTTTGGTATTGCAAGAAAGGCGGCATCTTTGATATATATGAAATAATACCTAGTTTCATATTTGGAAGTCTGGCTATAATCGTCGTAAGTTTGTGCACTAAATTGCCGGATAAAATTGCACGTGATTTTGACGAAATGAAAAAAGAGATACAAAACAGTTGATTTTTTTAAACAATTATGGATACATCTGTCAAAATGAAGGGGCGGTGGTTTCATATACTACGAAACAGATGGTGTAAGTCTTTTGGGGGATGGGTACAGGTGATGTTTCCAAAATATATGTTAAAAAAAGAGATTCGTTAAGCTACACATATATTATGGTGAGTAGAAAGAAAGACACGTTATATGTAATTCAAAGTTTTACGTAATATGTAAGGAGAGAAATTACTTGTTATTACCCACAAATATCGGGTATAAGTAACTTAGATAAATAGTTAAAGAAAGCGAGGGCGGTCCAATGTGGAGGATTTAATTAACATGATTAGCATCCTGAGTTTAAGCAATTGATTTTCAAGTAAAGTATTGTTGTAAAAATAAGGAGTAGAAAAATGAAAAAAAGTATTAGTTTATTGTTAAGCGTTATTTTAGTAGTTGCTATGACAAGTTTTTCCTTTGCTGATGTAGAAGTTAGTCGGGGAATCTACGACGATAATGAATTAGACGTTTTTGACGAAAATCAATTTGAGATAACTAATTTGGAACTTTTCAGTGAATTACAAGGGAATGGACCTAAACCTAGTATGTACGCATTACGTGCTAATTTGTTGAGGGTAGCTAGTGGAGGAAGAATTAGAGGATATACTATGTCGGCGGACTTTCTTGAGCATAGTACGATAGATAATGCGAGTGATTTATACTTCTATGATGGTTCTTCAGAATCTGATAAAATTAAAAATAGTAATGAATATGAAATTATTTTGGAAAACGTAAAAAGAAATTTACGAAGTACTTACGGGAATGTATATAAAATAACGCGAGAATCGATAGTATTAAACAGTACTAGAGATTTACATTTGGCGTTAAATAAGGTGGATTATTCGGTATACGCCGAAAAAATTTCATATAATAAATGGGAAATATTTATTACTGTGCACGATATGTACAATTTTGAACCCGCAACTTGGGAAAATTATGCAGGTCTTAATAGAGCTTTAGTAATTTTTTTAAACAATTATGGACTCATGTGTCAAAATGAAGGGGCGGTGATTCCATATGATATCTATATTACTATGAATAGTCAAATAACAATATGATAAAGAAACTGAAGATATGCCTAATAGTTTTTAGCACAATTATTTTATTGTGTATGGCAATGTATATAATATATAAAGATATTACAAATTATAATAAAAATATTAAAATGAATTGGGGAATAGTGCTTTCCGATAATTATAAAACGCGATACCACGAAACAGATGGTGTAAGTTTTCTGGGGGATGGGTACAGGTATAGTGTTTTAGAGATTAAGGGGAATGAAAACAATGAAAAACTAAATCTAACTGATTATGGAATGGGAAAAGTAGTAAAAAAAGAAAGTGCTGATTTTGAAATAAATGAAGTGCTTGAAGCATTAAAAATTCCAAATAGAGAACGGCCTCAAGATGTTTCCGAAATATATGTTAAAAAAAGAGATTGGTCAAATTACATATATATTATGGTGAGTAGAAAGAAAGACACGTTATACGTAATTGAAAGTTATACGTAAGGAGAGAAAGCATTTGTTATTATCCACAAATCTCGGGTAGAAATAGCTTAGATAAATGGTTAAAGAAAGCGAGGACAGTCCAATGTGGAGGATTTAATTAACATGATTAGCATCCTGAGTTTAAGCAATTGATTTTCAAGTAAAGTATTGTTGTAAAAATAAGGAGTAGAAAAATGAAAAAAAAAGTATTAGTTTATTGTTAAGCGTAATTTTAGTAGTTGCTATGACAAGTTTTTCTTTTGCTAGTGATTTAAAAAATGTTACTGATTATACTAAATATGTAAAATCGTCCAAATCGAATACTAACTATGATATATGTGTAACTGTAAATCCATTGGGGTAGAAATGATTGATTATAAGAATATTGTTAAAACAATTTTTTTATTTTTGGTTTTTGTAATGGGGATATTGTTTATAGAAGGACTTTTTTTGGCAGTAAAACACAATCTGAACAATACAGAAATGATATATATTATAAAAAGAATAAATTTTATAATAAGTATTGTTATACCTGTTACATTTACTTGCGTAGCGTTATTTGGAATATACAATTGTAAAAAATATTTAAAGCTTGATAAGAGTATTTTGTTTTTTTTGATATTAATAATTATAAATGCTATATTAGCATATATGATTGTTTTTGACAATTGGATATATGCAGATTTAGAAGAAATTTATATTCTTACACCGTTTGCATATCATCGAATTAAATTATGTGAAAATGTATTTTTTGACAATATTGTAGGAATGTCAATAGGCTTAGTAAGATATAATCCATCTTTATTTTTCGCTATGTGCAGTTTGCCGTTTTACATATTGAGTTCAATAAATAAAAACAAAATCACATAGCTCGAACGGAGAATGTAAAAGTAAAACCGAGGGGATAAATGAAATATAAAAATGTTATATTTTCGTGCGCTTTATATGTTTTTGTGATATTGGGGATTTTATTTATAGATTCTATGGTGAGCGCATGGGCATATACTATGAAAGATACTGCTTCCATTAGTTTAGAAGTTTCTGATGTTATTAGTGGAGAAATTCGTCCTGTTTTACTTGTTTGTATAGCGGGATATGGAGTATATGGTGCCAGGAAATATTTAAAATTCAATAAAAATATCTTGAAATTTGTAATAATAGAAATTGTGTGCGTGTGGCTCTCTTACTATATTACTTCCGGGAAGTGGATATATTCGGGAGAATTTGGTGTAGCATTAAATATTCCATTTGTTGGATTTCATGAAATTTATCTGGAGTGGAATTCCTTTTGGGGTAATACGTTCTATACTTTTCTTTCAATTTTGGGTTATAGTAGATCTTTATTTTTAGCTATGTGCAGTTTGCCGTTTTACATATTGAGTTCAATAAATAAAAACAAAATCACATAGCTCGAACGGAGAAGGATTGTACGGTAGGCAGGGATAAGAAAATTTCAAAGATTTGAATTTGTGTACAATAAATAGCAAAAGTCGATGCTGATGCATCGGCTTTTTTGTGTGTGAAAATTTAATGAAATATACGACATATTCAATTATATGTCGTATATTTAGACATATGACTAAAATTATATAGTTTATGAAGTTAGAAAACAGGATAAAATATTTCCAAGTGGAAAAATGAGAATAAAAGGAGGAAAATATGAAAAAAACGAATTTTAGAATAGGCTGCAGCGTAATGGCACTGATTGTATCGTTGGGAAGTGTTTCTGCTTTTGGAGCGGAAGTTAACGAGGCAGGCTCAAGTGTAAATTCGACAAATGCAGTGGCGGAGGTGGGTGCATTTGTACCGAAGCTGGCAAAGCCGCCTGCAAGTTTGACATTGCAAGAGGCAATCAAATATATGCAAGAAAACAGCAATAGGGCTGAAACGGCAAAGCAAAACAGACAAGCAGACAAGATAGCAAGCGAAGGATATAGCGAGAAAGTATCTACTATTTCAAGTACAAAGAAAGCACTTAGCGACGGAGAAGATGCCGTAAATGCTCAAAGAGCAAAATTGGAAATGGGAAAAGCCGCAGGACTGGTAGATGCGGCAACATACGCGGCAGGTCAGGCGCAGCTTTCTCAAATATCTACCGCACTTTTTCAAAAAACATACGAGGCACAGGTAAAGGGAGTTACTTCGAGAAACAAGGAAATCATGGAGCTTAGGAGGGACTTTGCAAAAGCCCATTTGCAGACGAATGCACAGGCTGAATTAAACGAAATAGAAGCGGCAACGATAGAAATCTACTACAATGTATTGCTTGCGAAGGAAAATTACGAAATTGCTACGCAAAATGTCCAAGCTCAACAAAAAACGGTACAGCTTGTGAATATGAAAAAACAAGCAGGACTTGTACCGAAGAAGGATTTGCTATCAGCAAATTCGGCACTTTCCGAAGCTAAAATGGAGCAAAGGGAAGCGAAAACCAAGCTCGAATATGCAAAGATGGGATTTAATTTTACAATGGGATTTCCCGTTACATCTCAGATAGAATTCAAAGATAGGATTGCAGATACTGTTACAAATGACGAAGCTACAGTCGAGGTGGCAGTAAAAAATACGCTGCAAAATAGGCAAGAACTTGCCGGAGCGAAGTTGGCAACGGAAATTTACGCCTTACTGCTAAAAGATGTGAGTGATTATCCAAAGAACTCATCTACATATATGTCTGCACAGCTCGCACTTGACGAAGCAAATAAAACATTAAACGATGCACCGTCAAAACTGGAGCTTGATACGAGAAATAAGTACAATGTGCTACAAGACAAAAAGTATCAGGTGGAATCTGCAAAGGAGTTGCTCGCATATGCAAAAGAGGGTGAAAGGCTGCTACTACTCACATACGACGCAGGTGTAAGCACGATAGATGAGTTACTTGAAGTGCAGGTTAAAAGAAATAAGGCGGAGTTGAATTTTGCAAAGGCAAAATCGGACTACGCACTTGCAAAAAAGGCATATGAATACGCACAAGGAGTAGGCGTTACAAGGCTTCCTCTTTAAGCGCATAACGCAAAACGGCATTTCGAGTCATACCGGAAACTATCATATCCAAATCGTATATAACTTCTTTTGAGCTTTGATTGCTGTCGCTTACCAGCCAGTCCTCGAGCAATGCGGTGAAAGTAATGCAAAAGAAATGGATGATATGTTTGAAGGCGTCTTCGCTAAGTTTAATATCCCCTGCGATTTCATGCACAAATTTGCTCGCGAGTTTGAAAATTTCATCGTGTATCAAATTGTGTACACTGTTTCTCGACAGCGAATTTAAAGTAGACAGCACCAAAGGGCGGTTGTCGCAAAGATAATCCAGTAGATAAATTCCCGCTTCTTGCCACGAATCGAAGTTCTCGATGTTGGTGGCTATAGATTTCAAGCGATTTCTGAGTAACCACTCAAGTAAATCGTATATATCGCAGAAATGGTAATAAAAGGTTTGGCGGTTAATTTTGCAACGCGAAGTAAGCTCTTTGATTGTAATTTTATTTATCGGTTTTTCGAGCATAAGAGCTTGGAGATTTTCTGCCATATGCAATTTTGTAAGTTCGGAAGTTGTTAAATATTTCATATCCGGCTCCTATCCATTAAACTTGAAGTAAAATCGGTACTGGTATTACAAATATAAAATGTTAATACATCCATTATTAGTATATTACACATAAATTACAAAATTCAAACAATTTTAAGACAAATCGTAAATGAGGTGAAAAAATATGGAAAAAGAAATAAAAAAAATGGTAGCTAAAAATCAACTGGCTTCCGTCATACTTGTAGGGGTTGTGATCGTAGTAGTGATATTAGCGGGAATTTTTATATATTCTTCAGATGCGCAAAAAGACGAGGCGCAAATAGTGCAAGGAAGCATCGAAACCGAAGTTACCGATCTAAACTCCAAAATAGCGGGGAATGTGGCCGCGGTATACGTCAAGGAGGGAGATAGCGTAAGTAAAGGCGATGTTTTGGTGCAAATAGACAGCACCACGATAGAAGCGAAGCTCGCTCAGGCGCAAGGGGCAAGAGCTGCGGCGCAGGCACAAGCGGAAAAGGCGCGCAACGGTGCAAGAGGTGAGGAGATAGCGAAGGCGAAGGCGGCATATGACTATGCCCGAAAAAGTTACGACAGAATGAAAAATCTGCTTGCGGAAGAGGCGATATCTCAGGCGACTTTTGACCAAGTCGAGGCGCAGTATATAGCGGCAAAGGAAACTTACGATATGGCTCAAAGCGGAGCGCGTTACGAAGATATTGCAGCTGCGAATGCGCTTGTAGCGCAAGCAAACGGTGCGGTGAGTGAAGCGACAGGTTATCTTGAGGACGCAAAGATAAAAGCACCGAAAGACGGCGTTGTTACGGCGGTGAATGTAAGCGAGGGACAGCTGATCTCGACCGGTATGCCGCTTATAACCGTTACAGCAAACATAGATCCGTGGGTTAGCTTTGATATACCGGAAACTGAGCTGAAAAAATTAAAAGAGGGACAAAAAGTGCAATTAAAAATTCCCGCATACGAAAATGTAAAATTTGAAGGAACGGTAACTAATATCAGTGAAAAACCGGGATTTGCCGTTAAAAAAGCTACAAACAAAAACGGGGATTTCGACATAGTGTCGTACGGTGTAAAAGTCGAGATAAAACCTAGCAAGTATAAATTATATTCCGGTATGAGTGTTCTTTTGGATTTGTCCGATAAGGCATTGAAAGTAGGAGAAAAATAGTGTATATAACTAAATTCAGTAAATGGTTTTATGAATTTAAGGCGCGGCATCCAAGGATTGTTATGAGTTTACTTGTTTTCGGTATAATTCCACTGGTATCTTCGTTTATACTGGGGTATGAAATGAAGTCGGATGTACCTACGAATATACCTTTGGTGGTGGTGAATCACGACAATTCCGAGTTTAGCCGCACATTCACAGGGTTCATAAAAGACAGTGAATATTTTAATATAGTTAAGTATTCGCAGAGCGATAGCGATATAGAGGAAATGCTGAAAACAAACGAAGCATATGCAGGACTCATTATACCTGCAAATTTTTATTCGGATATGCGCGCGGGCAGAGCGCCAAGTTTAATCACGATATACGACGGAGCATCTTTGACTGTAGTAACCACATCCAAAACATCGCTTTCGGAAATCCTGTTGACCGCAAAAGCCGCGTACATGATGAGCGTATTTGAGGGCAAGCTCGGGAAAACGCCAAACGAGGTAATGAACTATGTAACACCGATTAAGGTTAATTACAAAATGTTGTTCAACCCTACAAGGAGTTTCAGGTCGTATTTGCTTGTAGGAATGTTGGTTGCCGTAATACAGGTCGGAATAGCGATGCAGGGTGCGGAAAGAGCGTTTGAAAGTAAGCAGAGGGGATTTTCGCCGGCAATGGAAGTAAAAGAGGTGTTTATCACTTGTTTACTTAGCATGCTTTCGATTTTCATATGCTTGTTGTGCCAGTATTTCTTTTTTAATATGCCGTACAAAGGCAGCGTATTTGCGCTATTACCGTTGACATTTTTGTATGCGAGCAGCATAGTGCTAATTGGATTTATAGTTGGAAGTATCGTGCCCGATCGCGTTTTCGCTTTGCAGCTCAGCGCGGTTGTAGTATTGCCTACAAGTGTAATGGGCGGATTTACTTATCCTATATACGGTATGCCTACATTTTTTGCAAAACTCGCAAAACTCTTGCCGTTTCATTACTATGCGCAGGACTTGCGACATCTGTATTTGGGTGATATGGGAATAAAAAATCTTATGGGCACATTTGCTTATTTTTATAAATTTATAGCAGTTGAAATTTTGATAGCGACGCTGCTTCATTTTGCATGGTACGAAATTAGAAAGCGAGGCAAATATGAATTTCAAAATAATTAAAGATTTAAAACCTTATTTGCTGGTTGCACTTATACCGTTAGTTTTTACAATCATATTCGGTGCGATGTTCAGCCCGATTTATATTCGAGATATACCTATTGCTGTAATGGATATGGACAGTAGCAAAAATTCTGTAGATGTAATAAGAATGCTCGACGAATCGGAAACACTGAAAATACATCAGGAATACACAAGTATGGAGGAGATAAAAGATAAGATACTTGAAGGAGAAATATGCGGAGCAATAGTGATACCGCGTGGATTTGGAGAAAGCATCAGAGCAAAAACCGGTGCAGAAGCAACGGTACTTATGGATAATGCAAACTTTATGCTTGGAAACAACTTGACCGGCGCAATCAATACGATTTTTGAAACGATAAATGCCGGTATACAAATAAAGTATCTCGAGGCGGGAGCACAGGTTCCGTTTGAAGCGAAGCAAAATGTTTACACTCTTTCACTTGCAGATCGAGTGCTTTACAATCCGCAACTTTCGTATATATACTATATGTATCCGGGGTTTTTGGCAATCTTCATACAGCAAACATATTTGGCAGCATTGGTACCTATGCTTATAGAGGAAAAAGACCGACTCAAGGATATGTCGGATCATCATTTAGCAAAGGAACTGATCAAGGTTAAGGTAGGGCTTTTTTTGCGAAGAATTCTTTTGCTTACGGGACTTTCGCTTATCAGCACCATGATTTGTATCAAAACGGCAGAAGCACTTTGCGGCGTTCCAATGAGAGGTGATATTGTAGGGATACTGATATTGCAGATATTTTTTACTTTCTCGCTTACGGGACTATGCATATTGATTGCAGCCGTATTCGAGCAGGTTGCACATGGGGCACAGTTTACAATGTTTCTAACAATACCCACATTTTTGAGTTGTGGTTACGCATGGCCGTACTATCTTGTTGATGCGAAACTGACGGCGATATTTAAATTAACATGGCCTTTGCAGTATTTTGTTAACCCTCTCAAAGATATAATGTTAAAGGCGCAGTCGCTTGAGGTTAAATATCTCTTGCAAATGCTGGCATTTGGTGCTGTTTGGATGCTAATCGGCGTATTTTTCTATAAGCGCAAAGTCGCAATAATTAGGGAAATGAGCTAAAAGTGGCAAAATTAATATAAGTACTTAAAACCATATTTGCTTATTAAAAGCAAATGCAGATAAATAACAAAAAGTTTTTTTGAAAAGCACTTGACATCTATCATAAAAGTAATTAAAATATAATAAAGAGATTGGGTTTGAGTTTTTTAAAAAGGGGTAATTCAAAAACCTTTGCGAAACTCAAATGAGATTAAATGTGCGACCCGAGCGTTTCAGGCTACTACATTAACGTAGGTTGACAAGTTTGGACACACATACTTGTCTGCGAAGACAAGGGAATCAGGTGCAAGTCCTGAACATACTTTAAAGGGACCTCTTCCAAGAAGGCTGAAAACAAGCCATTTGTCTAGGGAGGTTGGGTAAACCGTAAAGCTATAGCTGTGAGCATGTAGCCTATACTCTCTTTTGTGAAAACAAGCCACTGGCGTCTGTAGTGGATTAGCCGGGAAGGTGAGGTATAGGCGTTAGGCGAGCAGGCAAAAAAATTTTTGCCGAGCAAAATCGCCTTGAATATGCGAGTCAGAAGACCTACATAAGACTCATCTTAGTTTTTACAATTGATATCACCTGAAATTACTTGATTGATTTTGCAAAATCAAATACAAATCGAAAAGTACAAAAAAGTTATCAAAACAAGGGACTGTTGGATTTGGATTTATAAAATTTTCATTGATGTAGTTTTATCTTAGCAGACAATATTGACCGAAAGGTCGGTATGCGTCTGCTTTTTTTGTTTATTTTTTTCTAGGAGGTGGTTTCCATGGTGCATAGGCAGCGCCTATACAAAGAAGAAGTTTCGGAGTTTTGTATAGGCGAAAGAATTGCTCCGAAATTGCAAGAAGTTCATACCGCTCTTGCGAGGATGACGAGGTATGAAAAAAGAGAATTTCATAGGAGGTAGAAAAGGATATGAAATTTAATTTGCTAAAATCGAAAATTTTAACAGGCGCTTTGGCATTAGCTATGACAGTAGCAACGGTGCCTAGTATGGCGATGGCGGAGGATGCAGTGAAGGGTACTAGTCCTGAGCTTCAATCAGAACTGAGCTTGCAGCCTACTGTACTGGGAGAACCGGTAATAGATAATGGATGGAGTACATTCCAATATGGAGGAGTGAGCGTATCAATTTCAACAGATGTAGAAAAGATACAGTTTGTACAGTACCCAGCTGTAGAAGGTGAAAATGAGTATCATATAATGGACAATACTAATTTTACTTATTTTCCAAAACATTTCTCTATGAAAATTTCACCACAATCGGAAGTTACTGCCACGAACGGAGCTTCGTTTCAGTATTACAATGCTCCGTATGGTGTAGTAACTATGGGCACAGAGCCTGCAGATTTTACAATAACAAACGGTAATACAACTATAGTTGTACATTGTCCTGCTCCGTATGGCGAGGCAACTGTAGGAACCGGACCTGTAGCATATCTGCCGGGATACGGACAGTTTGCTAATGAAGGTGTCAATGCAGGCGGATGGGGAGATGCATATACAAATGCTACAGCAGGTAGAAAAGCTATGATGAATGCCATATCGCCTACAGGAATATCCCTTGGAAGCTTTGGAGGATATGCAATATTCGATTTTGGTGAAAACGGTGTTGCAAACGATCCGAAAAACAAATATGGAGTTGACTTCATAGTTTATGGAAACGCATTTGTAGGAAACGCGGAACCGGGCGGCATACAGGTATCGCAGGATGGTACTACTTGGTACAACATAGCAGGCAGCAGACACTATGCAAATAGCACTGTTTGGGACTACACGGTTACACATACAAATAAAGTGCCGACTGACGACGATATAGAGGGAACAAGAGAGGGAAAACCGTTTACAGGCGAATATAAAGCTGCTACAAAGAGCAAGGCAAGACCAAATTCGGCGGTAATTCCGGGCGAGTACCAAATTAAATACAACACATGGCATGAGCATAACTGGTTCCCACTATACGGAAACTACTTTAAAATCAGAAAAGCCGGTGAATTACCGCTTGCAAATCTGTCATTGGCAGAACAATTTGCAACATACACACCGAAAACGGGAGATGCAGCTTCCAAACTTGAACTCAAGGGTACAAAAATTGACTTCACGTCTATGAGCGGAAATGACTATACATTCGGTTATTGCGACGTGCATCCAAACGGAAATACTCCGGGCGTAGCATCGAATCCGTATACGGCTGTTGCAGGTACTGCGGGCGGCGACGGCATAGACATTTCGTGGGCGGTAAATGCAGATGGAGAACCTGTGAACCTCGACAATATCAGATATGTTCGTATTTATACCGGAGTTATGAAGGACAATCCGCCTTTCGGCGAGACATCTACAGAAGTGTGTGGAGTATACAACGTAAATCCACAAGCGACGGCAGTCGGAGTAGCATATCAGTCGAGTTTGTCGGATGGAGAGAATACATATGAGCCTGTTTCAGTAGATGGTAGCAATACTCAAGGAATGACACTTATACAACAAGAACCCGGAACTATGGTTTACAATATAGCGGCGGAAGATGTTGCAGATTTATATTTAAACGGCATCAAAGTAGAAGAAAATGAAGTGCGCATTGGCAATATGATAGCACGATTTGATGGAAAGAACCTAACTGTAGAAGTTAGTTTGGGCGAAAATGATACTCAATATTTACAGATAATCACACAACCTAATGGCGACGAAGAGGCTTATATAAATCTTGTAAAGTTTACGAGCAATTGACAACTTATTTATAACGAAAAAATTGGTGAGCAAGGGTTTATCCCTTGCTCACCGCAGGAGGTAACATGGACAAACAAAGAAAGAAAATAATTGCATTTATAGTAGTTGCTTCAATGTTTGTAAGCAATTTTTTTGTTTTTAATGTAAACGGCACCTTTGCCGATACGAAACCGAATCTTTTGGAAGTCTCTATTACGCTTGACAGGGATGATAAAACGGGAGAAAAAGCGGTAGAAATTAAAAAATATGAAGGGCAAGTATCGGATGAATATAAAGCTCCGGATATAGCTAAATATTTTGTAAAAGTTGATAAGATGGAGGATGGTTTTTTAATTAAAGCTTTGAATACTAAAGAACGCTTTATCGCAACAGATGTAAATAATAAAAACACATCAATGTTTAGTAGTCGCTCTTATAAATCTCTTCTGCAATATACTGAGGTGTTTAATGAGAGCTATGTGTTTAAACAGGAAATTTTCCCGCAAGTAGATAACGCTAAGAAAAATCATGGTATTATTGTAATTAAATCTCAAAAAACAAAAGAAGTGAAGGCGATAATTTTAGTTGAGTTTGATAAATTAGTAAAAAAAGAAAAAGCGGACCATACGAAATTATTTAAACTTCTTGATAAAATTGACAGTATCGACAAAACTGAGGATTATTATAAGGAAAACGATAGATTTAGAGGGGGAAAGTATTTATTTTTTGATATTTCCCTTAAAATTAATATGTCAGCAGCGAAGCGACCGGAAGGCTATGAACGTTATAAATACTTAAAAGATAGATATGAATGGGCAGATAGCACTAAAAAAGCTATATTAAGGAATGACTATATTTCTCAAGAGACTATAGATGGGCATGTGGGGTATTTGGAAGAAGCGTTAGCGGATCTAATACCCAAAAGTGAAGTAAATATAACGGAATTTTATGAAGAGTATTGCAAATATAGGCAGCAAGGCTGGAATTCGGGTGAAATCAAGTTTAGCAAGGTACCGTCATTTATAAGTGATGAAAATACTGTAAATAATGAAGCATATAGGAATTATAAAAAAATTATAGGCAAAGCTGAAACTTTTATCGATTCTTTGTATGAAAATGAAAATATCCCTACGAAATACAACCAAATTGCAAATAAACAGGAAATAGAAGCAAAAAGAGATGAACTGTTGGAAGAATTCAAAAAAATGCCGGGTATTTTGCAAAGATTGGAAGAAAAAATCAGAGATTCGACAGGACTTTCATTTGCTACCATGGCATACAAGGGGATTCAGCTTTATGCAAATGACCTGTTTAACGGACAAACGGATTCTACATATTTGGAAGCACGAAAAAAAGCAAAGGAGTTTTTAGCTGAAAACCCTATACCGAACAGTGACATGGGCGTACGTGAGATTTCAAAGTACTACGATATATATAACGAACTCAGGACAGCTTATCAAGGCATAGGAAAAAGGAGCGGTAAAGATATAACTGTAAAATTTTCTTATGTAGATGCGTATCCTTGGCCACGAAACAGACTTCAAACCCTATACTCTTTAGCGATAAATGGGATACCTATCTCAATATCAGAGAAAAAAACCGTTGAACTTAAACCTGAAAATGCAAATGTAAATGGTATTTTTAAAACAATAGGTCGAATTGATAAAGATGGAAAAATCAATCTAAAACAAAGAACGGGTCAGATAGGCGATGAACGATACGGGATTTACATAAACGGAGTATATCAGTACATTCCAAAAGAGGGAGTAAATACAATCGACGCAACGGATATGTTGCGGGATGATATAGGTAAAATAGAGCTCAACGATGGCGATGAGGTAACGGTAGTAAGTTTCGCAAAACCTTCTATAAAGTATTTTGATGAGCACGGATATCAGCAAAAAATGTTCATGGAATTTTCGAAAGATATTAGATATCAAAAGCTAAAATTGTTAGACGAAGAAATCGTAATGGGCAAGCCTTTCGAAGTAACGGCGGAATCTACGCAGGCGAGCATGTATCACTATAAAAAGGATGCTAAAGCGGAGCCTGTGGTAGGTGGAGAAGTATACATAAGTCGAGCGTATTCTACGGAAGACGAGGCACGTACCGGACGAATTGAAAGATCTGCAAAAGTCAAGACGGGAAGCGATGGCAAAGCACGACTGAAATTGTACGAAGAAGGCTTTTATGCACTCAATGTATTCAGCCCTGACAGTACGGAGGGCTGGGTATGCAACGGACCTGCACTTATCTTTGAAGTGAAAAAATCGGACGATATAGATTTAGTTAGAACTGAATTGAAAGCTGAATTGGACGAAGCATATAAAAAGTACGATAAAGAGTATTTCAAATCCAAGGATTGGGCGCAAATAGAAACTGCATATGAAGATGCGAAAACAAAGCTAGAAGCTGCAACTAATGGAAAAGATATGGCAGATGCAGTATACAGTGCGGTTGATGTTATACAAAAAATCCAAAAGAGAGCTGAAAAGTTCAATGATTCAAATCTGGAGCTATTTTATAAAACTTTAAACAAATTCTCGGATAATCTTGAAAGCTTAGATAAAGCGGCAGAAGGTGAAATAGTAAATTTAAAAAAATACTATGAGCAGATGACGGAGTATCAGAGGAACAAACTCGAACCTGTTACTCAAAAACGATACGAGGATATTGTTGCTAAGCAGGACAAGCTACCGGAGGCTAAAGCCCACAAGATTACTATTAAAGCAAATCTTGATGCGGTAGAGGGAAAAGACAAAGAGGGTTTGCAGAGAATACTTGATGAACTTGTAAACAGCAAAGTTAAAGAAGATAAAAAAGATGGCTCTCTAGTAGGAGGAGAAATTCTGGCTAAGCTGTTTACAGCTAATGAGTATAGGAGCACAGGCAGACCTGAAGATGAAAAGAATGGCACTGCTACTTACAGCAAATTATTTACATCTTTTGATGCTGCTGTGGGATTTAAGGAGGTTTATGCATGCGTAAATCCTGACTATACAGCGTATTTAAAAGTTCGAGACGTGGACAAAAACAAGAAATTTAATGTACTTAATATAGCAGACGGTCAAATATCCGACGAAGACATATCTCTAGACGGAATAGGTGATATCAATAATATAAATGCTCGAGTTTTGGGCAAAATGAGTTATATAGTGAATGGTAATGCCTATGAAGTGAAAGATATAAAGGTAAAGGGGACTGAAAAATATAGGCTGGGAGATCTTGAATTTTTTGACTACAGTGATTATAAAGGGAAAACAAATATTCAAAATAATATGCATGTACCAAACTCGTTTGTAATTTTTGATATGCCGTTTGAAGATGTTGAAATAGAAGTAATTTTTGGAAGCAAACTGGGAACGGCGGAAGATATTCAAAGTGCGAAGGAATCTGCAAAGGCGTCGATAAGAGCGGCGTTTACAGGATATAGCAAGTCCGATTATAGTGATGCTAATTGGGCAGTGTTAACTAAAGCAAAAGAGGAGGCCTTACAAAAAATAGAAGGTGCGAACGATGTAAAATCTATAAACGATGCCAGAAAAGCGGGACTTGCTGCTATGGCTACTGTGAAAAAAGAAAGCCAAGTGATAGCACCGCCTATAATCAGCGCGCCGGATGCCGGAGATATTAAAGGCCGCGTGCATATAAGCGTAAGAAATGATACATTTGCCGGAGGTGCGTGGAGAGGGGAAATTTTAGACGGATGGTACGAACTAGGCGAAAAAGATACCATGATGGTTCTTATACTAAAAGCACTAAAAGAGAAAGGCTTTTCGTGGAACGGTACAGTAGGTATGAAGAGCCATGGCGGAATAGAGTCGGATGATTACGGCATCACTTACCTTGCGTACATTTACAAAGACGAAAATAAGAATGGTAAGTGGGATAAAGGAGAAAAGAAGCTCGGAGAGTTTGACGGAGAAGGCGGCTCGGGCTGGATGGGAACACTAAACGACTGGTTCACAAACGAGGGATTCCAAAGTTTCAGCTACAAAAACGGTTGGCTTACAAATAACGATGAGATAAGTGTGATGTTTACACAAGACCTTGGAGTGGATCTCGGCGGAACATGGGGCAATTCAGATACAAGGCTGAAGGATTTAGGAATAAGCGGAGCAGGAAAACTTGTACCGAATTTCAGCCCTGATGTTTATACATACGACTTGATATTACCGAATGATAAGGCAAATGTGGTTCTGAAACCGACAGCCATGAACAAGAACTACCTTGTTAAGACATTCTTAAACCTTTATAACAACGACGGAAGTTTCTACAAACGCCCCGAAACGATAGGAGTAAAGGCGGGAGATGTACTGTACATAGGCTGCGGAGATAGAAGCTGGCCTTCAATGAATAAGCAGGGAGCAGAAGCAAGGTACTATACAGGCACTAAATACACAATTAGAGTACAGACTGCAGGAGTAGGAAGTATAGAAAGCAGAATCAAAGAACTTCCTGAAGCTAAGAGAATCACTGTCAATAATTGTGAAACATATGCGGATAGGGTAATTGCATTGTATAATCAGTACGAAGCACTATCGACAGATGAAAAAGCTAAGATTTCAGAAGCTAATCAGAAGACGCTCAAAGAAGTCTACGAAAAAGTTAAATTCTTCTCGGACATAGTAAAGGTCAAAAACGCACTTGCAGCACTTCCAAACGAAGCAAAGGCAACTGACGATGCTGTTAGAAGTGCTAAGTCCGACATCGAAAAAGCGGATAACGCATATAAAGCACTAAGTACAGAACAGAAAAAATACATCACTATAGCGGATACAGCCAACTACAACAAACTTGTAGAAAGACTCAAGACGCTGAAAGTGGAAACATCTGCAGGATCAATTTCAGGAAGCGAGCAAGCACCTGTAAGCAATGTAATCGAGCCTAAGGCAGAGGTGAAAGGTGGTACGGCAACAGCGAAACTGGATGTAAATGCGGTAAACAAGGTTATAACGGAAGCTGCAAAAGCAGGAGAAAAGAAGATAATCATAGAACCGCAGGGGACTGAAAATGCAAAAGCTATAAATGTAAGCGTACCGAAAGCATCGGCAGAAATGCTGGCGGCGCAAAAGGATATGTCCGTATCGGTAGAAACAAAGAGCGGACAGGTAAATATACCTGCGCAAGCTATGGATAGCATAGTAAAAGAAGCTAAGGGAAGCGATATATCCATAACCATAGCACTAAAAGAAAAGAGTGAAGTGAAGGATGCGGCGGCTTCTAAGTTGATGGAAAACAAATCTGCGATAGCAGTGGAAGTTAAGATAGAGTCGGCAGGAAGGCAAATCACGAAGTTTGCAAGCCCTATAGAGATAATGCTGCCTGTAAACGAAAAGTTTGAAGTAGGAAAGGCATATCCTGTAACGCAGATATCTGCGGACGGAAGCAAAGCAAATCTTATAGGAAAGTGCGTGAATATAGGCGGAAAACTGTATATCAAACTGTCAACAGACCACTTAAGTATATTTGTGGTAAGTCCTGAAGCTGCAACGGATATGCCGTTTACAGATGTGCAGGGACACTGGGCATACGAGGCGATTAAATACGCATTTGAAAACAAACTTATGCTGGGTGTGAGCGACGATAAGTTCAGTCCGCAAGGACTGTTAAGTAGAGCAATGCTTGCGACGATACTTTATCGAGTCGAAAAAGAGCCAAAGATTGCAGAAGCTGCGAAGTACAAGGATGTGGAAGCGAATGCGTGGTATGCAAATGCGGTAGCTTGGGCGAGCCGCGAAGGAATAGTTGCAGGATATAGCGAAAGCACATTTGCGCCAAACGATCAGATTACAAGAGAGCAAATGGCTGCAATGCTTCAAAGATACAGTAAGTACAAAAAACTCGATGCAAATAAGAGTAAAGACCTTTCAAGCTACAAAGATGTGAAAGATGTATCCGATTGGGCGAGCGAAGCTGTGAAGTGGTCGGTAGCAGAGGAACTGATAGCAGGAAGAACGAAAGAAACATTGGTTCCGAAGGGAAAGGCAACAAGAGCGGAAGCCGCGACCATACTCAAGCGATACATGGAAAACATTTTAAAGTCAAAGTCTGCTGAAAAGAAGGCAAGCTAAAATAAAAGTGCAAATTTTAGATAAGCAAAATACCTGAACAAAAGCCCTTGCTTGGGGATATGACCAAGCAAGGGCTTTTTGACTTATAGGACAAAAAGTAGCTATGTTGAATCCAATCTATAGCACTAGCTATTTTTTCGATTTATAAAAAGTAACATTCAGCTAAACGCATGATATGGCTTATATGATTCCATAGCGCACATAAATTTGCTTTTAAAACTATGTGGTCGCCTCGAGAATTTGCATGATATGCAACTTGCGCTCGCTGTTTTTAAACTTGGTTTTGAGCCAAGCCTCTATGGTTGCAACCTGCTCGTCGTTCAGCCTTTCCCGAACCACTAAGATTAGGAAGAAGTTCTTAGAATTGTCTTCCTTGTGCATTTCCATGAAGCCACAGGAGCTGATGTTCGGATAAAGAATCATAAGCTCCTTCAAAGCATCTGATTGTCGCTCTTTTCCTTCGTTTTGAAGATCCAGCAGTGCCTGAGCATCAGATGAAGCTGCATCGGATTTTTCCTTTTCTATAAGCAGCGCCTTGATATCACTTTCTGATACCCCTTGCTCTATCTGAGTTTGTGTAACTTTCAAATCGTAATCTGACAAACCGTAAGTAGCCATGGTTTTTCGAGCATCTTCCAAAATTTTTTCGTCCAGAACTTCCCCGACCAGAGCCACCGATATGGTCTTCTGCGGTATGTCGATACCGGAATTAACTACCAGAGTATCGTCATAGTCGAAGGTGTTGGCAATAAACATCTTGTACTGCTCCATAACTGAGGCTTGATTAACACTGCGCCAGCCCATAACTGCGCTGGGAATGATGATTAAAAGTGTCAGAATGACTGCGCCTAAAAGTTTTTTCCTTGTGGTAATGAGTTTCTCCGTTCGGGTCAGACCCATCACATACAGCCCGATAATCCCCGAAACACAGATAAAAAACGAATTTATGGCAAAAAGATAGAAGGCGCCCAAGGCGTACATCCATTTTGCCGTAGACAGGCAGTAGCCTACAGTGCACAGTGGCGGCATAAGAGCCGTAGCTATGGCAGCTCCGGGGATCACATTGCTGACGATACTTTTTCTGGTATGGGCGATAATGGCAGCAAAACCCCCACATATAGCTATAATCACATCCCAGAAGGTGGGCTGAGTTCTGGCAAACAGTTCATCTGAAAATCCGTGTAAGGGCGACAGGCTGAAATAAAGGGTGCTGGTAATGATGCTGATGGCAATCTGGAAGATAAACTTGGTCATACTTCGTTTGACCAGCGCCAAATTGTGGTTAGCAATGCTGTCTGCAATGGTAAGTATGATGTTCATAAGAGGTGAAATCAGCATGGCTCCTATCACTACTGCAGTGCTGTTTACATTTAAGCCCACAGAGGCTATGAGTATTGAAAATATAAGAATATACATGTTGGGGCCTGTCACTGTTGAATTTTCCATGATGCGAGCTTCTATAATCTCTATGGATGCCTGATTTTCTGTCATGCTGAATTTTTTTAACAATTCGGCGCTGAATTGTTTTCGTGAAAGCATAGTCAAAGTCCTTTCTTTCTCGTAAGATAATAAAAAAATAATATATGCTAAAATAGGATTTGTCAATATGAGCGTAAATCGATAAGTATATTTCAGAAAAATAACTTAGTGTAAAAAAATGTAGGGGAAAATGATAAAAAATAAAGAGTTCCGCTTTAGTGATATAATATATATCATAAACCCAAAACAAAAGAAAGGAACTCTTGATGATTAATAGTATACAACAATTTCAGGAAAATGGAATAGGAAAAATAGAAAAAGTTACATCAAAATTTATTCCACAAGAAGAAAAATCACTAAAAAAAGAAGCAGAATACTTATACATTGATGCTGATGAAGACCATGTGCCATTACAATTTGAAGAAACAAAGGGGCTTATAAAAATTTAAAATCCAACTTTTAGTGGAACTCTAAATTTCTTTATCCTACAATAAATTTACGCTATCTGAAGTTCATATTGAAGTTGACATTGAAGTAGTTCAAAATAGGGAGTTGAAGATCATGTACTTAGAAGAAATAGCAAAACAAACGAATAAATATAGACTCCTACCCTGCACGAGCTTTGTTTGAAGGCGTTATAAATGCTGTAGCGCATCGTGATTACTATCTGGGCGGATGAAATTTTAAGAGTTAAATATGACTAAAATACTAAAAACACTTTACTAATGTTGCGATACTGATTATAATTAAGTATATATGCGAAAAAATGAATTTGCAAAAAAATACAATATTCAGATATCTACAAGGAGGAGCAATGGCGGAGGATGTATTCGAAAATGAAGAATTGCCGGAAGACGAAAAAACGGCAGCCAAAAATTTTATATATAATATAATTGACGAAGATTTGGAAAAGGGAGTGTACGGAAATAAAGTTTATACAAGATTTCCGCCTGAACCTAACGGATATTTACATATAGGACACGCAAAGTCCATTTGCCTAAATTTCTCAACAGCAATGAAATATGGTGGAAAGTGCAATTTGCGTTACGATGACACAAACCCTGTAAAAGAAGATATGGAATATGTGAAATCAATCGAAGAAGATGTTAAGTGGCTAGGCTTTGAATGGGCAGAACGACTTTGGGCGTCCGATTATTTTGATACCATGTTTGAAGCGGCAGTAATTCTCATCAAAAAGGGAAAAGCGTTTGTTTGCGACCTAAATGCGGAAGAAATCAAAGAGTATAGAGGAACGCTTACGCAAGTTGGCAAAAACAGTCCGTACAGGGATAGAAGCGTAGAAGAAAATTTGCAACTTTTCATGGATATGAAAGCAGGCAAGTATGCAGACGGAGAAAAAGTTCTTAGGGCGAAGATAGATATGGCATCACCGAATATCAATATGCGTGATCCTGTAATTTATCGAATTGCGCATGCGCATCACCACAACACTAAAGATGAGTGGTGCATCTACCCGATGTACGATTTTGCACATCCGATAGAAGACGCAATCGAGGGTATAACACATTCAATTTGCACTTTGGAATTTGAGGATCATAGACCGCTTTACGATTGGGTACTTGAAAATGTAGGAATGTGGGAAGCACCGCCGAAACAGATTGAATTTGCAAGGTTAAATTTGACGAATACGGTAATGTCGAAAAGATATTTGAAAGCGCTTGTGGATGATCGTGTGGTAGAAGGTTGGGATGATCCTCGTATGCCGACCATAGCGGGAATCAGAAGGCGCGGGTACACTGCGGCAGCAGTTCGTGATTTTTGCGAAAGAATCGGAGTATCAAAGGCAAACAGCGTTGTTGACATAGCATTGCTTGAGCATTGTGTAAGAGAAGATTTGAAGGATAAGGTTTACAGCAAGAATGTAATTGAAGATCCTATCAAGGTGATAATCACAAATTATCCGGAGGACCAAGTAGAGGAGCTTGAAATTGAAAACAGTAAGGAAAGGCCGGATTTTGGAAACAGAAAAGTTACTTTCAGTAGAGAACTTTATGTGGACGGGGCGGACTTTATGGAAATACCTGAAAAGAAGTATTTTAGATTGTTTCCCGGAAATGAAGTTAGATTTAAAGGAGCGTATTTCATAACCTGTAACGAGGTAGTGAAAAATGCGGATGGCAGTATCAAAGAGCTTCTTTGCACATATGATCCCGATACACGCAGCGGAAGCGGGTTTGAAGGCAGGAAAGTAAAAGGCACTATTCATTTTGTAGATGCGAAAAATGCAGTGGAAATCAAGATACGAAAGTACGGATATTTGATGCTGGACAAGGAGGACGGAACTAGTGAAATGAATCCGAATTCACTTGTAGAAGTTACTGCAATCGCCGAAAAATCTATTGAGGATGCGAAGGCGGGGGAAGCGTTCCAATTTTTTAGACACGGTTATTATGTGGCGGACAGCAAGCTGTTTAGCAAGGACAATTTGGTATTTAACCAAATCGTGGATTTGAAAAGCTCTTGGAAAAAATAATGGAAAATGCGCAATGCTTCGAAGAGGCTAAGAAAGATAGCGGCGTTCGAAATGTGCTTTTGACAATCGAGTACGACGGCACCCGCCTTAGCGGCTGGCAGCGCCAGCCGCTAAGGCGCACCGTTCAAGGGGAGCTTGAACGGTGTCTTGCCCGAATTCTCGGGCAAGAGGTGCGTCTTGCCGGCGTGAGCCGCACAGATGCCGGCGTACACGCGTATGCGCAAAAGGCGAGTTTTGCGATGCAAAACTCGATACCGCTGTCAAATTTGAAAGTGGCTTTAAACAATATGCTTTCGGGCGGAAAAGCAAGAAATTTAGAAAGCTCTGATATCAGAATAATTGATGTTGAGGAAAAACCGGTTGATTTCCATGCGCGTTTCAGCTCAGTAGGCAAAAAATATATTTATCGAATAAGCAATTCGATAGAAGAAAGTGTATTTGAAAGAAATTATTGCTACCATGTTAAAAAGCGGCTCGATGTAAATAGTATGCGACTTGCCGCTCAGCAAATAGTAGGGACTCATGATTTTGCGTGCTTTCAAGCGGCGGGATCGAATCCGAGAGAAACAACTGTAAGGACAATTTATTCACTGGAAATTATAAAAGAACAAGAAGATAGAATAGCCGTACATATTAAAGGTAACGGTTTTTTGTACAATATGGTAAGAATTATCGTAGGGACTTTAGTGGAAGTAGGATATGGAAAAATTTCAGAGAGTGCCGTTAAAGAAATTATAGAAAGTAAAGACAGAAGGAATGCAGGACATACTGCGCCTGCGGCAGGACTGTATTTGGCAGAGGTGTACTATGAAAAGACCGAGCTTTGATGAATATTTTATGCAAATGGCACTTTTGACAGCGCGGCGTTCTACATGTCTGCGAAGGCAGGTGGGAGCTGTTATAGTAAAGGATAAGCACATAATAGCGACAGGATATAACGGAGCACCGAAGGGACTTGAACATTGCGATGAAATCGGCGGATGCCTGCGTGAAGAATTGGGCGTGCCGTCAGGTGAAAGGCATGAGCTTTGCAGAGCTTTGCATGCGGAGCAAAACGCAATCATACAGGCGGCGGTGCTTGGACAGAGCATCAAGGATGCGCTCATGTACGTTACACATCAGCCTTGCAGTATTTGCGCTAAGATGATTATAAACGCCGGAATTAAAAAAATTATAATCAACAGCGGATATCCCGATGAGATGTCCTGTAAATTGCTAAAAGAAGCAAATATAGAAATTGAGCAGTTAGATACAAAACTGGGAGAAGAACAATGATATTTTGGATAGTTTTTTTGTTGGCATTTTTTATCAGTTTGGTAATGACGCCGGTTGCGATTTGGATTGCGCCACGAATCGGCGCTGTCGATGTACCTAAGGATGCCAGGAGGATGCACACAAAGCCTATGCCGAGATTTGGAGGTATGGCGATATTTATTGGCACTATGGCTGCAATTTTTGCGATAATTTTATCGCTGTCCGATGAGCTGCGCATTGAGATGCTTTCAGCAGGAGCAGATTGGCACAATATTCCAAAAGAAACAATGCTAGGAATTGCGGTAGGCGGCATGCTGATATATCTTTTGGGTATAATAGACGATTTAAAGAATTTGCCGGCAAAGTTTAAGTTTGCGTGTCAAATTGGAATAGCGTGCATACCGTATTTTTTTGGAGTCCGCATAAATTTTGTAACCAATCATTTTGGAGTTTCTTTTGGGGACTCACATAGTTATTTTACAGGTGTAATTTGCTTTTTTATTACGATTATATGGATTACAGGTGTTACAAATACCGTAAATTTAATTGACGGTCTTGACGGACTGGCTTGCGGTGTAGCGGCGATTTCATCGTTATGCCTTGCTTATATAGAGTATATACACGGACTTTATATTCCGGCACTTGCTATGCTTGCGCTTGCAGGCGGAGCATTGGGATTCTTGCCGTTTAATTTTCACCCCGCCAAGATTTTCATGGGGGACGGCGGCTCGCTGTTCTTAGGCTTTATGCTTGCGAACCTTTCGATAGTAGGCCCTGCAAAAAGCGCTACGGTTTTGGCACTTATGATACCAATATTGGTTTTGGGAATACCTATTTTCGATACGGCTTTCGCGATTTTACGAAGACTTATAAACCACAAGCCTATAATGGAAGCGGATAAAGGACATCTGCATCACAGGCTTATGAATGCAGGTCTTGGTCAAAGGCGAACAGTGCTTACGATTTATGGTATAAGTGGTGTAATGGGGGTATCTGCCGTTCTTTTCAGCAGAGACCTTTTCGTAGAATCGTTTGGACTTTTGTGCATAGCCGTAATGCATATTTATGTATTTTTGACTGATGCGAATAGTTGGAAATTACAAATCAAGGCGGTTAATGCCAAGGTGGAAGAAAAACGAGAAAGAAAAAATAAAAATTGATTTAAAGAGGGCTAAAGATGAAAGTAATGACTGTATTCGGGACGCGCCCGGAAGCGATTAAAATGGCGCCGCTCGTAGAGGAACTTCAAAATACGCAAGGAATTGAAAGCGTGCTTTGCGTAACTGCACAGCATAGACAAATGCTCGATCAGGTGCTGGACTTATTTAAGTTGACACCCGACTATGATTTAAATATTATGAAGCCGAATCAGAGTATTAGCCAGATTACATCAAATGTTTTGCTTGGACTTGAGGGTGTACTTGAAAAAGAAATGCCCGACATAGTGCTTGTTCACGGCGACACATCTACGACATTTGGAGCCGCACTTGCAGCTTTTTATAAGCAGATAAAGGTAGGACATGTCGAAGCCGGACTTAGAACATACGATAAGTATTCTCCTTATCCTGAGGAAATGAATCGAGTACTTACGGGACATCTGGCAGATATTCATTTTGCGCCTACGAAAATAAACGAAGGGAATTTGCTGGCTGAAGGAATAGCGGGCAAAGATATTGTTATTACAGGAAATACCGTAATTGATGCACTGCTTCGTGTGGCGGAAAAACCTTACGAATTTACCGACGAAATATTGAAAAATATCGATTTTGCGAATAGGCGAGTGATAACTGTTACTTGCCATAGGAGGGAAAATCTGGGCGAAAATATGCGCAATATATTTTCAGCAATCAAAAGACTTGCAGACGAATTTTCGGATGTAGAGATAGTGTACCCGATGCATTTGAACCCGAAAGTGCGAGAGATAGCAGGACAGATACTTGCTGAAACAAATCGAGTGCATTTGATAGAGCCGCTCGAATATCAGCCGTTTGTTAATCTAATGGCGAAATCTTATTTGATTATTACGGATTCCGGCGGAATGCAGGAAGAAGCACCGTCGCTTGGGAAACCTGTACTTGTTGTGCGAAAAGAAACCGAAAGACCTGAGGCTATTAAGGCGGGAACGGTGAAACTTGCAGGTGTCGAAGAGAAAGAAATTTATAGCCTAGCAAAAAAACTGCTCACGGACAAAAAAGCATATGACAAAATGGCTCACGCAGAAAATCCGTACGGCGACGGAAGTGCGTGCAGAAAAATCGTTTCCGCACTTTTAAATATGAAAAAGTAAATTAAATCGGAAAATATATGATTTCGAATAAAGAATTTTTTAAAAAAATAACTTTTATAGCTTTGCCGATTGCTATTCAAAGCGTAATTGCGTCTTCTCTTTCACTTGTAGACAATTTAATGGTGGGAAGACTTGGCGAAGCGGAGCTTGCGGCGGTCGGCATAGCAACGCAAATATATTTTGTGCACTGGATGCTTGTATTCGGATTCACGAGCGGAGTATCGACATATATGGCGCAGTTTTTGGGCGCCAAGGACGAACGCGGCATGAAAAAGACGATAGGAATTGCGCTTGCTGTTTGTTTCAGCGTGAGTGTTATATTTTTCCTTGTAGCTGAATTTTTCTCTGTTTATGTAATGCGCATTTTTACTTCCGATGAGCTTTTGATTAGAATGGGAGCGGATTATATCAAAATTGCAGCGCCGAGTTTGCTCACGGTTTCAATAACCGTTCCGTTTCAAACAGCACTTAGAGTTACGAAGCAAACTCACATACCGCTTTTTATAAGTATAGCGGTGTTTAGTACTAATACATTTTTAAATTATTGCCTCATTTTTGGAAATTTCGGAATGCCGAAGCTCGGTGTTTCGGGAGCATCTCTTGCAACCATGATTGCGAGAACTCTGGAAATCTTGACGGTGCTTACTGTAGTTTTCGTGTTTAAAAACAGGGTGGCGGCAGGACTTAGCGTATACTTTTCGTGGAGCAGGGAATTATTTTTACGTGTCATTAGAAATGCGGTTCCGACAATGCTCAATGAAACCATTTGGGGACTTGGGAATGCCATGTATGTCGCTGCCTATGCAAGGCTTGGTGTTACGGCGTATGCTGCAGTACAGGTAGGTACGGTAATAAACAGCCTGTTTTCAATGGCGGGCTTCAGCTTGGGAGATGCCGCACTGATACTTGTTGGAGAAAAACTGGGCGAAGGGGACACAAAATATGCGCTTGAACTGGGCAACAAGATACTCAAAACTGCTATAGTTACGGGTATAATATTTGGAATAGGATTGATTGCAGTTTCCCAAAAACTGGTGCCGCTTTTCGATTTGACGGAAAAAGGCAGGGAGTATGCAATTATCATAATAGCGATAGACGCGATATTTCTCGCACTTGTACTTTACAACGGAATTTGCGTCGTTGGACTTTTGAGAGCGGGTGGGGATACACTGTTTGCGATGTTAATCGAAACAGGCAGCATATGGTTATATGCGGTACCGATGGCGTTTGCAACTGCGCTTTTGTTCCACTTGCCGGTTTATCTTGTAATGTTTTGCGTAAAAACTGAGGAAATTTTGAAGTGCGCAATACTGACCAAACGAGTTATTTCGCAAAAATGGGTAAAAAATGTCGTAAGCGATATAGCATACAAGTAGACATAAACAGCAACATTGTACACAAAATATAGAATGTTTGAACAAAACAAACAAAACATAGGCGAAAAAATCCGCAGAATTTGTAAAAAAGACGAAATATAAGTGCAATAATTGTTTAAAACAAGCGAAAGGAGAGTATAATATATACGCAATGGAAAAGTATTCAATTTATATTATAGGAGCCATATGTGGCATATCGTATGGAGCTTTCGTGGGATTTTGCAAATATGTGGTTTTGTGGATGAAACTCGCAAAATCAAGCAAAAAACAGGTGGCTTCGCAAAGCATTACCGCCCGTATATTCGGAGGTATAATTATAAACATAGTAGCACTTGCAGCAACATTGTTGTTCAAAAATTCCGAGGTGCTGGATTTTTCTGCGCTTGCGATTGGAACGGCGTTCAGTTTGAGCGTTACGGCAAGGCTCTTTTCAGTTAAAAATATCATTGCCGAAAAACAGGTAATTGACGATATAGGAGGAAAGAAATGATGGGGTTTTTAGAGGGTTTTACGATAACACCGATGATGATTACAAGTATGGCAATCACAGTAATATTGTCTGTCGTTGCAATTATTTCAAGTTCAAAATTGGAAATGGTTCCTTCTACAAAGCTGCAGCTTACAATGGAAATAATCATCGAGAAATTGAGAGATTTCTTCTCGGATGTTATGGGTGAGTACGCAGGCAGGAAATATTTGCCGATTGTCGCTACGTTGTTTATCTATATCTTGCTTTCCAACTATTCGGGATTGCTTCCTCTTTCGGGACATTTACCGTTTTTAGCGGCACCGACAAGTTCTATTAACTTTCCGGCAGGACTTGCGATAGTTGTGTTCTTTGCAGTTCAGATAATAGGTATCAGAGAAACTCACGGAATCAAGTTTTACAAGCATTTGTTCCAGCCGGTGGCATTTCTGTTTCCAATTATGCTTGTTGAAGAATTTGTAAGACCGTTATCGCTCACATTGAGGCTTTATGGTAACATATTCGGTGAAGAAAAGGTAACAGAATCTTTCTTCCATCTGGTTCCGCTCGGTATACCTGTAATAATGCAGCTTTTGAGCATACTTATGGGAGCTATACAGGCGCTTGTTTTCGCACTGCTTGCAGGTATATACATCTCCGAGGCGGCAGAACACGGTGCAGAGGAGCACGAAAAATTGGAGGCACACGCATAGCGCTCAATTAAGTGTGATGCCGAACTTAATTACGATATTTACTTTTCAAATATGGAAAGTAGAATATATTAAATAATTGCTGAAATTCAGCTATAACCGAAAGGAGAAAAAGAAAAATGGGAATTGCAATAGCAGCGGCTTTAGCCATCGCTCTTTCAACAATGGGACCTGGAATAGGACAAGGTCTTGCAGCGTCAAAGGCACTGGAGGGTATGTCCAGACAACCTGAAATCGCAGGAACTATCCGTACAAGCATGATACTTGCACTTGCGTTCATGGAAGCCATGACTATTTACGGACTACTTATAGCTATACTTCTTATTGGTAAAATGTAATTAAACTGCTTTAGAATTTAAAGTAAAGTCGCAGGGAGGAATTTAATGGAAGCATTACATATAGATGCGTTTCAGATAATTTTCGCAGTTATAAACTTCTTAATCCTTGTGGGCATACTTACCAAGTTTTTGTATAAACCGTATCTTGCTATTTTGGAGGATAGAAAGAGGAGCATACAGGACAGTTTTGACCATGCTACCGACACCAACAAATTGGCGGATAGGAAGCTCGATGAATACAACAAGCGCATAGCGAATGTTGAAGCGGAGAGCAGGGAAATTATCAAAAATGCAAAGATACGAGCAGAAGCTCAGGCAAATGACATTATAGAGGAAGCAACTGTTGCAGCGGCTAGAATTAAGGAAAAAGCCGAGCTTGAAGTCGAAAGGCAGAAAGCTAAGGCGATGTCCGATATGAAAGCACAAATTGCAGAGTTGGCATTGCTTGCAGCTGAGCGCATCTTAGAGCGGGAACTTACCGTTTCGGGGCAGGATCAGCTTATAGATGGTATCATTGAAGAAGTAGGTGCTACAAAATGGCAGAATTAGCAGTAGGAAATGTATACGGAAGCGCTCTTTATCAAGCGGCGTGTGATGTTGGTAAAAAAGAAGAAATTCTAAACGAAGCAAAAGAACTTTTGAAAATTTTCAATCAGGAAAAGGATTTGTTTGCGTTTTTTGAAAGCCCGATAATTTCAGGCATAGAGAAGAAAAAAGTCGTTGACGAAGTATTTTCCGGTAAAATTTCCGAGGAACTTTTGAATTTCTTGTTTATTATGATAGACAAGGGAAGAACCAGGCATTTTGCACGTGCTGTAAAAGTTTATGAAGAACTTTTTGATAGCGACACGGGTTTTTCATACGGCAAAATTTATTCTGTCAGCCCACTTTCAGATGAAAAACTGAAAAAATTTGAAGACGAAACGAGCAAACTTTTACGAAAAAATGTGAAACTCGAAAACGAAGAGGACGCATCCTTAATCGGAGGTGTCAAGATTTTAATTGACGGCAAAATCATAGATGCTTCGGTGCGAAAAAGGCTCGAAGAAATGAATAATAGTATTATATAGGAAGGGGGCTCGTGCATGAATTTAAAACCGGAAGAAATTAGTGCGGTTATAAGGCAGCAGATAAAGACTTACAAAAATAAGCTCGATATATCTGATTTCGGCACGGTCATACAAGTGGGTGACGGTATCGCCAGAGTTTACGGACTCGAAAAATGTATGGCAGGCGAGTTACTCGAATTCCCCGGTGAAGTATACGGCATGGCGTTGAACCTCGAAGAAGACAATGTCGGGGTTGTAATGATGGGAAGCGACTGGAAAATCGAGGAAGGCGATATAGTAAAGCCTACCGGAAGAGTTGTTGAGGTTCCTGTAGGTGAGGAAATGATAGGGCGTGTAGTAAACGCTTTGGGACAACCGCTCGACGGAAAAGGTCCTATCAAAGCGGAAGCGCATCGTCCCGTTGAATATCCTGCACCGGGAGTTTTACAGAGGAAATCAGTAAGCGAACCGCTTCAAACCGGTATCAAAGCGATAGATTCGATGATACCTATCGGTAAGGGGCAAAGAGAACTTATCATCGGAGACAGACAGACGGGAAAGACGGCAATCGCAGTTGATACAATTATAAACCAAAAAGGCAAAGATGTAATTTGTATTTATGTAGCAATCGGACAAAAGAATTCTACAGTTGCTCAGCTTGTGCAGACTTTGGAAGACAAAGGAGCTATGGAATACACAATCATCGTGTCCGCTACGGCAAGTGCTGTTGCACCTTTACAGTACATCGCACCATATGCAGGTTGTGCTATAGGTGAGCATTTTATGTATCAGGGCAAAAATGTACTTATTGTTTACGATGACCTGTCGAAGCATGCTGTGGCATATAGAGCTATGTCGTTGCTACTTCGTAGACCGCCGGGACGAGAAGCGTATCCGGGAGATGTATTCTACTTACATAGTAGACTCCTTGAAAGAGCGGCAAGACTTTCTGATGAGCTTGGAGGAGGTTCTATTACAGCGCTTCCTATCATAGAAACTCAGGCAGGAGACGTGTCAGCATATATTCCTACGAATGTAATTTCCATTACAGACGGACAGATATTCCTTGAAACGGAATTGTTCTTCTCGGGACAAAGACCTGCGGTAAATGCTGGAATTTCGGTATCGCGTGTAGGCGGAAACGCTCAAACAAAAGCGATGAAGCAGGTTGCAAATAAGATTAAATTGGAAATTGCGCAGTATGCAGAGCTTGCTAGCTTCTCTCAATTCGGTTCGGATATCGACAAGGATACTAAAGAAAGACTGGATCACGGTCAGCTTCTAATGGAAATATTGAAGCAGGGACAGTATAAGCCTATGAGCGTTGCGCATCAGGTAATGATTATATATGCTGCAGTAAACAAGCATTTGGCGGATATTTCAATCGGCGAAATCAAAGACTTTGAAAAAGGATTTTTGGCTTTTGTCGACGAACAGTATCCTTCTATCGCAAAGAGTATAGAAAGTACAGGAAAGCTGGAAGAAGGTACAGAGGAAACTTTGAAAGAAGCTATTGCTAAATATAAGGAAATACGGTAAGTGCGAACTTGCCGAGTAGGAGGAAAGTATGGCTTCGAATAGTATGCAAGATATAAAACGCCGCATTAAGAGCGTTACAAGCACAGAGCATATTACGAGCGCGATGAAACTTGTTTCGGCTGCAAAACTTAAAAGAGCCAAATCCACCTTTGAAAAAACAACAGAGTATTTTCATTATATTACAGAATCAATTCAAGATATATTTAACAATGCATCGGAGATTCCTGAGCATTACCTGCTTGGTTCAAGGGAAATCAAGAAAACTTGTTATATCATAATTACAAGCTCGCGTGGACTTTGTGGCGGATTTAATGCAAATGTCATAAAGGAAGCAGCGAGAAACCTTGAAAACGATCCGGAAAGACCGGTGATAGTGGCGGTTGGAACAAAAGGGAAAGAATATTTTGAAAGAAGGGGCTATGAGATTTATAGTGAATACAGTGCACCTCCTGAAAGTATTTCTTTCCTTGAATCGCACGAAATCAGTAAACCGATTATAGAGATGTATAATGACGGTACAATCGATGAAGTGGTTATGGTGTATACTTCGTTCAAGAATGCCATGGAGCAGGAGGTTAAGTACGAAAGATTGCTTCCGTTTGAGGCAAGTTTTGATCCTGAGGTAATCAAGCATGAAATGGAAGTTGAATACGAACCGTCTATCGAAGCGGTATTCAACTATTTGGTTCCGAAATATGTGGAAATCAAGGTGTTTGGGGCAGTTGTCGAATCTGCAACTTGTGAACACGCAGCAAGAAGAATGGCAATGGAAAATGCTACGGACAACGCAAGAGAGATGCTCGACAATTTGTCGCTATATTATAACAGAGCAAGACAGGCTGTGATAACAGATGAAATAATTGAGGTTGTTGCGGGTGCTGAAGCTCAAAAATAAATAGGGAGGTGGTTTGAAGCATGGAAAATATTGGTATCATACACCAAATTATAGGACCGGTAATAGATATTAAGTTCGCACCGGAAAATATCCCTGAACTTTTAACAGCTATCATAATTAAGCACGACGGCAAGGAAATAGTTGCGGAAGTAGCGCAGCATGTCGGCGATGATGTCGTAAGGTGCATAGCTCTTTCAGCTACAGATGGATTGAGTAGAGGAATGGAAGCTATAGATACGGGAAATCCGATACAGGTTCCTGTCGGAAAGGAAGTTCTGGGCAGACTTTTCAATGTAATAGGCGAAACGATAGATGAAAAAGGTCCTGTTGTAACAAAAGAAAAGAAGTCAATTCATAGAGAAGCCCCTGCGTTTGAGGAGCAGGATACTACAGCTCAGATTTTCGAAACCGGAATCAAGGTTATAGACCTTATTGCACCTTATACAAGAGGTGGTAAAGTAGGTTTGTTCGGCGGTGCCGGCGTAGGAAAAACAGTACTTATTCAGGAGCTTATCAGTAATATTGCTCGTGAGCATGGCGGAATATCCGTATTCGCAGGAGTTGGAGAGCGTACTCGTGAAGGAAATGACCTGTACTACGAAATGATAGAGTCAGGTGTAATAGATAAGACGGCAATGGTTTTCGGGCAGATGAACGAACCGCCGGGAGCAAGAATGAGAGTTGCGCTTACAGGACTTACAATGGCGGAATACTTTAGAGATGAAGAAGGACAGGATGTGCTTTTATTTATCGATAATATATTCCGTTTCACACAGGCAGGTTCTGAGGTTTCGGCGCTTCTTGGCCGTGTGCCTTCGGCAGTAGGATATCAGCCTACACTGGCTACGGAAATGGGTGCATTGCAGGAGAGAATTACTTCTACCAAAAAGGGTTCTATCACTTCGGTTCAGGCTATATATGTGCCTGCCGATGACCTTACGGATCCGGCGCCTGCTACTACATTTGCGCACCTGGATGCTACAACTGTACTTTCTCGTGCGATTACAGCTCTTGGAATTTATCCTGCGGTAGATCCGCTTGAATCAAGTTCCAGAATAATGGATCCGAATATAGTTGGAGAAGAGCATTATCAAGTGGCTCGTGGAGTGCAGGAGGTACTTCAAAGATACAAAGAATTGCAAGATATAATTGCGATTTTGGGTATGGATGAATTGTCGGACGAGGACAAGTTGCTTGTAAACAGAGCGCGTAAAGTACAGAGATTTTTATCGCAACCGTTCAGCGTAGCGGAGCAGTTTACAGGAATGCAGGGCAAGTATGTACCTCTCAAGGAAACTGTTCGCAGCTTCAAAGAAATTCTTGAAGGCAGACATGACGATATCCCTGAATCGATGTTCCTGATGGCAGGTACTATAGACGAAGTAGTTGAAAAGTACGAAGCCTCCAAGAGAGCTTAGTATAGAATGGAGAAAAGAAGATGGCTAAAAGTGTACTACTTGAGGTGATAACACCATCGAAACTTTTTTATAAGGGCAAGGTGGAAATGGTCATCGTGAAAACTTTTACAGGTGAAGAGGGTTTCATGGCGGGGCACACTTGGTCTTGCAAGCTCCTGGATGTTGGAATACTTTGGATAAAAGAAGCCGGAAGTTCTACTTTTAAAGCGGCGGCAGCGGCGCAAGGGTACATAGATGTGCGCGATAATATTGTAATTTATTTGGACGCTGCTGAGTGGGTAGAAGATATAGATAGCGAGCGTGCTATGAATCAGAAGGCAATAGTTGAGGAGTGGTTATCCGGTCATGAGTCCGACGATGCGGGCGAGGATGAAATCATGAAAGCTAAAATTGCGCTTGCAAAGCAAAACACGAGGATTAAGCTCGCGCAAAGCGGCGGTATAAGAAAATAACTTAAAATTAAGAAAAGGCGGGAAGTCAAAAGACTAGCCGTCTTTTTTGTTGAAAAATATTGAGCATTTTCGGTGTCAAAGATATAAATATTTCCTGAATCATATTGACATTTAAGTTAAAATATGTTAAAATCTTACAAAGCGAGAAAGCTCGATTGACTTTCCGCTTAGTTTTTACTATAATTTAAGAAAGGAAACCCCGTTGAATATAAATGATAAGACTACTATAAATAGAAAGTTGAAAGACAGTTTATTTACGCATTTATTCAGAGATGTGAAGTACCAAAGACAACTTTATGCGGCACTTGGTGGAGATGCAGATAGTTGCGATGATACGGATTTTAAATTATTGACACTTGAGAATACATTGGTTTACGATGTATATAACGATTTGGGACTGCTCGTAAAAGATAGATTGATACTACTTGTTGAGGCACAAAGTAGCTATAATCCCAATATGGCACTTAGAATGCTTGTGTATATAGCAAATACATATTATGAATATATAATTAAAAATCGGATAAATATTTATGGCACAAAGCTAGTTAAATTACCAACGCCTGAGTTTATTCTTATTTATACAGGGAAGAAAAAATTGGAAAGTAAATTGCTGAAATTATCTGACAGCTATGCACACGGCTTAGATATACCGCTAGAGTTAATAATAAAGGTTATAACTAAAGAGGATGAAAAGATTGGAATAATAAGCGAATATATACAGTTTTGCCAAAAGTATGACAGCTTGAAATACGGATCTACTACAAAAGAAGAAGTATTACGAGCATTGAAGAAAACAATTAAATATTGTAAGGCCCATAATATTTTGAAGGAGTTTTTAGTAGATAAAGAAAGGGAGGTAGAAAATATGATGATGGGAATATTTACACAAGAACACGCAACCGATATGATTTTGAATGAAAAGTATCAGCAAGGAATAGAGCAGGGAATAGAGCAAGGAATAGAACAAGTAGCGAAGAAATTGAAAAGCAACGGCACAGATATTGAAGTCATAATGAAAAGTACGGGTTTGACAAAAGAAGAAGTCCTAAAATTGTAGTGCTATAGCATTGAAGTTGCATTTTACATATAAAAAAATGTTTGACTTTAACATCAGCTATACTGTATAATGTAAAAGTGCGATTTGCAATAAGGCAAATATGCTCTCTGTGTAGTGCGTGTGCATTACACCAATTAGTCCATAGGGAGGTGAAAAAATGACAAAGTATGAGGTTATGTTCGTGCTTGATCCTATGCTTGACGAAGCGAAAAAGGAAGCGACAGTTGAAACTGTACAGTCTATTATCGCGGCAGACGGCGAGGTTACCAAAGTAGATGTTTGGGGCATGAAAAAATTAGCATATCCAATCGAGAAAAAGTCAGAAGGCTATTATGTTGTTATCGAATTTACAGCTAACAAAACATTGCCGAAAGAACTTGACAGAAGACTTAGAATCTCAGATGCGGTAATTCGTCACATTGTTGTAAACAAAGACGAAAAATAGGGGGTAGCTCATGAATAATGTGGTTTTAATAGGACGACTGACCAGAGATCCTGATGTGAGGTATGCAGCGGCAACTCAGCTTGCTGTAGCCAGATTCACACTTGCAATAGATAGGGTTGTTGCGGCAGGTAAGGAAAGACAGACGGATTTTCCTAGCGTAGTCGCATTTGGAAAGACAGCCGAAATATGCGAGAGATTTTTAAAAAAGGGACGCCAAGTGGCAGTACAGGGACGAATTCAAACAGGAAGCTATCAAAACAAGGATGGAGCTACGGTATATACGACGGATGTTGTGGCTGACCGTGTAGAGCTCATAGGAAATAGAGGAGATGAGGGCAGCGGTCAAGCAGGCTTCGGTAATGCAGGCGGACTTACTGTAGATGACGAAATTCCAAGCGGTTTTGAGCCTATGGATGACAGCATCGACGATCTTCCGTTTTAGTTAATTTGATTGAAAGGAGAATGCTATGCTAGATAAAAAACGCATGGGCATGAGAAAAAAGAAAGTATGCCAATTCTGCGCTGAGCACGTAGATGAAATAGACTACAAGGATGTTGAAAAATTAAGAAAGTATATAAGTGAACGCGGTAAGATTTTACCTAAGCGTATCACAGGCACTTGTGCATTGCATCAAAGAGCTGTAACAAGAGCTATCAAAAGAGCAAGAATTGTAGCACTTTTGCCATATGTGGCAGACTAATGATATTAAAGCAAGCGTATAGCTTGCTTTTTTTATGCTAAAATTTATTGCAAAATCATAAAATATTTGTTATAATAGTCGAAGTCTGCTTATGAATAAAAAGGTGTTATAGCTATGGAAGAATATATGCGCTTGGCGCTTGAAGAGGCGTACATAGCTGCGCAAAAAGGGGAAGTGCCTGTCGGAGCCGTTCTGGAAAAAAACGGCGAGATACTTGCAAAAGCGCACAACCTTACGGAAACCGAAAAGGATCCCACAGCGCATGCGGAAATATTGGCTATACGCGCAGCTTCGAAGAAACTTGGAGCTACAAGACTTGCCGGTGCGAATTTGTATGTAACATGTGAACCGTGCAGTATGTGTAGCGGTGCTATCGTGCTTGCGAGAATAAACAAACTTTATATAGGCACAGCGGATCCAAAGGCGGGGGCATGCGGTTCGGCATTGGATATATTACAAAATGAAGCGTTAAATCACAAGGTGGAGGTTCATATAGGACTTTTGCAAGAAGAGTGCAGCAGGGCACTGAAAGATTTTTTTGCGCAATTACGAAAACGAGGAAAAAGACATTAAGAATTTTGGGGGTATTATGAAAAAGAGACTTTTGATTGCATCTGTAGCGTTATCGCTGCTATTTGCATTAAATACAAATATAGCGTTTGCCGGTAGCTTGGAACTTTTGGATTCGTATCCAAAAGACGGCGGGAAAGGGATGCAGGTAGAAAATGCAAGTGTAAAGCTCTATTTCAATGAAGATATGAGTAGCGCAAAAGCAAAGGCTGCAAATGCGAACAGCTTTGAATTTGTAGACTCAAAAGGAAATGCGGTACCTACAAAGGCGTTTTATAGCCCAAAGGAAAAGGGAGTCGTAATGGTGCTGGTTGCAGACGGTACTATTTTGCAATCGGATAGCGCATACAAACTGAAAGTTTCAAAAGATATAGTTTCGTCAAAAGGCGACAAACTTGCAGATAAGAAGGATGTAGTTATAAACTTTACTACCGTCAATACTAAAAGTGCAGTTCGTGTCAATATGGTAATGATGGGAATAATGATGGTGGGCATGGTATTTATGTCCTCAAGAGCAAGTAAAATAAAGGAAACGAAACAGAAAGACGAACATATTTTAGAAGAAAAGGTCAATCCTTACAAAATAGCCAAAGAAAGAGGAGTACCTGTTGAAACGGTAATTGAGGAGCTGGAAAAAAAGAAAGAGAAAGCTAGAATCAAATTGGAAAAACAGCAGGCGAAATTGGCAAAGCAACAGGAATATTTGCAGGAAGAGGAAGAAAACGATAATAAGAAGGTTGCAAAAGCAAGGAGCGCAGCTTCAGTAGGAAGCCGTTATGTAGCCAATCTTCGTGAAAAAAAAGCAAAAAAGTAATGCGCAGTTTAGAACTTTGCGCATTTGCAAAAATAAATTTAGGAATTAATGTTTTTGAAAGGTTAGAAACCGGTTATCACAGGGTAGATATGGTTATGCATGCTATTGAGCTTTGTGATAAGCTCCGCATATCGGCAGCGCCGAGTGCGCAAATGCGCATTGAGATTGAATGCGTCGGCGCAGATAACATACCAAAAGACTGTGAAAATATAGCTTACAAAGCTGCAGATAGGCTTCTTAGCCATATGACCTTGAAAGCCGATGTACGGATCGGACTTGAAAAAAGGATACCTGCAGCGGCAGGACTTGCAGGTGGCAGCAGCGATGCGGCTGCAGTTTTACTCGCGTTAAACGAATTGCTCGATATTAGATTAAATCTCGACGAATTGGCGGAGATAGGAGCAACTGTAGGGGCGGATATACCGTTTTGCGTTTATGCAAATGCTCTAGGCAACAGGGAGATATTTGATAAGCTGAGTGATGAAGAAAAAAAAAGAGCATCGGTATGTATGCGCGCACGCGGTATCGGAGAAGAACTTGCACCGCTTAATTCAATTGCATGTAAATTGCTTTTGTTTAAACCGAATTTAGAAGTTTCGACAAAAGAAGTGTATACGGGACTTGACGAGCTTGATGCTGAAAAGTTTGAAGCGCCCGATATAGAAAAGATTGTATTGGCGTTACAAGAAGAGGATATTGATGTTCTGGCGGAAAGTGCGGGAAATGTGCTTGAAGCGTATACACTGGAGCGCTATCCGCAGGTACATGAGCTTAAACGCTATGTTTCGCAGCAATTTGGTGCGAAAACGGTGTTGATGAGCGGTAGCGGACCTACAATATTTGCATTGTACAATCGAAATAAAAAATTGGATTTCGATTTTGAAAAATTAAAGAATGTAGAAGTAATTGATACATTTACGCTGAAAAAGGAGGAATGAAAATGTTAGATTTGAATGCGCAGCATCATAAACCATTGCGGGATATAATTTATGATGATTTAAAAATGGGAATATTAACAGGTAAAATTTTGCCGGGAACAAGGCTTTTGGAAGTTGAGCTTGCCGACAAAATGGGAGTTAGCAGAACGCCTGTAAGAGAAGCAATTCGTAGACTGGAAAAAGAAGGTCTTGTAAATATTGAACCTAGACACGGTGCTTATGCAGCTAAGGTTTCTGTTGAAGATATGATTGAAATCTTAGAGGTCAGGGAATTAATGGAAAGCATGGCTGCACAACTTGCAGCAAACAGAATCACGCAGGAACAATTAGATGCGCTGTTGCAGACGGAAAACGAATATCAAAAAGCAGTGAAGTCGGGTGATGTAGAGGATATGATAGTGCTTGATGCTAAATTTCACAAGCAGGTTGTCGAAGCCAGCCACAATAGAACTCTTTGTCAACTGATAGAACCGTTACAGGAAATAGCACTTCGCTTTAGGTACATGTATTACAACGACAATACAAGAGCGGAAAAGATGCCGAGCGAGCATGAGAGAATTTTGAAAGCGCTTTCTCAAGGAAATGGTGAGGCGGCAAGAAAAGCTGCAGAAAAACACCTACGCAGCATCAAAGAAAAAATTAAAGGGTAAGCAGTTACCTTCTGCCTGATGGCAGGGGGTATTTTTGCGGTTTTATCCAAATAGAAAATTATTACAGTTTTTATAAAAGCGAAAAGAGCGAAAGTAAATGAATTGTGATTGGCAAAAAAGAAGTAAAATGTTAATTGGTCAAGAGGCACTTGTGAAATTGCAAAATGCTAAGGTGGCAGTTTTCGGTGTAGGTGGTGTTGGAGGGTTTGCTGTAGAGGCACTTGCGCGTTCAGCGGTTGGAAGTTTAGTACTTATTGATGCCGATGAAGTTGAGGAAAGCAATCTCAACAGGCAAATTGTGGCATTACGCAGCACCATAGGAGAGTCGAAAGTAGGGGCACTTGGAAAGCGTGTAAAAGACATAAACCCGAATATTGATATTACGCTAAAAAAGATATTTTTTTCGCGGGACACCGCAGGCGAATTTGACTTTACAGCATACGATTATGTGATAGACGCAGTGGACAGTTTAAGCGCAAAGCTCGAGCTTGTCAAGCGTTGCAAAGAAGTCGGAACACCGATTATCAGCAGTATGGGTATGGGGAATCGTTTACATCCTGAATGCGTTCGTGTGTGCGATGTTTATAGTACGGTGAATTGTCCGCTTGCCAAAAGAATGAGAAAAGAGCTTCGCAAGCTGGAGATTGACTGCTTAAAAGTTGTAGCATCGGACGAAGAACCTGTTGATACGAGCGTGTATAGAGCAGCCGATGCAAAGGAAGAGCGAGGGGCACCTGCGAGTATGGTGATTGTACCTGCAGTTGCAGGAATGTTTCTGGCAAGCGAGGTTATTGAGCATTTAATTGGAGGATAATCACAACTTGTTATTTACAAAAACAATTTTTTAAAAACTTTTTTAATATTTTTCACAAAAAAGTATTGCATTGAATAAATAAAGGTGCTATACTAAGTGAGGATTTGGAGGAAATCATGGAAAAAAGAATAATTCAGGTTCAGGATAAAGTACCGGTTTCTTTGCTGGTACCGTTAAGCATCCAGCATATGTTTGCGATGTTTGGAGCTTCGGTATTGGTTCCGTTCATATTCGGTATGAATCCGTCGGTTGTTTTATTCATGAATGGAGTTGGAACTTTGCTGTTTATGCTAATTACGAAAGGCAAAGCTCCGGCATACCTCGGATCGAGTTTTGCATTTATTGCACCTGTTACAGCTTTGATTGCGAAGTATGGGTTTGCTGACGGGTATTCGTACGCACTTGGCGGATTCGTTGCGGTAGGCTTTGCGGGATGTATACTTGCTCTGATTATACAAAAATTCGGTTCGGATTGGATAAATGTAGTGCTTCCGCCTGCAGCAATGGGACCTGTAGTCGCACTAATCGGGCTTGAACTTGCAGGAACTGCGGCAAGTACGGCAGGACTGTTTGAGCAGGTGAGCTACAATAGTGTAGACGGTACGGATTTCTTTGAAAAGGTTATTACACCTGTGGATCCGACAAATGTGGTAATTTTTTTGGTAACTGTCGCTGTGGCAGTGCTGGGAACGGTTCTCTTTAGAGGCTTTCTTTCGGTAATACCGATACTTATCGCAATAGTCGCGGGTTATTTAGCGACATTTGCGTGTGGCAGGCTTGATTTTTCGTCAGTCGTTTCAGCACCGCTTTTCAGTATTCCGAATTTCTCGGTGCCGCATTTTAAGGCTGAAGCTGTCATAATGCTTCTTCCGGTCCTTTTAGTCATTACATCCGAACACATAGGCCACCAGATAGTTACAAGCAAGGTAATCGGAAAAGATTTGATAAAAGATCCCGGACTTCATAGAAGTTTGCTCGGCGACAATTTATCAACGATGCTTTCGGGATTTATCGGTTCGGTTCCTACTACCACCTACGGAGAAAATATAGGAGTCATGGCGGTTACGAAGGTGTATAGCGTGCGCGTAATAGCAGGAGCTGCTATACTTTCGATAGTCTGCTCGTTTATGGGAGTTTTGACGGAGCTTATCAAGACTATTCCAAACCCTGTAATAGGCGGAATTTCATTCTTACTTTACGGAATGATAGGAGCTTCCGGAATACGAATTATGGTAGATTCAAAAGTCAATTACGGTAAAGCCAGAAATTTGACACTTACATCGATCATATTTGTTACGGGACTTTCGGGCGTTTCACTGAATTTTGGGGGGATACAGTTAAAAGGAATGGTGCTGGCTTGCGTAGTGGGAATGCTTTTAAGTTTGCTGTTCAGCATATTTGACCGCTTAGGTATAGTAAATGACAAAGAGGAAAAAGATCAAATAGATTAGCATTTACCCTACATCGGGGATGCAGAAAAGAGGAGAAAAAAATGAATCAGGAGAAATTGAGTTTTGGCAAATTGATGTCGCTTTCAATGATGCTGTTTGCCATGTTCTTCGGAGCAGGAAATATGATATTTCCGCCCGGACTCGGACAACTTTCGGGAACAAACTTTTTTGTAGCAACTTTAGGATTTGTTGTTACTGACGCAGGACTTTCAATACTGGGTATCGCTGCAATCGTAATGGTTGGTACAAAGCTGGATGATTTAGCGCATCTCGTAAGTCCAAAATTTGCGTTGTTTATGGGTATGGTAATATATTTGCTAATAGGACCGCTATTCGCTATTCCGAGAACTGCGGCAACATCGTTTTCAATGGCGGCAGTGCCGTTCCTACCTGAGGGCGCAGATACAAGGATATTCCTATTTGCATTTTCGGCATTATTCTTCATAGCAACTTACTTTATTTGCATTAACCCTGCCAAATTGGTTAGCATTGTAGGAAGCATATTGACACCGATACTTTTGATTTCCATAGCGGTAATATTTGTGGTTTCGCTAATAAATCCAGTTGGAGAGATAGGACCTGCACAAACGGCTGATTATGAAAAAATACCGTTCTTCAAGGGAATGATAGAAGGATATCTTGCACTTGACGGACTTGCGGCACTTGCGTTTGCAATCGTAGTAATAGACTCTGTCAAAAACCTTGGAGTTCAGCAACCTAAGAATATAGCAAAATATACTCTTTATGCAGGAATTTTTTCCGGAATAGGTATGGCGGTTGTGTATTTGGCACTAGGCTATGTTGGAGCGCAAACTTCGAAAATGGAAGCGTTCCCAAGCGGTGCGGAGCTTTTGAATTACGCTGTTCACCAATTGCTTGGCGGTTACGGAAATTTGGTTTTGGGAATAGCGGTGCTACTTGCCTGTTTGACTACGGCGATAGGACTTGCAACATCGTTTGCTGATTATTTCCATACAAACTTCCCGCAGTTCTCTTATAGGAATATACTTATCGCGGTATGTTTGTTCGGTTTTGCGATAGCAAATGTAGGACTGGCATCGCTTATAAAGATTACAGTGCCTGCACTTGTAATGGTATATCCGCCGGCAATAGCACTTGTGCTAATGTCCTTCTTGAAGAAATTCATAGGCGATAAGCATGAGCCTTATGCTCTTGCAGTAGTGTTCTCGTTTGTAAGCGGCATATTCTTTGCGTTAAAAATGGTAGATGTTAATCTAGGTACTGTTACAACGCTTGCTGAAAGTGTACCTTTCTTCGACAAGGGACTTGGCTGGGTAATACCTGCGGTAATAGGCTGTCTGATAGGAATGTTGCCATTTGTAAACTTCATCAAAAAAGAAGAAAAGCAAATCAAAGGTTAAAAGTTTGCTTGACAAGTTAATTAAAAACACTGAAAAAAGAGGCTCGGTGAGCCTCTTTTTTATCGTTGACAAACACTTTTATATTTGTTATCATAAAATTACGGGAGGATTGCAATGAAAAGTTACTCATCCAGAGAGATTATATCCATATTGGAAAAGGATGGTTGGTATCTTGTAAATGTAGTTGGCAGTCATTATCAATTCAAACATACAGAAAAAAGAGGAAGAACGACGATTAAGCATCCTGATAAGGATATTCCTATAAAAACATTAAAAAGTATTGAGAAGCAATCGGGAATAATATTTGATGAAAAGAGGTAAAGCTATGAAGACAGAAAGATATTTCTATCCTGCGATATTTAACTACGAAGACGATGAAATCGCTGTGATTTTTCCGGATTTGAATGTTGCTACTAGTGGAGAGAATGAACAAGATGCTTTGATTTCTGCCAGAGAGTTGCTGGGGGTAGTGATGCTGGGATTGGAAGAGGATAAGGAGGAGATACCGACTCCGTCGCAACTAAATAGAGTAAAACTGCAAAAAGGAGAAACGGTTACTTTAATTGATGTATACATGCCTTCAATCCGAAATGCGAACATAAATAAATCGGTCAATCGTACTGTAACATTACCTACATGGTTAAATAGCATTGCTATTGAGCATAACATCAATTTTTCACAATTACTGCAAGATGCGATAAAGAAACAATTAAGTTTATAACATTAAGTAAATTATCGCGCGTAAGTTTAAGAGAAAGCGTATTTGCAACTGAATCAAATATAATAAAAAAGAGGCTCGGTGAGCCTCTTTTTTATTTTGTTTTCCGTGTTAAACTTTTGAACCTTTGTGGCAACTTGCTTTGAATGTATTTACCGCTTCTGTTAGAGACTTTACCGCTTCTGTGACATTATCTTTTGTCGCTTTGGCATTACTTTCTACATTCGCAGCGGATGTGATGGCATTTGAAAAATCTCTTTTTGCCTCGATCGTTGTCCAATCTACGGTGGTTTGCACATCAGTACCGTCAGTAGAAATTAAAGTTGAATCTCTTAGATTTCTGGCTGTGGTGATTAACTCCGAAAGTGCTGTTTTGTCAGGCTTCAAGCCGTCTTTGCGTTTAATCTTAAAATCACTGGTGGCTGTACTTATTTCAGCTTCATAGTCAACAAGGTTGTTATCTGTGTAATCTTCAGGTTTTTTAGAACGACTTTCGGCAAGTTCTATTTTCGCTTTGAAAGCATCGTAGTCGGTAGATTTTGCCCATTTCTTTTCGGGAACGCAGTCAAGCCCGTCTTCGCTTCTTTGCGTTTCGTTAAGCGTTGCTTTTGCAACATTGATTGCACTGATAAACGCAGAATCGTTTAATTTTACTTTTGTCCCTTTTTTCTTTGAATCGGTAAAGATTTTAGTAGCTTTAGTTAAATCTTCTGCCGCCAAATCAGCTCTTAGCGTAGAGATTGAAGTAGACTTGGCATTCGTCGCTGTCCTGATAGCTGAGTCAAAAGTATTCCATGTGCTTTGATTTACGAAATCTTGATCGGTGAACACTTTATCTGCAGAATCCGCAATTTTTACACCGCGTCTTGCATCTTCGGCAGCACTGATAGCGCTATTCAAAGCATCGAGGTTGATATTTCCTGCAATTTTAAATTTCGAGCGAGTGATTGAGTTGGAGTTTGAGTCTCTGTCAACGAAAGCACTCGATACCGTTACTTGGTAGCTGTTGCCGTCGAGCATATTGTCTCTCGGATCAAGTACGATTCTCGTAGAATTTAAAGACCTGACATTATAATCAACATCGCGATTGCCCTCAATGTGTCTAATCGTTATATAGCTTTTAACATATGATTCGTTGATAGAATCACGGTTTTTGTTTTTATATACTTCTTTGTCAAATGTAATAATAATATCCGATGACGGTGCAACGCCGCTTGCTCCATCTCTTGGATCTATTGTAACTCTTGGTGCTGACAAATTATCTCCGACAACCCATGTTACCGACGCAGCTCTTACAGAATTAGAATTTTTCGTAAATCTGAAGTCGCCGGATTGAATAGCAAGGTAATATTTTTGTCCGTCATCCAGCCTGTAGTTAGGCTCAATAGTGATAACTTTTTTGTAACGGTCAATGCTTGCAGAGAAAGAAACTCTTGCGCCGCTGGAGTTGTTCTTTCTGAATACGATATATTCTTGCAATTTCAAATCGTTTGTCGCAATCGAACTGCCGTTTCTAAATTCAATAGGATCGTCAAATTCAATGGTAGGACTAACATTTCTGCTCACTCTGCTAGCTCCGTCTTTGGGTGTAAATTTGGCATCGCCGACTTTGTTATCTTTTCCTGTGTAAAAAGAGGTAACCTGCTCACGAATCTTAGTACCGTTTTCGTATTGGAATGACTTGTCGTCTATCACTACATAGTAAGTTGTATCATCGTCGAAATTGTATCTGGGATCAAGTGTAATCTTGCGTTTATTGCTGGATATCGACGCGGTAAAATCGACGGTAGAACCGTTTTTCCTGTCTTTCCTGATATGAATATTGTCGTTTATATAGGATTCTGTTACAACTCTGTCCGAGGAAGTTCTGATAGCATCCTTGAAAGTTAATTCAATATCTCTATTTCGTGAAACGGAAGATTCCTTGTCTTTTGGAGAAACACTAACCTCGAGGTCTGCATTTAAGTCCTCGGTAGGTTGACTTGCGCCGTTTGATGTATAGATTCTTCCCGGTTTCTTTGTATATGTAATGCCCGAAGCCTTTGCGTTCAATTCGTTTATGTAACCGTCGCCTGTAAATGCAAGTCTTGCGTTTACATTTGCAGTATTGATTCTTGCATTGCTTTCCAGCTTAATTTTGCTGTCTGTCGCTGATGAAGATGCTTCGAGTTTTTCAATCGTTCCGCTTTGCAGTGTAACATTTGCTTGGTAGCCGTCGACATTTACAAGTGGGAAGTTTCCTTTGAAAGTAGCTGCAGCATTTCTTTCTACTGTAACATTTTCGAATCCTTTACCGAAAAGACCGCCGGATAATGCGTAAGTTTCCAGTATAGAATTTTCTGCAACCGATGCTTTTGCTATAGTTGTGTGGGAAGTTGCAAGGACTCTGACAGGAGAGCTGCTCTTCCTTATAACAGTATTTGCAATGCGGCAGTCGTCAAGTCTTACGCTGTTTTCTCCACCGCCGTTTATGTTAAGTGTTCCAAGTACGACACAGTTGGATAAAGTGGCATTGCCGTTTCCAAGCGAAGACGATATTGTAACGCCGTTGGAATAGATTTTATTTGAAAGCATCGTGCCGTTTGAACTTACAGTTGTAGGCGTAGTAACGATTGCTTCCTTATCTGAAATATCGCAAAGAATCTTTGCAAGCATAGCTCTTGTAATCGGATCGGTTGGATGGAACTGACCGTCAGCGTATCCGTTTAGATATCCGCGTGCAGCAACTTTACCAACTGCTTCGCTCGCCCAGTTTGCGATAGTCGAAGCATCCTTAAAACCGGAGATACTGCCTCTTGTACCTGCGACAGGTATGAAACGAGAAATCATTATAGCAGCTTCTTGTCTGGTGGCAGGGTATTCCGGCTTGAATGTACCGTCGTTGTAGCCTCCTACATAATTAGCGGCAAGTGCCTTTGCTACATCGTTATAGTACCACTCTGTTCTGGAAACATCCGAAAATCTCAGAGTTTCATAGCCGGTGTTTCCGAGCATTCTGTTCGCCATAGCGGTGAATTCCGCTCTTGTAACGGGTTTGTCGGGTTTGAATGTGCCGTCGGAAAAGCCTTTTACAAGACCTTTTGCTACGGCTTTTTCTATGTATGCTTGAGCCCAGTGTTTGTTAGTATCCTTGAAAGTTGCAGCGCGAGCTACTGTAGGCACTGCAAAGGAAGGTGTTATTAAAACTAGGGCAAGCGTCAAGCTAAGGAGCAATTTGCCCGGCTTGAATGTCTTGATATCTGTTTTCTTTAACATAGTAAAATCCTCTTTTTCTTTAAAATTTTCATTAAACTCTGCTTATTTTCTTGGGGGAAGCGTATAATATCCTCAAGTTGAGTAAATTTTAGCATTTAACTTATAGAAACACAATAGATACCACAAAATGTAATAATTTTTTAACTTCATGACGAATGTGTAACAGTGGTATATTGAGGAAAACTTTATGCAAAATGAATACAAAAAAACCGCCTCTTATAACGGCGGTCAGTTAGGCTAGAATATGTTGCGCAGCACCATGTAGATTAGCAATATTACGATAGAAATGATGAAAAACCAATGCTCCAATTTAGAAAATACGAATTTTCCATTGAAAACATAGTTGTAGCATTGTCGAACAAATATAATCGTAAGGGGCGGAAGTAAAAATGGAACTATTTTGTTGTAATACACCGCCGCACGAACATTCCCGTGTAAAAGTGAGAGGCACATACGCGTTGTTCCGCAGCCGGGGCATTTAAGTCCTGTAAGCAAGCGAAATACGCACGGAATTCGAATCCCGAACGAATTCAGAAAAAGTAAAAAAACTGCTAAAGCAAAAAGCAGAAGCAGTATTTTTACCAATTTAAATATTCGATATTTAATATCGGATTTTCCCATAACTATTTGTCCAGTGAAACGCCGGAAGCTGAATCGTTTGAAGCGGGAGCTTCTGCATCGGATGAGCTTGCAGTAGGTGTATCTGTATAGCTTGTGTAAGTAGTTGTGGTAGCAATTACATCGATTGTACCTGCATAAGTTCCGCCATTGTTGTTAAAATCATCAGCGATTGTGTTAAGGTCATTCTGGATTAGAGCCATACTTACGATGGAAAAGCCTATTAGGCAAAGAAGCAGGTAAAGGATTCCTTTGCTTCCGGGAGCGGCACCTTTGTTTTCAATCATATATCTGTCGATAGTATCGCCCATTTTGTAGAAGTAATACAAAGCAAATATACCGCAAGTAACGATGCTTAACAGCAATACGATAACTCCTGAAAACTGACTTTCATTTTTAGATAGTTTGTTGACATCGTCAACCATTATTACGAACCAGTACATTCCGTAGATTCCGCAAGTAACAATCGTAAGTATTATAGCTAGTGCTATTTCGCGTCTTTTAATCATTTAATCCTCCTCAATTCTTTCGCAGAGCATGCCAGCTCCTTGAAAATAAATTCGAATGAAATTCTACAATATTTCGCCACATTTGTCAAGACGCATTATGTGTGATATAATGGAAGAATCTTTTAACGCTAAGTTATTTAGGAGGAAACGATGCAACAGAAAAAAATATTGGTTATTGAAGACGAAAAAGCGATATCTGATATTATTAAATTTAACTTGATAAAAGAAGGGTTTTCGGTGGAAACCGCATACGACGGAAAGGACGGTCTGCAAAAGGCGCTTGAGCCCGATGTTGATTTGGTACTTTTAGATATAATGCTTCCGCATATGGACGGATTCGAGGTGTGCAAGGCGGTTAGGGAAACAAGCCTTGTGCCTATAATCATGGTTACCGCAAAAGAAGAAGAAGTAGATAAGGTGCTTGGACTTGAGCTTGGCGCAGACGATTACATCACAAAACCTTTCGGTATCAGAGAGCTTATGGCTAGAATTAAAGCCAATTTAAGGCGCGGAAGTGATATTGTTAAAGAAGTGGAATCGGGCGACGAAAATGTTCAAAAATTTGGTAGAATTACTATTGATATGAATCGTTACCAACTTGAAAAAGACGGAGAACCGCTTGAACTTACGCTGCGAGAATTTGAACTGACCAAGTATTTGGCAGAGCATGAAGGCAAGGTGTTTTCGCGAGAACAATTACTCGAAGAAGTTTGGGGCTATGAGTATTACGGCGATGTGAGAACGGTAGATGTTACCGTGCGTAGATTGCGTGAAAAAATCGAAGATGACGCAAGCTCGCCAAAGTGCATATTGACAAAAAGGGGAATAGGATATTACTTCAGGAGCGAAGAATAGTATGAAATTTAGGCTATTTAAGGATAGCATGCAGCTGAAGTTGGTACTTATATATTGCCTTTTGGTTTTTATTGCCACGACGGTGATAGGCGTATTGATAATGAGCCAGCTTGAAAGCTATTATATGAATTCAACCAAGCAAAATATCATCAAAAGCGTCAAGGAGGGAATGATTAGCTCGCTTAGCACATATTCATCTCTTGCAGGCAGTAGGGATGAAATCAAGGACAATGTAGATGCTTGGAGCAAGACCATACAGGGGGAATTCTTTGTAGTGGATGAGGGGCTTGAGATAATAGCGTCAAACAGCGCTGTTCTGAAAAGTGCGAATGCTGTGGATGCGCTGGATTCGAGCATTATTTATACTGCGCTTTTTAACAACAAAGATGCGGTTTCGTATAGCATGGTGCAAAACGATGCAGTAAATATTCCTGTAATGAATGTGGCTATGCCGATAGGGCATGATAAAAAAGTGATTGGAGCGGTATATATTCGCCAAGATTTAAGTTTGACGGAAGCGACAATCGACAAGTCGAAGCAGATATTTTTGAGGGCTATGCTTATCAGTCTTGCTATAACAGTTTTGCTTGGAATGCTCGTAGCAAGCAGCATTACCGTGCCGATAAACGAGCTGACTGAAACGGCGCAAAAAATGGCGGACGGCGATTTTTCTACGAAATTGGATGTAAGGTCAAATGACGAAATAGGCAGACTTGCGGAAATGTTGAACTTGCTAAGCACCAAACTCAATGCGACATTGCTCGAAATGGGAAACGAAAAGCGAAAACTTGAAACTATCATTCAAAATATGGCGGACGGACTTATTGCCATAAATCTTGAGGGAAAGATAATACATGCAAATCAAGCGGCTTGCAGATTGCTTCGTGTTCCTACCGTAGATTTGGCAGGTGAGTCGTACGATGCGGTGATAGAGTCTTTCGGGCAGGAGCTTGCGCTCGAAAATTTACTTACAAAATGTCGGGACGGCGAAGTTTCGGAGAAATTTGAAAAAGATAGCGTTATCTATTCTATAAGTTACGAGAAGTTCAAAGATGAAAATGCCAATGATATTGGAATCATAGTGCTTTTGAAAGACATTACACAAAGACAGAAACTTGAAAATATGCAAATGGATTTCGTAGCAAATGTTTCGCACGAGCTTAAAACACCGCTTACGACAATCAAGGGATATACGGAAACTCTTATGGAGGGCTATGTGGATGACGAAGAAATGCGTAAAGAATTTCTCGGCATCATAGATAGTGAAGCGGATAGAATGAGCAGGCTCGTAAAAGACCTGCTGCAGCTTTCGCGACTTGATAACGATCAGGAAATTTTGAATAAGCGAGAAATAAATCTAACGGACTTGGTAACTATGTCTGCAAGAAATGCGCTATTTATGGCATCCGAAAAGGGACAGCAACTTAATTGTCTGTTTGAACAAGGCGACAAGATTTTCGTTTTTGCCGATAAAGATAGAATCGAACAGGTTATATCAAATGTAATAAGCAATGCTTGTAAGTACACAAACGAGGGCGGAAGAATAGATGTCGATGTATTCAAAAAGGAAAGCGAAGCGGTAATAACGGTTAAGGATAACGGTATCGGCATACCGAAAGCCAACCAGCAACGAGTGTTTGAACGATTTTTTAGAGTTGACAAGGCGCGGTCGCGTGCGATGGGAAGTACGGGACTTGGGCTTGCAATATCAAAGCAAATTATCGAGGGACATTCAGGCACTATCGAGCTTGAAAGCGAGGAGAATCGCGGAACTGTGGTAACAATCAAATTGCCGCTTAGCGTGAATAGGGGAGTAAAAAATATCGAATGAGTGAAAGAAAAAAAAGGCAGCGCCAATCAGGAATGGGAAAAATCACAAAAATGATAATCCTCATATTGTTGATTTGGGCGATTGCGTTTGCCGCTTTACAAGTATATAATATGTATAGAATCAACGCAGATTACAAAAAGGTTCTCATTGAAAATACTAAGCTGAAAAAGGAAAGAGAGTCGCTCAAAGAGGAGCTTAAGCATGTAAACGAACCTGAATATATCGAACAGCAGGCGCGAGAGCAGCTAAAAATGGTAAAACCGGGAGAGGTAATGTATATATTACCGCAAAATGAAACAAAAGATGAAAAACAAGGCGAATGAAGAAATAACGGACAATGCAAATATTGGAAAAATCAGTATTGAGGAAGTTATAGTCGTGGAGGGGCGGGACGACGAAACTGCTGTCAGAAATGCAGTACAGGCAAGCACTATAGCGACACACGGCTTTCATATCAACAGAAAAACTTGGGAAAAATTACAAAATGCTTATGAAAGTCGAGGACTCATAATATTCACGGATCCGGATTTTGCAGGTCAGCAGATAAGAAAGAGGATAAAGGAGAAATTCCCGCTTGCGAAGGAAGCATTTCTTGCCAAAAAAGATGCGCTCAAGGCTGATGACATAGGGATAGAAAATGCAGCGCCGAAAGCTATATGCGAGGCGCTTTCAAAGGTTCAATATACGACGAAGCAATTTTTTGAAACATTTACACAGGCGGATATGCTCGAAAACGGACTTTCGGGAGGCGAAGGAGCAAGGCAAAAAAGAGAGAAATTAGGAAAAGCCTTGGGCATAGGATATGCGAATACGCAGAGCTTTTTGAAAAAACTGAACGAATACGGAATAACAAAAGAAGAATTTGATAAGAAGTTGAAGGAAATTTAATGGAACTATATTCACGACAAAAAATTGATTATATAAGAAAAAAATATAAATTCAATTTTTCTAAGGGACTTGGACAAAACTTTCTAACAGACAAATCGGTAATAGACGATATAATTGGAGCCTCGATGCTAAACGAGGAAACTTTGGTCATCGAAATCGGTCCGGGAATCGGGACTTTGACTGCGTATCTGGCAGAAGCGGCAGGAAATGTTGTAGCGGTAGAACTTGACAAAAGGTTAATACCTATACTTTCAGATATGCTTTCCATGTACGATAATGTTGAAATAATAAACGAGGATATACTCAAAGTAGACATAAACAAAGTTATAGAAAACAAACTGGCTAAAAATCCCAAGCTCAAAAGCGTGCGGATTGTCGGCAATTTACCATATTACATCACGACACCGATTATAATGAAATTGCTCGAAAGCGGTATAAACGCGGACAGCATTACAGTCATGATGCAAAAGGAAGTTGCGGACAGACTTGCAGCTTCGGCGGGCAAAAAAGATTATGGTGCAATAACGCTGTCGGTCCAGTATTTTTGCGAAGTCAATTTCATAACATTGGTGCCGGCGAGCTCGTTTGTGCCTGCTCCAAAAGTGGATTCTGCGGTGCTTAGGCTCGATATACGAAAGGAAAAACCGATTGAACTTTTGAGCGAAGCTACATTTTTCGCACTAATCAAGGCGGGGTTCGGTAAGCGCAGAAAAACTATGTCCAATTCGCTTCTTGGAGCATGCGGTCTGGAAAAGGAAGAATTGCAAGAAATATTTGAGAAACTGGGCATCGATCCGAAAAGGCGGGCAGAAACTATGGATATGTTCGAATTTGAAAAACTTGCGAACTGCGTCTATACGACAAAAAAGGAGATTAACAAATAGCATGGAAAATTTAAAAAAACTTGCTTGTAAATATTCGTCAAATATGTTTTTGGTGTTTTTTGCACTTGCATTTTTTGTAAATTTTGCGATTGAAAGTATTTCAAGACACACTGTGATAGGCTGTATTTCAGACTATCTCTTAAAAACACCGCTGGTATTTTTGCTAAATACGCTGATTATTTTTGCAACCATATCGGTAGCGAGTTTGACGAAAAGGAGAGCATTTTTCGCAGGCATAATAGCAGGCGTTTGGCTGATACTCGGAATTACAAACGGAATAATACTGGTAAACCGTATGACGCCTTTCACGACAAAAGACTTGGCGGTAGCAGGCGACGGACTTTCGCTTTTAACTACATATTTATCGCCTGTGCAGATAGCATTTCTGGCAGTTGGGATGATTTTGCTTGTAGCTGGTATAATCGTATCGTTTATATTTTTGCCGAAAGTCAAATCGCCTATTAACTATAAGAAGTCGCTCAGCATATTTTTGATAATCGTTTTGGCTACATTCGGCTCTACGGAGATTGCAATTAGAACTAATGTTGTAACGACCTTTTTCGGAAATCTGTGGTACGCATACAGGGATTACGGAGTTCCGTATTGCTTTATAAATACATGGCTAAATACAGGAATAAAACAGCCTATCGGGTATTCACAGGATAAAGTGGAAGCTGTATTCTCAAATCAAAAACTAAAAGCGTACAATTATAACAAGCCTGCCGGTGAGGGCGATGCCGAAGGAAAAACGAATGTAATATTTTTACAGTTAGAGTCTTTCATAGATCCTACATTGATAAACGGAATGGAGTATTCAAAAGATCCGATTCCGAATTTCAGAGAGTTTGTGAAGCAAAATTCATCGGGATATTTAACCGTTCCTGCAGTTGGAGGGGGCACGGCAAATACGGAGTTTGAAACACTTACCGGAATGAGCGTGAAATTTTTCGGACCGGGGGAATATCCATACAAGTCAATACTGAAAGAAAAAACCTGCGAGAGCATTGCGTACAACTTGAAAAGTTTAGGATACGGCACGCACGCTATACACAATCATAGGGGTGCGTTTTATAGCAGGAATAAAGTATTTAGGAACTTGGGCTTCGACACTTTTACATCGCTTGAATATATGAACGATGTCGAAAAAACGCCTAAGAATTGGGCGAAGGACGACATTTTGGTCGACCAAATGTTCGATGCGCTTAAATCGACACAAGGAGCGGATTTCATATACACATGTTCAGTGCAGGGACACGGAAAATATCCTGTTGAAAAAGTTTTGACAAATCCCGAAATTAAAGTAACAAAATATATAAGCGAAGACACGAGATGGGCATACGAGTATTATGTCAATCAGATTTATGAAATGGATAAGTTCATAAAGCACTTTACAGATGAACTGAAAAAATTTGACGAAAAAACGATAGTTGTGATGTATGGCGACCATCTGCCTGCAATCGACATTACACAAGAGCAATACAAAGGACCGTCGGTATTTGACACTCAGTATGTAATATGGGCGAATTACGATATACCGATAGAAAATAAAGACTTGCAGGCGTGGGAAGTTTCCTCGGATATTTTGAGTAGACTTAAGCTCGATATCGGCGTAATGCCGCAATTTCACAGATATTATGACGGGACACAGGGCTATAAAAATAAAATGAGGCTCCTCGAATACGATATGCTGTACGGTAAACACTATATTTTTGGGGGCAAAAACCCTTACAAACCTACGGAAATGCGTATGGGTGTAAAGCCGATAAGAGTAAAAGAAATAGTTACTATCGGCGATAAACGATATATTAAGGGCGAAAATTTTACGGAATACAGCAAAATTTCGATAGACGGAAAGATTTTAAAAACTATATTTTTAGGTTCGTCCATACTCGGACTGCAAGAAAATGTTGATGAAAGTTTGGTGAGCAAGATGAAAGTCAGTCAAGTGGAAAAGCAAAAGGAAATTTTGAGCACCACCGAATAGGAGGAAATATGCGAGATATAATAACACCAAGGTTGCAGCTTCGTGCATATACTTTAAACGATGAGCAAGGATTGTACGAATATGCCAAGAACCCGAATGTAGGGCCGACTGCCGGTTGGAAACCGCACGAAAGTGTAGAAGAAAGCAGAAAGGTAATACAGGATGTATTTTTGCCGGCTGAGGCTTATGCGATAATATTTAAAGAAACAGGTAAATTGATAGGCAGTATCGCGCTTGAGCCTGATAAGCGCAGACCTGAAATCAAATCCAAAGAAATAGGATATTCTCTAGCCGAAGAATATTGGGGCAAGGGAATAATGACAGAAGCGGCAAAAGCGGTTCGCGATTTCGGCTTTGAAGAAATGGGACTTGAAGTAATTTCGATATGCACAAGCGAGGTAAATGCGCGGTCGCAAAGGGTAATAGAAAAATGCGGTTTTCATTACGAGGGAACCGAACGAGCTTGCTATCTGATATATGACGGCAGCCTGCGAGAATCGAGATGTTATTCGATGCTCAAATCGGAGTGGGAGGCGATTAAATGAAATTACTTATATTGATATTCAGCATACTATGTTTGGGCACAGCGCTTATGGGGATAACACTCAAAAGAACTGTACCGAAAAAGGAAATGCCCGAAAATATAGAAGAAAGATTTGAGCAATATTGCAACACATTTTTGGCAAATATAAAAATCAGTGCAAAAGAAGTTACGGTAGAAAAATTAAGGCAGATTGCGGAAGTTCCATTTGAAGGCGGCAATTTTGAATTTTATCGTTTCAATTATACATTGATACCGAGCAAGGCGGTAACGGATAAAAACGGGCTTGTGATGACAACCGAGCAGCTTTTGGAGCGAGCAAATTTTAAGGACAAACCGATTATGCTTTTTTACAGGATAGGGGATAGAACTTGTGAGCTTATATTTGTCGGCGAAACGGAAATTGCAAGGCATACGGATTTTGCGGGATATATAAAGTTTAGATATGCGGATATAAAGAATCCTCAACCGCTTGACGAGTATTCTATGCTAATCGATGGAGAAAGAATAAGACTTTGGGAAAACTTACGCGGAAATGCACCGTTTGAAGGCGCGGTGAGAACTCGAGAGAGAAATAACGATATATTAAACAATATGGCGCAGTTCTCCGATACTTGGGAGGGCAAAGGTATACGAATCAGCGCATGGGTGCAGTTCGAAACCAAGCTGGAAATGATCTACAGAATCAAAATTGACAGCGAACAGGCGGTTACCAATCGCGGAATACACATAGGAAATACGGTAGAAGAACTCAAACAGGCGTATCCGGACAGACTTGCATACGATGCCGACTTCAAGGGCGGCGGTGCTTGTTACGCATATATACCGGATGATAAATCTTATAGGTATATCGCATTTTTCGTATCGGGAGGCGCAGTAAGAGAGATTTGGATAACTGACGGATTAAACGAAAGACCGTTCAAAATGCCTGCGGGCAAGGTTGACGATGATGTAATGTGGGAAATCGTGGACAATAGAGAAAAATTTTCAGAAAGACACGCACGCGAAATCTATGTAGGACAGCACAAAACGGAATTTGACGTAGAAAAGGTATTCCATTCGTTTTTAGCAAAAGAAATGAATGACTTGACCGTGATAGATACGGCGGAGATGCGTGCAAACCCCGGCGAAAAGATGTACCAAGTGATAGGCAGAAGAAAAAATCAGCCTGCCACAGTATATATGGAAGTTTTGCTAAAACGCGTAACTCTCTTAAATTCCGTAACAGGCGATGAAATTTGGGTTGTTGACAAATATAGAAGCCAGCTCAAATAAAGAGATTAAATATATGCGATAGCTTCTATTTCAACTAAAACATCCTTCGGTAAGCGGGCAACTTCAACTGCGGAACGCGAAGGGTACGAACCCTCTGTGAAGAATGAAGCATAAGTGTCATTTACCTGTGCAAAGTCGTTCATGTCCTTCAAGAAAACCGTAGTTTTCAAAACCTTTTCCATAGAACTTCCGCCTGCTTCAACTATGGCTTTAACATTTTTGAGTGCCTGTGCAGTCTGTTCCTTTACAGCGGCAGGAATTTTTCCTGTTTCCGGATTGATTGGAATTTGACCGGATGTGAATATCAGGTTTCCGCATACATTTGCTTGAGAATAAGGGCCGATAGCAGCAGGAGCTGCGTCAGTTGTAACAATTTTTCGCATTTTTGAAAACTCTCCTTTATTACATATTATAAATAATTTTAGTACATAAGATAGAGAAGGTCAAGGGTATTAGAGATTTAATGGTAATTTTTTTAGTAGGAATGATGGGTGCGGGTAAATCCACAGTAGGACTTGCGCTTGCAAAAATGCTCGACTACGAATTTGTAGATTTAGATGCCGTTATAGCAAAAAATACCGAGCTTAGTATATCGCAAATATTTGAGCAGTTTGGCGAAGCGGAATTTAGAAACATAGAAAAAAGGATACTCAAAGAAAATATACATGAAAATGCTGTAATAGCAACCGGTGGAGGGAGTGTAATAAACGCAGAAAATCGGGAGCTCATGGAGAAAACAGAAAATAAAAAAGTAATTTGGCTCAAAGCAACCCCAAGCGTGATAGCGAAAAGACTTAATGAAGATGTTACAAGACCGCTTCTAAAAGGTAAAAATATAGTAGAGCAGATTGCGGAGCTTCTAAAAATAAGAGAAAAGATGTACGGTGCAGTAGCAGATGTAATACTCGACACCGAAAATTACACTCAATACGAATTGGCAGAAAAGATAGTTGGTTTGTTAGCAAAAATATAGGAGGTGGGCACTATGTCAAAGCAAGGAAAAGTTGTTAAAGTTTCGGGCGTTGAGATAGGCAGCGGAATGCCTAAATTATGCGTATCAGTGCATGCGGAAAACGAAAGCGAACTGTACGAGAAAACGCAAAAAATCGCAAACATAGGGGTGGATTTGCTTGAGTGGAGGGTGGATTCCATGTCGGTAGCTCTTTCCAACGACAAGCTGATTAAGTGTTTGTCAACTATCAAAGGCATAATAAACGCACCGATTATATTTACACTTAGGACCGGAAATGAGGGCGGTGCAAGGAGCATAAGCGAAGACTATTATTTGAATTTAAATAGGGGAGCGCTGAACTCGGGACTTATTGATATTGTAGACGTAGAGATGTATTTCAATAAAGCTATTACGCAGGAGCTTGTTGAAATAGCGAAAAATAGGGAAGTGCCTGTAATATTATCCAACCACGACACGCAGAAAACACCGGAGAAAGATGAATTGGTGCGCAGACTCCTAAAGATGCAAGAAACAGGTGCGGATATTGCAAAGATAGCGGTAATGCCGAAATCCAAAATGGATGTGGTAAGATTGCTCGAAGCAAGTATTGAGGCAGGAGAACAAATGGATATACCTCTCATAGCTATATCAATGGGCAAAGAGGGGTTAATAAGCAGAATAGCGGGAGAATTTACAGGCTCTGCAATAGCATACGGTGCAAGAAGCATAGAAAATGCGCTTGGACAAGCGACGGCGGATGATCAAAAAAAGATGCTCGCATTGGTGCATAAATACAGTAATATAGTAAAATAAAACAGGCCTATAGCCTGTTTTTTAATATATGGTAAATGTTTTGAACAGTTTCGCTTGAATCAAAATGTTTGCCTGTAAAAAATTCTGCCGACTTTGCAGCTTGCGCTGCCAGCATATAAAGTCCCGAAGAATTTTTTATATTCAGCATGCATGCTTGTTCCAACAGTGAGGTTTTAATAGGATTGTAAACCGCATCAAAAACGAACTCACAATTTGGAAAAAGGCTTAAATCGCAAGGGGAAGCCATTGTATTTGGAAACATTCCGAGCGGCGTTGCGTTGATAATCATATCGCTTTCGTATGCCGTACTCATACTTTGGAAATCTATACATTCGATGTCAGCTTGAATATCCGGCGGTTGCGCGGTTGACCTGCTGACAATGTAGATCTTTTTCGCATGAAGAGCTGCTGCGAAAATTATTGCTCGTGCAGCACCGCCAAAGCCGAAAACGGTAATGATTTTATTTGACAAATCCACATCGCAAAAGTTGAGAGCGTCAATGAAACCGAAATAGTCGGTATTGGTAGCATGCAAGCGTCCGGCGTTGTCAAAATAAAGAGTATTGGCTGCACCGATTTTGCAGGCTATATCATCGACGACATCGCAGAAAGGAAGAACCTTTTGTTTATACGGAATAGTAACATTTAGACCGGAAAACTCACGCTTTAGCATGAAATTGGCAAGCTCATGCAAAGGAACTTCAAACAAATTGTATTCGTAGCCGAAATGTTCGTGGATGATTTTTGAGTAGCTGTGTGAGAGCTGCTCACCGAGCAGACCGAAAGTAGAATGGCTAATCGTCATTTTTTTGTACTTCCTTGCTTTTTGTAATTATCGACTCAAAGATATCGGATATATAGGCAAGTGCCTTCGGTTTGATATCTGCATCTATGTCCCAAGCCGAATTGACAATCTTTTTTAGCGAGTTTTTTATGAATTCTTCACGCTCGGCACCCTCGATAGGTAGGGAATTTTCTTTTTTTAATTTACCGATTTGCGAAACAAGATCGTAGCGATATAGTAAAAACTCAGCTAGTTTTGAGTCGATGAAATCTATAGATTTTCGCATTTTATCTAAATCTTTGCAACAACTGCTCTGTAGAGGGTTATTCTGTTCGGACAGCAATATGTCGCAAATGCCAAGAGCAAGAGCTGCTTCAACTATCGGAACGGCACGAATACCTAGGCAGGAATCGTGTCTGCCACGTAAATTTAGTTCGCAATTTTCGCCGGTTTTAAGATTGACTGAATTTTGAGTACGCATAATAGAAGCGGTCGGTTTAAAATAAACCTTGCAGTAAAGCGGCATACCTGTTGCAAGACCGCCCAAAATACCGCCATGATTGTTAGTTGGGGTTACGATTTTGCCGTTTTCAAATCGGAACGAATCGTTATGTTGACTGCCAAGCATGGAGCTTGCAGCGGTACCGGAGCCGAACGAAACGGCTTTGACCGCAGGTATTGCAAAGAGTATTGGAGCAAGTACGCTTTCTATACCCTGATACATAGGAGAACCTAGTCCTACGGGAAGTCCCCACACAAATGCCTCGACAACCGAACCGACAGAATCGTTTTCGGCAACAGCCTTTTCGATAGCATGTTGCATTTTTGCTGCCTGTGAGCGTGAAAAACAAGGTATTGCCTCTCTATTCAGCTTTAAAAAAGCAGATAAATCCGGATTTGTGTAATCTATATCTTCGTCCTTAATTCCTGCGATACTGTATATTCTGCCTGCGATGAATATATTTTGAGTTTCAAGGTATTGCATAGTGATACCGCCGGCAGCGCATAGCGGAGCTGTCATACGCGCGGAAAACGGACCGCCACCTGATAAATCGAGGCTGTCGCCGTATTTAACTTTTGCGGGATAATCTGCGTGTCCCGGTCTTGGAATATCAAAAGTTAAATCGTATGCCGATTTGTCTATATCCTGATTTCTGATTTTCAGACTCAGCTTTTCGCCGGAGGTAGTAAAATCGCGCAGACCGCTTGTAATGATAACGCTGTCGGATTCTGTGCGTGGAGAACTTCCCAGTTTGTTTGCGCTGGGCGAGCGGCGAGCCATAAAACGCTCGAGCTTCGCAAAATCGAGCGTTTGTCCCTCGGGGAACCCGAGGATGTCGGCACCGACATATGGCTCGTGCGAGCCGCCCCAAATTCTGACAAGCAGATTTTTGCCGAATGAGGAACTTATAGTATTAAATTTCATGTAATTTACCTCCCAGATATTCGAATACATCCCAAAAGTTTGGAAATGATTTTGATACGCAATCGTGATTGTGAAGTATGATTGGGCGATTTGAGCAAACGGAAGCGACGGCCGCAGCCATGGCTATTCGATGGTCGCCCATACTGTCTACCGTGTAGAAATCGCTATTATTTGTATGCTCGGTTTGTGAGCGAGTGTTCTTGGTTGTATTGGCGAAAACAGTCAAGCTGTTCGATTCTGCGACTGCAAAGCCGCCTGTCGAGTTTATCAGGGCGGCAGTCGTAGCAATGCGGTCGCTTTCCTTCCCCTTCAGTCTGGCTATGTCTGTGAATATTACAGCAGGCGGTTTTGAAAATCCAAAGTCGTTTGCATTGATTTTCAAATTCGCCGCATAAACTGCAAGTACGGGCAAAAGGTCGGGGCATTGCGCAAGGCTGAGCCTGTTTCGCAAGGCCTCCTCCCTTGGATTAACTTGTGAAGTCAACACTTGTGGGATTATGTCAAGCAATTCCAAAATATTGCTATCAGCCTGTTTGGAATTGCTTGGTAAATTGCGGAAGCTGATTTTTCGAAAATCCACTGACTTTCCGGCGCTTTGCAACCTGTCTGCCGCCAGAAAGTAGGCTGCGGACGAAAAATCAGCCTCTATTTTTTTTGATGCGGGCGCGGAAAAAACTTGCTGCGCCCGTATCCGAAAATTCGTTAAATCGTCGCTCGCTTCGATATGTATGCCGTAGTTTTTGAGAATTTCCAAAGTGAGCATTACATACGGCGAAGAAACAGGCGGTTCCTTCAAGCGAAGCTCGCTGCCTGCCTCGAGTAGCGGTAGCGTAAACAGCAGGCCTGTTAAAAGCTGAGAGCTGTTATCGGCAGCAAGCTCGTAAGTGCCGGAACTTAAAAATCCGCGCGTCTTAACGATTAAGGTATCTTCTGATTTAGATACTTCGTATTTAATATTAAAATTTTCAAGCTGGTTTAAATACTGCGTAACAGGCCGATTTGCAAGGCTGTTTCTCAGTACGAAAGTTACATCGCCCAAAAGCGATGTAGCAAGCGGTAGGAGAAATCTGAATGTCGAAGCGCTTTCATTACAATCGAGGATTGCATTTTCAGTCTTGCTTTTATCGTGCTTGCTTATAACACTCAAACAGCGGTAAGTGGCAAGGGTATCGTCGCAAAATTCGTAGTTTTGCGTAGAATCAACATTAAAACCCGACAAAAAGTCTGCAATCAGAATCCTGTGCATATGCGATTTTGACGGCGGAAGCGTTACATTTCCGCTTAAATTTTGCGGAATTATTTTGATTGGCATAAGAAATCCACCAGTTTTTCGGACTTTACAGGATGAACGCAGGCAAGACCGAATTTTTTCGGCAATACAAAATTTACGGTATCTCCTGAAGTCTTTTTATCTAAAAGAATTATGTCGGCAAGAGCTTCTGCGCTTTCGCAGAATTGTGGAAATTCAAATGTATCCAAAATATCAAGGATAAGTTTTGCATCGTTTTTATCGCAAACCCCTATGTTTTGTGCGATGCGTGTTACATATGAAAGACCGATACCGACTGCCTGCCCATGTGGCAAACTGTAATTAGACAGCTTTTCGGCAGCATGAGCGATTGTATGCCCAAGGTTTAGTAAGCGGCGGTTTCCTGTATTATCGTATTCATCTTCGCATACGAATGCGAGCTTTATTTTTATGCAGGTGCTTATTATAGAGGTGAGTGCTTGCATATCACAATCGTCTATTTGCGATTTATTTATAATATCACGAAAGCGAGCAAGGGTATCTAAGTTCGGTGCACCCGACAAAATCGAATACTTGACGATTTCTCCACTTGCATTCATAAGATTAGTGCGCCCCTGCGTTTTTAAAAATTGCGGAATGCATGCAACAAGCGACGGTTGATGAAATGTACCTGCTAAATTTTTGCCTGACGGCAAGTTTACTGCGGTTTTGCCGCCGACAGAAGAATCGACAGCGGCGAGCAAAGTCGTGGGAATTTGCACGACGCAAATTCCCCTCATATAGATACTGCCGGCGAAGCCGGCAAGATCGCCGACCATTCCGCCGCCCAATGCGACAACAATGTCGGTATGCGAGAATTTCATTTCTGCCATATACGAGAGCAAATTACTCGTATTTTCGAGAGATTTGCTGAGTTCGCCGTCCGATACGACATATGTATATATGGTAAATTGCGAGCTTGCCAAAGTATTCTTCAAGGTATCCAAGTGAAGCGAACTTACGGTTGAATCGCTTACAATCAGAACTTTACAAGGTTCAAACACATTTGTAAATTGAAACAAAAAATCGTTCAAAGTTGAGCCGACTGCGATGTCGTAATTTTTTGACAGTGATGCACTGATTATTTCCATGTGAATCCCTCTTAATTTCTAGTATGCCTAAAAGCAAGCGGTAATATATTTTTCACTCCGCTGTTCAATTCGCTGAATTGCTCAATGCTTAGGGCTTGTTCCTTGTCTGTAAGCGCAGCGTTCGGATCTTCGTGAACTTCAACCATAAGTCCGTCCGCACCTGCCGCTGCCGCCGCAAACGACATCGGAGTTACCAGAGAGGCTAGACCTGTAGCATGGCTCGGATCTACGATTACAGGCAGTTGTGTTTTGGATTTAAGTAGTGCGACGCAAGATAAATCGAGGGTGTTGCGCATTTGCGTTTCAAATGTTCTGATTCCCCTTTCACACAATATTATATTAGGATTTCCCTCGTTTAGCAAGTATTCGGCGCTCAGCAAAAACTCGTTGATAGTATTTACAAATCCTCGTTTCAGTATAATAGGTTTTTGGGTTTGCCCGAGTTTTTTCAGAAGTTCGTAGTTTTGCATATTTCGTGCGCCAACTTGGATTATATCGACATCTTCAAACAAATCCAGCATGGAAGCATCGACAATCTCACTGACTATGGCAAGTCCGGTTTGCCTTTTTGCGTTTACAAGATACTCAAGTCCGCGAGCGCCAAGTCCTTGAAAATCATATGGAGATGTGCGCGGTTTAAATGCTCCGCCACGCAAAATGTTGCAACCGAGCGCTTTCAACTCTTTTGCGAGGGTTAAAATCTGTTCCTCGGACTCAATAGAGCAAGGACCTGCGATTATTTGGAAATGCCCGTCGCCAAGTAGCCAATCTCCAATTTTAATTGAAGTATATTCATTTTTTTTATCATTGTATAAATAATTCATATTCCAATTTCCGTTTCTAAAAATGTTTCAGCCATAAAATTACGGTTATTTACTGTTTCCGTATTTGACAAAGCGAATTATTTTGTCAAAAGCACGACCGCTTCCACATGAAACAAGTAAACACTAAGTATGCTTAGTAGTATTGTCTGTATACGGGAAAATATCCACAAGACTTCTATTCATTCAGTTCCCAGTGTCCGCTATTACCACTTCCGACATACTTCAAATTATCTATTTCCTTCAAAGTTCTTTGTATCGTCTTTATACTTACCCCTGCACCTTCTGCAATAGCCTGTCTTGTAATTTTATTATTCAATCTTACTTGTGCTTTTATAAATTCAATCAGTTCATATCTGCCCTGAGGGACATCGTGAGGGACACTGTGAGGGACATCGTGAGGGACATTCCCTCCACCCACCTTTTGCGTCGCTATCTTCTTCAAAGGAATAATCGTTCTAAATATATCTCCCTCTTCAAATAGCGGATTTTGTCTTGAATAAAGCTGTGTGTACTTGTAGGTATTTCTCATTCCTGAGCCTAATTCATCATCAATAATCATCTTTGCAGGATACCCACTTGAATAATCCCTATGAGCTAATGTATTGGAAACTATCTCTCTAAGTATCCTATCTCTTGCATTGACATTTACAATTCCGTCCAATACAAATAAATCATTCAAATGCTTTTGCCCAAACTCAATAAGCCTATCATAACTATCAATCAGATTTGTTATGATAACATCTCTATCTTTGTTCTCAACTCTGAATATAGCATCAGTTTTGTGCTGTGGAAGGACAGACATAATAGAGCTGTCTTTTCCAAATAACAGAATAGCTGCTAATGTAATTCCCTCACGCTTTGTTTCCAGATCGGTCAGTATCAAATTGGCACTTCTAAGAAGTTCTTCATTGCTCATATTCTCCCAAACATGATTTTTATTTCGGGAAACAGCCATTTTCTTAGCCTTATCAATGACAGAAGCATCAAGAAAATCAATATCAAGATTCGGATATACTTTATTAACAAAATAGCTTCCTTGCTTTCTTGCGTATAGCTTATATACAAGTTCAGAATGGTTTGTTATATTGATGTCTCCCTCATAAGACCTATCCCAAATTCTCCCATTATGTCTGCACACCCGATAGCCTTCCGGAACTCTGATGTAAATTACTTTTTTCTCGTCTATATCAAAGACTTCAGGAAGCAAATAAAGTGGCGGATACACCTTTTGTGGATTATTGATCGCCGTAGTAAATTCTTTAATAACTTTATCAACTTTGTCTTTACTAACACCAACAATCTCTCTTTTATCATTTACACCAAGTAAAATATGTCCGCCATTTCTATTATTGAAAGAGCATACTGTATCAAAGACATCTTTGGTTAAAGCATTTTGGGATTCTTTAAACTCGACATCTATCTTCTCTCCATTTTGAATTAGCTGCTTTATCTCTTTAGAACCCATATCTAACCTCCAATATACACTAAAAATCGTCTTTAATCATCTTAAAACACTTAAACGCATCTAAAATAGCGTCTTCCTTATCATCCATTGGAAGTTATGCACTAATATATTTCTTAGAATCAAGTTTGGCAAGCAGCACTACCATCTCCACTTTTGCAGTGTGGGGGAACATATCGACGATGCAACCTTTTTGTACGGTAAAGCCGCTAGCTGCGAGCATTTTCAAATCGCGAGCAAGAGTGGCAACTTCGCATGAAACATAAATCAGTTTTCGTGCATCGGTTTGATTTAGAGCGGAGAGCAATTCCTCTTTGCAACCGCTTCGTGGGGGATCCAAAATCAAAATATCAGGAGAAAACGGCGGTATTTCAAAGCCGTAATCATCAATGCTTCCGTTTAGGATGCACACAAGCTCATCCTCCGCTTTGCCGAAAACAAAAGTTGCATTTGTAATACCGTTGATTACGGCATTTCTGTTGGCATCTATCACCGCTGATTTTACAGCTTCAACTCCGATGATGCGACCGTCAGGGACGGCGTGGCTGCAAAAAAGTCCAATCGTGCCGACACCGCAGTACAAGTCGAGTACATTGTCGGTCGGTTTAAAATCGGCAAATTCCAAAACTTTTTCGTATAGTGCAAGCATTTGAGTTGAATTTATTTGATAAAATGCGGATGCCGAAATTTCAAAGCGCAGATTACCAAGATACTCGGAAATTACAGGTTTGCCCGCAATCACTCGATTTACTTTGCCCATATTTAGTGAGCTTTTTCCCTCGTGTATATTTAAAATTACGCTTTCAAGACTGTATGCGGTTTCGTTTTCCGATTCTGCGCAGTAATCGTTCACAGCCGTATCAAGTAAATCTACCAACTTTTCGACATTCGGGACAGTTTTGCCGTTTATAACAAGTATCACCATTATTTCGCCTGTGGATTCTGCGATTTTGACAATCAAATTTCGAAAAAGTCCTTTGCCCGTAAATTCGTTAAAAATGCTTATTTGTTCGAATTTTATAAATCTTTTTACTGCATCTGCAATTTTCATTACAACTTGCTTTTGCAAAGCGCATTCGCTGCAATCAATGATATCGTGGCTTTGCAGTTTGTAAAATCCGATTTGCGGTTGCAAATTGTCAAATTTGAATGAACGAGGGACATTAGCGGACTTCGGGTTCGCTCCGGATGTTCCGATTTGCAGTTGCGCTTTATTTCTGTAATGAAACGGCTCTTGCATACCAAGTATTTCAAACGGCTCATCGAAAGTAAGCCCTGCAAGTCTTGAGAGCTTTTCCATTACCTGTTTTTGCTTTAATTTGAGTTGCTCATCGTAGGCAAGTTCCCTGTATGCGCAACCTCCGCAGTCTGCGTGTGGGCATATTGGCGCTATTTGGTGTTTGGAGGGTTTTAAAACTTCGATTGCCGTTGCAAGCGCAAAATTCGACTTGATTTTGTCAAGCCGTGCGGAAACAGTTTGCCCAAGCACAGCGTTTTCCACGAATACTACCAGTCCTTCAAATTTACCGATTCCTTGTGCTTTGTCGCTAACATCCGTTATTTCAATTTCAATAATATCGCCTTTGCTAATCATATAATTTGTACTTCCAAGTTTAAAAAATCTTCGTGCCGCATCAGTTTGCAGCATTCTCAAGTGCAATATAAAAATTTTGGAATTTTTTGCGTATGTTTAGAGGTTTTAAATCGTGGTCCGTGATACCGCTGCGGGTATAACCCGTAACGAGCAGTTGACCGCTTTCTTTGTTTAAAATTTCATATTCCATTTTGATGCTGGCAGCTTTTAATTCCGCTATTTTTGTGCGTATTACGATGACATCGTCATACTTTGCAGGGGCTTTATAATTCAGGTGTGCCTCTATTACGGGAAACCATATGCCCATATCGTCAAGAATGATGTAAGGGTAAGAAATTGAGCGTAAAAATTCATTCCTTACCGCCTCGAACCACTTTAAGTAGTTGGCGTGATAAACTACGCCCATTGCATCCGTATCTGCAAATATTATTCTATATTCTATTTCGTAATTAAGCAAACTTTCTCCTCCAATACTAATTTCGGATAATTCAATCTGTATCGTCAAATTTAAAATTATACTTAAATTATATGCCAAGTTGCAAAGAATTTCAATGTTTTTTGGATTTTTATTTGTCGCTGTGCAAATTTGACTTGCAAAACATTTACTAATTGCATTAAGAGTTGACATTTAAAAGGGGAAATTGTAAAATTAAATGCGAAACATTAAATCAAAATCTTTTTTATCATATGTAGGATTGTAGAGGTGCGGTATGGAAATTGGAGAAAAGCATGTCGCAGTCTAAAAATGGTACTTGGGACAATGTGGTTGTATTGTGAAAAGGGGGAGTTATGAACAATTATGTATTGGTAAATGAAAGCAGTGCGGAAATAAGAGCAATCGCAAGAAGCGCGCTGAAAGGAAATTGGCAAAAGGCAATATTGGTTACAATAGTCTATTTCTTGCTGTTTCAAGGGGTAGCGAGCATACTGGAATATATGTTTCCTGTTACTCTTGCGGAAAACGAGTATGTCGCAGTTAAGGTGTCGTTTGCAAATTTGCTTTACACAGTTTTCACATCGGGCGCATTTACATATGGTTATATAGCATTTGCACTTTCGCTTTTTAGAAAGCAGGAGGCGAGTATCGCAAACCTGTTTGACGGATTTGAACGGATTATTAAGCTGACACTGCTCACGCTTGTAATGAGCTTTTTTATCATGCTTTGGTCTATGCTTTTTTTAATACCGGGAATAGTTGCGGCGTATAGCTATTCACAGGCGTACAATATACTGTACGATCATCCCGAGTACGGTATATTTAAGTGCATAAGCGAAAGTAAGAAAATGATGTACGGAAACAAAGGAAAGTTGTTCGTTTTGACACTAAGTTATTTTGGCTGGATAATTTTATCTGCGCTTCCTACTATAGCACTGTCGTTTGCTATCGGCTCAAGTGCGCTTTTTGAACCGTCATTTGCTATGGTAGTTGTTCAGATTTGCGCCGTATTGTTTATGGCACCTGTGGCGGCGTATGTGATTATGGGCGAAATGGTCTTTTATGAGCTTGCAGGGGGAAATCTCGTGAAGCAGGTAATCGAAGTGCCGCCGCTAAATAACGATCCTATTGCAAAAATAGCAGATGATTTAAAAGCTCAAGCACCGCAAGCAAAGTCGGAAACACCGGAGCAGGTTCAAGAGGAAACGCAACAAGTAAAAGCAGAAATACCGGAGCAGGTGCAAGAGGAAACGCTGCAAGTAAAGACTGAAATGCAAGAAGATGTGCAGGAGGAAGCACAGCAAGAACAGATAAATCCGCAAGAGGGGCAGACGGAAAACGACAACAAGGGAGATGGTGTGAGTCTGGATAAGTAGAGCCGAACGGCGAAAAATCGTAAAAGAGGTGCCTATGAATATAGTTTTTAGCGAGGACAGATTGCCAGGCGAACAGGTGGTTGCAAAGATGAAAGAGGCGGCGGAAGTTTGCTTGAAAAATGAGGGTATAGAGCCGCTGAGAATCGAGATAAGTGTCAGCTTTGTAGATGCAAACGAAATACACGAGCTGAACAGGGAATATCGAGGGGTGGATGCAGTTACCGACGTACTTTCGTTTCCGCAATACGAAAAGAAAGAATATTTCCCGAGCTATGGCACTATATGTCTTGGCGATGTTGTAATATGCTCAGAACAGGCGTTGTTGCAAGCAGACGATTTCGGACATTCTCCGGAAAGGGAAATACTCTACTTGTTTGTGCATAGCGTATTGCATTTACTTGGTTACGACCATATGGACGACGAGGAAAAGAAAAAGATGCGAGAAAAAGAAGAAGCGGTAATGCGTGAAATAGAGGTTGAACGTTGATGACGGACAGGGAGCTTTACTTGGCGGCAAAAAAAGCTGCGGAAAATGCGTATGCACCTTTTTCAAACTTTTGCGTAGGAGCTGCGTTGCTCACGCAGAGAGGAGATGTATATCTTGGTGTAAATGTGGAAAATTCCTCGTACGGAGCAACTATATGCGCAGAGCGTGCAGCGGTAATTTCGGCTATAACGGCAGGAGATAGGGAGTTTGCCAAAATAGCGATAGTTGCAAACGAACAAAAGGTGATGCCTTGCGGAATTTGCAGACAGTTTTTGTACGAGTTTGCACCGAATTTAAAGATTATTACGGGAAGTAGCGAGGACGAACTTGAAATTTTCGAACTTAGCGAGTTGCTTCCGAACGGTTTTAGGTTGATAGCGGAAGAAAAACCGCAAATTAAGGAGAAAGTTTGAAAACGGGATTTGTAGGTATAATAGGCAGACCGAATGTTGGAAAATCAACACTGCTCAATCAAATACTTGGAGAAAAGATAGCGATAGTTGCGAACAAACCGCAGACTACCAGAAATGCTATTAGAGGAATATACACACAAAAAGATGAGAACGGCGGTTGTCAAATCGTGTTTATTGATACGCCGGGTATACATAAGCCGCGCACCAAGCTGGGAAGCTATATGACGGGGATGGCGATAAATACATTCGGCGAAGTAGATACTATTTTGATGCTCACAGATGAACCGCTTTCCGAGGCGGGCGGCGACAAGTACATCGTGGAGTTGCTCAAGGAAGTTGAAACGCCGAAGCTGCTTTTGATAAACAAGATAGACATAATAGAGCCGGAAAAGTACAGGCGGATTTATGAGGAATATACTGAACTTGGAATATTTGATGCTATTTACGGCATATCCGCAAAAGACGGCAAAAATGTACCCGATGTAATGAAAGCAATCGAAGATAATCTCGAGGAAGGTCCGATGTATTTCCCTGAGGATATGATTACGGACAATCCCGAAAGGTTTTTGGTTTGCGAGATTGTTAGAGAAAAAGCGCTGCATTATCTTGAAAAAGAAATACCGCACGGGATAGCCGTTGAAATCGAAACATTTGTGGAAGAAGAAGGACTCACAAAAATCGGAGTTGTTATAAACTGCGAAAAGAAATCCCACAAGGGAATCATTATCGGCAAGGGCGGCAAGAAGCTCAAAGGAATAGGGAAAAGCGCAAGATTGGAAATTGAAGCGTTGCTCGGCACGAAAGTTTTTTTGGAAATTTGGGTGAAAGTCAAAGAAAATTGGAGGGATAGCGATTTTGCACTGTCCAATTTCGGATATAGTAACAGGGAATAGCTATGTATACGGAAACTGACGGACTTGTCATAAAGAAAGTCGGGCTTGCAAACGGCAAAAATATGCTGACTGTTTTGACTAGGAAGTTCGGCAAAATCAGTGCGGCGAGCAACATTACGGAAAAGAATCGGACGAAATCATCTATGGCAGTTCGTCCTTTTTCATATAGCAGGTTTGAAATGTATAGGAATACTGACAATTACAATATTGTCAGCGGCGAGCTTTTGAAAAGCTATTACAAGATAGGCGAAGATATAGATAAATATGTGCAGGCGGCATATGTGCTTGAATATACGGAGAAAATACTCACAGAGGGAACACCGTCAGCGCAAATTTACAGTTTGGTTTTGGAATATCTGGAAATGCTTGCAGCGCGAAAGGCAAGCTATTCGACACTCACTATAGCATACCAGTTAAAAACGCTAAAATACATGGGGGTTGCGCCGCTTTTGACGCAGTGTGCAAATTGCGGTACGGCAGAAAATCTTTCCGCTTTTTCAATCGAGGACGGGGGGCTTTTATGTTCGGATTGTCAAAGGCAAATTGCTGCAGAAGCGTTACAAAAAAATAAAGATGCGGAAATATTGATTTATTCTGCAAATTTTGATATTATTAAAGTAGTGATGTTCATTTTAAAAAATCCGCTAAAAGCACTCGAAACGGTAACTCTCAAACCGGAAATAGAAATGCAGCTTAGAAATGTGATGAAACCGTATATCAAACATCATTTGGATGTCGGAAAATTGAAAACGGAGAGCTTTTGCTGGATAGATTAAGGAAAGTGAGGAAATTATGGAAATTACATTGGAAAAAATAGAATTGGTAAAGGACAGAACAGGGGTTAGCTACAAGGAAGCAAAAGAAGCACTCGAAAGAGCAAACGGAAGCGTAGTTGACGCTATTATCGAAATCGAGGAAAAAATCGATGAGGTGGATCAGAAAAAGATTTCTTCAAAAAGCGTACAGCTTATAGAGAATATCAAAGAGATTATTAGACGAGGCAATGTATCGAGAATTATAATCAGAAAAGATGAAGAAGTTGTACTCAACTTGCCGCTGAATGTCGGCATAGTAGGTGCTGTTGCAGCTCCTGTTGCAATGGTTGCGGGTGTTTTGGTGGCATTCGGAACAAAGTGCGAAATTGAGGTAGTCAAGGACGACGGTTCAGTGATAGATGTCAGCGAAATGACAAATGAGAAAATCGGAGATTTAATTGAAAAGGGCAGCGTTATAGCAGACAGCGTCAAGGAAAAGGGCGGTGAGGTTTACAACAATATCGTTACAAAGACAAACGAAGCGATGAACAAAGTGCGTACGCAAGAAGATGAAGACGATGCGTATTTCGACGGTGGTGCATCCGACGACGATACTGACATTGAAATTAACGTAGAACAAGAAAAAATGTTCGATGAAGAAGAGGACACAAAAGCGGAGGAAACGAAAAAATAGATATGGCAAAGAACATTACGATGGACAAAATTACATCGCTTGCAAAAAATAGAGGATTTGTGTATTCGGGTTCCGAAATATACGGAGGTCTTGCAAACACTTGGGATTATGGTCCTATCGGTGTGGAGCTCAAAAACAATGTCAAAAAAGCGTGGTGGAAGAAATTTGTGCAGGAATCGCCTTACAATGTGGGACTGGATGCTGCGATATTGATGAATCCAAAGACTTGGGTGGCTTCGGGACACGTGGGAGGATTTGCAGATCCGCTTATCGACTGCAAAAGCTGCAAAGCAAGGTTTAGAGCGGACAAGTTGATAGAGGACTACATAGAAACAAGCGGCAAGGAAGCTATGACTGTTGACGGCTGGAACAATGAAAAACTCGAGAGTTACATAGCTGAAAACGGAATAGAATGTCCTGAGTGCGGCAAGAAAGAGTTTACTTCTATCAGACAGTTCAACTTGATGTTCAAGACATTCCAAGGTGTTACAGAGGACTCAAAGGCTGAGATATACCTAAGACCGGAAACGGCACAAGGTATATTTGTAAATTTCAAAAATGTTCAAAGAACGAGCAGAAAAAAAATCCCGTTCGGAATAGCGCAGATTGGAAAATCTTTTAGAAACGAGATTACACCGGGCAACTTTACATTTAGAACCCGTGAGTTTGAACAAATGGAGCTTGAATTTTTCTGCAAGCCGGGTACGGACATCGAATGGTTCAATTACTGGAAAGACTATTGTGAGAAATTCTTGCTGTCTTTGAATATGCAAAAGGAAAACTTCAGGCTGCGAGATCACGAAAAAGAGGAACTGTCCCATTACAGCAATGCGACAACCGACATCGAATATAAATTCCCGTTCGGCTGGGGCGAACTTTGGGGAGTAGCGGATAGAACCGACTTCGACTTAAGACAGCATAGCGAACACTCCTCGCAGGAAATGAACTATGTGGATTCGGAAACGGGTGAAAAATACATACCTTATTGTATAGAACCGTCGCTTGGTGCGGACCGTGTAACTCTCGCATTCCTTTGTGAAGCATACGACGAGGAAACTTTGGTTTCGGAGGACGGCAAGGAAGATACGAGAGTTGTCCTTCACTTTCACCCTGCTCTTGCACCGTTCAAGGCTGCGGTACTTCCACTTGCGAAGAAGCTCGCACCTGTTGCACTACCTGTTTATGAGGAACTTTCCAAGTATTTCATGGTGGATTACGATGAATCGGGAAGCATAGGCAAAAGATACAGAAGAGAAGATGAAATAGGTACACCGTTCAGCATATGCGTGGATTTTGATACCGAAACTGACGGCTGCGTTACAATAAGGGATAGAGATACCATGCAGCAGGAAAGACTGCCTATATCTAAACTCAAGGAATACATTGAAAAGCGACTTGAATTTTAGACATCAAAATAGGAGAAAATAATGGCTCAAATAATTTACTCATTCAATGAGGGAAATAAAAACATGAGAGCGCAATTAGGGGGCAAAGGGGCCAACTTGTCTGAAATGACAAAGATAGGGTTACCTGTGCCCTTTGGTTTTATTTTGGCAAGCTCTTTGTGTAATGATTGCGACTGGGGAAACGGCGAGTTTTCGGAGGAACTTGCGGCGCAGCTTCCCGAAAAACTTGCGGAACTCGAAACGGTTTCGGGCAAGAAATTCGGCGGCTCGGAAAATCCGCTGTTCGTTTCGGTGCGCTCGTCGGGCAGTATTTCGATGCCGGGAATGATGAATACGGTTTTGAATGTGGGACTGAACGACGAAACGGTATCGGCTTTTGCAACCATATCCAAAAGTGTACATTTCGCATATATGACATATAGAAAATTTATATTTGACTATGCCTGCGCGGTTTTGGAGCTTGACAGGTACAAACTTGAGTGCGATGATTTTGCTGCATCGGACAGCACACGCACTATCAAAAAACATATACATAGGCTGAAAAAGCAGATATTGGCACTTACGGGCGAGGAATTTCCGCAAGATGCAAATAAACAGCTACATTCGGCTATCAAGGCGATATTTCGTTCGTGGAATTTACCGAGAGCGAAAAGCTACAGAAAACTCAGCGGTATAAGCGATGAGGCGGGTACGGCTGTAATAGTGCAGCAAATGGTATTCGGCAGCATAGATGCTAATTCGGGCGCAGGGGTTGTGTTTTCAAAAAATCCTATAACAGGTGAAAATGAAATATACGGCGAATATCTGCCGAAGGCGCAAGGTGATGCGATTGCAAGCGGAATGGAAAATCCTACGCCGTTTGCGAACATGAAAGCGCAACACGAAAAAATCCACGAAAGCATTGTAAAAATTACAGGACTTTTGGAGGAACATTTTAAATGGGCACAAAATATTGAATTTACATACGAAAAAGGCAAGCTCTATATCTTGCAGTCAAAAAATGCCAAAATGAGTATAAGCGCAACTATAAAAAATGCGGTTGAAATGGCGAAAAAAGGCTACTTCGACAAAGAGGAAGCTATAATGAAAATACCGAAATTGCAAATCTGTTCGATGCTGACATCTTTCCGTGAAGTGCAAGATGAGGAAAAGGCGGTTGACTTAGTAGCGAGCGGGGAGGCGGCATCGGTATCGGTAGGTATCGGCAGACTTTGCATGTCGCCCGAAAGTGCGAAAGCGATGATGCGACAAGGAGAACGAGTGATATTTGTGTGCGAAAGAGCCACCCCCGAACTTTTTTCGGCACTTAGACTCTCCGAAGGGATAGTGGCGGCAGGCGGAGGTGTAACATCGCATATGGCGGTGCTTGCAAGAAGCCTTGACAAACCGTTTTTGGTTATTCGGGACGAACTTTCGATAGATTACAAAGCAGGAATTATAAGAGTTGGAGAGCAAACCGTAAAAGAGGGAGAAATAGTTACGCTCGACAGTGCTTCGGCAGGACTTTACAGGGGCGCAAAAGCTCTAAAAGAGGGAAAGCCCGTATGCGAATTTGACGACATGCTCAGTTGGGCGGACGAAAAGCGTGCGCTTAGAGTTCGTGCAAATATAAGCAGCGCCGAAGAAGCGGAGAAAGCTATGACTCTCGGGGCAGAGGGAATAGGACTTTGTCGTACCGAGCATATTTTTGCAGATATAAACATAAACGATATTTTGACTATACTTTTGTCGGATATGGAAGCGGAGCGCAGAGTTGCGACCGAGAAGCTGATAGTTGTTCAAAAAAATTTTTTCAAGCGCATATTTGCAATAATAGGCGAAAAGCCTATTACGATAAGGCTCATGGATCCGCTGTTAAACAACTGGCTACCAAAAACCGATGCGGAAGTGGAAAAAACTGCGGACAGACTCAGCATTTCAACGCAAAGCCTTAGAAAAAAATTAGACAAAATCGTAGAAATAAATCCGCTTTTGGGTTATAGAGGGTGTCGTATTGCCGTCAAATATCCGGAAATCACGAAGATGCAAGCTATGGCGATAGCTCTTGCGGTAATCGAAATGCAGGCGGAACAGGGAGTTGAAGTAAAGCCGGAAATAATGATTCCGCTTGTCGGTATAGCGGAGGAATTTCAGTTCGTGAGGGAGCTTGTGGACGATGCAATCTCGCATTGCGCAGGTGAGCTTGGAAGAAACATAGAATATACGGTGGGCACTATGATAGAAGTGCCGAGAGCGACACTTATCGCAGATGAAATTGCGAAAAATGCAGATTTTTTTTCGTTCGGAACAAACGACTTGACACAGCTTGCATTCGGAGTGTCCAAAGAAAATGTCGATATACTTATGAACAAATATAGAGAAAACGGTATACTGACCGAAAATCCTTTCGAAAAACTCGACTTGCAGGGCGTAGGCTCGCTCATCGAAATAGCGGCGAAAAGTGCCAAAACGGCAAAACCGAAAATAAAACTGGGTGTTTGTGGAAACCAAAGCAGCGATGCGGACAGCATAGAGTTTTACCAAAGGCTCGGCCTGAATTACATATCGTGCGAGCCTGGCAAAGTGCCGGAAGCGCGAATTGCAGCGGCGCAGGCGAAGATTTCTGAAAAGCAATAAAAACTTAATAAACCGAAACGGCGAATTGTGATATACTGTTTAGGTAAGTTGATTAAAAAAAATAAAAAAATATAGAAAGAAGGAAGAAATATGAAAAAGAGAACATTGATTGCGGGAGTGCTTGCGCTTGTTATGATTGTTTGCACAGCACCGCAAGCGGCATTTGCAGCGCCGAAGTATGTTTATACCGCGAATCCTTTGGGTTATCCGTGGGATGTAGCGAATACGGAGTACTTCGCACCTGTAAAATCGCTCATGGATAGAAATATTATAATGGGAAATCCGGACGGCTATTTTTATCCCGAGAAAGGAATCAGCCGTGCAGAGCTTGCTGTAATGATAGCAAAGATTACGGGAAACAGCAGAAACAAGGTTGCAGATTCCAATTTGGACTATTTTGACGATTTGGCAGGCTTTGAATGGGCGAAACCGTACATTAACGCTTGCAAGAGGGCAAACCTCATAACCGGAAGATCTGAAAGAATATTCGATCCGAAGGCGGATGTTTCATATGTTGAGTTTATGGCTATTATGGCTAGAATTCAAAATCCGCAGATAAACCTCGGAACAAACTGGCCGGACAACTATATAAACTATTCAAAAACTGTTATGAGAGGGTTAATCGACGATAGAAACATAACAGATTGGAATGCACCTGCAACCAGAGGAGATGTAGCGATGATTTTATTCAAAGGCGCATCAAGACAGGCAAAAGTAGAGCTTACTTGGGAAGAAAAGAAAGCCAAAGACGAGCTTGTAAACAAGCTGAGATTGCCTGAACCTGCAAAAGCGCAGTAAGATGAATAGGAGGGAAATATGAAATTAAAACAGATTTTAGCGACCGCACTTGTGCTTGCACTTGTAATTCCGCAAGCGGGTTTTGCAGAAACAAAACTTAGTGATATATCGGGAAACGCAAACGAAAAAGCTATCAAAGAGTTGGAAGCTCAAAACATACTACAGGGAACGCCTGAGGGCAAGTTCAATCCGAACAAGGAACTTTCGAGAGCGGAAGCTGCCGTAATGTTTGTAAAAGCATTTTACGAAAAAGACGAAAAGAAAATAGCTGCGGCAGTGGAAAAAGAGCAGAGCTTCAGCGATGTGGCGGGCGACCACTGGGCAAACGCATATTTGAAATACGCGAAAATGAAGGGTATCATGGCAGGCTACCCCGACGGAACTGCAAAGCCCGACAAACCTGTAACAAAGGAAGAAATGCTCGCACTTGCACTTGCTGCAAAAAAAGTAAATATGGATGAAATAAAAAAAGCCGCCGACTGGAAAGCCGCGGTAACGGAGAAAGCACAGCAGTCAAACTTGCTTCTCGATACGGAAAAAGACGCATCTGCAACCAGGGCATTTGCGGCACAGGTAGTTTACAACGCTATTCAAAAGTCTAAAAAAAAACTAAATCCTGCAACTGCGAATGAAGCAACTTTTCCGATTGACAAGCTCAAGTACGGCGAACTGAAATTCAGCGATGCTATGGACAAGTACGGAGACATGCCTATCGCTTCCGATGTAAAGGTATTCACATACGGCGAAAGCAAAAATTACAAGGCTGATATGAAACTGCCCGAATTTAAAGACTTGGAAATAGATACTATCTATAAATACAAAGATGCAAAAGCAAAGGCGTTTTATATAGAAGAAAACGGAAAGATTACATATATGCTTCTTCCGAAAGATGCCGGTTTCACAGGTGCGGTATACTGCGTAGTCAATGATACACATATTGGAACTGCTGCAAACGGCGAAAAGGCGGAGGTGATAGATAGCCTTACGGCGGGAAAACCGATTAGCTGGAGCTGCGAATCGGGAGTAATTCTTCAAGATTCAACAAAATACAAAAACGGAAATTTTGTAAAGCTGCTTGTGAGCGACGGAGTTGTTCATGCTATCGTGCCGCTACTTGCAAATACGGAGGATTTCAAAGTTCTCACCAAAATTACGGCAGGTGAAAGCAAATTTGAAACTGTAACGGAAGTTTCAAAGGGCGTAATCAAGCTGGGCGATAAATATATAGGAACAAAAGATGCACCTACGGTTTACCAATTCAAAGCGGGCAAGTACAAAAGTGCAAGCCTCGGAAGCGTAACAAAAGGAACGAAAGTCAAAGCATTTGACATAACAGACGACAAGGAAGAAAGCGCAGACCTTTTGATAATTAAGTAAAATGCGCGATGTGCGGATGTACTGATTGTCTTTTACAGTTATGTTACAGCTTGGGTAAACCACTTGACTAGCTTTTTCACAGCTAGTATAATAGCTCTAGATATGACGAAGAGGTATCTTCTCATGACTCATGTACTTGGAAAAAGGGGAGAGTGCGTGAGGTAAATATTTCAAAGCCCCTACTATTTCTAAAGGAGGAAATTAGAAGATGAAAAAAGTACTTGCATTAGTGCTTACATTTGCACTAGTACTAACTAGCTTCTCATTGGCATTCGCAGACAATGCGACTACAGCTCCTACACCAGAAGGAAAAGCTGGTAAGGCTCTTAGCGATATCGCTGCAAGTCCAAACAAAGAAGCAATCGGAGTAGTAAACGATCTTGGTATCGTAGTTGGTACTCCGGAAGGAACATTCTTACCTACAAAAGAGGTAACAAGAGCAGAGTTTGCTGTTATGCTTACAAAGGCACTAGCTATACCAAACAGTGCGCTTGAAGGATATTCACAGACTCCGTTCAAGGATATGGCAGGTTACGAGTGGTCAACAGGCTACCTTGCATTCTGCTTGTCAAAGGGAATCATGGTTGGTGACGGCTACGGAAACGCTATGCCAGGCAGAACTGTTTCTTTAAACGAAGCTGTTACTATGGCTCTTAGAGCAATCGGTTATGTAGACAATTCTTCCGAACTAAAGGGAGCTTGGCCTGCAAACTATGTAACAAAGGCTCAGGAACTTGACCTTTACAAAGATGTAGCAAAAGATATGGTTGGAGCTACTAGAGAAAACGCAGCTCAGATCATCTACAACCTACTTCCAATCCAGAAGGTTGCAGTAGATACAGACGGCAAGACAAACCCACTTTGGGATAAACTTCCTAACGGAAGCAACCCTGGTGTTGAAACTACATTGTTCTCAGCAGGTCTAAACTGCAGAATGGACAAAGAAGATGTAGTTGTTGATTCAGACGTAGACAATGCTTCTATCAACATGGCGAAGAACCTTGGTAAATTCGGTAAAGTTTATGTAAACAAAAAGACTAACAAGATCGTAGCATTCTTGAACGAATCGGATCAGCTTGTTGGTAGATTTACAGCAGCTAATAAGTTCGTAACTTCAGATGACGAAAAAGAATACACTGTAAAATCAGGTGTTGATAAGGCAAACAAATTGATTGTAGGAAATGGTAAAACTACTACAAGCAATGTTCTAATAACAGATGCAACATTCACAAATAGTGTATATGGTGCTAACAACAATACTAAGGAATACGTTCTTAACGTTGACCTTTCCGGAAAGACAATCAAAGAAATCTATTCCGCTGTTGAATGGGATGTTACAATCGGACAGAAGGTAAAGGCTTCCGACCTTGCTTCTATCAAGAGCGACAAGACTCTTTTGAACTACAAGTTCGGCAAAGATGACAACAACGAAATCGCAGCTAACGAGTTTGAACTTGTAGGTGCCGCTACTCTAGCTGACATCAAAGCTGACGATGTTGTATATGTATACGACAATGATAAAGTTATCAGAAAGATCGAAGTATCAAACAAAACTGTTGAGGGCGTAGTAAAGAGCTTCAAGGATAAAACTACAGATTCAAAAGCTAAGTTTACGATTGGCGACAAGACTTTCAAAAACTCCAAAGACGTTCTAAACAATGTTGGTATAGATGCTGACGCACTTGTAGTTGGAGTTGACAATGTTACAGACGAAGTAAAAGCATTCCTTGATGCTAGAGGATATGTATTCGATTTCGAAAAGACAGCAAAAGCTAGAAACTACGCAGTACTTGAGAAAATTGCAACTGGCGGTATCGACAATCAGGCAAAACTTGCTCTTGCTGACGGTACAGAAAAAGTATTTGTTTATGACGCTACTAAGACTGGAATCGTAGCCGGCGATGTTGACAACCTAATCGGTTACGGCTTGAACAAAGACGGAAAGATTACAGAAGCAAATAGATTCTTTACAAAAGCTACAATCAAATTGGGTAATAAGTACTATATCGAATCGATAACAGGCGCAGCCCCTGCAAGTGTTGATGGCACAGCTGTTGGAACTACAGCTAAAATCGCAACCGGTGTTACAGTATTCGTGAAGAAGGCAAATGGCGATTATGTAGTATCTTCAATCGATAAAGTTGATATAGGTAAGAACATAGCTGATGCTATACTTCTATTCGACAAGAAGAACGACGGACATGCTGATACTTACAAGGTAGTAGCTATGATTATACCTGAGGCAAACGCTAAGGAAGGTACTAAATCTTATGCAGTTCTAAACGAACAGGTACTTGCAGCAAACGATGCAGGCGACAAAGTTTGGGATGTAAAAGGATTCAAGGACGGAGTAAGCCTTGCAGCTAAGACTGTTGATAATACAGTATTTGGCACAGGATATGTAGCACCTACATACACAGCAGGAACTGCTCTAACAGCTAAAGTTTGGGAAGTTAGAGTTGATGCTAAGGGTGTTGTAACAGACGCTACTGAAGTTACTGCTACAATTGGTGCAACTGGAACTTTAACTCCTGCAGCTGCAAAAGTTTACAAAACGGAAGATGTAATCAAAGTAGAAAAAGCTGACGGCAGAAAGTCTGTTGAAGGTGTTAAACTGGGAGCTGCTGATGCTTACAAATTAGCAATCTCCGACAAAGCTGTATTCTACAGAGTTGAAGATGGCGAATACAAAGTTTTCAGCGGTGGATTGAAGAAAGATGACCTAGTTCTTCTTTATGAAACTAACGCAGATAACGACGGATTCGATATCGTAGTATTCGGTAGATAATAGTTTGGTGATTTTTTACTAAACTTTTTCAGGAAAGACATCTGAACTGAAAATTTAAAGGGCGGGATATCCCGCCCTTTTTTAGTGCTTTCTCGCTTATTTTTCAAACTTGCACACTCCTGCAAGTTTTTTTGTATAGTAATTTTGCTTAATTTTTTGTTGCAATAGTGCGTACTGAATGGTAAAATGTAAGCACAATAACAACAAGAAAGGGTGTATAGTATGGACTATATTAAATATATAAGAGAAAAAATGAAAAACACAGGTGGAATTATTACGAGCAACGAGCTTAAAAAAGTAAATATTCCAACAGTATATTTAACCCGTATGGTTGATACAGGGGAGCTAATACGAGCGGAAAGAGGGATTTATATAAATTCAAATGGAGATTATGATGAATATTATTTCCTTCAACGCAGGTGTAAAGTTGGGGTGTTTTCTTATCTATCAGCATTGTATTTGCATCAATTTACCGATATAATACCATCGGAAATAGATATTACGGTATACAAAGGCTATAATGCACATCGAATTTCCGAGAATGTTAGAGTGCATTATGCTACAAAAGGACTTTATGATTTTGGTATTACAAATTGTCGAACTGTATTTGGTAATACGGTGCAAGTTTATGATTTAGAGAGGACAGTATGCGATATTATTAAAAGCAGAGATGATATGCAAACGGAATTATTTGCTAAAACCATTAACAAATATGTTCGTTATGAGCGCAAAAATTTTAATAAATTATATGAATATTCCAAGAAACTCAAGGTGTATGAAAAGTTAAAAACTATTTTGGAGGTAGTTTATGAATAAAGATAGATTGCGAGCTATATGTAAAAAGCTATCAGACGAAACAGGACTTAATTTTAATATTATTCAAACGCACTATTTTTTAGAGAGTATTTTGGAAAAAATAGCAAGTAGTGATGAAAATGAAAACTTTATTTTTAAAGGTGGGTTTTTATTAGCTAATGTAATTGGTATAAGGCAGAGAAGTACTATAGATATTGACTTGTTGATAAGAAGATGCCCACTCACTGAAGAGAGTGTCAAAGAAAGATTTGAAAAAGTTTTTAGTAGCGGAAAGGGTAATGGAATTAGTTATGAAATTCAAAGGATTGAAGAAATTCGTAAGGAGGACGAATATGGTGGATTCAGAATCACAGTACTTTGCAGATTTGAAAATATTAGACAAAGTATTCCGCTGGATATCGCAGTAGGAGATCCAATTACCCCAAGTGAAATATTGTATGAATACAAAAGTATTTTTGCAAACAAATTCTTTAGTATTTGTGCATATAATGTAGAAACAATGTTAGCTGAAAAGATACAGACGGTTTATCAGAAAGGAATATTTAATAGTAGAAGTAAAGATTTTTATGATATTTATATTTTGTATCATTTGAAAAAAGGGGAAATAGATTTTAAACGATTAAAATTAGCGTGCCAAAATACATTCAAATATAGAAGTACGGATTTTGATGTCGACAATATTCTTAATGTTTTAGCGGTTTTGAGATTGGAAAAAGACCTTGAAATGCGTTGGCGAAGTTATCAAAAAAGATTTAGTTATGTAAAAGAAGTGAGTTTTGAAGAAGCGATATCTACGGCAATAGAGGTAGTTAAACATTTACTATGACCAATAGTAATTTTGCTTAATTTTTTTGAGAATTTGCCGATATAGTGATAGAGGAATATATAATCGTATAAATATATAACCGATTGGGGAGGTTAATATGACAAATATAAACAGTGTACAAGGTTCGCAGAGCGGATATTCGGCAAAGGGCTTTACAGGACTTGTAAGCGGAATGAATACGGAAGAAGTAATCGAAAAATTAACGCTCAATATCCAAAACAAAATAGATAGGATAACGAAAGAAGAAACCCGCAACACTTGGAAACAGGAAGCGTATAGAGGTGTCATATCTTCGCTTACCAAATTTCAGGACAAGTATTTTTCGTTTGCAAATCCGGAAACAAACTTGCTCAGAACAGGTCTTTATAACGATGTAACTGCGACCGCGCAAGGTGCAAACGCTTCGAAGATAAATGTACTTAGCACTACAGGACAGGGAAATTTAAATTTTGAAATCACAAAGATTTCTCAACTTGCAAAGAAAGCCGCATATGTAGGCACAAGCGGTGTGGATTCGGGAGCTTTACAGACAAGGAAACTGAAATTTGGAAATATTACCGAAAATTTGGTTGCAAACAAGAGCGTTGAAATCAAGTATGACGGTGTAAGGTACACGGTTGATATAGGCGAGCGTGCTATGATGCCGACAGGAGATGAAGCATCGCTTATGGCGGACATACTGAACAGCGCCATGAAAGATATACAGATTCAAGGCGGTAGGGCGCGTGATACTTTGGCAACGAAAATCAAGTTCACAGCAGATAACGGTAAACTGAAGTTGTCGGCGGTGAATCCGACTGATACGAAGAAATTTTCCATATCCGGCGGACTTGACAGTACCCTTGCGGCTCTTGGACTTGAGAAAGGTATCGAGGGCGAGGGCGGTGTCGACATCAACGGAACAGCACCTGTACAGGTAAGACAGACAAGACCTCAAAATTTGGAGGGAAAAGAAATAGAATTTGATTTGAACGGTCAAACACGCAAACTCAAATTTACAAAAGCCGACAACGACGCAATCAAAGACTTGGCTGACGACAATGCCAAGACTGAGAAGATTGCGGAGATTATGAATGAAAAATTGGACGACCTGTTCGGAACGGGCAAAGTCAGAGTAACGGCAAATGACGGAACTTTGAAAATCACGGCAACCGATTCGACATCTACGCTTTCAATTTCATCGACAGACAAGGGTACGCTTGGTGCGGACGGTATGTTTGCGATAGCGGACAAGGCTAACAACAGACTAAATCTAAATGCCACTATTGCGAGTCTGAGGGCGACTCCGTCGCAACTTTCGACAGATCCCGATGCTACGGCGGCGGACCATATTTACAAACTAAATGTAAACGGCAAGGAATTTGCGTTCAAGGGTTCGACTGCAATTAGCGCGGTAATCAAGAAGATTAACGATGATAGCGAAGCAGGTGTTGATATTGCGTATCTAAGCACTACGAACAAATTTTCAATAATGGCGGACGAATCAGGCGAAAACGGTAAATTGAGTTTCAAAGATGTGGACGGTGGAGATTTGGCGAAGAAGCTGTTTGGAAAAATCGCAGATGACAGCCTTACAGATGCTCAAAAAGGCATCACTGCCGGACAAAATTTGAAAATGAAAATCAAATATCGAGGGGAAGCAAACGATGTAGATATCGAAAGATTCAGCAATTCCGTCAAGATAGATAACACAAGTTTTGAAGCGAAAGATACATTTGAAGCTGCTACGGCGGCGGACAACATCAAGTTCAAGACTGAACTGAACACGGATTCCGCAGTTAAAGCTATCAAGGAAATGGCGGAAGACTACAACAAAATCGTCGATGAGGTCAACTCGCTTATTACAACAAGGAGAGAGGGATTCAAAAACAAAAAGTTGACCGACAGATACGAACCTCTTACAAGAGCGCAAAAAAAAGAAATGACAGCTAAGGAAATCGAAGAGTGGGAAAAGAACGCCAAGAAAGGCATACTGTTCGGCGACAGTGCACTTCGAGGCTTGGTATCGGATTTGCGTTTCGTATTTTCAAATCCTGTCAAAGATTTGGGATTCGGTAAGGATATAGGCATCAGCACTGCATCTTCGTATGCGGGTAACGGTAAACTGATAATCGACGAAAAGAAACTGAAATCTGCACTTAGCAGCGAACCTGAGAAAGTGATGAATTTCTTCAACTCGACGGCGGCAAGCGATGTAAATGTAAGCGATTCCAAGCTGTCAGGCGGATTTGCAGTCAGAATGAAGAAAGTTATGGAAAGCTATGCAAGAACGGTCGGAAATGAAAAAGGACGACTTGTGAATATAGCCGGTATTGAAGGTAACGCTACCACAAAGAGCAACCTTATAGATAGACAAAACGAGCTGCTCTCCAAGAAAAGAGAAGCGCTTGAAACCAAGCTGAAAGATGCGAGGACGAAATACGAAAGAAGATTTACTATGATGGAACGCTACATCGCAAAGATGAATCAGCAAAGTTCGTGGCTATCACAGCAATAAAGTGAAAGAGGAGAAACAAAATGTCTTACGGATATCAAAGTTACAAAGAACAGTCAGTAGAAACTATGACTAAGGGCGAAATGCTGATACTTCTTTTTGAAGAATTCAACAAAAGGTTAATTCGCGGAAAGCTATATCTTGAAAAAGGCGATATGGAAAATTTCGAAGCCGACATTCAAAGAGCAATCGAAATCGTTTCCTACTTGACACAGAGCCTGGATATGAAGTATCCTATAAGCAGAGAGCTTTATAGAATGTACGATTACTTTAAGTTTGAATTGAATAGAATCAAGATGGCAAGAAAACCCGAGCTGATTGAGGAGATGCTGCCTTTGGCAAAGGATATAAAGGACAGCTTCAAGGAAGCGAACAAAAGGGCGAACTTAACAACTCAATTTTCGGTTGGCAAACCTCTTGATACTACGCTTGGAGTAGGCTGATTGGAGCTGTTGGAGGAAAACCGGTGGATACTTTTAATGCTACAAATAAAATTCTTGACAATCTGAAAAAGAAATACAAATATCTTGACAGTATATTTACTTGTACGAAAGATATGCAAAAGGCATTTGAGCGTCAAGATGCCGGTTCATTTGAGCGACTGCTTGATATGCGTGGCGATGCGATGATGCTTGCGAGCAAGCTGGATGAGGAAAACCTCTTGATAATCGAAAAATTGCCTGCACCGCTTGCCGAAAAGATGAGAGCGATTTTGTTCCCAAAGAAATTCTCTGCGGCAAATGTTGAATCGCTCAAGCTGGACAACCCTTTACAAACCAACATCTACGATACCAACAAGCAGATAGGGCAACTTTTAGTAAAAATTGTAAAGCTAGATGCCGAGGTAAGCGCAAAGGTGAACGGAAATGCTCAAAACGGCATTGATATTAAAGGCTAAAAGAGGGGAAAATGCAAGCGTTAAAGGATAAGATTTTAAGTGAAGGTCAGGTAATCGGCGACGATATACTGAAAGTTGACGGATTTTTAAATCATCAGATAGACACTAAGTTTTTGGAAGAAATCGGATGCGAGTTCAAAAAGCGATTTGAGGGCTGTAAGGTCGACAAGATTCTCACAGTCGAGGCAAGCGGTATAGCGGTTGCTTGTGAAACGGCGAAACAATTCGGTTCAGTGCCGGTGGTTTTTGCCAAAAAGGCAAAACCGAACACTATTGTCGAGGGTTGCTACAGTGCAGAGGCTCGCTCGTTCACGAAGGGAACGGTCGCAAACCTTAGGGTTGTGAAAAGGTTTGTGAGCGAAGGCGAAAAATTGCTCATACTGGATGATTTTTTGGCTTCGGGTGAGGCGGCGGTTGCGCTGATTAGAATTGCAGAGAAGGCGGGAGCCGAAGTCGTAGGCTTCGGCGCTGTAATAGACAAGACCTTTCAGGGCGGTAGACAGCGCATACAGGATATGGGCGTAAGGGTTGAGGCGCTTGCGTCTATCGAGCGATTTGAAAACGGCAAACCGATTTTTACGAATGATAATTAAAGAATATATGAACAATTTATCCATGCTGTAACACAAAGATTCGGGATTTCTCGGATTTTTGTGTTTTTTTGTGCCCAAAATAAAAAAATCACTTTACTATTTCAAAGAATGTTATTATAATTAAGATATTGTTAATAAAACAGGCTCGTTTTGAGATATTCAAAGAGCCGGAAAGTAAAAGGAGAATGGCAATGAAAAAGTTATTATCAATTGTTTTGGTTCTGGCACTCGCATTTGCTGCGGTAGCTTGCGGCAGCGCTGAAACCGATGAACAGGCGCAGTCGAATGACGATGTGTATAAGGTTGGTGTTATCTACATCGGAAGCATAAACGATGGCGGATTTACACAGACTCAGCATCAGGGCGTAAAGGCTATGGAAGAGTATTTCAAGGGCAAGGTTAAAGTTACTTATGTTGAAAATGTGAGCGACGAAGACAAATCGGCAGCAAAATCTGCGGCTACAAACTTGATTGATCAGGGCTGTAGAGTTATCATAGGCGGAAGCTACGGTTTCGGAGATGCGCTTGACGAACTTGCAAATTCGGGAGAGTACGACGATATCAATTTCCTACATTTCTCCGGAAACAAGATGAACGATAAGAACTTCGGTAACTTCTTCGGAGCAACTGAACAGCCTAGATACTTGGCAGGTATAGTTGCAGGAATGATGACAAAGACTAACAAACTCGGTTATGTCGGAGCATTCCCTTACACAGAGGTACAAATCGGTATCAATGCTTTCACACTGGGAGCACAATCTGTAAATCCGAATGTTGAAGTAAAGGTTGCTTATGTAAACAGTTGGTACGATCCTGAAAGGGAAAGAAGTGCAGCGGATGAACTTTTAAATCAGGGATGCGACATCATATCTCAGCACTGCGATACAACAGGTCCGCAGGTTGCTGCAGCTGAAAAAGGCGCATATTCAATCGGTTACAATCTTGATACATCAAACATAGATGCGGTAAAAGCGGGCTACTTGACAGCGCCTGTTTGGCATCACGAAAAATTCCTTATTCCTACAATCGAAGCGATGATGGCAGGAACATGGAAGCCTGAATCTTACTACGGAACATTGAAGGACGGCTATGTAGGACTTGCACCGATGACAAGCCTTGTGCCTACTGATGTTAAGGAAAAAGTTCTTGAGGTTCAGGACAAGATGATAGCTGGAGAGTTTGCACCTTTCTCCGGAAAAATCGAGTATGCAGACGGCAAGGTGCTTTGCGAAGAAGGACAAACTTTGACAAGAAAAGAGATTTGGAAAATCAATGGACTTGTTAAAGGCGCAACAGGTGAATAAATTCAGATTGATAAATCTTGGGAGATTTTACAAAATGCAAAAAGGAGAGCTATCTCGCTCTCCTTTTTTGTGCTTTTCTTTTTTGGCGCTTAGTGATATACTTAATAGGATATACATATTGCAGGAGGATGGTATAAAATGCAAAAAGTCGCTATATTGATGGAGGGCATTACAAAAAAATTCGGCACATTGAAAGCCAGTGATGATGTGAATTTGGAATTACAATATGGCGAAGTACACGCACTTTTGGGAGAAAACGGCGCGGGCAAAAGTACGCTTATGAATATGCTGTCCGGAATTTATACACCTGACGAGGGCAAGATTTTTATTTTTGGCAAAGAAGTGTATTTTTCTTCACCAAAGGACTCAATTGCCATGGGAATAGGTATGATACATCAGCATTTCAAGCTAATCGAAACGCTGACTGCTGCCGAGAATGTAATCATAGGGCAAAAAGGCTCGCTGTTTTTAAACAAAAAAAAGATACGCGCGCAGATAGAGGAAGTACTGAAAAAATACAATTTAGATATTGCGCTTGATAAAAAAGTATACGATATGTCTGTCGGAGAGAAGCAGACTCTGGAAATAGTAAAGGTTCTTTGTCGCGGCGCCAAGATACTGATTTTGGACGAACCGACGGCGGTGCTTACGCCAAGTGAAATAGACAAGCTGTTTGCTATTATCAGAAATTTAAAATCCGCGGGTACAAGCGTTATTATCATTACACATAAGCTGAATGAGGTAATGGAAATAAGCGACAGAGTAACGGTTTTGCGAAAGGGTAAAACTATCGGAACTGTTGAAACTGCCAAGGCTGAAACGGGAACACTGATTGAGATGATGGTAGGAAAGAAAGTGGAGCTAGCGCTCAAAAGGGAAGATGCAAAGCTCGGAAGAGAGCTGCTTAGAATGACGGGCGTTACCATACTCGATAGAGAGAAAAAGGAAGCTATCTCAAATGTGAGCTTTGCGCTACGAGGTGGCGAGATACTTGGAGTTGCAGGTGTTGCAGGAAGCGGACAAAAGGAACTGTGCGAGGGAATCGCAGGACTTTTGCATATCGCAAGCGGCAAAATTGAGTTTGAAAACGAGGATATTACGCAAAAATCGCCTAGAGAAATCATCAAGCTGGGAATCAGCATGGGATTTATACCTGAGGATAGGCTCGGAATGGGACTTGTCGGCAGTATGGATATGGTCAGCAATATGATGCTCAAGGATTATCAGAATTACGGTGGATTTATGCTGAAAAGAAAGCCGTGCATAGAGAAAGCAAACAAGATTGTAAGAGATCTCGATATACAAACAAGCAGTATTTTCGAACCCGTAAGCAAGATGTCAGGCGGAAACATACAAAAGGTGTTGCTTGGAAGAGAGATTGACTTGAATCCGAAGGTGCTGATTACGGCATATCCTGTTAGAGGGTTGGACATCGGTGCGTCTTACAAAATTTACGATTTGCTTAACGAACAGAAGAAGCGAGGTGTCGGAGTGCTTTTCATAGGCGAGGACTTGGATGTCTTGCTTGAAATATGCGATAGAATCATGGTTATGTGTGCAGGAAAGGTTTCAGGAATAGTCGATGCTTCGTCGATAACGAAAGAGGACTTGGGACTTTTGATGACAGGCACATTACTTGAACATGAGGAGGTTGGCTTCAATGAACTTGCTTAAAATTACCAAAAGAAGCAATTTGACTAAAAGGCAAGAATATTTGATTAGGGCGCTTGCTATAGTTTTGGCACTCTTTTGCACAGCTTTGATACTTTTGGCGTTCGGTTTGAATCCTATTCGGGTTTACTATGCTATCGTGGAAGGTTCGCTCGGTACGCAGCTTAGAATCAAGCAGACGATTATCAAGGCGATACCGCTTACAATTACATCGCTTGGAATACTCGTGGCATTCAAAATGAAATTTTGGAATATCGGTGGAGAGGGGCAAATTGCAATGGGAGCTATGGCGGCAAGCTATGTGGCTCTAAACTACGGAAGTTTGCCGAAGCCGATATTACTTGTGCTTATGGGGAGTGCCGGAATAATAATGGGCGGATTTTGGGCGTTTATACCTGCGCTGTTCAAGAGAAAGTTCGGCACAAACGAAACGATTTTCACGCTAATGATGAATTATATCGCTATCAAGTTTGTAATGTATTTGCAGTACGGACCTTGGATGGATCCGAATGCGAACGGATTTCCTAGAGTTGCGCCGTTTCCCGCCAATGCGATTTTGCCTACATTCCTTGGGGTGCATCTGGGACTTTTGATTGCGATAGTATGCGTGATTTTGATATACTTTTTGATGACTTACACAAAGCTCGGGTACGAGATAACTGTTGTCGGCGAAAGCTACGAAACGGCAAGATATGCGGGCATGAATATAGGCAAGATAGTAATAGTCGCTATGCTGATATCCGGAGGACTTTGCGGTCTTGTAGGAATGATACAGGCGTCGGCGGTTGAAAAAACGCTGGTTGCGGGTATTAGCGGAGGATACGGCTTTACTGCTATCATCACAGCTTGGCTTGCAAGGCTAAATGCGCCTGTTACGGCGATTGTGTGCGTGCTGTTTGCGATGCTTTTGCAGGGCGGAGCTTACATACAGCTTGCAATGAATGTGCCGAGCAGCGTTGCGGGCATAGTACAGGGAACGATATTATTCTTCGTGCTTGGAAGCGAGTTCTTCTTGCAATACAAGATAACTTTGGCTAGGCACAAATGGGCAAAGGAGGCGAAGTAATGGAAGTATTTTTGGCAACCTGCATAGTGGCGGGAACTCCTTTGGCGCTTGCTACACTGGGCGAGCTTATAACGGAAAAGTCGGGCAGCTTAAACCTCGGCGTGGAAGGAATGATGCTGATAGGTGCGGTAATGGGATTCATAGGTGCGTATAGCACGCACAATCCTGCACTTGCAATTATTTTTGCCGGTATAGCGGGAGGAATGGGAGCGCTCATTTTCGCATTTCTTACGGTAACGCTCAAAGCGAATCAAACAGTAACGGGACTTACACTGACTATATTCGGGACGGGATTTTCCAGTTTTGTCGGGCAGCCGTACATCGGATTTTCGGTGCCGAAAGCGGTGTCGGTCTTTTTTGCAAAGCGTAGCATACCGATACTTTCACAAATACCGTTCATCGGCGATATACTGTTTAAACAGGATGTATTTGTTTACATATCGTATGTTTTGGTAATTGTGTTTTACATTTATATCAAAAAGACAGGGTTGGGACTCAATATGACGGCGGTAGGAGAAAGTGCAGCGGCAGCGGATGCTTCGGGTATAAATGTTACACTTTACAAATATGCGCATATCGTGATAGGCGGTGTACTTTGCGGTCTTGGGGGTGCGTATCTGGCTTTGATTCGTGTACCGATTTGGCAGGCGGATGTAGTTGGAGGTAGAGGCTGGATAGCGGTTGCTCTTGTAATATTCGCAGGTTGGAATCCAATCAAGGCGTTTTTCGGAGCTGCATTTTTCGGAGGTCTGAGCATACTTGGGCTTCGTATGCAAGCTATGGGCATTACGGTATCACAGTACCTTTTCAATATGGTGCCTTACATAGCGACAGTCCTAATTGTAATTGCAAGCTCTTGCAAGGAAACCAAAGCAAACCAGCCGCCGAGCGATCTTGGAAATAATTATTTTAGGGAAGAAAGATAGATGAAGCGATTTATTAAGGCTTGGAATTTGTTAATAGTAATTTTGGTGCCTGTTGTGGCAATTTGTTTGAGTGCGAATATCGTTGCGAGGATGCCGGATGTGTATCAGTACACATTTAAATCTACGGAACAACTCGAATCGGCGAATTTGACGGTTGACAGCGATGAATTAGGGGATATGATTTCCGCTTTTATGATTGGGAAAAGCGTTGATTTTAAAGTTTCACAAGGCTATAATGCGGATGAGAGTGCAGATTTTTTGCAGGCGGAAGACATGCGGATTTTGAAAAATTTGCGATTTTGGTTGAATTTGCTGCTTGTTCTTGGAATTGCGGGATTGGTCGTGCTTATATCCGTATTTGTCGTTTCAAAAGATGTCGAGGAGGGAGATATCGTAAATCGTGCGATAAAAAGGGCGATAGTTTCATCTGCAATTACATTTCTCATGATGTTTATTTGCTGGGTAATAAATTTGCTGAGCGGTTTTGCGGTTTGGAAGAACTTGCTGATTTATATGGGAGGTAGCGAGAATCTGAAAATGGTGATAACATTATCGCTGTTAAAATATCTATATGTTGCTTGGGGCGTTGTAACGGGAGTGCTTGCGGTAATCGTTTTGTACGCCGCATCGAAGTTTACAGAACCAAAGCGTATGTTTTCCAGGGGGAACTATTAAATGGGATTTAAAGTTGATTATCATATGCATTCGTATTTTTCTGACGGCACAATGTCGCCGACGGAGCTTGTTAAGCGTGCAAAAAACTTGGAGTTTACGGAAATAGCTATTACCGACCACGAAACGACAGACGGCATAACGGAAGCGCAGATAGCAGGTGAAGCATTGGAAATCAATGTCATAGCCGGAATTGAAATTGAAGCGGAATATGCTAAAGGAGTGCTTTTACATATTTTGGGATATAGATTTGATGTTGAAAATACGGACTTAAAGGAGCTTTTGGACGAGTATGCGGTATACAGGGATCGGCGAAACGAAAAGTTGCTTGCGAAGCTCGCTGAAATGGGGTATCCGCTTCAAATTGAGGATATGCGTTTGCACAAGAAGCAAAAGTATTTTTGCAAAGGCGTAATGGCTAGGGCTATGGTGCGCAAGGGTTATGTAGCCACACCAAAAGAAGCGTTTTCAAAGGTATTTTCAAATGAGGAAATACAAAATATAAAAAAAGAGCCGATACCTGTAAGACGTGTAATGCAAACTTTGGTCGCTGCAGGAGCTACGATTTCTTGGGCGCATCCTATGAAAACAAAAGGAATAGGCGAGCGGGGTAGCGACGAATTTTACGCAAATATCGAAAAGATAATAGTAGATTTAAAGAAAATGGGACTAAAAGGTATCGAATGTTACCACCCTAACCACAGCGAAGAAGAATCGCTGGAGCTGGTGATGCTTGCAAGCAAGTACCACTTGCATATTACAAACGGATCGGATTACCATGGAGAATAAAAAAATAATAGATATTAAAAATCTGAGCTTTGTTTATAAGCGAAGCGAGGAAGATACATTTCTTGCGATTGACGATTTTTCTCTTGAAATAGAAAAGGGAGATTTTGTTGCAATTCTGGGACAAAACGGATCGGGGAAATCTACGCTCGCAAAAAATATAAACGGACTTTATCTGCCGAGCTTTGGAGATATACTGGTGAACGGTATGAATACCAAAGATGATGAATATATTTGGGATATTCGACAAAATGCGGGAATGGTGTTTCAAAATCCGGATAATCAGCTTGTGTCGTCGATAGTTGAAGACGATATAGCATTTGGACCTGAAAATCTGGGCATTGAACCGGCGGAAATCAGAAAAAGAGTAGACGAGGCTTTGAAAGCGGTCAGAATGTACGAATTTCGCAAGAAAGCGCCGCATCAGCTTTCGGGAGGGCAAAAGCAGAGGGTTGCAATAGCAGGTGTTATAGCCATGCTCCCCGAGTGCATAGTATTTGACGAGCCGACGGCAATGCTCGATCCGCAAGGAAAAGAAGAGGTTATGGATATCATTATGCAATTAAACGAGCAGGGGAAAACCATAATTCTGATTACGCACTTTATGGAAGAGGCGGTGCGGGCGAATAAAATCGTTGTAATGGAAGACGGCAAAATGGTTAAGTACGCTACACCCAAGGAGATATTTCAAGATATAGATTCTCTTTACAAATTGGGACTCGATATTCCGCCTGCGGTTGAGTTTGCGTGTGAACTCAGGAAAAATGGGGTAGATATACCACAAGATATTATATATACGGAGGAAATCGTAGATTACCTATGTCAATACATATCAAAAATTTAACTCATGTTTACAACAAGGGACTGGCTTTTGAATCGACGGCGCTTGACGATGTGAGCATCGACATCGAAAACGGTGAACTTGTTTGCGTTATCGGACATACGGGTTCCGGCAAGTCGACATTGATACAACATATGAACGGACTGCTCAAACCGGAATCGGGAAATATTTGGATAGGAGATATCGACATTACTGAAAAAAATGTTCCGATGGCTGATATACGAAAGAGAATAGGCATAGTGTTTCAGTATCCCGAGTACCAGCTTTTTGAGGAAACCGTACGGCTCGATGTAGAATTCGGTCCCAAGAATTTGGGACTTAGTGAGGAAGAAGTAAGACTTGCTGTTGACAGAGCGTTCGCACTTGTGGGTATGGAAGATGAGGCTTTGCAATCTCGTTCGCCGTTCGAACTTTCGGGCGGACAAAAGCGAAAAGTAGCGATAGCGGGAGTGCTTGCTATGAAGCCGGAGGTGCTTATATTGGACGAACCCGCTGCGGGGCTTGATCCCAAGTCGCACAGGGAGATTCTTGACTTACTGCTTCGCATACATGAGCAGGAAAATAATATTATGATAATAGTTTCGCACAATATGCAGGATGTGGCGTATGTAGCGGACAAAGTAATTGTAATGGATAAGGGCAAATGTGTAATGTGTGGATGTCCGCGTGAGATTTTTGCAAGGCGGGATGAGCTGAAAAACATGGGATTATCCACACCGCCGATAACTGAAATTTTGTACGAAATAAAACAGAAATTGCCTGAGAATAAAGCTAAATCGTTTAATAGCAATATATTGACTGCGAGCGAGGCGGCACGACATATCAGGACTCTCGTAGGAGGGAAAATTGATTAGAGATATCACTTTAGGGCAGTATTATCCTGCGGATTCGCCACTTCACAGAATGGACGCGAGGGTAAAAATATTGCTCACTTTTGCATATATTGTAATGCTGTTCCTTGTAAAGGGGATACCGACCATGCTGCTTGTGGCTTTTTTGATATTTTTACTGATTAAAATGTCAAAAGTGCCGTTTAAGTTTATTTTTAGAGGGCTGAAAGCGATATTTTTCATCATTACACTTACAGTGGTGCTGAATATGTTTATGTTGCCCGGTAGGACTTTAGTCGAGTTCGGAATATTTAAGATTACATACGAGGGGTTATATATGGCGATTTTTGTCGGTATAAGACTCGTACTTTTGATGTTCGGCTCATCGCTTTTGACGCTTACAACGAAGCCGCTTAACCTTACTGACGGAATCGAGAGCATATTGAAACCGCTGGAAAAAATCGGTGTGCCTGCGCACGAACTCGCTATGATGATGAGTATAGCGCTTAGATTTATACCGACATTACTGGAAGAAACGGACAAAATTATGAAAGCGCAGATGGCAAGAGGTGCAGATTTCGAGAGCGGCAACATTTTTAAACGAGCCAAAGCTATAATTCCGCTACTTGTTCCGCTGTTTGTGAGCGCATTTAGAATTGCAAGGGAGCTGGCAATGGCGATGGAAGCAAGATGCTACAGAGGCGGTGAAAACAGGACTCGAATGAATCATTCGGTTATAAGTAAAATCGACTACACGGCAATTATCGTATTTTTGGCGGTGAGTGCGCTGATATTGTTGCAATCTTATGTATTACCTCTATTTTTTTCTTACAGTATCATTTTGAATTTGGGGTAATGCTATGAGACAACGAAAAATAAAGAATTTTGAACAAAGATTTGAAGCGATACTCTCGCTGCCCAATTTTAGGCAGGAAATTAAGCGGTATCGCGGCAGGTGGGGCGAGATTTTCGGGAACGGCAACAAGATTTATTTGGAACTCGGTTGCGGTAAAGGAAACTTTATAAACAAAAAAGCCTGTGAAAATAGGCAAAACAATTACATATCCATAGACGGAGAGAAATCTGCAATTATTATAGCTACCGAAAAAGCATCGGAGCTTCAAAATACCAATTTGGTGCTTGCAAAGGAATATGTGAAAAATATAGAAGAATATTTTGCGGACGGGGAGCTTGCAGGAATTTATTTAAATTTCAGCGATCCGTGGCCCAAAAAGCGAAATGCGAAAAGGCGACTTACATATAGAAATTATTTGCTTGGCTACAAAAAAGTTTTAGATGCCGAAGGCTTTGTAGAGTTCAAAACGGATAATGACGATTTATTCGACTTTACACTCGAAGAATTGCAAGCGGTAGAGGCGAAGGTTTTGGAAGTTACGAGGGATTTACACAATTCCGAGTACGAAGCCGCATTGACTATGACGGAGTATGAAGAAAAATTTAGAAATGCGGGCAAAAACATCAACTATGTGAAATTCAAACTCTAGGAGGTAAAGATATGTCAGAATTTATT
>JABZIP010000011.1 GCA_015258265.1 Clostridiales bacterium | reverse complement strand
TATTATGGCGGAGGAAAACGGCAGAAATATTCCGCTTGAGGACAAAATATTCGGCATCAGCCAAAAGGCGAAAGCGATGCAAAAGGAGAGAGGGCGCGAGAATGTTATAGATGCGACTATCGGTGCTCTGCTTGATGATGACGGAAACTTAATAGTTTTGTCGTCGGTGGATGAAGTACTGAAAAACTTAAAGCCGGAGGAATATGCGGCGTATGCGCCTATAAACGGTACACCTGAATTTAGAAAATATGTAAAAAAGTGTGCGTTTGGAGGATTTGAACCTACCGGATTTGCAGAAGCAGTAGCAGCGCCCGGAGGAACGGGGGCGATTAGAAATGCGGTCGCAAATTACAGCAAGATAGGCGACAAAATCTTGGTAGCGGATTGGTTTTGGGCAAATTACACGACGATTGCAGACCAGCAAGGCAGAGGAGTCCAAACGTTTACATTCTTAGATGAAAGCGGCAATTTCAACGATGCGAGCTTCAAAGAAAACCTCGAACAGTTGCTTGCAGTTCAAGATTCACTTTTGATAATAATAAATACACCGGCGCAGAATCCTACGGGGTACGCAGTGAGCGGAGGTGATTGGGACAAACTTATCGACGCAATTACAGCTGAGAAATTTGCGAAAAAAAGAATAGGTTTGGTGGTCGATGTCGCTTACATAGATTTTGCGGGAGATCCGGACGAAGTGAGGGAGTTTTACAAGAAGCTCGACAAATTGCCGAAAAATGTTCTGCCTATTATCGCGTACAGCCTTTCCAAGACATTTACGCTTTATGGTATGAGGAGCGGCGCACTTATTTGTATGGCGCAAACGAAAGAGATTGCAGACGAATTTGTGCGTGTTAATCAAGCGTCAAGTAGAGCAAACTGGTCGAATTGCAACAGGCTTCCTATGACTATCTTGACTAAGATATACGAAGATGAAAAGCTGCTTGCAAAGGTAGACGAAGAAAGAAAGTATTACAGGGATTTGCTGCTTGAGAGAGGTTTTGCGTTTGCGAAGGAAGCGGAAAAGGTAGGACTTAAAATGGTGCCGTTCAAGGGCGGATTTTTTGCGACTATACCGTGTGCAAATTCGGCAAAGATAGCGGAAAAGCTGCAAGATGAAGGAATATTTGTAATTCCGCTCGAAAAGGGATTGCGTGTTTCGATAGCTTCAATTTCAAAAGCAAGGTGCGAAGAGTTGCCAGCAAAAATTTTGGCGGCAATGTGAGGATAAAATAATGAGAACGATACTTTGGTTTGTAAAGTTTTTGATGTATTTTTTTAAGGTCAGAAAGCAGGAAAAATACTATACCGACAAGTTGAAGGAAGGAACTCTGACGCAAGAAGATACGGCGCATATAGACGCTTGTGTTCAAAGCTGGGCGCAGGATATGCTTGTTTGGGCAGGAGCTGAGTGGAAAGTTACGGGACTGGAAAATATACCTGAAAACAGAGCTGTACTTTTCACACCGAATCATCAGGGAAATTTTGATACACCTCTACTACTTTCGCAGTTGCCGAGAGTTTGTGCAATGGTGGCAAAAAAAGAAATGAAAAAAGTGCCGTGCGTTTCGGGGTGGATGAGCTTATTCGATTGTGTATTTTTGGATAGAGAAAACGCAAGAGCTGCGATAGCCAGCATGACTCAAGTTGAGAACATATTAAAAAGCGGACGTAGCGTAGTTATATTTCCGGAGGGAACACGCAGCAAGGGAGAGGTGCAGGGAGAGTTCAAACTCGGCTCTATGCGACCTGCAATCAGAAACGGGATACCTATAGTACCTGTTGCGATTGAAGGAACATATAAACTTATGGAAGCGAACGGCGGCTTTATCAAACCCGCAAAAGTAAAGGTTCGAGTTTTGCCGCCTATCGAAACTGAAAATATGTCGAAAGAGGAGTCGCAAAAGCTCGCAGAACTTGTATCTTTTCAAATACAAGAAGCTAGAAATGTATTGAAAAATGAACAATAGAGTAGTAAAAGCAAAAAACTTTGCGGCAAACGCAAAGTTTTTTGCTTTTACTGTTCTAAACCGTCAAAAAGCCTATGCAAAAATATGTCGCACCGGCAAAGAACGTTGAATTTTCAATAGTGGCACGAAAATTGCTTTAGCATATGTTACTTACAGGCGTAGGGGAAACCCTCAAAGTAATTATATTTTATTTTTAAGGAAGGCGGTACCTCAAGAGAGGGTATCGTACAGGAGGCAAAAAATGAATAAGGAGAAACAAAATGGCCTAAATCTGGGCATGCTCATTGCCGTAATTATTGGTTCAACCATTGGTTCGGGAATATTCTCATCTGTAGCCGACATGGCAGCAAAAGGTGCGCATACAGGAGCGGTATTAGTTGGTTGGGGAATTGCCGGCGTTGGTATGTTCGCACTCATGATGAGCTTTGCAGGCTTGAACAAACTAAGACCTGACTTGGTAAACGGAGTTTATAGCTACGCAAGCGAAGGGTTCGGTATGTTCGTAGGATTTAACTCCGCATGGGGTTATTGGATTAGTGCACTTCTTTGCAACGTATCCTATGTAGCATTGTTCTTCGGAGCACTTGGATATTTCTTCCCTGTATTTGGAGCAGGAAACAACTTGATTTCAATTGTTGCAGGTTCAGTAGCAATTTGGATTTGTGCATTCCTTGTTATCAAAGGCGTTAAAGAAGCAGCTGCATTACAGCTGTTGGTAACTATCTCAAAGATTATACCTCTTATCGTATTTGCTCTTGCAATCGTATTTGTAAAAGCATTTAAGCCTGATGTATTCATGGCAAACTTCTGGGGCGACGGAAGCATCCCTGTAATGGATCAAATCAAAGCTACTACAGGTGCTACAGTTTGGTCGTTCATAGGTGTTGAAGGAGCGGTAGTTCTTTCAGGTCGTGCTAAGAAATCAAGCGATGTAGGTAAAGCAACAGTATTAGGATTTGTAGGATTGCTTGCTATATATGTAATGATCGCAGCATTGTCACTCGGTGTAATGCCTGCTGAAGAAATGGCAGCTTTAGGAAATCCTCCTCTAGCATTCATACTAAAGGCGGCAGTTGGTGAATGGGGTGCAGCTCTAATCAATATCGGTGTTATCCTTTCACTTGCAGGAGCACTTCTTGGTTGGACAATCATAGCTGCAGAGTGTGCATATTCTGCATCGGTACAGGGCGTATTCACAAAGCTGTTTGCTAAGTCAAATGCTAACGAAGCTCCTGTTGCATCTGCTATCATCACAAACGCAGTTATCCAGGTATTCCTAGTAATCATGCTATTCAGCGAAGGAACATATCAGTTGTTCTACAATTTCTCGGCAAGCATGATCATGCTTCCTTATTTACTAAGCGGAGCTTATTATGCAAAGGTTACTACATTGAAACTCGGTATGGAAGGTTACAGTGCAGGTAGAATCGCACTCGAAAGATTCTGGGGATATCTTGCTACAATCTACGGAGTTTGGATGATTTACTCTGCAGGTTTGATATACCTACTTGTAACAGCTATACTATATGCTCTAGGTATTTTGGTTTATGCTTACGGTCAAAAGGAATACGGCAGACCAATATTCCAAAAGAGCTACGAAGCAGTACTTGCAGTTGTATTCGTAATATTGGGAGCTATTTCGGTTTACCTATTGGCTTCCGGAAGCATTTCACTTTAGAAGGTCAAAGTTAATAGCTTGTAAGTAATTTAAAACCCCGTCCGAATGGACGGGGTTTTTATACGTGGCACATCAAATATTGTTAAGTTGTAAATGCTAGTCCATATAAAGCAAAGTATTTTTTGCCCAATCAAGACTTTGAAAGTAATTTTGTATTACCGAATTTACACGGAGTTTTAATTGCTTGCATATTGCTTCGAACTCTACCCAATTACCGCTTTCGTATGCGATGATAAGTTCGAGTGATTTTCCCAAAGTACCTTCTTTTGATACGATAGCATTTTTGATTTCGGAAGAAAGGGAGAGGTTCTCTACGGCTTCCTCCAAAGGTTTATTCGTTAGTATGTCTATTAGCGAGAAAAGACCTGTTATGAAAAATTCCGATCTTTTTTTTGGTGTTTTGAATTCGAGTGCGAGTTCTTCCAGCATTTTAGCTCTTTGCAAAGATACGGATACCAAATCGCTCGACTGACCGTACGAAATGGAGCGCAATATGATTAAGTAAATCCAGTTGTGGATATTTTTAAAACCCAGTCTTACCAGAGCATCTCTTACGGATGTGAGCTGCATACGCCCTCCGTAGATAGGAGAATTTGCGTATTTAAACAGCTTGTATGTCATCGCAACATCCTTTTCTACGATATCTGCAAGATCTTCGTAGCTTGGAGTTGCAGTCGAAAGAACATCGAGCATCCTGAAGCAAGTGTAGCTGGTGCTTGATACATCTTTGTAATTAAAAATCGTAGGTTTGGCAAAATAGTAACCCTGGAAGTAGTCGTAACCCATGAGCATAGCAATATCAAACTCATCGGAGGTTTCTACTTTTTCTGCTAAAAATTTCAAACCTTCGCGTTTATATTTGTTTATTATTTCTTGTTGTTCCTTGCGAGAAGTCAATCTAAAATCAACTTTTACAATATCAACTAAATCTACGATCTCCTGATACGGATAGGAAGCGGTGAAGTCGTCTAATGCAAGTGTGTATCCCATCTGCCGAAGGCGTTTCAGATTGTCCAAAAGCAACGGATCCGGAGATACATCTTCCAATATTTCAATTACTAAATAGTTATTTGAAAAAAGCGTAACGGTATTATCGCAAAGTAGCGTTTTAGTAAAATTTACGAATGCTTTTTTTTCGTTGAGCAGTTCCTCAAAAGATGCTAAAACAGAAGTAATCATTAACACGGAACTGGTGGCATGATCGCCGTCAATTTGCTCAGCCGTTTTTGTGGTCGGGTTTCTGTAAAGAAGTTCATAAGCAACGATGTTACGTTCTCGATCGAAAATTGGCTGCCGCGCTACATATAATTGCAATTAACTTTCTCCTTTCCTCTGGATTCTAAAAATAAAGGATTAGTAGATTATTTTAGCTGTATTAGATTATAATACCCTGTTTCATAAAAATTCAATCACATTTCCTGCATATTAAGCGTTGGAAATGTGATTGAATCAATTATTGGTAAATCAGATTGCGCAATGCGGAGTATGGAGTTTGATTTTTAAGAGTATCAAGCATATCCGAAGTTCGATTCCTATGCACATAACGGATTTGTGAAGGAGCGGAATTAGCTGAAGTTCTATTTTGAATCCTATTTTTGAATTTTGCTTCGATAATAGGGAAGCTGACAGGAGGCTGCATTGACGGTTTTGTGATAAACGGACCTTCAATGAAATCAACTCCAAGGTCTGCGAGTGAAAAGGCTATCTCTTGAGTAGGAACGCCTTCGGCTACCACGCAGATATTTTTTTGATGTGCCGATGAAATCAGCGATTCAATTAGCTTGCTCGCACTAAAATCTCGAATCAGCGATTGTGTCAAAGACAAGTCTAATTTTAGGAATCTAGGCTCGGCTGAATCTAAGAACTCGTTATCGTATTGTTCTACGCCGTAGCCGGATAAGCACAAGGCTCCTCCGAACAGTTTGATTCTCTTGAGTTTGATTTCTGTGATTTCGGAAGGTCCCAATGAAGCTCGCAACTGGACGACTGAATGCCTAAGCAAGTCGGCATATTTATTAGAAATTTCCGCATAATCATCTTCAAGGAGAGCTTGACTTGGCACGGTGTTGATAAATACTTTTACAGTATCCTTGTTTGGCAACGTACTAAATGCTTTCAAACTTTCCTCGATTAAGAATTTCTCCAATTTTTGCTTTTCTTCGTCTGTTTTTGCAAGGTCGAGCAACACTTTTTCGCTGGTGATTTGAGGGTGGGAAGATTTTAATATCTTTTTGTATCCGAACAACGCACCCGTTTTTGCATCGATTATAGGACTGAAAGTAAACTCGTATAGCTTTCGCTGTATGAACTCGTTTATCAATTCCGAATTATCGAAAACTTCGCTGTTCTTTTCAAAATCATCCATATTAAACTCGGCAAATGCTCCGCGAGTACCGCGCTTAACGGTATACATAGCGAAGTCTGCGTATTTCATCAGCAAGTCTGGCGATAACGAATGCGACGGATAGTACGCAATACCGCCGGATGCCGAAAGTGCAACTTCGGTAGAATCTATCATTTTTAAATATGTGTTGCTGATTGCTATGTTCAGCTTGATGATTTCGTGTTTTAAAGCCTCTTGGGATTCAAAGCCGTACAGGAAGAAGATAAATTCATCTCCGCCAAACCTTGCAATCAATGAATTCTTTGGAAGAGTTGCATTAAGCAGGTTACCGAATTTTCTTATGTACTTGTCGCCGTATTCATGACCGTATTTGTCGTTGATAATCTTGAGCTTGTCAAGGTCTATCGAAACCATAGCGGCGGACTTAAGTTTGTCAGGGTAAGCAAACAAGGCGGATACTTGTCTGATAAATGCACGCCTGTTGTAAAGTGATGTAAGCATATCGTGGTCGCGTTCGTATTCCAACTTGGTCTTTTTGAGCATTTCGTCAGATACATCTTCAAATAGTCCCAGTGTGGACTGATCACCTGCCAAAGTAGTAAGTCTTATCCAGCGTGATGTGCCTTGACGCGTTTCAAATTGGAACATAGTGCTGATTTTCGTAGAGTATTCAGGCACTATGTAATTCTCGAATTTCGCAAGTTTTTCCTTGAAAACATCCATAGGAATCAGCCCTGTTTTATGTAAAGTGGTATCGGCTTCGTCCAGTATGGCAAATAGTCTTTGTGTAATGTAAACTTTTTCGATACTCTCACGAATTTCGAACAGAGCCATATTTCTACCTGAAAGGTCAAGTATGGCAGCCAGTTTTGCAGTAACATCTTCTGTGGAATTTGACAGGCGAGAAATGCATTTACATATATAATCGACATCGGACATGCCTGTTTTCATCATACGCTTGCCGCTTTCGGGCTCTTGGGTTTTCAGAGCCTTCAAAATATTATTTATAGGCATGTAAAACAAAAATAAACTTATGCCGCCTACTATTAAGGCTATTGTAAGACCGATGCTGACGATTGTATAAGGTGTCAGATTGGTATTGAGCGCATAGATATAGAAACCTGCCTCACTTAGTATGGCAAGTAGTAATATTAAATATAGTCTAAATAGTGAACTTGAAAAAAAGCGTTTTACTACTTTCATTTTGCACCTCATAATTCTTTCAAGAGGTATTTCGGTAAAAATCGCAAAGACTTAATGCTGTAATCAAAAAGTAAGAATTGCTGTAATGGTTTTTGAAATGTTGCGCATAATAGAAAGTGCGGCACGAAAATTAACATATCCGAACTCGGCTTTTAATATAGGGTTTTGCAGGAAGTATGACGAATTTGCAAATAAAGTAAATCAAAAAAATGTGAGTTTACATTGCAAAAACTTTATATATGATGTAAAATAATAGCTAGTTTATATGTTTGATGAGTTTAGACCAAGGAGGTAAAAATGAAGAAACACCGATTTTGGGCATGGGCGGCAGTGTTTTGCTTTGCTATGGCTATGATGACAGGATACGAACGAAAGTAAGTAACTATCTTAGTATTTAATTGAAAACAAATTAGGAGGAAAAAAAGATGAGTAATGAAAGATTAGGAATGGGTTTAGGACTTGGATACGGATTGAAAAGCGTGTTCAAAGGCGGACTTAAATCGCACGGAGGATTATTTTTGACAGGACTTGCACTTGGACCGGTTGCATTTAAAGTTTTAACCAGCAAGGATGCAAGAAATTTTTATACAGATGTTATAGCGGCTGCGCTTAGAGCTAAGGAATACACAATGGACGCTGTAAATGTTGCTCAAGAATATGTAGAGGATATGGTTGCAGAAGCCAAGATTATCAACGAAATTAGAGCAGAAGAAGAGTTTTACGATGAGTTCTATGACGAATTTTACGATGACATAGATGATTGCGACGACGAGTGCTGCTGCGGTGAAGACGACAGCGATTGTGAAGAAGCTAAGTAAATATGAAATTTAGAATTAAACATCTTTTACCCGGCAGGGTGCGCCTTGTTACAGAATATGGACGCATGGACAATAAATTTGCGGATGTGCTTGAGTATCATATTTCTAAAATGCAAACCGTGAAATTGTGCAAGGTGTATGAGCGAAGCGGTTCGATGCTGGTCAAACTTGTAAACGAAGAAAGAAAAACGCTACTTGAGTTTTTGCAAGCTGTGCGCAAACTTGAGCCTGATGCCGTCAAAGTGCCTGAGTATGTGCACGAGGCATCAAGCAGAGAACTGAATGCGCATTACAAGGAAAAATTGGTAACAAAAGTTGGCAAAAAGGTGCTTTCGACAATATTTTTACCGTGGTATATCAAGGCACCGCTGACTGTCATAAAAGGAAGCAAATACATCAAAAACGGTATAGGAGCTTTGCTGCAAGGCAAGGTTCAGGTTGCGGGACTTGACGGCGTTGCAATTAGTGTTGCTATTTTGAGCGGCAATATTTCGACGGCTTCTTCGGTGATATTCTTGCTGGATATAGGAGATACATTGGAGGAGTGGACGCACAAAAGAGTGTTTGGAGATTTGGCTAAGAGCATGGCGCTGAATGTTACAAAGACTTGGCTTGTTAAAGACGGTGCGGAGATACTGGTTTCTACGGATGATATTCAAGTTGGAGATTTGGTGCGCGTTCATGTAGGAAATGTAATACCTTTTGACGGCGAAGTATTCGAAGGTGAAGCGCTTGTAAACCAAAGCTCTATCACAGGTGAGCCGCTTGGAGTTGTCAAAGACGAGGGTAAAGCCGTGTTTGCGGGGACCGTCCTCGAAGAGGGTGAGATTGTTGTAAAGGTGCGACAAATAAAAGGTACGAACAAATATGACCAAATTGTAAAGATGATAGAATCGTCGGAGAGGATTAAATCCGTTACCGAGTCGCAGGCTATGCACCTTGCGGACAAGCTCGTGCCGTATACGCTTTGCGGGGCTCCGATTGTAGGAATCCTGACGGGAAGTCTTACAAAGGCTATGTCTGTGCTTATGGTGGATTTTTCGTGCGCACTCAAGCTGGCAATGCCGATTTCGGTTTTGAGCGCTATAGAAGAAGCGAGTCGAAATTCCATAACCGTTAAAGGCGGTAAATTCTTGGAAGATATTGCGCAGGCGGATACTTTGATTTTTGATAAAACCGGAACTCTTACAGCAGCATCGCCGAAGGTCAAAGAAATCATATCGTTCGGCGAACGAAGTGAAAGGGAGCTGCTCAAAATAGCGGCTTGCTTGGAGGAACATTTTCCACATTCCGTTGCAAAAGCGATAGTTGGAGAAGCCAAAAGACAAGGTGTCGAGCATGAGGAAATGCACTCAAAAGTTGAGTACATAGTTGCGCACGGTATAGCTACAACTATAAACGACAAAAGGGTTGTAATCGGTTCGCAGCATTTTATATTTGAGGACGAAAAGGCGCGTGTGCGCCCTGAATTTCAAGATAAATTTGATAGTTTATCAAAAGAATATTCGCATTTGTTTTTGAGTATAAACGGCACATTGGAAGCTGTAATATACATCGAAGATCCGATTAGGGACGGTATCAAGGATGTTATTGCGAATCTGCGTGCAGAGGGTATAGGAAGAATCGTTATGATGACAGGGGACAGCAGGCATACTGCGAAGGCAGTTGCGGGTGAACTCGGACTTGACGAATTCTATGCTGAAGTTTTGCCGGAAGATAAGGCGAAGTTCGTTGCGGCTGAAAAGGCTGCCGGCAGAAAGGTGATAATGGTGGGCGACGGTATTAACGATACACCGGCGCTTTCGCAAGCTGATGTCGGAATTGCCGTGAGTGAAGGTGCGCAGATTGCTCTCGAAATTGCGGATGTTATCATAGAAGAGGGTGAAATGGGCGGACTTGTGATTTTAAGAAGAATTGCAAAAAGCCTTATGAAGCGTATAGATTTCAATTATAAGAGTATTTTAGGAATAAACGGGGCTTTACTTGCGCTTGGAATTGCAGGGGGGATAGGCCCTGCGACCGCGTCATTTGTTCATAACACATCGACGCTCTTAATCGGAGCTAAAAGTACGCTTCCGTATTTAAAGAAAAATGAGCTAGAGTATTCATCGAAGTCAAATAGAGGGAAATAGTGGTAGATGAGAGAATTTTTGCTTAGAAAGAATGTTAAACCGTCAGCTAAATTGTATTTAAACGATGCGCTTTCGGCTATGGCTATGGGACTTTTTTGTTCGCTTTTGATAGGCATAATACTAAAGACGGCGGGCGAACAGATGTCTGCGTTGCCGTATTTGGCTAAGGTAAGCGAGTTTTTGGTGAATATAGGTACAATCGCTATGGGGCTTATGGGAGCTGCTATCGGAGCTTCCGTAGCTTGGCGATTATCGGCGCCGCCGTTGGTGTTGTTTTCGGCTCTTGTAATGGGACAGCTTGGAGCAAATTCGGGTGGACCTGCAGGAGCGTTTATAGTGGCGCTTATGGCGACTGAAATCGGTAAACTTGTAAGCAAGGAAACAAAAGCCGATATAATTGTAACACCTGCTGTGAGCATACTCGCGGGAGGCATTTTTGCACAACTTGTAGCTCCTGCGCTGCACACTCTTATGATTGGACTTGGAGATTTGGTTATGGAGCTTACGAAGCTGCACCCAATACCAATGGGTATAGCTGTTTCTGTAGTTGTTGGACTTGTGCTTACGGCGCCGATTTCGAGTGCGGCGTTATGTATAATGCTCAATTTGAGCGGACTTGCAGCGGGAGCGGCTACGGTCGGATGTGCGGCACAAATGATAGGATTTGCCGCGTCGGGAATCAAAGAAAACAGTATAGGTGCGACGATTGCGCAGGCAATCGGAACATCGATGATTCAGCTTCCGAATATAATAAAGAATCCTTGGATTTTGCTACCGCCGACATTCGCGGCGGCGGTCTTGGGACCGATAGCAATAGTTGTCTTTAAAATGGAAAATATAGCTGCCGGCGCAGGAATGGGAACGTCAGGCTTGGTAGGACAAATCGGAACGTTGACTGCGATGGGATTTTCGACAAAAACGCTGATTGAAATCTTAATTTTGCACTTGCTACTTCCCGCTGCTATAGCGTATGCCGCTGCTGAGCTTATGCGCAAAATGGGAATTGTCAAAAAAGGCGATTATACGATTGAAACTGAATAAAACTTAATAAAAAAATGACTGTCAATCTTTTGGGATTGGCAGTATTTTTATGCTCAAAAAACTATAACGCACACACATAAAATGGAAATCCGATGTTCGTGCGCAAAACAAATAACGAGTGAAAAAAGTATGCTCAACTTTGAAAATAGTGAGAGTGGTAGAAAAAACCATTAAGAAAATGGGAGAAAAAGACGAATATAGCGGCTCTAAAAAGAGAATAAATATACTGCATATTCATATAAATTGCATAAATATACGAAATATTTGTAATTGCAAGCAATGTAAAAATTACAGGCAAAACTCAATAGACACCACGAAATCAACAATAGGATAAAATTTTAACAAAATGTTTGTTTATTCGGAATGAAGCATGGGTATAATATAATAAATATATAGTATATAATGCAAGTGGTGCGTTTGCCTAAAATAAAAATAGTAAAAGCTCAATTTGCCGAGCTGAAAGACTTGTAGGAGAGTGAACCAAGTGAATAGATTTATATGTGGAGCAAAAATTTTAATCGGAATAGACAACCTTTACGCTGAAATGAAAGACAGCAAGAGGGTTTTTGTCGTGTGCGATCCGTTTATTGTTGAAACAAATAAGACGGCTTGTATAGTCGAGGTGTTCGACAAATTAGGGATAGAATATGCGATATATTCAAATATAACACCGGATCCAAGCATTGACCTTGTAGTTGATGGAATCAAGGCGCTTACGGAAGCGAAACCCGATACAATTATCGGGTTTGGCGGAGGTTCCGCTATCGATGCCTGCAAGGCAATCATGTACATAGCACAAAAAAAAGAGCTTGTCGGAAAGCAGAAGTTTATAGCGATACCGACTACCAGCGGAACAGGTTCGGAGGTTACGGACTTTTCTGTTATTACGGATACTGCAAAATCCGTCAAATATCCGCTTGTTAGCGACGAGCTGCTTCCGGATGTGGCAATATTGGATGCGCAGTTTACGCTCACGGTTTCTCCGGCTGTTACCGCAGCAACCGGTATGGATGTGTTGACGCACGCTATAGAAGCGTTTGTTTCGAAGAACGCTACGGATTTTTCGGACGCAATGGCTGAAAAGGCTATAAGACTTGTTAGAAGTAACCTGATAACGGCTTACAAATCGCCGGACGATTATCAGGCAAGGCAGGAAATGCACAACGCATCTTGTATGGCGGGTATAGCTTTCAACAATGCGGGACTGGGATTGAATCACGGTATGGCACACGCTATGGGAGCACGCTTCCACATTCCGCACGGAAAGGCAAATGCAGTGCTTCTTCCGTATGTAATGGCTTTCAATGCGGGTTGCTTCGACAATCTGAATGACTGCGCAAAGGTATATGCGAGAATAGCAAGAATAATACATGTGGATTCGTCCAGCATACGCCAGAGCAGCCTGAATATGATTAGAGCTGTAAAAAAATTCAACACGCAGCTTGATATACAGCCGGACATCAGATCAATGGGAATAAGCAGAGAAGATTTTAGGGACGCTCTCGATGATATGGCGCTTGCAGCATATAACGACAAATGCACAGCCACCAATCCGAGAGAATGTAGTGTCGAAGAAATCAAAGAAGTGTTTACACACGCGTATTTCGGAACAAGAAATAAGAAACTCTAGGAAATGCGCAGATTGTGCTTAGAGGGTAGATATGGATTTTGAAAAAAAAGAGAGAATAATACAAGAATTCGTGCCGGGCAGGCAGATAACACTTGCGCATATAATAGCGAGTCCTGTACCAGAACTTTATACCAAACTGGGCATTACCGATGTGAAACAGGCGATAGGAATATTTACCATTACGCCGAGCGAAGCGGCAATCATAGCAGCCGATGTTGCAAGCAAGGCATCGGATGTGCGTATAGGCTTTGTCGACAGGTTCAGCGGATCTTTGCTTATATATGGCGATGTCGCGGCGGTGCGTGAGGCTATGGCGGATGTAATGCGAGTACTGTGCGACCAGATGAGATTTACACCTATTGAAATCAGCGGCAACTAGAGCAAATGTTCAAAGGAGGCGGCTTGAAGAAGAAGATAATTTTTATAGGAAATATAGGATGTGGCAAAACAACACTCAGCCAGCGAATCTTGGGCGAAGATCAGATATATCAAAAAACGCAGGCGGTTGAACTTAGGGGGGACAGCATAATTGATACACCGGGCGAATATCTGGAACTCAATTATTTTAGAGGTGCGCTTATGATTACCTCGGCAGAAGCGGATGTTTTGGGATTTGTGCAATCGGCAATTGACGACAAGCGAATGTTCTCACCGTGTTATGCAGGTTCGTTTGCAAAACCTGCGATAGGTATAGTTACGAAAATTGATGTTGCCACCAAAGAACAGATTGACGAAGCGGAAGAATGTCTTAAAATGGCGGGTGCAGAGAGAATATTCAAAGTGAGCTGCTACAAAAATAAAGGAATCAAAGAGCTGATTAAGTACTTGAACGAGTGAGATTTTTAAATCAGGGAGTCGAAATGAAAGAAATAATAAATAGCGTCGGCATTGATATAGGAACATCTACCACGCAGCTTATATTCAGTAAGCTGACGATTGAAAATATGGCTACAAGCTATACGGTGCCGCGAATATCTATCGTGAATACCGAGGTTGTATATAGAAGCGATATATACTTTACTCCTTTGGACAGCGTTTCCAATATAGACGCAGAAAAGGTAAAGGCGATAGTCGCAGGAGAATATCGAAAAGCTAATATGAATCCCAAAGACTTGCATACGGGAGCGGTAATTATTACAGGAGAAACGGCGAGAAAGGATAATGCCAACGAAGTGCTGTCTGCACTGAGCGATATGGCGGGAGATTTCGTAGTAGCTACGGCAGGTCCCGATTTAGAATCCGTTTTGTCCGCTCGTGGAGCGGGAGCGGATTTTATGTCAGCGGAAGATTCAAATGTAATAGCCAACATAGACATCGGCGGAGGAACAAGCAATATAGCCGTATTCAAAAAAGGCAATTTACTTGCAACATCGTGTCTGGATATAGGAGGAAGGCTTGTCAAAGTCGAAAACGGCAGGATTTCTTATATATATACAAAGATTTCCGAACTTGCCGCAAAGCATGGCATAAACATAAAGGTAGGAGATTCGGTGAACAAGCAGGACATCGAAAAGCTCTCCGATATAATGGCAAAACAGCTTGCTATGGCTGTGGGACTGATTCCGAAGGATGAATTTCACGCTTTTCTTTATACAAACGACGGCAAGGCTCTTTCGGAGGATATCAAAATTGACGGTATAATGTTTTCGGGCGGAGTCGCAGACATAATATACAATCCGAGCTCTGCAGATGAATTCAGGTATAACGACATAGGTCCCGTGCTTGGCAGAAAGATTAACGAAAGCAATTATTTTGCAGGTGCAAAGAGATACCATTCCGTAGAAACAATTAGAGCTACGGTAGTGGGTGCGGGAACGCACACAACTGAAGTTAGCGGAAGTACAATCAGATATGATGCGCAAGTTCTTCCGTTAAAAAATATTCCTGTAGTCAAGATGTCTTTGGAAGATGAAGAAAATTTGGATAAGTTTTCAGAAAGGCTTTCAGAGAAAATAAATATTTTTACCGGCTCCGGTGCGGATGACTGCGTAGCGATTGCGATAAACGGAGCACAGTACACGTCCTTTAAGGCGGTACAAAAATTGGCACAAGCTATTATAGGAGGGCTAAAAGATTACAGCAAACCTAATGTTCCTGTAGTAGTTGTATGCGAGGTAGATATTGGCAAGGTGCTTGGCAATGCAATTCAGGTTTTACTGGGTCTTGACAGAAAAGTGATTTGTATTGACAGTATTTTTGTCAAAGACGGGGATTACATTGACATCGGTGAACCGGTAGCCAATGGAAGAGTAGTTCCGGTCGTTATCAAAACGCTAATATTTAATCGCTAAATATTATGGAATGAAAAGAAAGCGAGAGGTGAAGAAATGATTTTAAAGACAAAGTTGTTTGACCACACTTACGAATTCAAATCGGTTCGTGAAGTAATGGCGAAAGCCAACGAAGAAAAGTCCGGCGATACTTTGGCAGGCATAGGTGCCGAATCGGCTGAAGAAAGGATTGCGGCAAAAGAAGTTCTTGCAAACTTGACATTGAACGATCTTCGAAACAATCCGGCAGTGCCTTACGAAGAGGACGAAGTTACAAGAATTATTCAAGACGATGTAAACGAAGTGATTTTCAACGAGCACAAGAACAAAACGGTATCTGAATTTAGAGAGTGGCTTCTTGATATCGAAACATCCGGAGATATGATAAAAAGAGCTTCGAGAGGTATCACAAGCGAAATCGTATCCGGTGTTACGAAGCTGATGAGCAATCTCGACCTTATCTATGGAGCAAAAAAGATAGAAATTACAGCACATTGCAATACAACTATAGGTAAGAGAGGGACATTCTCATCGAGGCTTCAGCCAAACAATACAGTGGACGATCCGAAGGGAATACTCGCTTCCACTATGGAAGGTCTAAGCCTTGGCTGTGGCGATGCCGTACTGGGTCTGAATCCGGTTGACGACTCGGTTGAAAGTGTTACAAGACTACTGAAACAGTTTGATGAATTTAGAGATAAGTGGGAAATTCCTACACAGATTTGCGTACTTGCCCATGTAACAACTCAGATAGAAGCTGCGAAGAAGATGGGAGCACCGATAGACCTTGTGTTCCAGTCGATCGCAGGCTCACAAAAAGGTAACGAAGCGTTCGGTATTACTGCCGAGATGATACAAGAAGCGCACGATTATGCATTACACTACGGAAAAGCAACGGGACCTAATGTTATGTACTTTGAAACAGGACAAGGTTCGGAGCTTTCGTCTGAAGCACATAACGGATGGGACCAGCTGACAATGGAAGCAAGATGCTACGGCTTTGCTAAGAGATACAGTCCGTTCCTTGTAAATACGGTTGTAGGCTTCATAGGACCGGAATACCTGTACGATTCCAAGCAGGTAACAAGAGCGGGACTTGAAGACCATTTCATGGGTAAACTCACCGGAATTTCAATGGGATGCGATGCTTGCTATACAAATCACATGAAGACTGACCAAAACGATATAGAAAACCTTGCAACGCTTCTTGTAGCAGCAGGATGCAACTACATAATGGGAGTTCCTGAGGGAGATGACTGTATGCTGATGTATCAGTGCACAGGCTTCCACGAAGCAGCAGCTCTTAGAGAAGTATTTGGCTTAAGGCCTATAGCAGAATTCGATCAATGGCTCGAAAAGATGGGTATTTCTAAAGATGGAAAATTGACACCGCTTGCAGGAGACGGTTCTATATTTCTTAGAAAAAACTAAAAAATATTTAGGAAAAGGAGAGGGAAGCTCATGGATGCAAAAGAATTGAAATCTATAATTGAGGAAGTACTCGCAGAGATGAATGTATCTACAAGCGATAAAGCGGCAGCAGTAAGTTCTTCTGACGGAAAATGCGAAAAGGCTTCGTGCGGAGCATCAGTTGTTGAAGACGGCTGTTTGGACGATATTACCAAGATAGATGTAAAGAAATTATATTTAGTTGAGAACCCTGTGAACAAAGAAGGGTTCATGGAGCTTAAGCAGTTTGCACCTTGCAGACTGGGAATAGGCAAGGCGGGAGCAAGATACAAGACTCTTCCGCAAATTATGTTTAGAGCTGCGCACTCGGCGGCACAGGATGCTGTATTCTCGGATGTGGATCAGGATTTTGTCGATAGGATGGGACTATTTACGGTGCAGAGCAGATGCTCAAGCAAGGACGAATATTTGACAAGACCGGACCTTGGCAGAAGACTTTCGGAGGAGGCTGTTCAAACGATCAAGGAAAAGTGCAATGACAGACCTACAGTCCAGATTTTCGTATCTGACGGATTAAGCTCGGCGGCGGTTGCAGCCAATACGGAAGACGTACTTTCGGGATTGATTCAAGGACTCAAGAGCAGCGGTATCAAGGTAGGAACACCTTTCTTTCTAAAGTACGGAAGAGTCGGTGCTATGGACGAGGTAAGCGAACTTACGGGAGCTGATGTAACGTGTGTACTTATAGGTGAAAGACCGGGTTTGATAACGGCAACATCTATGTCCGCATACATCGCATACAAGGCTACGATAGGTATGCCGGAAGCTAGAAGAACCGTAGTTTCCAACATACACTCTGCAGGAACGATACCGGCGGAAGCAGGAGCGCATATAGCGGAAGTTATCAAAATAATGTTAGAGAAAAAAGCAAGTGGAACAGATTTGAAATTATAAGGAGGAATAAAATGAAGAGAGATCCATTAAAAGCAAATGTCCTTGCAGCAAAAATCATACCAAATGCAAGCCCTGAGATGCTGAAAGATTTAGACATTCCGGCGGACTATAAGTCCCTGGCATTGATTACGGCAGATTCAGATGATGTAACTTATACAGCACTTGATGAAGCTACAAAGAAAGCCGATGTTGTAGTTGTATATGCAAAGAGCTGCTATGCCGGCGCTGCAAATGCAAATACCGCATTGGCAGGAGAAATCATCGGAATTCTTGCAGGACCGAATCCTGCAGAAGTAAAGAGCGGTCTTGATGCGGCTATCGACTACATCGAAAATGAAGCGCATTTCATTTCTGCAAACGATGAGGATTCTATTTGTTATTTTGCACACTGCATCTCAAGAACGGGTTCTTACCTTTCAAAGGGAGCAGGTATAGAAGAAGGCGAAGCTCTGGCTTATTTGATAGCACCGCCGCTCGAAGCAATGTACGCTGTGGATGCTGCACTCAAGGCTGCTGATGTTAAGTTGTGCGTACTTTATGCACCACCATCGGAAACCAACTTTGGAGGAGCGTTGCTGACAGGAAGCCAGTCGGCTTGCAAATCAGCTTGCGACGCTTTTGCGGCAGCGGTAGAGTTTGTAGCTGAAAATCCGGTAATATACTAATATATAGGAGGAAGAGAAGATGAATTTACAAGCATTAGGAATGATAGAAACAAAAGGTCTTGTAGGCTCTATAGAAGCTGCGGATGCTATGGTAAAAGCCGCTAATGTTACACTTATAGGAAAGGTACTTGTAGGAGGCGGACTTGTAACTGTAATGGTAAGAGGAGATGTTGGAGCTGTAAAAGCGGCGGTAGATGCAGGTGCAGCGGCTGCTGAAAGAGTTGGCGAACTTATCTCGGTTCATGTAATTCCAAGACCGCATTCAGATGTAGAGATGATTTTACCTAGCATCTAGTTTATAGAACGCTAAGAAAAAGAAGAAGGAGAAATTTATGTTAGCTTTAGGAATGATAGAAGTCTACGGAAGAGTGGGTGCAGTAGAAGGACTTGATGCTGCTTTGAAGGCTGCAAATGTTTCTCTTGTAAATATGGTGAAAGTTGGTGGGGGATTAACCTCGGTATTTGTAGAAGGTGATGTAGGGGCGGTTAAGGCGGCTATAGATGCCGCTGCCGCTGCTGCTGAAAGGGTAGGAGAGCTTCGCTCGGTACATGTCATCCCTAGACCTGATAGCAGCGTTCGTGCAATGCTCAATATGGAAATCCCTACAAATCCTAAAACACCGGAGCCACCGAAGATTAAAGCGGTAGAGAAAGTAGAACCTACACAAAAGCCGCAAGAGAACTTGGTTGAAAAAGCTCCAAAGGCTGAGGTAAAACCGACTGTTCCTGCAAAAACAGAAGCGGCGGACTACGAAAAAATGACGGTGAGTCAGCTTAGATCTTTGGCATTAAGAACGGAAGGGTTCTCAATACCTAAGGGAAAAATCAAATTTGCAAAGAAAAAAGAGCTAATCAAAGCATTCAAAAATGAAAAGTAATTAAAAAGGAGAAATAAAATGGCAAATTTACAAGCATTAGGAATGATAGAAACAAAAGGCCTTGTAGCTTCAATAGAAGCTGCAGATGCTATGGTAAAGGCTGCGAATGTTTCGCTAATCGGTAAAGTACATGTAGGCGGCGGACTTGTAACTGTAATGGTAAGAGGTGATGTTGGAGCTGTAAAGGCGGCAGTGGACGCAGGTGCGGCAGCTGCTGAAAGAGTCGGAGAATTGATTTCGATTCATGTAATTCCAAGACCGCACAGCGAAGTTGAAATGATTTTGCCAAACGGTGCAAACCAAGAATAATTCTTACTAATGAAAAAGGAGGTGCGTTAGTTGAAAGTAATAACAGAAGCCATTGTAAGAGCTGAACTTAAAGCTACGCAGCCTGAGGTTTATTATATACCGGAGGGCAAAATACTATCTCCTGCCGCCAGAGAATATTTGCAAGGATTGCAAGTTGCAATAGATTTTGAAAAAAATCGAGCAGCAAACGAAGAAAAGAAGCAAAGAATTATGGAAGAAAAAGTGCAAGAAACTTTTAAGAACGAGGTGGCTGCGCAGCAATCATCGAAATATATCGACTACGAAACCGGCGCAAGCTATGCGTCAAAACCTGAGTACATGACGCAGCTGCACGGCAATATGCTCGTAGACAAGAATCATCCGAGAATAAAATATAGAGGCAAGCTCGACAGGCTTGAAGCGGAAGTTGTAAACGCACAATGCGTGATAGCTGCAAATGAAAACAACAAAGAACTTTTAGCCGATCTTGATGATATTCTTGCCGCTCTCGGAAGACTCATGAGATGCGAAGTGATGGACGAGGAACTCAAAAGTGGTAATATTCTAGGGTTGACGCACGATGAGCTTCGTGAGAGATCGCACAATCCGATGAAATACTACAATATAAAGCAATTGCTTCTTCCAAATTACAGCATGGGGCTTTCTTATTCTTTGCTGAATTTAATTAGAGCTTCCGTACGCGAAGCGGAGGTTTTGGCGGTTGATGCGTTCAAGGAAAACAGAAAATTAACGAGAACTGATATTATCGAAGAATTGAATAGGCTTTCGAGTGCACTGCACATTATGATGTGCAAGTATTTGGCAGGTGAGTACAACAAGGCTTGAGAAGAAAGGAGGCAGATATGTCAAAAGATGAGCTGATTGATGAGATTTTGAGGCGAGTTTTAATAAAAATTGCAGAAAGAGAAAATCAGCACGAAAATATGTCTACGCTGCCCAAACTTCTGGTAATAACGAATCCTGAGTGTACGAAAGAAATTGCATGCGATTATCGAGATGTATTCGGTAAGAATTTTGAGGTTCACTGTTCTGGCGAATATCAAAACGAGATAGAGCTTGCAGATTATTCAAGTATTGTGATTACGAATTTGGATAATGGCAGCTTGTCAAAGCTGACCAAAGGTGAATTCGAGTCGTCGTATTTGGCGCTTATCGGACGGGCAATAATGGCAGGAAAGAAAATTTTGCTTCCATTTGAAGAAGTAGAATTTAAGCGTTACGAAAAGACGATGCCGACATTACTTCGCGGACTTTTGACGCAAAAACTTAATGTTTTGAAGCAGTGGAAGGTCGAAATGAAACCGCTAAATGACATAGCGACTGAACTGATAAAAGTAGGGCGAAGGTCGGTAATGCCGGACGGTTTTGATGCAGATGTGTTGCATAAGAAATTTATTACGGACAAAGATGTGTTGTCTGTAATAGATGCGGGCGTAGGTGAAATCAGAATAGCAAAAACGAGCATCATAACAGATATAGCTATGGAGCGAATTAAAAAGCACGGGCTTAATTTGCTAAGGCTATAGTCTGGGGACAGAATGCTACCGATGTCGAAATTTTAGATAAATCTAAGGAATTATCTTTTAATGAGAAAGGGTGAAAAGAATGTTTAGTGAATTGATGGATAACCTCACAAACACCGCAGTATTTACGAGCAGCGTGGCTGACTGGGTTGGAAATATATCGGTAAACAAGGTTATAATTATGGTTATGATGATTTTCATGATCGTAGGAGCAATTGATAAAATTAGAGGAAATAAACTCGGTTACGGCGAGCAGTTTGAAGAAGGATTCAATGCGATGGGACCTTTGGCTATAGCGATGGCGGGAGTTGTTGCAGCAGCACCTGTGCTTGCTATAATTCTAAAGCCTATAATTGTTCCGATTTACCAGTTGGTAGGGGCAGACGCATCTATGTTTGCAACTACGCTTCTTGCGTGCGATATGGGCGGATATCCGCTTGCAATGCAGCTGGCATCTGACGAGAGCATCGGTAATTTTTCAGGACTTATTTTGGGAACTATGATGGGACCTACAATAGTTTTCACAATTCCGGTTGCTTTGAGCATTATTAAAAAGGAAGACAGAAGCTATTTGGGAGCAGGTATACTTGCAGGTCTGATAACAGTACCTATCGGATGTATAGTTGGCGGACTTGTGATGAATATGACTCCGTACAAGATAAGTATTATGACTATACTTATAAACTTGATTCCGGTTATAATCATCGCAGGACTTATAGTTGCAGGCTTGTGGTTTGCACCTCAGCAGATGATTAACGGATTTAACAAATTCGGTACAGGCGTTACGGTTGTAATTACATTCTTTACAGCAGTTGCAGTATTTGAATATCAGACAGGTATCAAATTCCCTCTTATGAACATAATGGTAGAACCTGATGCCGACGGAGTGATTCCGCTTGAATCCGGACTTTTGGTATGCGGACAGATTGCAATAGTGTTAATCGGTGCATTCCCAATGGTTAAGTGGATAACACAAACATTTGGCGGACCGCTAGAAAAAATCGGAAATATGCTCGGCATGAACGAGCAGGGTTCTGCAGGTCTTATAGCGAACTTGGCGAACAATATAGCAATGTTTAACATTATGGGAGAGATGAATCCGAAGGGAAAACTTTTGAATGTAGCGTTTGCGGTATCCGCAGCGTTCGTGTTCGGAGATCACCTCGGATTTACAGCAGGAGTTAACAGCGAGATGATATTCCCTGTTATAGTAGGTAAATTAACAGCAGGTATTACTGCGTTGATACTTGCGAACCTATTAGCGCCTATGCTTCTTTCCAAAGTTGAGACTGCAAATAAATAAAAAATAGTTTGACTTGATTGAGTCGAAAGGAGTCAATATGGAAATCAATGAAAAAGTTTTAAAAGCGATTATCGCACAGGTTGTTGAAGAAACGCTGAAAGCAAAAGGTGGGGATTTTGTAAAAGAAACAGATCCAAGCGGTATTTTGAAGATTAAAACATCTACTGTAAAGTGTGAGCCGTTCAACGGAGCACCCGGTGTTTATCTAAAGGATATAGTTACACTCGACGAAGCTCCTAGAATGGGTGCAGGAATAATGGAACTCGACCATACGAGCTTTGAGTGGACTTTAACATATGACGAATACGATTATGTTATAGACGGAGAATTGGAAATTGAAATTGACGGTAGGGTAGTGAAAGGAAATGTAGGCGATATAATTTATATTCCAAAGAATAGCCATATTCATTTCCAGACACCTTCAACAGCAAGATACGCATACTTCGTATATCCTGCTGATTGGCAGAGCAATTAAAGAAAAACGCCAAAAATATTTGTTGTCTTAGGTTGTAGGCATTGTATTTGAGGGTATTTGAAGAAACGAATAATTACAACGAGGAGAGTTTAATTTATGGAAAAACAAATGAATAATATTCAGGAATGCAATGCCTTTGTTAAGAAATTTGAGGCGGTCATCGAAAAGCCGATAGTCGGAAAGTCGAAAGTGTATTACACGGGCGTAGACCTTGGTACTGCGTGTGTCGTGCTTGCGGTATTGGACGAAAATTTCGAGCCGGTTGCAGGTGCATACAGGTATGCCGATGTGGTAAAAGACGGAATGCTTGTGGACTACATAGGGGCAATCAAGTTGGTAAAGGGCATGAAGGAAGAGCTTGAAAGCAAATTGGGAGTTGAACTTTTGTACGCAGCGGCTGCAATCCCTCCGGGAACCGATATTCTTGACGGCGGTGCGGTAAAAAATGTAGTACAGGCAGCAGGTTTTGAGGTTACAGCCTTATTGGACGAACCTACTGCAGCCAACAAACTTTTGAAGGTTCAAAACGGTGCGGTTGTCGACATAGGTGGAGGTACTACGGGCATCGCTATAATCAAAGACGGCGAGGTTATTCATGTTGACGACGAAGCTACAGGCGGTACACATTTTTCGCTGGTGCTTGCAGGGGCGTACAAGATGCCTTTTGACAATGCGGATGTGTATAAGAGAGATGCCAAAAATCACAAGGAGATATTCCCTGTGGTAAAGCCTGTAATAGAAAAAATATCGTCGATAGTGAGTAATATGATAGACGGTTACGATACAAAAGAGATAATTTTGGTAGGTGGCAGCAGCTGTCTGACAGGTATAGAAGAAGTTATCGAAAAAGGTACGGGGGTGAAAACTATAAAACCGGAAAATCCGCTTTTTGTTACACCTCTTGGAATTGCACTAAGTTGCACGAAAGAAATTTTATCATAGAAATGAGAGGAATACATTGGATTATCGTATAATAAAGTCGCCTTCGCAGGGGACAAAGGAATTATTAAAACGGCGCATAGGAATAGGTGCTGAAGCCTCTCAGATTGTTGAGGAGGCGGATGCGATAGGTCTTGTTCAAGGCAAGATGATAGATATGGTATGCGCATCGGATATAGCGGAAAAAGCGGTAGGAGTGGATGTGTTTGATGTAAGAGGAATTTGCCCGCAGCACATGACTCTTTTGGCAATATTTGGTGATACAGCTTCGGTTTGCAGTGCAATATCGGAGATAGAAAATAAATTAAAAGAAGGGATGTACGATGATTACAGCTAGGCTGATTGATAATATATGGGCAACCAGAAAGGCGGATTCTCTAACCGGCTACAAGTTGATGCTTGCGGAAGTGATTGGAGGCTCCGATGCCGGAAAAAGACTCGTTGTAGTCGATATAATAAGCGCAGGAATTGGCGATAGAGTAATAGTTTCAAGCGGTTCGTCAGCTAGAAGAATGCTTGGAAGCGACGATGTTCCTGTTGATGCGGTTGTTGTTGGAATTATAGATGAAGATTGTGAAGTAATTGACAGATAGAGAGGTCTAATATGGATTTACTCGAAAAAGTGAGAAGCGCGGGAGTTACAGGCGCGGGAGGTGCAGGATTCCCGACACATGTAAAATTGAATGCAAAAGCGGAGTATATACTTTTAAACGGGGCGGAATGTGAGCCGCTTTTGAGAGTTGACCAGCAGTTAATGGATGTTAACGGCAAAGAAGTCATCAAAGGGCTTCATATGGCAGGAGAAGCCGTAGGAGCAAAAAAGGCTATTATAGGCATAAAGGTAAAACACAAGGCTGTAATCGAGAAGCTCAAGAAAGATATCGAGGAATTGTCGTTGACAGGGAAAGTCGAAATCGGAGAGCTGCCTGATATATATCCTGCGGGAGATGAGCAGGTTTTGGTATACGAGCTTACGGGCAGAGTTGTTCCGGAAACCGGTATACCTATCGCGGTAGGTTGTGTGGTTATAAATACGGAAACCGCATTAAATGTTTACAATGCTTCACTAGATGTACCTGTAACTATGAAATATGTAACGATTGCGGGAGATGTCCCAAACCCTATCACAGTAAAAGTACCGGTGGGAACTCCGCTTGAGATATTGTTTAAAATGGCGGGCAGAGATGATTTGACAGGATATGCGGTAATAGACGGAGGTCCGATGATGGGGCCGCTCTTGTATAATACAAACGGTTATGTTACGAGAAAAACCAAAGGCTTAGTCGTGCTCAAAGAAGATCATGCATTGATAGCGAAAAAGAAAAAGACACTGAAAAGTGCTATGATGATGAACAAAACTGCTTGTGAACAATGTAGGATATGTACGGATATGTGCCCGAGATATCTTTTGGGACACAGCACGAGTCCGCACAAGATGGTGAGATCCATGGGTTACAGTTTGGAAGCGGATGAGGACAAAACCGTTTCGATGACTTGCTGTCAGTGTAATTTATGCGAATATTTTTCCTGTCCTGCAGGTATAAACCCGAAAATGGCAAATTTGTATTATATGGTAAAGCTCAGAGAAGCGGGCATAAAGCATACGCCGAAGAGTTCGGAATTTACGCCTAGAGCTATGCGAGAGTACAGGCTCGTTCCAAGCAAAAGGCTTATACACAAGTTGAATATACAAAAATTTGATGTAAAAGCACCTCTTAGCGACGAGGTTGTAGTGCCTGATGTTGTGGGTATATCGCTTGGCGATTTTGTGGGAGCAAAAGCTGAACCCAAGGTTCAAGTGGGAGATATGGTTACGGCGGGACAGCTGATTGCAGATGTGCCTGCGGATGCACTCGGAACAAGCGTACATTCGAGTATTGACGGTAAAGTAGAAGCCATTGACAAAGGCTATATAATTATTAGGAGAGTATAGTATGGCAAAAGCAATAGGAATGGTAGAATTTAATAGTATAGCTAAGGGAATCTATTCAGCCGACCAGATGGTAAAGACATCTGATGTGGAGATAGCAACGGCAAATTCGGTCTGTCCCGGAAAGTATATAGCTATAGTGTATGGGGATGTTTCTGCAGTTGAAGCATCTGTTAAAAGCGGCGTAAACGAGGCGGGAGAATTTTTGGTTGATCACATAATAATTCCAAATGTGCATCCCGGAATATTTCCTGCAATAGTATCGACGGCTATGCCAGAAAGAATACAAGCTATCGGAATACTGGAATCGTATTCACTTGCAACTATGATTATAGCGGCGGATGCGGTGTTGAAAGCCGCAGATTTGGAAGCGATAGAAATTAGACTTGGTACGGGACTTGGAGGGAAGGCGTATTTCACTTTTACAGGCGATGTTGCAGCGGTAAAAGCGGGTTCCGAAGCAGGAAAGCAAATAATTGGCGAAAACGGAATGCTCATAAATTCGGAAATAATTCCGTCGCCGTCGGAGAAATTGGTTGAAAGACTGTATTAAAAGTGAAAGACTTTTAGAAAAGAGGTAGGTCTAAATGAAAAAACTAATTACGGAAAAAATAATTGAAGAATGTGTAAAAAATCACGAAACAGAGATACTAATCGACACCAATACGCTAATTACACCGTCTGCAAGGGATATTGCAAAAAATGTAGGCGTAAAGCTCGTAGATGAAAAGCAGGATAGATGTAGTTGTACAGCGTCAAGTAAGTCGGCGTGCTGTGATGAGGGAAATACATTTGAAATCAGCAAGGAAACGCTTGTCCGCGCGGTTCTTGAAGTACTAAATGAAAAAGGACTTTTAAAATAAGAGGGAGTGTGTGAATATGGGATTTGATAAAGATTTGCTTTCAGTACAGGAAGCTAGAGATATAGCAAAAAACGGTAATGAAGCAGCGAAAATTTTAGAAACTTACACCGAGGAGCAAATAGATAAAATCATCAGAAATATGGTGAAAGTTGCCGAGGAACACGCTCTGGAACTTGCGCAGATGGCAGTTGAAGAAACAGGTTTCGGCGTAGTAATGGACAAGGTGTATAAAAACCATATGGCTTCGGGTATGCTTTATGAATCGATAAAGGATATGAAGACCGCTGGAATTATAAATGAAAACAAAGAAAATAAGACTGTTGAAATAGCAGCACCGGTTGGGCTTGTAATGGGCATTATACCGTCTACAAATCCTACTTCGACAGTGATTTTCAAATCAATTATAGCATTAAAAGCTAGAAACCCTATCGTATTTTCACCACATCCGTCTGCGGCAAAGTGTACTTTGAGAGCGGCGGAGCTTATGGAAAGAGCGGCAGTTGAAGCGGGAGCCCCTGCAAATTCGGTAGGATGCCTTAGAACATTGTCGATGCAGGCAACTGACGAACTTATGCACAGCGACTATGTTAAACTGATTATAGCGACAGGCGGCCCTGCAATGGTGAAAGCTGCATACAGTGCCGGCAAACCGGCTATCGGAGTTGGAGCCGGAAATTCACCTGCATATATCGAAAAAACTGCAAATGTGCACGATGCGGTAGAAAAGATTATGGCTAGTAAGACTTTCGATAACGGTACGGTTTGTGCGTCTGAGCAGTCTATTATCGCGGAAGAAGCAAACGAGCTTGAGGTTATAGATGAACTTGAAAAGCAGGGTGCGTACTTTATGACAGCCGAAGAAACAGCGAAGGTTTGCGATTTACTGTTCAAAAACGGACACACTATGAATGCTAAGTTTGTAGCGAAGAAGCCGGAAGTTATCGCTAAGGCTGCCGGAATTGAAATACCTTTCGGTACAAGATTGCTTGTAGGTAGACAAACGGGTGTAGGAGAAGGAAATCCGTTATCCTACGAAAAACTTACAACTGTAATAGCATTTTATACCGTTGAGGATTGGCATGAAGCGTGCGACCTTTCGATAGCATTGTTACAAAACGGTATAGGTCATACAATGAGTATACATACTCAAGATCCTGATATGGCGCTGAAATTTGCAGCAAAACCTGCATCCAGAATTTTGGTGAACACGGGAGGCACACAGGGCGGAACAGGTGCGTCTACGGGACTAAGTCCTTCGTTTACGCTGGGATGTGGAACTATGGGAGGTTCATCGGTTTCCGAGAATGTTACACCGTTACATTTGATTAACAAAAAAGTTTTAGCATACGGTATCAAGGATGTTAGAACTTTGGCAGCGGACGATGCGATATTCCAAAAATATCATGGAAATGAAAAGCCGACTACTTGCAAATCGGCAAATGTTTCTATAACTCCTGATGAGTTAAAAGAAATGATAGTAGCTGTTATAAAGGCAATGGAGTAAATTTATGAGTTTAGATGTAGAAAAAGTACAAGAAGCGATTATAGAGCTTTTGAAAAAGCAGGGCGTGGAGATAAAGGAAGAACCTATAGTGCCTATAGGCGTATCCAATAGGCACATTCACCTTTCCGAGGACGATCTTGCAGCTTGTTTCGGATATGATTACGAACTGACACCGCTCAAGGACTTGTCGCAACCGGGACAGTTTGCCTGTAAGGAAACCGTAATTATTTGCGGTCCTAAGGGCGCAATAGAAAATGTCAGAATTTTGGGCCCGCTTAGAGGAAAGACTCAAGTCGAGATATTTGCGAGCGATAATTTCAAATTGGGAATCAAGGCTCCGCTCAGAATATCGGGAGAGCTTGACGGTGCAGCACCTATTACCGTAATAGGACCAAAGGGTTCGGTATTCTTGAAAGAGGCGGCAATAGTAGCCAAAAGGCACATTCATATGACACCCGAAGACGCGCAGAAATTCGGGGTGTTTGACGGACAGGAAGTGTCGCTCGAAATTCAAGGAGCAAGAGGCGGCGTGCTGTCAAATGTAACTATCAGAGTAACGGATAGCTCAAAGCTGGATTGCCATGTTGATACAGAAGAAGCAAATGCAATGGGATTAACCAATTCTTCAAAAGCAAAGATAATTAAATAGCAAATAAAAACTCACTTAAACTTTCGTTTAAGTGAGTTTTTTAGTGGTTGTTTTAGAACCAAACTATGGTCTTGTTCATTGTGAATACTACGGCAACCACGGCGGATAGCATTATTGCTATGCAGATGATTAAATCTGCTATATTATCAAACATAGGCTTTTTGAGTTGCTTCCTATTGTATATGTACATAAGCGTTCCAGGTGCATATAGCAAGGTTGCTGCCAATATGTATGTCAGACCTGACGCGTATAGCAGCCATACTCCGTATATAGCTCCAAGTATAGCTATAATCCATGGAATTGTCCGCTTTCCGTTTTCGTATTGTATATCCTCGCCTTTTGAAACTACTTTAAAATAGTAGAATGCCGAAAATACATACGGAACCATTATTGCGGAAGTCGAAAGTGCATATACCGCTTGGAAAGTAGCTTGGTTGAAGTAGATTACAACTATGAAAAATTGTATTATCAGCGCCGTGCCTATTACCGCCCATGTAGGAGCACCGTATTTGTTTTTCTTTGAGAATATAGCAGGGAATGCGCTATGCTCAGACGGACCGAATGCGCTGTCTACACAAAGTATAGTGTAGGAGAACATTGCGCCGCCAAGTGAAATTACTACTGCAAAGTTTACAAGTGTAGCTCCCCAAGGACCGACTACGGCTTCGAGTACACCACCCAGTGAAGGATTTTCGAGTGCGGCTAGTTCTTCTGCCGGCATTACACCCATGGACAGGAATGAAATCATGAAGTATAGGATAAACAGCGATGCGAAGGAAAATATAGTAGCTTGCCCCGCAATTTTAGTAGTTTTACCTCTTCCGGATATTACTACCGCACCTTCTATTCCTATGAAAATCCAAACAGTTGTATATACTGTATTTTTAACCTGTTCAAGAAGCGAAAGCTCGCCTATGCCGCCAAAGTTCTGAGTGAATATGCTCCACTTAAAAGCTCCTCCAAGCAGGATAGCTACAACAACTACCAAAATAGGTGCAGCTTTTGCCAAAACTACTATAGCGTTCACTATTACCGCTTGATTTACGCCTCTCAAAATCAATAAAGCAAACAGCCACATTATTACAGAGCCGACAGCGCAGGAAAACAGGTTTGCGCCGCTTCCAAACATATCGGAGTAATTTCCCAAGGTTTGGAACAGTAGAGTTATGAAGGAAATTTGTGCCAGTATAGCGCTCATCCAGTATCCCCAAGCTGAGTTGAAGCCTACATAATCACCAAAGCCCTCTTTGGCATAACTGTAAATTCCGTCTGTAAGTTCGCTTTTTACGACACTTAGTTTGAAAAAACACATTGTCAGAGCAAACATACCGATACCGCATATCAGCCAACCTATCAAGGTTGCCAGGGTATATGCGCCCTTAGCTGCAAAGTCACCTGATAAGCTGAAAACTCCGCTCGCAAGTGTGGTGCCTACTGCAAACATGACTAAAGGAAATACGCCTAAATTTTTTTCTTTATCATTGTTCATTTTTTACACCTAAATTATACGAAATTAAACTTCGGTTATGCGGACTTAGAATCTCAGTGAAAGACAGCTTAGACCTCCATCGAGCTTTCTATATTCGGATGTGTCCACAAGCAATGTCTTGTAACCCAAATCCTGAACTGCTTTTAGAACAGCAGGGTAGCCGGCAGGCACGATAACGGTATCGTTTACCCATATGCAGTTTGCCGCATATGCTTCTTCCTCAGGAATTACAACCTTGTTATATTTTTCAAAGTCAGGCTTTGTTACAAATTCGCCGCTTACGAGCATATTGTTGTCTTCCAGATAGTTTACGCCGGTTTTGAGGTGTAATACTTTTTCCAGTTTAACTTCGGAGCAAGTCATTCCGTATTTTGCAAGGATTTCTGTAAGTTGGCGGATACCTTCTTCATTTGTTCTTGCAGATCTTCCTACGTAGAAATGATCTCCTACCATCATTACATCCCCGCCCTCAAGAGTACCTGGGGATTTAATATATTCGATTTTGTCGTCGCTGAAGAATTTTTTGATAGCGTCTATGATTTCATTTTTTTCACCGTTTCTGGATTCAGCACCCGGATTTGTGATTATTGCGCAAGCTCTTGTGATGAGAGCGGGATCCTCTACAAAGCAGGAGTCGGGATAACGCTCGTCGGCAGGCAAAACTGTAACATCAACATCGCATTTTTTGAGAGCTTCGATATAGTCGTCATGTTGTTTTAACGCAAGGTCGAAATCGGGTGTTCCCGGAAACAGACCGCTTGTGATTCCGCTTACCATAGCCTTACAAGGTCTTCTTACAATTACATGATTAAATTTTTTCATTTTGAACCTCCTTTTGCACAGATAAACTGTTGCTTTGAATTTAACTATATTATATATAATATATTATATAATGTCAATAAGATTTAAAAAACAAAAAATTATTTTTTAGTGTGATAAAGGGACAAAATACTTGTTTTAAATGATTTGATATGTGTAAAATATATAAATATGAAGATTTTATGACGAATATGTGAAAAAATAAGAAATTGTATATTAAAAATATGTTTTAAAACTTTGGTGAGTATGGTATAATGAATGTCGAATGTCCGTCTGTAAGCAAAGGCAACGAACTTATAGATAAAAATACATATTTTAAACTGCTAATTTGCCATTAGCAGTCGGATAAAAGAAATTAAACAAGGAGAAATGGATATGAAAGATGAAAAAGAACAGAAAAAGAAGGGATTTAAAGTCCCGGATACGTATGTGATTATTTTCTTCGTAGTGCTTTTAGCTGCGGTCCTCACATACGTAATTCCACAAGGGTTTTACGAAACTCAAGATGTTACATACAGTGTGAACGGTACTGAAAAGACAAGAACCGTAATCAAACCAGGCAGCTTCGAGTACGTTATGGACGATGCAGGAAAACCTGTCAAAAGCGGTGTGCCTGTATTTGCTACTGAAGACTTCGGCGGTAGAGCCGGAATACTAAACTATGTTTTTGAAGGATTGGTAACAGGAGATAAGTGGGGAAGCGCCGTAGGTGTAGTAGCATTTATCTTGGTAATAGGCGGAGCGTTCGGAGTAATCTTGCGAACCGGAGCAGTCGAAGCCGGCATACTCAATATGATCAAAAAGACGAACGGCAAGGAAAAAGTTTTAATTCCTATACTGTTCATACTTTTCTCGCTTGGAGGAGCTGTGTTCGGAATGGGTGAAGAAGCACTTCCTTTTGCGATGATACTGGTGCCTTTGGTCATAGCCATGGGATACGATGCGGTAGTTGGAATTTTGATAACTTATGTTGCAACGCAGGTAGGATTTGCAACTTCTTGGATGAATCCGTTTTCTGTTGCGATAGCGCAAGGTATTTCACAGATTCCGGTACTCTCGGGAGCCAGCTTCAGAATAGCTATGTGGGTTGTTTATACGGCAGTTGCTTGCACTGTTACAATGGTGTACGCTGCAAAGATTAAAAAAGATCCTACAAAGTCCGTTGCTTATGAATCGGATGCTTATTTCAGAGAAGACCTTGCTAAGACATCAAAAATAGATGTTAAATTTACATTTGGTCATGTCCTCGTACTTTTGACAATACTTGTAGGTATGATTTGGGTAGTTTGGGGCGTAATGAAGAAAGGTTACTATATCCCTGAAATTGCTACACAGTTCTTCATAATCGGTATGGTTGCCGGAATTATCGGAGTTGTATTTAAACTTAACGATATGACGCTTGACGATATGTCGGACGCATTCAAAAAAGGCGTATCCGACTTGGTAGGAGCTGCAATGGTCGTAGGTATGGCACAAGGTATCATGCTTGTACTTGGCGGTTCAAACCCGACAAACGGAACAGTTCTAAATACGATACTATACGGTATCAGCAACGCATTTGTAGGTCTTCCGTCTACGGTCGCTGCGGTATTTATGTACTTCTTCCAAACTATATTCAACTTCTTCGTTGTTTCGGGTTCAGGACAGGCTGCACTTACAATGCCTATAATGGCGCCTTTGGCAGACCTTCTTGGCGTAACAAGACAAACAGCTATACTTGCTTATCAGCTTGGTGACGGACTTTCGAACATCATCGTTCCTACATCAGGTCTACTTATGGGAATGCTTGCAATAGCTCGTCTTGACTATACTAAATGGATAAAATTTGCAATTAAATTCTTCGGAGTTTTGTTTGCTATGTCTATATGCGTAATGCTTATCGCATCGGCGATGAATTTCGCATAATATACAATATAGATGTAGAGTAGGAAAGTCGGAGTTAATATGGTGATATTAGTAAAGAATGCGGATGTGTATGCTCCAAAACATTTAGGGAAAAAGGATGTTTTGATTGCAGGAGGACAAATCTGCCAGATTTCGGATGCTATTGATATTACAGACAGTATGGAATGTGAAGTCATAGACGGGGAGGGAAAATACCTGTTTCCGGGATTCATAGATTGTCATGTTCATATTACAGGCGGAGGCGGGGAAGGCGGCTTTGTGTCGAGAACTCCCGAAATAACCCTAAAGGATGCCATAGACGGCGGAATTACGACGATTATCGGTACGCTGGGAACGGACGGTTACGGCAGAAGCATGGAAAACCTGCTTGCAAAGGCATCGGGACTTGAATCGGAGGGAATCAGCACATATGTAAACACGGGCTCTTACCAGATACCTGTCAGAACTTTAACGGGCGAGATTTCATCCGATATAATGTTTATAGATAAGATAATCGGGGTTGGTGAGATTGCGGTTTCGGATCACAGGTCATCTTGTCCTACAGTAGAGGAACTTGAAAAAATAGTATCTCAAGCCAGAGTGGCGGGTATGATTTCCGGAAAGCGCGGAATCGTGAACGTACATATAGGTGATGAACCTGAGGTGCTTGACAAAATCAAAAAGATAGTTACAAAATGTAAAGCGTATCTTAAGCATTTTCATCCTACGCACATGAACAGGAGCCGCATGGTATTTGATGACGGAATCGAATATTTAAAAATGGGCGGAAGCGTTGATTTTACTACGAGTACCACACCTCAGTTTCTGGAAGAGGGCGAAATAGCCTGCTGGGATGCAGTCAAGGAAGTAATGGATAGAGGACTTGATGTTTCAAAGGTTACACTATCTTCCGACGGACAGGGTTCCCTTCCTTTGTTTGATGAGAAAGGAAATTTCCGAGGAGTAGAGCTTGGCAGGGTAACTTCTGTTTATGAAACTGTACGAAAGTGCATAGAAAACAATATTCCGACGGAAACTGCTATAAGCCTTGTAACTTCGAATCCTGCGACCATTTACGCACTCACAGGAAAAGGATTTTTAATGGAAGGTGCCGACGGCGACGCTGTATTAGTAAATTCCTCAAATATGGAGATAGATACAGTGATTGCCAAAGGACAGATTTTGAGAAAAGACGGTATAAATTTAAAAAAAGGCATGTTTGAACAATAAATTCCAAAATAATTGCGTATAGGAGGGTATTATGAATTTAAAGAAAAAAGTGCTCAGTTTAAGTCGGAGCGACAAGCTGTCTACACAGATGGCGTTTATTGTATCGGTTATTTCAGGTCTAATTTTGATTGCCCTAATAACGACGGCTATCATAAGCAGCAGGCTGATGGTAATGAGCGGTATAGTCGACGAACTCAGTGCCATTGCGGAGGGAGATTCCGGACAAATTCAAAGAATGCTTGTAACAGCATCCAGAGTTACCAAATCATTAGTGGATTATCACGAGAGAAATTACGCAGGTAATACAGATAGCGGTGAGAGATTCCAAAGTGAAGTGTTCGATATTCAGTTCTCCAAAGAGGCTTTGGAGGCTGAAACATATTACACAAACCAGATAATGTCGGCTATAAAAAATAACGGCATAGTTCAAGGTATGGGTGTTTTTTATGAAGACTACGGCTTAGATGCCGCTATACCGAAATATGCAATATATTTAGATAGAGGCAAAAGTGAAAATGCGACTTTTAAGGATTTTCAATACACGGCTGAGTATTTAAACGACGCTTGGTACAAGGATGCCGCAACGTCGCAAAAAATGATAGTTACCAAGCCTTATGAGTACGACGGACGGTATATTGTGACGGTTTCCAGCCCGCTATTACACGACGGCAAAACTGTGGGTGTTACTACGGTTGATATAAATATCGATAATTTCAAAAAAATAGCGAAGGAAGACGAAAAATATAAGACTATGTTCCACGCGCTATTTAACGATACCAATCAATATTTGTTCTACAGTAAGGACGAGAGCCTTGTAATGACAGATGTCGCAGACAGTTTTCCGCGCAAGGGCGACTACGAAAAATTGCAGGAAAATATGGCGAAAGGCGAACCGTTCCAGCTAAGAGCAACATCAAAAGAGGGTGTAAAATATAGGGAATTCTTCAATCCGATTGAAATTGGAGATGTTACATGGTGGGCGTACACCGCAATAGCTGAAAAAGATGCGCTCAAAGATGTAACAAAGCTCACATTCCTGTTTATTTTTATTGGAATCATAGCACTTGCGGTACTTGCAGTAGTTGTATCAAGACAACTTGTAGTTAAACTTAAACCGCTCGAAGAAATAAGCCATGCGGCGCATGCTCTGATTGAGGGAAATTTGGAATATGAAATACAGTACAGGGCAAATGACGAAATAGGTAGAGCTTGCAGCGATATAGGTGCGGGCCTCGAGTTGATGAAAGGACTGATTAGAGAAATCGGCGAATGGATGGATGCTCTTGCAAATAAGGACTTGACGAAATTACCTGAAAAAGAATTTCCGGGTGAGTTTGCAGACATCGAAAGTTCTTACAAGATAGTTGTGAAGACGCTTAACGAAGCATTCGCACAAATAAAATCATCGGTCGTACAGATAAATGCAGGAGCTGAGCAGGTTGCAAACGGTGCACAGGAGCTGTCGCACGGGGCAACACAGCAGGCGGCATCTATCGAAGAGCTTTCGGCAACAATAGCCAATGTTTCCGAAAAGATTAAGGAAAGCGCAGGCAGTGCAAGTGAAGCAAATGCGATGACGCTGGATATTGAAGAAAATATACTTGCAAGTAATGAGTATATGGGCAACCTGATGAAATCAATGGATGAGATAACAGGTGCTTCGAATGAAATCAAGAAAATCATAAAGGCGATAGACGATATAGCATTCCAGACTAATATACTTGCACTCAATGCGGCGGTAGAAGCGGCAAGAGCAGGTGCGGCAGGAAAAGGATTTGCGGTAGTTGCCGACGAAGTAAGAAATCTTGCAGGCAGATCCGCAGAGGCTGCAAAGACGACAACTGTATTGATTGAAGGTGCGATAAACGCAATCGACGGCGGAACACAAATAGCGCAGGAAACAGAAAGTGCACTTAAGGGTGTAGTAGAAAACATCAAGGTCGTTGCGGCTAAGATAAACGAAATATCGGCTTCTACGGAAGAACAATCCGATTCGATCGTTCAGATAAATATAGGAGCAGATCAAATCTCCGCAGTTGTTCAGACAAACTCCGCAACAAGCGAAGAAAGTGCTGCAACAAGTGAAGAATTTGCGGGACAGGCAAATGTAGTAGCTGAGCTGATAGCACAAATCAAGCTGATGGAATAACGCCAGCTAAATTAAAATATCTTTAAATTCAATTACGATACCCCTTTGAAGTTCGTGTGTGCGAAATTCAAAGGGGTATTTTGTTAAAAAAATATAAAAAAGGTGTTTACAAATTAAAAAAAGAGTGGTATTATATAAACAGTTAAATAAATGTTTAATCGTTTATATAATAAAGGAATATGGAATGAAAAGAGAACAGATATTGGAAAGATTGCCGCATATGCACAGCGAGTTTACGACCAAAATATTGGAAAATGAGCCGCCAAGCGGCACAGTGGCAATGAGTGCGGCTGTATTTGCACAGCTTGCAGATCCTACAAGACTTAAGATTTTGTGGCTTTTGTGCCATACCGGGGAGTGCGTTCAAAATATTGCAGCGGTCATGGAAATGACTTCACCTGCAGTATCGCACCATTTGTCTAAGTTAAAAACGGCAGGTCTGCTGCAAGTTAGAAAAGCCGGCAAGGAAACGTATTATAGTCTGGAAGATAGTGAAAAAGCGCATTTGGTACACGATATTATCGACAAAGTGTTTAATATTACCCATAGCGCTTAGAAAGAGGAGAAAAAATGCAAAAAACCTACTTGTTACAAAACTTGGGATGTGCGAATTGCGCAGCCAAAATTGAAAAAGCTATAGCTGCTTTACCGGAGGTTAAAGATGCGAATGTAATATTTATGACAAAAAAACTTAAGGTGAAGCTGAAGGAAGAAACACCTGAATTTTTACAAACCGTATCGAATATCGCAAACAGTATAGAGCATGGAATAGAAGTAAAGGATATAACAACAAATAGTCAGGTTGCAATTATCGAAGAAACTGAGCACGAGTGCGAACATCACGAACACGACAACGGCGATTGCTGCGGATACGACCATGAACATGAACATGACGAACATGACCACGGGCATTCGCACGACCATTTCGGGCATGACCACGGACATTCACACTCACATGGAGAGGGCGGAGCGTTGCAGACGACAATGCTTGTAATAGGTACGATAATATTCATAATCGGTGCTATTATCCCGCATTTGGATAAGGTTATTTCGGGAGTTGATGTAAGTTGGTACAACGGCAATATGGAACTTGCCGTAATGCTTCTTGCATATGCAATACTCGGTTTTGGGGTAGTAAAGGAAGCTATCAAAGGTGTAATATCGGGACAGGTATTCGACGAGGGATTTTTGATGACAATCGCAACTCTCGGTGCCTTTGCAATAGGCGAAAATGTAGAGGGCGTAGGCGTAATGCTGTTTTACAGAATAGGCGAGCATTTTGAGCACAGAGCTGTTGAGCGAAGCAGAAATCAGATAATGGAAGTTATCGATATGCGTCCTGAAAATGTTACACTGGATGTAAACGGAGCTGAAAAAGTAATTGAAGCTGAGCTTGCAAAGGTAGGAGATATTATAATAGTAAAGCCGGGTGATAGAATCCCTTTGGACGGTGTGGTAGTAGAGGGCGAAAGCAGGATAGATACATCGGCGGTTACGGGAGAGTCCGTTCCAATCAAGGCAACCAAGGGGGCGGAGCTGTTTTCGGGGTGCATAAATTCGAGTGGGCTTATCAAGATGAAAGTAACAAGGACGCTTGAAAATTCAATGGTAAGCAGAATTATGGAAAGCGTGGAAAACGCAGCAGGCAGCAAACCGAAACTTGACAAATTTATAACAAAGTTTGCCAGAGTGTATACACCGATTGTAGTGGCACTTGCACTACTTATCGCGATAGTACCGTCAGCATTTACAGGAGAGTGGCACAGGTGGATATACAGTGCGCTTACATTCCTTGTAATAAGCTGCCCGTGCGCACTTGTGCTTAGTGTACCGCTCGCATTCTTCGCAGGTATAGGCGGAGCGACTAAGCGAGGTATTCTCTTCAAAGGAGGAATAGTTCTCGAAGCGCTTAGAAACATCAAAATGGTAGTAATGGACAAGACCGGAACCATTACAAAAGGAGAATTTGCGCTTAAGGAAATCAAATACACCGGAGGACTTTTGAGAGTCTTATCTGCTGTAAACGGCGGTGAGATTAACAAAGAAACGGCGGAGAACTTTATGCTTTACATGGTAGGAAGTGTCGAAAAAGCCTCAAACCACCCTGTTGCACAAAGTATAGTCGAAGCTGCAGAAAAATCGAATATACAACTTGAAAATCCGGAAGAACTCGAAGAGATCGCTGGAAAAGGAATCAGAGCGACATTGAAAGGTGTCGAGGTTCTTTGCGGTAATGAAAAATTGATGCAGCAATTCGGCGTTGATATGACCGGATTTGAAAGTGAAAACAAAGACGGATACAGCGTTACGTATGTAGCTATGGGCGGCGAGTTTGCGGGAGTAATACTCATAACAGACGGTTTGAAAGAAGACTCTGCCGAGGCAATTGAAAAACTTTCAAGACTTGGAGTGGAAACTGCTATGCTCACGGGTGATACCAAAGAAAGTGCCGAGGCGATTGCGAATGCGGTTGGTATCAAAAGAGTATTTGCAAAGTTGCTTCCCGATGAAAAACTCAAGATTTTGCAGAATCTTCGAAAGGAAGTTGGAAGTGTAATGTTCGTAGGGGACGGTATCAACGATGCACCTGTACTTGCGGGGGCTGATGTTGGAGCTGCAATGGGCAGCGGAGCGGATGCCGCAATCGAGGCGGCGGATGTGGTGTTTTTAAATTCCAATCTTTCCAGTGTTGCCGATTCTATAAATGTAGCAAAAGTCACAAATCGTGTAGCCGTTCAGAACATAGCATTTGCGCTTTTGGTTAAAATCGCATTCTTGACGCTTAGCGTTTTCGGGCTTGTAACGATGTGGATAGCGGTATTTGCGGATGCGGGCGTAGCAATTATCTGCGTACTTAACTCTGCGAAGCTGCTTTACAAGAAGTAAAAATGCCGTAACACTACAAGTGCAGTATTTGAAATAGAAAAACGACTGTTATAAAAACAGTCGTTTTTTATTTTCGGACAAACTATATTGCTCTAAACAAATTTGAAAGCAATGCTAAAGTCAAGCCCCATGTAGCTATGAATAGCTGACGGTTCATTTTCAAATTATCTTCATTACTCGTTAGGAAGAGTTCGAATTGCAAAAAGAATCCTACGATTAAGCCAAATATTATCGAATTTATATCCTTTGATACGAAAGCAATGATTGCTAAAACTGTAAGGATAAGTAAAAATATTATATTTACGATTTTAAGATTTCTTTGCTTGTTCATAATTTACTCCTCTTTTATATTATATCATATCCTTTGATTTAACAAAATATAGGTAGGATATGATGAAATGTCTTGCTTAACTTGTGCACATTATATCACATTTTCGATTATATATTTAATTTACTCAGCGGTAAAATGTGATTGAATGCTTTGATTAACTCGGGCGCATTATATCATATCCTTCGATTTACAAAAAAGCGGTAGGATATGATTGAA
>JABZIP010000010.1 GCA_015258265.1 Clostridiales bacterium | reverse complement strand
GCTCGAAATTCCGGAACTCGAAGACACATTGGAAAACCTTGAAAAGGAAATGAAAATCTTGTTGCTTCCAAAAGATCCGAACGATGATAAGAGTGTAATATTGGAAATACGCGCAGGTGTAGGCGGTGATGAAGCTGGTTTGTTTGCAGCGGACTTGCTAAGAATGTATATGAGATATGCGGAGCGTAGAGGCTGGAAAACCGACTTGACGGAAATAAACGAGATAGGAATTGGCGGAGTAAAGGAAGCGGTTGTTATAATAAACGGCAGAGGCGCATACAGTAGGATGAAGTACGAAAGCGGGACGCATAGAGTACAGCGTGTACCGAGTACGGAATCATCAGGTAGAGTGCATACATCGGCGGCAACAGTTGCTGTTCTTCCGGAGGTGGATGATTTGGAGGTAACGGTAAATCCTAACGACATCAAGGTTGATGTGTATCGTTCATCGGGACATGGCGGACAGTCTGTAAATACTACCGACTCAGCCGTGAGAATCACGCATTTACCTACGGGAATTGTCGTAACTTGTCAAGATGAAAAATCGCAAATAAAAAACAAAGATAAGGCTATGAAAGTCCTTAAATCCAGACTTTACGATATGATGCAGGCAGAGCAGAATAAGGAAATTGCAGATGCCAGAAAGACACAGGTAGGCTCCGGCGATAGAAGTCAGAGAATCAGGACATATAATTTCCAGCAAGGGCGAATCACAGACCATAGAATAAACCTTACTATATACAAGCTGGACACATTCCTTGACGGCGACATAGATGAGGTAATAGATGCTTGCATAACAAGCGATCAGGCTGAGAAAATGAAAAACTTATAGAAAGGCAAAACATGAAGACCAAGTTTTGGACAACTTCGGACGAAGACCTGAGAGAAGCTGCGGAAGTTATAAAAAGCGGGGGAATCATCGCATTTCCTACTGAAACGGTATACGGACTCGGGGCGGATGCGCTAAACGAAAAAGCTGTGAAGTCGATTTATACTGCGAAGGGGCGACCTAGCGACAATCCGATGATAGTGCATATTTGCGATTTATCGCAATTAAACGATTTAACTACAGGAATAAGCGATGCTATGCGTGTGCTGGCGGAGGAATTTTGGCCGGGACCGCTTACGATGGTAGTACCGAAGGCAGCCTGCCTGCCAACGGTAACTACGGGCGGACTTGACACCGTTGGCGTGCGGCTTCCGAGCTCGGAAGCCGCGGCGAAGCTGATTAGCTTCGCAGGCTGCCCGATAGCAGCGCCCAGCGCAAATTTGTCGGGAAGTCCGAGCCCTACGCAAGCCGAGCATGTGATTAGCGATCTTGCGGGCAAGGTAGACGGTATAGTATGTGGGGAATCATGTAAAATCGGAATTGAGTCTACTGTGGTAGACCTTTCGGGAGAAATTCCGACTGTGCTGCGCCCCGGATACATTACGGTAGCAGATTTGACCAAAAGCCTTGAAAAAGTAGGCTTGACGGTAGAAGTGGACAGGCATATACTAAGCACTCAGAATCTTGGCAGGTACGATGATACGGAAAAATCGGAATCTGCGTTGTCGGATTTTAAGCCCAAAGCACCAGGGATGAAATACAAACATTATGCCCCAAAAGCGAAACTGATAATACTAATCGGTGATTACGAGAAAGTAGAAGCGAAGATGCTTGATATGGCGGGCGAGTTGCAAGCTGACGGAAAGAAAGTTGCAACAATATTGCTTGGCGACAGCGAAGAAGAACTTGAACTTGAAATGAGTACCTTTTTTGAAAAATTGAGAAACTACGACAAACAGGGTTTTGATATAATTTTGGCACGAGGGCACGATCAGACGAATGGAAAAGGATTTTCAATAATGAATCGTATGCTCAAGGCGGCAGGATATGAAACGGTAAATGTAGGGGGTTAATATGAAGATAGGTATAGCAAGTGATCATGGCGGTTTTGAGCTTAAAGAATACTTGAAAGAGTATTTGAAAAAGTCGGGTATAGAGGTTTCGGATTTCGGGACAAATAGTGAAGAGCCGGTGGACTATCCGATATACGGCGAGCGTTGTGCAAGGGCTGTGGCAAACGGAGAAGTGGAAAGAGGTGTCGTGTGCTGCGGAACGGGAATCGGAATTTCTATAGCTGCAAATAAGGTGGCGGGAATCAGATGTGCGCTCTGCACAGATGATAATATGGCTAGATTATCAAGACAGCACAACAATGCGAATATGCTTGCACTCGGAGGTAGAATTACATCAAACGAAGAGGCGCAAAAAATACTTGATGCGTGGCTAATTACCGAATTTGAGGGCGGCAGACACCAAAGACGAATAGATATGATAGATAATATTAAATAAAAGGACATAACAGGAGGAACAAAATGGGAAAAGTATATGTATTTGAACATCCGCTTATTCAGCACAAGACAGCTATGATTAGACAAAAGGAAACGAGTGTTAAGGATTTCCGTGACCTGGTAAAAGAAATTGCGATGCTTATGGGCTACGAGGCTACTCGTGAATTGCCGCTCGAAAAAGTGGAGATAGAAACCCCGATGTGCAAAACTGAAGTAAGAATGCTTCAAGGCGAAGACATAGCTATTGTTCCGATTCTTAGGGCGGGACTCGGTATGGTGGACGGCATGCTTGCACTTGTTCCAAATGCAAAGGTTGGGCATGTTGGACTTTACAGAGATCCGAGCACGCATGAGCCGGTTGAATATTATTGCAAACTTCCTACGGATATTGCAAAAAGGCAGGTTTTCGTACTCGATCCAATGCTGGCGACAGGCGGAAGCGCAGTTGCAGCGATAGACTTTATCAAAAAGCAGGGGGCGAAGAATATCACATTTATGTGCTTAATAGCATCTCCTGAGGGAATAAGCGCGTTACAAGCTGCGCACCCTGATGTGGACATTTTCATAGCGGCGAAAGACGAAAGATTGAACGAAAATGCCTACATATTGCCGGGACTTGGTGATGCGGGCGATAGACTATATGGAACTAAATAGGAGCAAGATATGAATTTTATACCGGATAACGTGAGTGAACATACGAATGTTTACGATGTTTTAAAAGAAAGAGGATTTATAGAGCAATCTACGGATGAAGAAACTGTAAGGAAGTTGCTTTCAGAAGAAAAAATTAAATTTTATATCGGATTTGATCCGACTGCGGATTGCCTGCATGTAGGACATTTTATGCAGGTAATCATAATGATGTATATGCAAAAATTCGGACATACACCTATCGTGCTTATAGGAGGCGGTACCGCCATGGTTGGAGATCCTTCCGGAAGAACCGATATGAGGCAACTTATGACTCCCGAAGTAATACAAAACAACTGCGATGCGTTCAAAAGACTTTTCGATAAGTTTTTGGAATTTGACGATGAATGGGTGTATGAAGGCAAAAAAATGGACAAGGAGCCGAAGCCGGGCAAGGCGATATGTGTAAATAACGCATCGTGGCTTTTGGGACTGAATTACATAGAATTTATAAGGGATATAGGTAAACATTTTTCCGTAAACGAAATGCTTAGAGCGGAATGCTTCAAGCAGAGAATGGAAAAAGGTTTGTCTTTTCTTGAGTTCAATTATATGCTCATGCAGTCGTATGATTTTATGGTAATGGCAAAGGACATAGATTGTCAGATGCAGTTTGGCGGCAATGATCAGTGGTCGAATATATTGGGAGGAATAAGACTCACTAAGCGCGAACTTGACAAGCAGGTCTACGGTATGACTTTTTCGCTTTTGACTACCAGCGAAGGTATCAAAATGGGAAAAACGCAAAAAGGAGCTCTTTGGCTTGACAAGGCGAGAACATCACCGTATGAATTCTACCAATATTGGAGGAATGTTGACGATGCCGATGTAAACAAATGCTTGCGCATGCTCACATTTTTACCTATGTCCGAGGTTGCAAGATTGTCGGCGTTGGAAGGACAGGAAATCAACAAAGCAAAGGAAGTACTTGCTTTTGAAGTAACCAAACTGGTGCACGGAGAAGATGAGGCACATAAGGCACAGGATGCTGCAAGAGCCGCATTTTCCGGTGGGGACAATTTGGAAAATATACCTACGACCAAGCTCGAAGCGTCGCTGTTTGAGGGCGAGGGCATGGGAATTGTAAATTTGATTCGTGAAATCAAGCTGGTTCCGAGCAATGCGGAAGGCTTCAGGACAATAGAGCAAGGAGGACTTTCCGTAAACGGAGAGAAAGTTTTAGATAAAAAACTCACAATTACAAAGGCTGATTTCAAAGACGGTCAGCTCATAGTGAAAAAAGGCAAAAAGACATTTCATAAGGTTGAAATTTAAATATTTTGAAAGGCGGGATGCAAATGGAACCGTTAATTAAAGTAATCCATGTCCGCAAAGTTTACAGAATGGGCGAAGAAAAGGTAGTGGCATTGAACGATGTCAGCCTCGAAATCTTTCGTGGCGAGGTGGTTTGCTTTTTGGGGACATCCGGTTCGGGAAAATCCACATTCTTAAATATGGTGGCAGGCCTTGAAAAACCCACAAAAGGTGAAATATATATAGGTAAAGTGCCTATTCACAAACTCAATGAGAAGCAGGTTACGCTTTTCAGACAAAAGAACATCGGGTTTATATTTCAGGCGTATTATTTACTACCTATGCTTACAGCGATTGAGAATGTGAGCTTGCCGTTGATATTCCGCGGTACTGACAAAAAAACGCGCAACAAGCTGTCCGAAGAGGCGTTACAGGCGGTAGGACTTAGCGGATACGAAAACAGAAAACCTACGCAGATGAGCGGAGGTCAGCAGCAAAGAGTCGGCATAGCAAGAGCGCTTGCGGCACGGCCAAAGATAATATTTGCGGATGAGCCGACCGGAAATTTGGATACAAATACGACCAAGGAAGTAATGCAAATTATAATCAATCAGGTCAGAAAACAACATGCGACATTGATACTTGTAACGCACGATCGGTCGATTGCGCAATATGCTGATAAGATTGTTACAATACAAGACGGAAATATTTTGAGCATAGAAACCAAACCGGTAGAAAAGAATGATAAAGACAAAGAGGTAAATTAAAGTGCTTTTAAATCAATTTGTGAAGAAAATGATGCTCGCACTTGTGTGCATAGCTGTCATATGTGTAAATATTCCATACGATAACGAAGCATATGCAGGTGTAGGTGATGTTACTGCTACATTGCAAGATACATCTACAAGCGGGACACAAGGTAGTAAGACTACCGTTATATATAAAATTAAAAATGAGAGAGATTATGCTATAGTGGTTAAAAACATGCAACTGGAGGTTTCAGGCGCAGGTATAGAAGCCTCGCAAAACACCGGTGAATTAACTATTAACCAAAATGAAGAAACAAGTGTCAGCTTTACCTTGACTATCGGGCGAAATGCTTCGCTTGGCGATAGGACTATTCAGTTCAAGGCTGATATGGAAAGAGTGGGCGGAGTATCTCTTGGAAATCTGACAAGCAGGTTGGAAAATTTTACAGTATACGAGAAATTTGCCACGGACGGCCACGAGGTGGGTTGGGTAGCGGCTGTTGATGTATCGCATACGATAAAACCTGCGTCGGGTTTTACGGTGGGCGGAAACAATAAATTGTCGCTCACGCTTTACAATTACGGAAACAGTGTGGTAAAGAACGGCTCGGTAAAGATAACATTGCCGGAAGGACTTAGCATTAACAACGGTAGTAATCAGGCGAATATAGGCTATTTGTCGACAGGTCAAAAGCAAACGGTAGACTTTCCTATAAGCGTGGAAGACGGGACGCAGAGCAAGAATTACCCGATAGAAGTAACTGTTCAGGGGCAGGATTTTATGCGTGGAGAGGTGAAAGGTTCAAAGACGCTGTACATTCCTGTAGTAGGAGCCGGAAAAGAAGATATTAAAAACGATTTGAATATAACAAATGTAACTGCGCCCAATGTTGTGGCTGAAAAAAGTACATTTAATGTTTCGTTTTCCGTTACAAATAGCGGAAAAACAAAACTGCGTTCGATTAAGATTACAGCAGAACCTGCAGAAGGACTTTTGAATAGAAGCAGAAACATCTTTGTGGACAGCTTCGATCCGGGGCAAACCAAGACATACACAATAAGTTATTTTGCGCAAGAAACAAAAGAAGGAAAAAGTTGTGCGATCAAGATAAATGCGGAAAGTACAAATTCCGATGCAAAAAATGCGGCGCAAGTTTCGCAGTACGCAGTTGTAACGGTAGAAGCAAGTGCCGATGACGGGGTAAAAAAACCGCAGCTGATGGTTGACGGATATACATATGGAGGTACGGCGGTTCAGGCGGGAGGACATTTTATACTGAATCTCGGAATACTTAATACATCGACTAAGGAGCTTGCGAATATCAAGGTATCCTTGACGGATGAGGGCGGAGTGTTTGTACCGGCAGGAGGCAGCAATTCGTTTTTCATAGACAAAATCAGAGGAAAAGCGCATTACACAAAAAGCATGGCATTTGATGTAAAACCGCAAGCTGAACAAAAGACGACTTCAATGACTGTCAAAATCAGCTATGAAACAAAAGACGGAGAAGCGCTTGAATCTTCGGATGTTATAGCTATACCGGTAACGCAGAGAACTCGCCTTGTGATTGATGATTTTGTACCGCCGCAGGAAGCATATGTGGGGAGTCCTGTAAGTTGTGAGCTTCAATTTTACAATATGGGCAAGACTGTTTTGAACAATTTGAAGATAAATTGCAGCGGTGATTTTGATGTAACACAGTCAAATAGTTACTATGCAGGAAACATGGAAGCAGGTAAGAGCGATACATATAGCTTTACAGTTGTTCCGAGAGAAGTCGGTACTGTAACAGGTACTGTCAGTTTTACTTTCGAAGATAGCGAGGGAGAATCTCAGATAATAGAGGTACCGTTCGAATTTGAGGCTACAAAGGAGCAGGTTATCAACGACAACGACGATAATCAGAAGGATAATCAAAAGAAAGCTCCATGGAGTTTGATAATATTCGGCATAATTGTGGCATCGCTTGTAATAGCTGTAATAGTGGTGAAAAAAATCCGCAAAAATAAAATGCACAAGGATCTCGAAATTGATGACCTTGATGTGTAAACGGATTTAGAGGAAGATGGACTATGACAAACAGAGATTTGATAGAGCTTTGCTTTAGAAATTTGCTAAGGCGTAGGACAAGGACTCTACTTGCGGTAATCGGTGTTGTCGTGGGTACTTGCGCAATAGTTGTCATGCTTTCGATAGGATTCGGCCTTTCCGAGAACAATCAAAAGCAAGTAGAAAGTTATGGAAATTTGCATGTCATCAATGTAAGGGCGAACGAGGGCATGGCATCGAAAGGAAGGACAAACGGGATTTTAAACGATCAAACGATAGAAGAAATCTCGAAAATGGAAGGCGTTACAGCGATTACACCTGTTGTTCAGACAAGCGTGGCGGTAGTTGCGGGCAGGCAAGTTGCGACAGTGGATATAATCGGCATTAGACCGGAGGTATTTGAAAAATTTAAATACGCAGTTGATGAGGGAGGCAGGATGCTTTCCAGTTCGGACAAAGAGATGATTCTCTTCGGGAGCCAGATACCGCATTTTTTTCATGATCCGTCCAAAGACGAATGGTCAGAGGAGGGACTTGCCGTGATGCAGCAAAAGAAGATGTTTATTACAGGCGATGAGTCTTACGGTCAAAAAAGGCAACCGCAGCAAGGCAGCGAAGCGGAAAAGATAAACTACCCCGAGTTTAAGGTCAGACCTGTTGGCGTACTTTCGAATCCGGATGACGATTCGGCATATAATTGCTATATGAATATAGAATTCGTCGAAAAATTCATAAGGGAAACGCAAAAGGCGACTCGTGAAAAAGTTAAAGTCGGAAGAAAAACTTACGACCAAGCGCTGATTTATGTTGAAGATATCAATATGTCGGGTAAGGTTAGTGAAGCGCTTCGAGCTTTGGACTACGGAACATATAGTCCGAGCGACTGGCTTGAGTCGGTGAAAAAAACATCCAGAATGATACAGGGAATACTCGGCGGAATTGGTGGCATATCTTTACTTGTTGCGGCACTCGGCATTACCAATACGATGATAATGTCGATATACGAAAGAACCCGAGAAATAGGCGTAATGAAGGTTATTGGGGCCAATCTCGAAGATATACGCAAGATGTTCATACTTGAAGCAGGGCTTATAGGATTTTTGGGCGGACTTGCAGGTTTAATTTTCAGTATAACGGTTTCGGTATTGATGAATACCGTGCTTCGTGATATAATAAGCGTAGCATTCGACCAGATGATGGGTGGAATGGAAGGTCATATTTCACACATACCTGTTTGGCTTGCTTTTGCAGCTGTAGGGTTTGCAACATTGATAGGGCTGCTGGCAGGTTATTATCCGGCAAAACGAGCTATGGAACTCAGTGCCTTGGAGAGTTTGAAGAATGAATAATGAGTCGGTCGTCTGTATGAACAAAGCGGACAAAACCAAGAGAAGCAAGGACAAAATTTTAAAAGCGGCATCATTTATGATGGCGCTTGTTTTGCTGTTATCGCTTATAAGTTTTGATACCGATGCGCATGCGACGGCAAAAAATGACGCTACAAGAGTAAATGTGGCATTTCCAATCGTTAAGTCCATGAGCGAACTTGATTATTTAGGAAATCCCAAAGGTTATATTTATCAGTATTTACAGGAACTGTCCATGTATTCTTCATTCGACTACAAGTACTATATGGAAAATTATGATAGGTGCATAGAAAAACTGAAAACAGGCGAGCTTGATTTAATCGGTTATGTTGAAAAATCCGATGAGAAAGCTCAGTTTCTGGATTATACATCGCTTCCTGCGGGAACTCTTGAATGTATGCTTGTCGCGGATGAGTATAGTCCGAGATTTTTGTATAATGATTACGAAACATTGCAAAATTCGAGAGTCGGTATGCTCAGAAACAACATATATTCCGGTAAATTGAGGAAATTACAGGAAGAAAAAGGAGTAAATCTCACGATTTATGAGTATGATAGTGAAAGTACGCTAAAATTGGATTTATCGCTTGGAAAAATAGATTGTGCGTTGGTTAGCAATTACGAAAATCTAAGTGGATACAGGATGATTTTCGATTTGGGAAAGGTGCCTTTCTACTTTGCAGTAAGTAAAAATTCACCTAGGCACGACAAAATTTATAATAAAATCGACAAAGCGATGACTGTGCTTTTGAAGACAAATCCGAATTTCAACGATAAAATTGCGCTTGGATACAAAGAAGCAAAGCCAAGTCAGATTGTAAATTTAACCGCACAGGAAGAGGAGTATGTTAAAAAAAATCGAATTGTAAAGGTAGGGTACTCACTTGACTGGATTCCTATGTCGTTTTACGATTTTATAAATCACCGCAAGCAGGGTTTTATATTTGAGATGCTGAAAGAAGTATCTCACGATACGGGTATAGAATTTGAATATATGTTATACGACAGTTACTCAAAATCTATGAAAGCACTTGAAAAAGGTGAAGTAGATATGGTTGCAGGGTGCGACAGGGAGCTTGCCTATGGTGGCTCAAAGAATATAGTACTTACTCATCCGTATATAAATATGAAAACCGTAGCGGTTTACAATCCGAAAGCGTATGAATTGCCGGTAGCGGTACCGGATCCTTATGCTTCAACATATAAGATTAAATCAACTTCCATAGGAAAGACAGTAACCACATATAAAACCGTTGATGAATGTTTGGAGAAAGTAAATGACGGCGAGGCCAGTTATACATACCTCAACAAATATGCGTACGAAGTATATAGAAATACAAACAGCTATCCTAATTTAGTTCAAGACTTGAATTTCAATCAAAGCAGGCGACTTTGTATAGGTATCAATAAAAGCAAAAGTGAACTTGCGCCTATTCTAAACAAGGCGGTTTCATCGTTTAGCACCGAAGAAATAGAAAATTTACTTATGACATCGGCTATGAAAGCTGAAGACAGCAGTATAGTGACGGGACTAAAAAAACATCCTACGCTTATCATAGTCATGGAAATTTTTTTGGGAATACTGATTATAGCGCTGGCGCTTTTTTATAGATTTTATATGAGAAGGCGAGAGTGGCGTTTAAATTATAATGAAATAAGCGGAGTTTGGAATTATACGAGGTTTCAAAATGTTGTCAATGCACGATTGCGAAAGGAAAGGGTTGAAGATTACAAAAATAATTTGGCACTTGTGCATATAGATATAGCAAAATTTAAATATATAAACGATATTTACGGATTTAAAATCGGCGATAAGGTCCTTTATACTACGGGAAGAATCCTAAAAGAAAATTTGAGTATTGATGAATTTATAGGCTCTCTCTGGGCGGACCATTTTGTAATGATAATGGAAGTGGGCGATACAGACGAGCTTGAGTACAGGCTCGATAAGGTATTTAGTGATATAGCGGAAGATATTTTTGTAAGATTGGACTACAATATCAACTTTAGAGCGGGGGCATATGTCATCAAAAAGGCGGATTTGATAATTCAAATGCCGGTAGTAGACCTTATGAAGCACGCAAATTATGCTCTAGGCACAATATCTGAAAATTACAAAACAAATTTTGTATGCTATGACGAAAGTATGGCAGGGGACATTGAAAATACAAGCCTCATATATAAGGATATGATGATGGCGCTGCGTACCGGCAAATTCACCCCGTATTATCAGGCGAAATACGATATTGTTACGGGAAAACTCATAGGCGTTGAGGTGCTTGTGCGTTGGGTTCATGGAATACATGGCGTTATACCGCCGAGCGTGTTTGTACCGCATTTGGAAAAAACGGGATTTATAGTCGAACTGGATTTTCAGATGTTTGAAGTGGCGTGTAAGAATTTACAGCATTGGATAAATCAAAATTTCGATGATATCATAATATCCACCAACTTTTCTCGAAGACATTTGGAGGACAAAAAGTTTGTTAGAAAGCTCACGGAGATATCGGATAGATTTCAAATTCCAAGATCCAAACTGGAAATTGAAATAACCGAAAGTATGGGTGAGTACGGCAAGGAATTGGTAGAAAGCAGGATAAAAGAACTGAGAAAAGTAGGATATAGGGTATCAATCGACGATTTCGGTTCGGGATATTCCGCAATTTCGCTTTTGCAGTCTATATATGTGGATGTAATCAAACTTGACGGTCAATTTTTGCTTGCGACGGATATGGTGAGCAACAACTACAAGGTAATGGAGGCGATTGTTCGGCTTTCACACGAGCTTGGTATGGAAGTAATATGCGAAGGGGTGGAAACCGCAGAGCATATTGAAGTTTTGAAAAATGTCGGATGCAGATATGCGCAGGGGTATTACTATTCAAAACCTATACCGTTTGAAGAATTTGTTGAGCTTATGAAGAGGGATTCGTAGGGTGGATATTTTGAAATATAGGCAAACCTTATGGAACTATAGAAAAGGAGACAAAAGAAGGTACGATGAAAAGATATTTTGTAGGAGAACTGCTTCCGGATGATGAAATCGAAGATTTTTTCATGGTAAAATCTGCAGAGGTTCGTATTGGTGCAAACAAAAAGGCGTTTTTTGATATAATGCTTTCGGATTCAAGCGGTGATGTAAACGGCAAAAAATGGGACCTCAGCGAGGCGGACGAGGAGGAACTCAGCGCGGTTCGAGTTGGGGACATAGTGAAGGTAAGAGGGAAAGTAACTGTTTGGAACAACGCAAAGCAGGTCAAGATACTTCGAATTCGCATGGCGCTACCGGGAGATGAGGCATACTACGATGTAGGTGAACTTATCAAAGCTGCTCCGGAAAAACCTCAAGATATGTACGATTACATTTATAAAAGAGCAAAAGAGATTGCGGACGATGATTACAGAAAAATAGCACTGTGGCATTTGGAAAAATATAAAGATAAGCTCATGTATTATCCCGCTGCGCAGTCCAATCATCATGCGCAATTTGCAGGACTTTTGTACCATATTAAAAGGATGCTCATGAGCGGCGACAAACTATGCGATGTATACGAAGCGATAAATAGAGATATGGTTGCATGCGGTGTTATAATGCACGATATGCAAAAAATCAACGAAATACGGGCAAACGAACTCGGAATTTCAGACGGATATTTTGAGCAGGGAATGTTGCTCGGTCATATAGTACAGGGTGTTGTTTCCATAGACCGTTATGAAAAGGAACAAGGTATGGATGCGCAGAAAGCAATGCTTTTGAAGCATATGATACTCAGTCATCACTATGAGCCTGAGTTTGGCAGCCCCAAAAGACCTATGTTTTTGGAAGCCGAGCTTTTACATTATTTAGATATAATAGATGCGAGGATTTTTGACATCGAGGAAGCGCTTGCGGGAGTGCCTACGGGAGGATTTTCAGATAAAGTTTGGACTCTTGAAAACAGAAGGTTGTATAAATGGTAAATGAAGTTTGTTTGGAAGCGAGGGTTGAAAACCTTCGCTTTCGTAATAATGAGAACGGGTATACGGTCGCAGACGCAATTTCAAGCGACGGCGGAGAAATTACCATAGTTGGGATATTGCCTTTTGTCGAGGTTGGGAACAGTTACGAGTTTGTAGGAAAGTACATAGTACATAGAGTTTATGGGGAACAGTTTGAAGCTACATCTGCTAAATCCATTTTACCGAAAGGCGTAGAGCAAATTGAAAAGTTTTTGGCGACCGGCGCAATTCGTGGAATAGGGAAAAAAACGGCACATTTGATTGTACTTGAATTTGGTGAAAAAACTTTTGATATAATCGAAAAAGCGCCCATGCTGCTCACGAAAATCAAAGGGATAGGTGAGAAAAAGGCTATCGAAATAGGTGCTGATTATGCACAGAAACAAGCTGTAACAAAGATAGGAATGTTTTTGCAGGAACATGATATATCTCCTGCGTATTCGTACAGATTGTTTCAAAACTACGGACTTACGGCGATAGACATGGTAACTAATCATCCTTACGAAGTGCTTTCCGAGTTTGGCGGACTTTCATTCAAAAAAATAGATGCGTTTGCATTATCGCTCGGTTTAGAAAAAGCTGATTTCCAAAGGATACAAAGCGGTGTGCTATATGTGCTGCGAACGGAGGCTTCGCTCGGCAATACCTACGTCGAAAAGGGGCGAGTGCTGGAAGCGGTATCGGAACTGCTCGAACTTTCGGGAGAAGAAATCGATATTGAGCTTAGCGAAATGGTTTTTTCGGGAAAAATAAAGATAGAAAAAGACGATTTAATTGAAAAAATATTTTTATGGCACTATTACGAGGCGGAGCAAGTAGTTTGTAGGAAGCTATTGGAGCTTGCAAGAGCGCAGCTCATGCCGCTAAGTAAAGATGCGGATCAGATTATTGCAATGCAGGAAAATGAAAGAGGTATCAGTCTGTCCTGCGAGCAGAAAAATGCGGTAAAAACATCACTTGAGTCGGGCGTTTCAATCATTACAGGAGGACCGGGAACAGGAAAAACTACGATTATCGACATGATAATAAGGGTGCTTCAAACATCGGGACTAAAGGTACTCATAGCGGCACCTACAGGGCGTGCTGCCAAGCGAATAACGCAAGCATCGGGGCACGAGGCGTTTACAATACATAGAATGCTCGAATATTACTTTGCCGAAGAGCAAAAGGCGATGAGATTCGGTAAAAATAGTGAAGAACCGCTGGATGCGGAAGCTGTGATAATAGACGAAGCGTCTATGATAGATATATTGCTGATGAAGGGATTGCTTGAAGCGGTCAAAATAGGCACACGAATCATATTCGTGGGAGATGCGGATCAACTTCCGCCTGTCGGGGCAGGCAATGTACTCAAAGATATGCTTGCAAGCGAAGTGCTGACTTTTGTGAGGCTAACGGAAATCTTCAGGCAGGCAAAGGAAAGCATGATAGTTGTAAACGCCCATAGAATAAATAGCGGCGAAACTCCATATTACAACGAAAAAGATAAGGATTTTTTCTTGTTGGAAACCGGCGACGATGATATAATAGTTGAAAAAATTAAAGAACTTTGTGCAAGCAGATTGCCAAGCTATTACGAAAATTGCGATCCTATGCGGGATATTCAAATCATTACACCTACACGAAAAGGCAAGATAGGAAGTCCGGCGTTAAACGCGGAGCTGCAAGCGGTGCTGAATCCTTTGCAAAAAGACGAGAGAGAGCTGAAACATTCAGGTCGAATTTTTAGAAAAGGCGATCGAGTAATGCAAATGAAAAACAATTACAACCTCGAGTGGAAAAAAGCGGACGATCCGCAGACCAAACAGGGTGTTTTCAATGGAGAGGTGGGCTACATTTTGCATATAAGCCATGAAGAACAAGTGATAACGGTCGAATTTGACGATGGAAAATTGGTTGAGTACAGCTTGCCGGAGCTAGAAGAACTGGATCTTGCATATGCGCTCACGGTGCACAAAAGTCAGGGCAGCGAGTTCCCGATAGTGATAATACCGTCAGCGTGGGTGCATCCGCTACTTGCTACGAGGAACCTGCTTTATACGGCGGTAACTAGAGGGAAAATGGCGGTTATAATCGTAGGGGCACGAAAATATATAGATGCAATGGTTGCAAACGATAAGACGGCGGAGAGAAATACTGCACTGGCACAGAGGCTTGTAAAATACGGAAAGGTAGAGTCGTGGCGAGAGGAATTGTAGACAAAGCACTAAGATTACTATTTCCAACAGATATATATTGCATATGTTGCGGGAATTTGATAAATTCGGGAAAAAAATACAGTTTGTGCGATGCTTGTATGGCGCAACTTGATTGGGCAAACAAAAATACTTGTGAAAAATGCGGTGTAAAACTTAAGGACGGAGCGGTAAAATTTTGCAAGACTTGTATGCAGCAGAATCATAATTTTGACAGGGCATACACCTGTATGGTTTATGATGAAATGGCGAAAAACATGTTGATGCAGTACAAATTCAAGGGCAAACCGTATATGGCTGAGCCGCTTGCGGATATTATGGCGGATAAATTTGTAGCTAGCGGCTGTGCTGCGGATTTGGTAACTTTTGTACCTATGCATCCGCAAAAGGAGAGAAAGCGAGGGTACAATCAGGCAGGACTTTTGGCACTGTATTTCGCAGAAAAATCGGGACTACCGCTTAGTTGTGATATTTTGATTAGAAAAGGGTATAAAAAAGCCATGAACAAGCTGGGAGCGGAAGAACGCAGAGATAACATACAAGGGGCGTATGCTCTTTCGCAAGATGAGAAGTGTTTGGAGCTGCTCAAAAATAAAACGGTGATTTTGATAGACGATATATATACAACAGGCACCACGGCTAACGAGTGTGCAAGGCTTTTAAAAGAAGGCGGCGCTGAGAGCGTAAGCGTATTTACGCTTGCATCAGGTGCAGATGCTTGAAAAAGCTAATTTAGGTGACTGCATAGGTCCGTGATTGAAAATCCAAGCCAGCTACGGGCAAAGGGATCCACGTAAGCTGCAACGCAGGGCGGGCAGTGAGCATGGCGTAGTTTAGAAGTAAGTCCTCCGATAAAATCGGGTAAAGGCAAGTGTGGGGGCAAAGATCAGGTCGGCTATGCAGTCATTTAAGTTAAATCAAAAAGCCTTTTGCAATCTTTTGAGCAGTTCGTATGCGCAGATTCCGACGAGTACGCCTGTAATCATACCTGCAAAGAGAAGTATGGGGAAGTAATAAAATAGATGCGGCGTTGACATTACGAACGCGGCAGTTAGAAGTTGCCCTAAATTATGAGCAACGCTTCCTGCCATACTCACGCCGACTATGCTGAACTTGTCCGTGTTTTTTAGAAAAATCATTACGGCAAAGCTGAGGAGCGCACCTGAAGCGGCATAGAGCGTGCTGAAAAGTCCTGTAAATAGGAGACCTGCAATAGCTATGCGGAGCAGGTTGATAGGTAGCGCATATGAAGCACCGAGTTTGTATAGAGCAATCAATATTGCGAGATTTGCGATACCCAGCTTAATACCCGGAATAGGCATAGGCATGGGTAATAAAAATTCAACATATGACATTATTAAGGCAAGGCTGGAAATCAGCGCGGAAACGGTTAGTTTGTTCGTGTCAATTTGAGATCGCATCTAAATCCTCCTTGTCTTTTTTGCTTTCGTTAACTATGCTAAGCATTACATGATTTGGTAAGCATACGATATTCTGGCTTTGGCGGCTTATTGGGCGAGTATTCACGCAAATTTGATTTTTGCAGCTGGAAGCAATCATTTTTACTTTTCCGTCTTTTATTTCAAAAATGTTTTCGTGATCGCCGTTTTTTATCTTTACCTTTCGCTCGATGAATAGAGGATAACTGCCGTAGTGTTTGCCGTCAACGCTAACCTCCAAAGTGCCGCCCGTTTTTGAAACCAGCATCGGGTAAAGCGCAGAGGCTATGCCTAAAAGAATTAAGCATAGCCCCAAAATTATATCGGATTTTCTAATCATATTTTACAGTCTTTCGAAGTCAGCCGCACCGTGTTTGCAGAGTGGGCAGATAAAGTCATCAGGTAAATTTTCGTCTTCGTGAACATATCCGCAAATCTTGCAAACCCAGCCTTTTTTCTTTTCGCCCGTTGTAGGTTGCGGCTTAGGTTTGATATGGTCAAAGTAATAAGTATATGTTACGGAAGGATCGTTATTGAGTATTACTGCTTCTGTAACATCGGCTACAAACAATGTGTGTGTGCCCTGATCGTAAGCATCGATAATCTTACCGGACATAAATGCATTTGTTCCTTCGGTAATGTAAGTAAGTCCGTTTGCACTTCTTGCGAAGTTTGTATATCCTGCAAATTTATCAGTATCACGGCCCGAAGCAAAACCGAAACGTTTGAATACATCAAAGTCAGCATTTTCGGAAAGTACGGATAGGTTGAACACCCCTGTTTTCAGCATCATATCGTGCGTGTAGTTTGCTTTGTTTACAGCAAGGTTGATTTTTTGCGGATTGCTTGTCAGCTGCGCCGCTGTATTGATGATGCAACCATTGTCTTTTTCGTCTTTCGCCGAAAGTACGAAAAGACCATATGAGAATTTGAACATAGCATTAGGATCTACCGCACCTGTGCTTGCACTTATCGGTGTGATCCCGCCGGCTGTTACAATAGGGCTAGGCTTTTTGTAGCCCGGAACGCTATGCGAGATATTTTCAACGAGTTTGTCGATATCGCTCATTTGTGAATCCAAAAGCGCGGATAGAAGCGTTATCTTGTCGTCAAGAATAGTCATGTTTTTACATTTTGCTATAAGCTCACGCATGAGGTCGCCGCTGGTCGGAGCCCAAGAGCCGTTTTCGATAATGGCAACTATCCTGTTTTGCAGATTGTGAGCGACGATATCGTTAAGGAGCTCTTCCATTGATATGAAAATACCTGCGTTGTAAGTAGTAGAAGCAAATAGCAGATGGCTCCACCTGAACGCTGCAGCTACGATTTCTGATGTAGGCGTTACGGAAACATCGAACATTACCGTTTTGATGCCGTTTTCACGCAATCTTGCAGATACGATTTCAGCGGTATTTTCAGTATGACCATATACGGAAGCGTATGCTATCATTACACCTGTTTCTTCAGGCTCGTATGCGCTCCATTTTCTATATTTATCTATGAAATCCGAAAGTCTATTTCTCCAAACGAAGCCGTGAAGCGGACATATCATCTTGACATCAAGAGTATCCATTTTCTTGAGTACAGCCTGAACTTGTGTGCCGTATTTACCTACAATGTTGCAGTAGTATCTTCTTGCTTCGTCCATAAAATCGTGATCGAAATCTACTTCGTCTGCGAATATCGCACCGTTTAAAGCACCGAATGCACCGAATGCGTCAGCAGAGAATATGATTTTGTCATTCAAATCATAGCTCATCATTACCTCAGGCCAGTGGACCATAGGCGCCATGATAAATTTGTATTCGTGGCTCGCTGTTTTAAGCGAATCGTTTTCAGCTACTATTCGCACATTTACATCTTGATTTTTGCAGCAAAATTGCTTAATCATGGTGTAAGCTCTCGAAGAACAGATGATTTGAACATCCGGATATCTCAAAAGCAGCTCGGAAAGAGTAGCCGAGTGGTCCGGCTCCATGTGGTGAATTACAAGGTAATCCAAATGTCTGCCTGCCAAAAGATGCTCAATATTTTCAAAGAAAACTTCAAATACCGCTTTGTCTACGGTATCGAAAAGAACTGTAACATCCTTGTCCAGCAGGAGATAAGAGTTGTATGAAACGCCCTTAGGTACGGAGTATACACCCTCGAACATTGCAAGCCTTCTATCGTTAGCACCAACCCAGTAAAGGTCGTTTGTGATTTTTTTAACACAATGCATAAGAATCCTCCTCTAGAATAAAGTATAACAAATAAATTATACACAGAAATTACAAAAAGTTAACTCACTATCTTTTTGCAAAACGATAGGCGCAAATAGCCGAGCATATTGGAATTACAAGAATAGATGCGATAGCGGCAAAAAGAATCGCAGAAGTTTCTTGACAAAATTCTTTTGAATTCAGCATATCCAAAAAACTGTAATTGTTTGCGAACTGCAAAAAAAGTGTTAAATATTCCGCTACATAAATGAAAAACAGCGTGTTTACGGTTGAACTTAGTACATTCTTCCCTATGTTCATGCCTGCCCAAAATAATTCGAGCTTCGGTAATGTTTTGGTACGCATATGAATTTCAAATAGCGAAGAAGAGATGCAGACGGCGGTATCTATTACTGAACCGAGTGCGATAGCCAAAATCACTATACTTTGAACGGCAGTCATATTTACTGCGATATTTCTCATATACCCGTTTGTTTCCTGTATTTCGAATTGTGCAATAGGAAACCCCTGTATGGCTGTAAACTTAACAAATGCATACGAAATTGCAGCGGTAATCAGGCTTATTACGAGGATAGCGATTAGCGCCACTTCCGTTTTGGAATTTTTGCCGTTTTGATAAAATAAGGTTACGAAAACGATTCCCGTGCAAGCGAAAATGCAGGCAAGTATAGGTGAAAGACCGGCAGATACGGCAAATATCAATATGAGCAGCAAAAAAGCGTTTAAAAATATGCTGATTAGGGACTTTGCGGTGCGCTGGCCGCCTATGCTTAGGCATAGCAGTACGAATATAGTTGCTAAAATCGGGAGCATTTTGATTGCCTCCTTTTGCTGTAAATTGCCGATATGACGGCGGAGAGCGGTATGGTCAGAAGTATTCCGATGCCGCCGACAAAGAAGCGCGTTGCCTCAAAGTAGATGTTGTATCTAAAAATAGTGAAAAGTCCTACCTCATTTTTCATAGAGAGTATGAATAGCGGTATTGAACCTGCCAGATTGGTGAAAAGCACTACATTTATCATAGTGCCTGTGATGTTTTCACTTACGAGAGAACACGACTTAATGAGCGTTTTAGCCTTGATATCGGGTTTTTTGCTTAAAAGTTCCATAGCAAAACTTACTATTGTCATGGCAATGTCGATTATGACGCCGGTGCTTCCCATAAGTATCTCTGTGAGGAAAATCAGGTTTGCATCGGAATGTTCGTAAGGACGCTCAAGATATTCCAGAAATTCAAACTCAAGCGGCGGTGAAAAATATAAAGCTGCAGCGGAAATTAAAGTGAGGCAGGCTATCGCCGTCAATGTAATAATCAGCACCAAAATCGAATTGATATTCACCGAATTTATTAAAAAGATTATGATGCATGAAAAAAGTACGGAAGCTGCGATTGCAAGTGGAAATATAGGAAACCCTTGCTTATTTAAAAGCAGCAGCGCAGTTAAAATGGTTATATTTGCAAAAAGGCACAAACAAGTTGCAACGCCCTGTTTTTTCCCGACAAGTATCAATGCAAAAAGAAGAAATAAAAAACTCCCGACAATCTGTGCATCTCGCTTGATTCCCGCTATTTTGTATACTTGAATTTCGCCTTGAACCGAACTGCTCAAAAATACTTTCATGCCGGATTCGTATTTTTCATCGTAAACCAAAGAGGTGGCATAAGTGTTTTCGAGTTGAACGATTTTTCCCTTTTCGGCGCCGGACAGAATTTTTGCTTGCAAAGTTTGCTTATAATAATTTTCCGTTTGACCGTCCGGAGTTTTCTTTTTGAATATTTTGGATTCGGAAACGCTTACGATTTTTGCAATGGGCTTTGAGTAAAGCGCGGAATCGGACTCTACAGCAATGTAAAGTGCCAAAAATATTATGAATATCAGTATATATTTTTTGTTTTTTTGAAATAGTTTACTCAATTTTAACAATCCTTTAAGTACATTGATTTTGCTGGATACAGCTCATCTATACTACCACAAAAATGCTCGAAAAGCAAGGAAAACAGCGATTTTATACATGTGTATAAATATTACAAAAATATCAAAAAAATCGTTTGATAAATTATTGACGAACAAAAAAATAGATGTTAGAATGTATTTTAATTAAACTATATTTCATGGCAAACGAAAGGAACATAAGGAGGGCAAAATTTATGAATTTACCAAAACAGTGTAAAAAACGCAGTCTTGCCATACTGCTCGCGTTAGCGGTGTTTTTTACATATTCATTGCCGATGTCGGCATTTGCGATAACGGAGGGAACGGTTAGCGGAGTTTCTGCTAATGGTAAATCCGTTATATCCGACGACGGTGCAGTAACGATACAGAAAACTGCCAAGGCGACAGATACGGAAAACGAATACGAGATTACACTGGACATCAAAACTAAAGACAATGTCGAGGTAACGACGCAAGTACAGGATGCAGCGGTAGTTCTTGTGATGGATGTGTCAAATTCGATGAAGGATACTATTGACGGAAGAGAAACTCGGGGAAACGAATATAATAGATTGACCATTGCAAAGCGTACGGCAAAAGAGTTTTTGAGCGAGTATGCCAAAAACGCCGGAAACAGCAAGCGATATGTATCCGTGGTTCAATTCGGGACAGATGCAAAGAGATTAGGAACGGCATTTGTCGATGTTAATACCGAAGCTGGATTAACGGCGGCGAACGGTTTTATAAACGATCTAAATTATGATGGCGCTACAAACATCGAAGCGGGACTTGCACTGGCGAGAAATATTGTCAACTCGGCACCAAATAATGTAAGCAACAAGAGCGTGATATTGCTCACTGACGGCGCACCTACAGAGCCTGCTAAGAATGTACGGTCTACCGATACAAGTGAAATAAAAAGCGCGAATAAAAAAACGGGAGGCATTACGAATATAGAAGATGTAGACGATTTACAGGGAATCGTAGCGGAAATAAAAAATGCGGGGGCAAAGGTTCATGCAGTAAATTTTGCATACGGGCAGTCCTATATCGATATCTTTGAAAATGGGGTAAAAAAGGAATCGTTTAAGGGGAAATGGTCTGATTGGGAAGAATTGGACAACGAGCCTGGAAATAAAGAAATTACAAAGAAAAAAGGGAAATATACGTATTATCGTTCGACGGTAAATCAGCATGTATATCGTTCTTATGAAACAGGTTGGTTTACGACAAAGACAGTCTGGGAAGAAAAATATCCTTATTTATATAAGAGCGAACCGATTGAACAATGGTATGTAAATTCGGTAGGTGTGGACGGATATTACGAAGCAGATAATACAACAGAGCTAATGGATGCGTTCTCCAAGATTAACAAGACTATTGAAACGCCACTTAAAGCGGAAGGTCTCAAAGTTACCGATCCTATGGGTATGTTTATCAACTTTGACAAAGATAGTATAAAAGATATACAATACGCAAAATTTGACAACGATATCTTGACCTGGAGTCCTTCGGAGCCTACAAGCGTAAGTGCAGACGGCGTCAAGAACTATAAGTTAACCTATAAAGTTAAACTGGATGTAGAAAAAGAAGGCTTTGAAGAAGGCAAAGAGTATGCTACAAACGGCATAACTACTTTAACTTACACTTATAAAGACAAGGAAAAAACATTAAACTTTGATGTACCGAAGGTAAAGGGCGTAGTCCCTACGGTTCAGTACAATGTAGAATACTACAAATGGGATAAAGGGACAAAAGACTATCCTAGTGAGCCTACGGACGAATTGATTGCTTTGGAAGCCAAACTTTGGACAAAGGTAGAAGCTCCAAGCGGCTATGCGGATAAGTACCAAAATGACAATTACTACTTTGCAGAAGGCGATAGTATTAAGCAAATAGAAAAAGTAGACAAAAATGGTAACAATGTTATAAAACTTTACTACAAACCGCTTACAGCTACAGTAACGGTAAATCACTATTACAAGACAGATGTAATTAAAAAAGATGGTACTAAAGTAAAGGCAACAGATTATGAGCTGAAAATTACGGTACCAAATCAAGACTTGTATGTAGGCGATAAATTTACAGCACAGGAAATAAATCCGCTGGATGGTGTAGCGTACAAATTGGATTCACAGTCGGATGATAAGGAAGTTACTGTTGCGAAAGGCGGTAATACAATAAATCTTTACTACTTTGGCGAAGATGATCAGCGAGAAGTAGGAACAGTAGTAGTAAATAGAATTTTAAAAACGGGTAAGTGGGAGCTGAATGCTGACGGCAGGTATGAGGAAAAGTTTGATGTTGCTAATCCTCAGGAAGTTGCCAAGGTAACGGATGCAAGAATTCCGCAGGACTTTAAAGCAAATGTCGAGGCTCCTGTAGGATACAGTTTTGAATCTACAGACAAAGGAGAGCTTAGTGCTGACGAAAAAACGGTAGATATAAGACTCACCGAGAAAAATACGGTTATCAATATAACATATGTAAAACATGCAAATAAAAATACTCTAAAGCCTGCGAAAGTGAAGTTGATTCATAAGTATGTGCTGACAGAAAAGACAGTTGAAGGCGGTTTGTTCAAGAAAGAAGTAAAATCGATCAAATTTGTGGATGCGGACGCTACAAAAGGTTACTATGTAGGTGAAAAGTTTACTCCTGTTCAAAGACTTGAAAAGGACGGTGTAACATATGTTGCTGACAGTTCAAATGCTGCTAAGATAAAAGCATATACACTTGGAAACGATGAACTTGAGATTGTACTTAATTATCACGCAATCAAAGAACCGAAAAAGACGGCAGTAACAGTTAATCACATATATAGGACATACGAGAAGCAGTATGCTGAAGTAAAGGATTCGCAAGGCAATGTTATCGGACATGAAGTAAAAGAAAAGGTCTTGGTGGATGTAAAAACTGATACTGAAACTATCAATACTTTCAAGTATGACGGTAAAGACGAAAACCTGTATGAGGGCATGACGCATACTGCAAGTTTGAAATCTGAATACGGTGGAAAGATTTATGTAATTAACGATACCGACTCTACAGCTTCGTACAAAATCGACAGTCTTGATAAAGATCCTGAAAAGAATGTTATCGAGCTGTATTACGACATTACAAAGGATAATAGAGAAGTTGCTACACTTAATGTAACACACAAATATATCACCAAGAAGAAGACTGTCAAAGACGGAAAAGTTGTTGAGGATGTAGATAGCTTCAATGGCGAGAATGGTGAAGTGAGAGATACTGCAAAGGATAGATTTGTCGGAAAAGCCGGAGATACATTTGCGGTAACACCTGTATACGACTATGATTGTGACGGAGCAGGTCCTATTTCATCTGAAACATACGAGCTGGTAGCTTATATGTACGGCAACAAGGAATACAAAGTTGATAGCGAGCATCCTTTCAAACCTAATCTTGAAGTAGAACCGGGTAGCCACAGTATGGTTTTGATATATGAATTTGATAGAGATACAAAGGATATTAAACAAGCTACTCTCGAGGTGTTCCACAAGTATATCAAAAAGGTTATGAAAATCGTAAACGGCACGGCAAAATACGAAGAACAGCCGCCGCAATATGGACCAAAGAAGACTTGGGGCTTTGGTAGCGACAAAAAATATGAAGGCGAGATTGTTAAAGTACAGCCGGAAAAGAAATTCAATAATGAAGATTACACTGAAAGTGCTGACAATCCGGCGACAGATATAACATTAAAGGCAGGAGAGAACAAGGCAACTTACAAGTATGTGAAGGAAGAGCCTTTGCCGAAGATGACTGTAAATGTGAGAGGACACTATATAGACACCAATATCAACGCGGTTGGGAAAAAGGCTTCGAAACAATTTGATACTAGTAATGCGCCTATTCCATACTATGTAGGAGAGGATGTAAAAGTTGAACCTATCCTTGCCGGATATAAGCTCAAAAATGTTGAGGTATCCTTAGCTGAGGCAGAATACAAGAAGGATGCAGCGGGCAATGTTTCGTTCGTAGCACCTGAAAAAGATGTAAATGTAAATTATTACTACGAAAGAATTACTGACAACAGCAAGAAAGCGAACATCGTAGTTAAACACTATTACAGAACATTGGATTGGAACGATGAACCTGACAAGGCATATACTTTAGCTGATGCGCAAACAAAGAAAGAAAGCAGCTATGCAACTCTCAGCTATACTGCAAAACCTGATTTAAGAGCGGATGCAGAGGGTAAAGCTACATTTGTCCTTGATAATGTAAAATATAGCGGACCGACAGGGATTAACAAGGATACATATACGGTTAAGCTGATTGAAGGCGAGAATACGATAGAATTCTACTATACGCAAAAAGTAGATACTAGAGTAGCAGCAACTGTTACTGTACTGCACAATTATTATAAACACGATATAAGCGGTATAGTACCTGATGATAGCGATGGTGTAAAAGTGCTTCCGGGCGTGCTTGCAGGAACATATGCGGAAGTATTTGCGGGAACAAAGGAAAATGCTTGGGTAGGTAATAAGTTTACTGCGCAGCAGAAACCTAAGTTCGGTATCGAAGGCGCTGAACTGACTTACAAATTTGTAAATGCAGAGCCGGGCATTACTATCGCTTCACTTAAAGCAGAGGGAAATGTAATAGTTATCAACTACCTATACGAATACGATGCAAGAGATAATATGAAATTCATCATCAAGCATGTATACAAAGAAGGAGCAACGGTCGATAAAGAGGAAACTGTTATAGCACAGCGACCAAATACGGAAAACGGTACTTGGAACGATGATGCTAGGACATTTACCGCTAAACCGCGCCCAACTAGTAGATACTACCTTGCAACTGCTGAAAGTGAATATTCGAATGTACCTTATTCGGAAGGTGTCAAGGAAATAGTAATTGTTTATCAGTATCACAGAAGCCCAAGCGGTCCAGATGATAACACAGGTAACAATCCTGGAAACAACCCCGGCACAACTCCAAACACTAACATAAGCGATAACCCTGTACCTTTGTCGGATAATCCAACGGTTGATATAACTGACAATGAAGTACCTCTAGCAGATGCTCCGACTAAAGGTAGTGATGCAATCGAGATACTTGACGGCAAAGTACCGCTGGCAGGACTTCCAAAGACAGGCGGTTACGGTGTTGCGGGAATCGTGGTACTAGGCGGAATGCTTGCACTTGCAGGTATATACCTAGGAAGAAAGAAAGAGCAGTAGATGTGCTTTCGAAGGCTTGTAAAAGTCGAATGACAAAAAATTAAATAGCCGCAGCGGCTAAACATAAAAATAGGACTCTTCTTTAGAGTCCTATTTTTATGTTATTGTAACTTTTCCTTGAGGGCGATTAGTTGCTGGCGAATTGTTTCTCTGCGGTTGTCATCCCCTTTGAAGGTACGAATTCTGAGGGCGGAACCTCTGTAAAAGCCACCCATGAAATTTGCGAAGCTCGCGATTTCCGCATGTTTTTCTACGAGGTCTTGTTTGATTTTAGCAGATTGTTGCATAGTTTCATCTACAAGTAATTCCATATTCTTGTTGAATCTGTCTTCTGCGCTTATAACGAGCTTGTCAAAATGATGCAGTGCGGTGATTGTGAGCGTAAGGTCGGCAGAAAATAAAGCGACAAACAGCAAAGACATGAATTCTGCCATTAGCGGAGAAGCGTTTTGAACAAAGGATTCAACAGGAGGAACTATTACATATGTTACTAAAAGTCCTGCAAATCCGAATCCGATGCTCGTAAAAAGGCTGATTCTGCCTTGTATGTTGAAAGGGAGGCGGCTGTAATCCCACCAAAGTGCATGAAAGGCTTTTTCCAGAACCCATGATGTCATGTATTCCAAAAAAGCACTACCTACAAAGGAAATCAAAAAAATAAAAATAGGATTAAGTACAATTCCTTGTTGAGAAAATTTGGTTACTATTATAGAAATCGCAAGCGCACCGGTTCCGTAAATAGGGCAAACAGGACCGTATAGGAATCCGCGATTTTCCCACTTTTTTGCTTTGATTGTGCAGAATATACTTTCGTATATCCAACCGATGACGCTGTATATTATAAAAAGACAAATGTACTTGCTGGTCCACATATTTTAATACCTACCCCTAAAAAACATGATTTCACACTATTTATACCCCGAAAATAGCTGAAATATAAAAAACTGTTGACAGAAAAAAAACAGTATGTTACAATATTAACAAGTTAGCTAAAGCTAACAATATTAAAAATTGAATTGGACTTATATAAATAAATTTGATAATGTGGGAGTAATGATTTATGAGTGTTGTGATAGTTGGCGGAAACGAGAGAATGGTAACGCAATATAAGGATATTTGCAAGGATTACGGATACAAGGCGAAGGTGTTTGCCAAAATGACTACGGATTTCAAGAAAAAAATAGGGAATCCGGATTTAATAATACTTTTTACGAATACCGTTTCGCATAAGCTGGTGCATAGTGCGGTTCAGGAGGGGGAAAGGTGTAATGCGGCGATACTTCGATGTCATAGCAGCAGTTCGTGCGCTTTGAAAAAAGCTCTTGCTATGCATTGTAACGGCGATTGCGAGCATTGCAATGTACTTAGCTACGAGATGTAATTGTATGAATGTGCCGTTTGCCATTTAGGAAAATGAGGGTTGTAAAACTCATGCCGATAACAAATTTACAAATTTTAGAAAAACATATATACCCCTTGTATTTACAGGGGTTTTTTGATAGAATTAAATAAATAACTTTGAAAGGTTGGTTCAAATTATGGAATTGATAGAGGCAAAGAATCTGACTATCGGATACAGCGGAAAGAAAATTGCCGAAAATATAAATTTTACAATAAAAGAGGGGCAGTATATCTGTATAATAGGAGAAAACGGAACCGGCAAGTCCACACTGGTTAAGACTCTACTCGGACTTTTGAAGCCGATTGCGGGAGATATAAATTTTTTTAACGGACTTGAAAAAAAAGATGTGGGATATATACCGCAGGATATGCCGGTAAAGGGTGATTTCCCCGCAACTGTGGTAGAGATAGTCAGGTCGGGGCTTCTTAATATGCCCGAATGCGAGTTTTTTTATAGTAAAGAGGCAAAAGCGCTTGCAGATAAAAATATGGAAAAACTCGGGATAACGGAATTGAAAAAGCGTTCATTTAGAGAGCTTTCGGGCGGACAAAGACAAAGAACGCTTATAGCAAGGGCGCTTTGTTCTGCCGAAAAAGTCTTGTTTTTGGACGAACCTGTAGCAGGACTAGATGTAGAAACTCAGGATGAGCTTTATAGAATTTTGAGCGAGTTAAACAAAGAAGGAATGACGATTGTGATGATTTCGCACGATATCGACAGGGCGATTTCAAATGCAACTCATATAATAGAGATGAAGAAATCGGATACTTTTATGAAGGAAACTGAGGAATTTTTGATGACAAAAAAGTGCGATTGTGCATAGTTAATACGAAGTTAATATATGTTTAATAATTCGTCTATAGATATTTAAACAATTTGGGTTATGATATATGCAACACAGGAATTCATAAGCGAAATGGTAAAGGAGATGAATATAAAATGAAATTTGAAAAATTACGCGAACTGAAAAAAGGAAAGCATGCCGTTACGGGACTTTGCATGGCACTCGGGCTAACATTGCTGACTTCCGCAGTGTATGCAAGTTACGATGATGCAAACGGTTATCAAAATTACAAGGAGTCTATCAAACGATTGGCGTTCAAGGAAAACAACTTTACAGCGCAAATTTCTGCAAAGATTTATGCTGACGGACAGGAAGTTGCAGGGGCCAATGCAAATGTGAAGGCGGACGGTGCAAATTCGCACTCAAAAAATTCAAGCTCGTCGAAAATCGACGCTAAAGACGATACGTCATCAGACGAAATGTATATCGTCAAAAACGGTAAGGCTTACAATATTGACAATAAATACAAGACTTACTATGTAACGGAAGCGGATTATGAACAGGATTACAATATATTTGGATTACCGAACTTAGAAGAAGATCCTACAGCGAATAGGCTGGTGAGATTTTTGGAGCTTTCGGCGGATGCGTTTATAGGGGACATCAAAAACAACTTCGTACTTGAATCGAAAAAAGATGGAATCAAGAACTATACAGTCAGTGCATCCGAGGTACAGATTCCGGAAGTAATCAATGCAGGTGTATCTTTGGTAGGCGGTCTTGGCTCCAACTATGATTCCGGAACGGAATATCTAACCACAAGATATGAAGATTACGATGAGGCAATGAAAGCGTATTATAAGGCTCAGACCGGCAAGGATTTACCAGATGATTATTACGACAATGAGGAAATTGAAAAAGTCTTGGATGGCTTTTATGAGCTAGAAGATAAGTATTCCGATAAAAAAAGCGGAGCTCTCGTTGTTTACAAAGATGCAAGCACAAAATATTATAAGACTTTAGCAGAAGCTATGGAAGATCCTGCAAATCAAGGGGTATTTAATACTGAAGATTATCTTGCAGGTTTTCTCGGCAAGGATGCTTGGATAAAGAGCGGTAAGAATGACTTTTCTATAGATGAAAAGGGAAGATTGCTTACTTCGGATATAACCGTAGTGTTTGGAACAGAGGACGCAAGCGGTAATAAGCACGAGATCAAAGTTGTAGTGAATCTCAAGATCAAAGATTACGGAACTACGAAGGTAGAGCTTCCAAATCTGGACGGTTATACCAAAAACGATGGTGAAACTATACTGTATGAGGCAGACGAAGTAAAAGAAGATAAGGTGAGCGAAGAAAGCGCAAATAAACTTGACGATAAGGAAATAGAAGACAAAAAAGTTCAGGACGCTAAGGAGGATGACCGAAAAGTGGAGAGTGCCAAGGCGGATGATAAAAAAGTAGAAGAGAAAAAGGCGGAGAACTAGGAGATAAATATGGCTATACTGGAAGTAAAAAATCTTACCAAGTTGTATAAGAACGGACGCGGTGTTAAAGATGTGAGCTTCGAAGTAGAACAAGGCGATATAGTTGGCTTGCTCGGACCGAACGGTTCGGGCAAGACAACGATTATGAAGGTCATAATGGGACTTATACACGCAAATAGCGGTAGTACGCTTATTTTCGGCGAAGACATCGAAAAAGATGTTGAAAAGGCGCTGAAGGATGTGGGAGGGCTAATCGAAAGACCTGCTCTTTTTGAGTTTATGACAGCCAGGGAAAATTTAGAAATGGCAGCAAGGCTTTACGGAGGAGCGGTTACACCCGAGCGAATAGATAGAGTACTCGATATAGTACGAATGAAACAATTTCAAAAAGAAAAATGTGCGAGATTCTCGCTGGGTATGAAGCAGAGGCTTGGGCTTGCGCTCGCGATTTTATCCGAACCTAAGCTAGTGGTTTTGGATGAGCCTACCATAGGTCTTGACATAGAGGGAACCGTTGAGATTAGGGAAATAATACTTGCAATGGCAAAGGAAAAGGGAACATCGTTTTTGATCGCAAGCCATCTGGCTCCTGAGCTTGAAAAGATATGTAACAAAGTAGCGATAATACACGAAGGTTCGATGCTTTCGTTTGAAACGCTTGAAGAATCGCTGAAATTCAACCCGACTCTTGAAGATTATTTCCTTGCAAAGGTAAAGGAAGTACGCGGTTCTATATTGATTTAGGGGGACAAATGAATATATTTTTGATGCAATTTAAAAATGAGTTTAAAAAAATTGTAAAGCACAAAAAGTTCATTGTGCTTCTCATAATTGAAATTGTGATTTGTGCAATGTGGGGATTGAGTACATATTTGATTGCAAAGGCTTCTAATGGAGTAATATTAACTAATTTTGCTTTTAGGGGACTTTCTCTAAGTGCGCTTTCGTTTTTCTTGCAAGTATATATACCGCTGATCATCATTATGAATGCATGCGACTTGTTTAATTTGGAATTTAATGATCTGACGATAAAAGCGAGCTTCATGCGACCTATAAGCAGGTGCAAGATATATTTTTCAAAAGTTTTGGCGCTGTTTGCCGTAGCTACGATTTATGTGTTCGCTCTGTTTGCTGCGACAAACATAGTTGGAGTTTTGGGTAGCGGATTTTCGTACAGTACTAGAGGATTTGATTTTATCAGAGATTTCTTTATATATTTTGTAGACTTGCTGCCGATACTTATCGTGATTTTATTTGTATCTATGATGATGCAGGTATTCAAGAGTCCTACATTGGCGATTTTACTTTCCATAGTTGTGTGCGTAGCCTTAAATATGATTGCAATTTTGCAGCCTAGTATCGGGGTAATGCTTTTCACAAATTATATGCAGTGGCACAAGCTGTTTTTCGGTATAGCAGTGCCGATTACTGCGATAATAAACAAGTTGGCGCTTCTTGGCGGATATATTATGGTATTTGCGGGGGCAGGATATTATCTGTTTGAAAGAAGAGAACTCTAGCAGGCAAGAGCGGGGATTATGAATACGCTAAAGTACAAGTTTATACGAAACAAAATAATAGTGATAGCGATAACGATAGCATTGTTTACAACTGTGGCAGTGCTGTCGCTTTTGTCTTTTCAGATAGAAGGATTGTCGCATCCTATTTTTAAATTTTGGAAAAACATATTTGCTCATGGTGATATGAGCGATAAGTGGACTGTAGTGGATATTTATTTCGGCGTATTCATGATTGCCGCCATTACAATATCTTTGAGCATTTCGCTTTCGATTTTGTTAATGCGTTCTATACTCGCCGCGCTTGAAGAAATGAATGCGGCATCTAAGAACATACTCGAAGGTAATTACAACTTTGACATAATGGTGCCGCCGGAAAAAGAGCTTGCTGAGCTGTCTAAAAATCTTGAAGCACTGAGATTACAGTTAAAGGAAAACGAAGAAGAAAAATGGCGTTTGGAAAACGAGAGGAATATGATAATGGCTAGCCTCTCGCACGATATGAAAACACCGATAACTTCGATAAAAGGGTATCTTGAAGGGATAAATGACGGACTTGCAAAGGATGAAGAAACGCTGAAGCGTTATCTTGATATTATTAGCGCAAAAAGCAAGTTGCTCGAACAGCTTGCGGAGAATATGGCGGATTATTCGGAGCTTGAGCTTGGAAGGATGCACTTTAATTTCAAGTATTTGGATTTCAGTGAATTGGTTGACAGCCTTTGTAAACTTTGGCGACTGGAAATGAGCGAGCAAAAGCGGCGTCTTGTTGAGCGCATTACAGAAAAAGAACTTTTGATTGTGGGAGATGAGCTTAAGTTGAAGCGCGTGTTTGACAATCTGGTTACAAATGCGATAAAGTACAGCAAGGAGGGCAGTGAGATACTGGTTAGCCTTGAGGAAGTAGAACGCGGCGCGCTACTTGTTGTAAGCGACAATGGAAAAGGTATAGGCAAAGAGGATCTTCGAAGCGTTTTTGACGGCTTTTTCAGAGGGGATGCCGCACGAACAAATGTCAGCGGAAACGGACTTGGGCTTAGCATTGCAAAGCAAATAGTCGAAAACCATCACGGCAAAATTTGGATACGAAGCGAGCGAGATGTCGGAACTCAGGTTTACATTTACATTCCGACAAGAAAAAAAGAAGGACGGTAAATATATGAAAATACTGATAGTTGAAGACGATACTAGCATAGCAGAGCTTGAAAAAGATTATTTGACGCTGGCAGGATACGATGTAGTTACGGCTGAGGACGGAAAAACCGGACTTGAGCTTGCACTTCGCGAAGATTATGCGCTTGTGATACTTGATGTAATGCTCCCTCAAATGGATGGATTTGCAGTGTGTAAGGAAATTCGCGAAAAAAAGAATACGCCCATTATAATGCTATCTGCTAAAAACGAAGACATAGATAAAATTCGCGGATTGGGACTTGGGGCTGACGACTATATGACAAAACCTTTCAGCCCTGCGGAGCTTGTGGCTAGAGTCAAGGCGCATATTGAACGGCAAGAAAGGATACTTGCCTCGAAGAACGAGGAGAAAAATGCAAACGGTATAATTACGATAAGGGAACTAAAAATCGACAAATTTAGCAGGCGAGTATTTTTGGACGGTGAAGAAAAAATTATGCCGGCAAAGGAATTTACATTGCTTCTTTTCCTCGCTGAAAATCCCAATATCGTATTTTCCAAGGAACAGCTTTTCGATAAGATTTGGGGAATGGAGGCTATAGGGGATACGTCTACGGTAACTGTTCATATTCGCAGATTGCGTGAAAAAATAGAGCCGAATCCCGAAAAACACCAATTTATCGAAACTATTTGGGGAGTCGGATACAGATTCAAAAATTAAAATTGAATTTATAGCGAAAAACTTATTAAAAAAACCAAAAAAAATATAAAAAAGTGTTTGACAAACACAAAAAAGTATGATATTATCTAGTAAATTAGAAATGAATATGACAATGCAATGAAGGAAATAGTAGCTAAGTTAGTCACTTGCAGAGAGAAGCCGGTCGGTGCGAGGCTTCAGGAAGACTTATGCGAATACGCTCCGGAGCAGCTTTCTTGAACGGGTTACCTAGGAATCTTATTAGAGAAAGACGGGTGCACCCGTTACAGTGCGGTGTTAGTAACACTATGAGGGACGACTTGTGAAAGGCGTCTAAAAAAGAGGTGGTACCGTGAGATTTCTCACCCTCTGTCCAATAGGGCGGAGGGTTTTTTATTATAAAAACCCTAAGCTCTGAAAAATAGTGGAGGTAAAGAAAATGGAAGAGAAAAAAGATGTGCTGCAAAAGGCTGCAGATACAAGCGATCGACATGGAAAGGGCTTTAGTACAAAGTGGGGGTTCATACTCGCATCGGTGGGTTCGGCTGTCGGAATGGCAAATGTTTGGGGGTTTCCTTACAAGCTCGGCAATTATGGCGGAGGAGCATTCCTGCTTATCTATATCTTTTTTATAATAATATTCAGCTATGTTGGACTTCCTGCAGAGTTCGCAATTGGTAGATTGGCAGGGACAGGTACACTTGGTGCTTACGAGAAAGCGTGGGAGAGCAGAAGCGAAAAAGCAGGAAAAGTTGGTGGTTTAATAGCATGGTTGCCGCTTGCGGGTTCACTTTGCATAGCACTTGGATATGCAGTAATAGTAACCTATGTTTTGAAGGCACTCATAGATTCGCTCACAGGGGAGCTGATGAAGGTGGATACGGGTGCTTGGTTCGAAAGTTTTGCTCTAACGCCATACTCGGTACCGCTTTTACATATCGTAGTTGTAGTGGTAACGCTGCTAACGTTGTCGCTTGGAGCAAAAAGTATAGAAAAGACCAATAAAATAATGATGCCGGCGTTTTTTGTGATATTTGTAATTTTAGCAATTAGAGTAGCTATGCTTCCTAATGTGCTTGAGGCTTACAAGTTTATGTTTACGCCGCATTGGGAACATCTAAAGGATCCGATGATTTGGATATGGGCTATGGGACAGGCATTCTTCTCATTATCTATCACGGGTAGCGGTATGATAGTTTACGGCGCGTACCTAAACAAAAAGGAAGATGTGGTATCTGTTGCAAAAAATACGGGATTTTTCGATACGGTTGCAGCTATAGTAGCTTCACTTGTAATAATTCCGGCTTGTTTTTCGTACAGTATAGACTTAGGTAAAGGACCTTCATTACTTTTTGTAACGCTTCCTACTATACTGCAGGACATACCTTTCGGTAGAGTATTTGCAATAATTTTGTATGTTGCAATGATATTTGCGGGTATAAGTTCTTTGCAAAATATGTTTGAAGCGGTTCGTGAATCGTTGCTGCACAAATTTCCAAAGCTCGGCAAGAATTTTGTGAGAATCTTGATTGGAGCGGTTTGTTTGGGCATAGGTGTAAATATGGAAGCTATATTCCAATGGGGAACTTGGATGGATTTGGTTTCTATTTACATCATACCGATAGGAGCTTTGCTCGGCGCGGTTTCTTGGTTCTGGGTAATGAGAAAAGACGATTTACTCGATGCTGTGAATACAGGGGCGGATAAAAAACAAGGAAACTTATGGTATTTTGTCGGCAGATATGTCTACGTTCCAATCGCTGCAATACTTTGCATAGTAGCACTTTTCATGAAGGTTGCATTTTAAAAGTTTAATTGTGAAGTAATTAGGAGGGATTATGCGCAAAATTGTATCCATAATATTGATAGTCGTAGGTATATGTATTTGTATTACGCCGTTTGTAGGCAGGTTGTATGTGAAATATGAGCAAGATAAGATGTATGCGAAATATTTAGAGCAGCTTGAAAAACAAAACGAACAGATGGATAGCGCATTTAATGACCAAACGCAAGATGCGAAAGAAGAACCGAAGGGTTTTGATTTGAGTAAAGTAAAGGGCGTTATAGGACTTGTAGAAATTCCGAAGATAGATTGTGTTCAAGTACTTATAGAAGGCTCTGACGGCTATTCCCTGCTATATGGAGTAGGACATGTAATAGGGACTGCATTTCCCGGCGAAGCGGGAAATGTAGCGATTGCCGGACATAGAAACGGAACGTTCGGCACGTATTTTTCGAGGATAGATGAGCTTCAAAAAGGTGACGAAATAAACTGCGAATATAAAGGGCAGAGTTATGTTTATAAGGTTACAGAAACATTCATAGTTGAACCAACCGATGTTTCAGTGCTCGAGGGTAACAGAAATCAACATATTTTGACTTTGATAAGCTGCCACCCTCGTGGCAAAATGACTCACCGCATCATAGTAAGAGCTAAGCTCGAACAGTAATTCAAATATCAATATCCAAAATTACAGGACAGTGATCGCTTCCGAGTACCTCGGGTAGTTGTATCACGTCTTTTATTTTGTCTGCAATCCTATTTGAAACCACGAAATAGTCAATACGCCAACCGGCGTTGTTTTTTCGCGCATTTCCCATATATGACCACCATGTGTAGGCACCTGTAACATCAGGGTAAAGGTAACGGAATGTGTCTGTGAACCCTTCTGCCAAAAGAGCGGTGAATGCACTGCGTTCTTCATCTGAAAATCCGGCGTTTTGTCTGTTGGTTTTCGGGTTCTTGAGGTCGATTTCGTTGTGAGCTACATTTAAATCACCGCATAGGATGACAGGCTTTTTTGAATCCAGTTTTTTTAGGTACTCTCTACGGGATTTTTCCCAATCAAGTCTGTAATCAAGTCTTGCGAGCTTGTTTTGAGAGTTCGGTGTGTATTCCGTAACGAGATAGAAATTTTCGTATTCAAGTGTAATACTTCTGCCTTCGTTTTCGTGCTTTTCATCGTCTATACCATTTTTAGCCGATATAGGCTTGTGCTTTGTGAAAATGGCAGTACCCGAATAGCCTTTTTTTTCTGCACTGTTCCAAAATTGAGCATAGCCGTTAAGCGGAACTTCCGCCTGTCCCACTTGCATTTTTGTTTCCTGAATACACATAAAGTCAGGATTGTTTGCGTTTACAAAATTCAAAAATCCCTTGTTCATGCACGCGCGTATACCGTTTACATTCCATGTGATGAATTTCATATAAGACCTCCTCGTCAATAAATTAACTGTCTTTATTTTTGAACAACTATTACACCTTTTGGTGATTTTTAATCCAACATTATACAAAAGTGATATATTGTGTATAAAACAAACAATTCATATATACCCGACAAGTATAGTAAAACTCACAAAAAAATAAACAGGAATTTAAAAACTACTTGCATAAAAAAATTTTAAATGGTAGAATACAATTTAGGAAGAGGGAATGAAAAAATACATTTTGGAGGGAAAAAATGAAACACTCAAAAATTGAGCGCTTGGTGATGACACTGAGCATGGTATTTGCGTTTATATTCGCGGTACCGCAAACTTCAAGTGCTATGCACATCATGGAAGGCTTTCTTCCTAAGGAACATTGCATTATTTGGTATGTAGTGTGTATACCGTTCCTGGTAGCAGGATTTTTGTCTATCAAAAAGACACTTGCGAAAGACAGAAAGCTGATGATGATACTGGTAATGGTTACAGCCTACACTTTTGTGCTTTCGGCATTAAAAATCCCGTCGGTTACGGGCAGCAGCTCGCATCCTACCGGAACAGGTCTTGGTGCTGTACTGTTCGGACCTTCAGCTATGGCGATAGTTGGAGTGATAGTACTGCTGTTCCAAGCAACACTTCTTGCTCACGGCGGACTTACCACACTTGGAGCAAACACTTTCTCTATGGCTATTGCAGGTCCGTTCCTTGCGTTTGCAGTTTATAAAATTGCAGGTGCTTTGAGGTTACCTAAGGCTGTAGCCGTATTTTTGGCAGCGGCACTGGGAGATTTGTTCACTTATTGTATCACAGCTTTTCAGCTTGCTTTTGCTCACCCTGCACAGGTTGGAGGGTTTCAGGCATCGTTTGTTGAATTTTTAGGAATATTTGCTGTTACACAAATTCCTCTTGCGATAATAGAAGGATTTATAGCGGTTGTAGTTGTAACGGGACTTGAGAGCTTTGCAAAACCTGAGCTTGAAAAACTCGGTTACCAGGCGTAGCGTGGAGGTGTAAAAATGAGTAAGAAATCAAAAATAATAATTTTTTGCTTGGTACTTTCTGTAATTATAGCAGTTGTACCTTTGGCTATGATACATAATTCAGAGTTCGGCGGCGCTGACGACGCTGCGAAAGGTGTGATTGCAGTCGCAAATCCGAACTACAAAGTGTGGGCTCATCCGATTTTGGAGCCGCCTGGACCAGAAACTGAATCGCTTCTTTTCTGTTTACAGGCAGCGGCAGGTTCCGGCGCATTCTTCTTCTTCATGGGATATCTTGTTGCAAGAAAGAAATTCGGTGCGGACAAGGACAAAAAAGAAAAATAAAATAGTGATTCGGGAGAAAAAAATATGATAATAGATAAGCTGGCTTATTCTTCCGCAATCCGCTCTAAAAGTCCGTTTTTAAAGTCGGGCTTTGCAGTGGGAGCTTTGCTGATTTGTGTAGGGTTTGGTGCATTTTTGCCGTCTGCGGTTATACTTCTTACGATGATGACTTTGACTTTGAAGCTAAGCAGAACAAATGCCAAACATTACAAAAATCTGATGATTGCACCGTTTACATTTTTGCTAATGGGTACAGCAGCTCTGCTTTTCGATGTGGCTAAAGAGCCTATGGGCATTGTCAGTTTTCATCTTGGCTCCGTATATATCGTTGTCTTATTTGAGAGAATAATATATGTTTTACGGTTGATGTTGGTTTCGATATCAGCCGTTTCTTGCCTTTATTTCTTGATATTGACAACGCCTATAACGGATTTATTTTTGGTTCTGCGAAAATTGCATTGTCCGAATTTGATAATAGAACTGATGATGATGACATACAGGTATATTTTCGTGCTTTTTGAAATGGCAATAGCTATAAGTACGGCTCAAAGCTGTAGACTTTCAAATATCAATGCGAAATCTGCTATTAAGGCGTTTGGAGGTATGCTTTCAACAGTGTTTTTTCAAGCGATGCAAAGGGCGAATTTTCTATTTGATGCTATGGAATCGCGCTGTTATGACGGAGAATTGCGAGTATTGGAAGAATATACAAAAGCGACTGCATCTGAAAAAATAACGGTGCTGGCTACACTTGCCGTGCTGATTGTGATAGCGGTAGCAAATGTTTATTTTAAAATTTGGATATAGGTGGATACATGGGAGAAACAGAACGAGAAGTAGTAATGAGCGCTCGCGATTTGCATTACACATATCAAGACGGTACGGAGGCGCTTCGCGGAGTCAATTTAGATATATATAGAGGAGAAAGACTTGCCATAATGGGCTCAAACGGTTCGGGTAAATCGACATTTTTCCTACACTTGAACGGGGTTTTGAAACCGCAGTCCGGAGAGCTTAGGATTGCAGGCAAACCATACGATTATTCCAGAAAAGGACTTTTAGAATTGAGAAAAAGGGTTGGAATAGTCTTTCAAGATCCGGACAATCAGCTTTTTTCGGCAAATGTAATGCAGGAGATATCATTTGGAATACTCAATTTAGGAGTTTCTGAGGAAATCGCAAGGCAGAAGGTTCTGGAGGTGATGCAAAGACTTAATATCACCGGATTCAAGGACAAACCTACACATTTTCTAAGCGGCGGACAAAAAAAGAGGGTGGCAATAGCGGACATATTGGTAATGGAACCGGATGTTATGATTTTGGATGAGCCTACTTCTGCGCTCGATCCGAAGCACGCAAGGCTAATAGACCAGATAATCGAAGAACTTAGCAATAGTGGCATTACTGTAATAATTTCGACACATGATGTAGAAAGAGCTTTGTTGTGGGCGGAAAAAGTTGTGCTGTTTGATAAGGGTGAAGTTCTAAGCATCGGTAAACCTGCGGAAATCTTTGCTGATGATGACCTTTTAGCGCGTACCAATCTTGAAAAACCTGCAGTGCTTTATATTGCGGAGGAATTGCAAAAAGCAGGCATTTTCGGTGAAGAAGCGAAATTTTTCAGAAGTCCTAAAGAAATTGTCGAAAATGTTAAGAGAATTGTAAAATAGGAGAAAAAATATGAAAAAAGCGCTATTAGTAGTAAGTTTTGGCACTAGCCATGAGGATACGATGAAAAAAAATATCGAGGCGATAGAAAACGATATCGCGCGTGAATTTCAGGATAGAAAATTTGCAAGGGCATTCACAAGCGGAATGATAATGAAAAAGTTAAAGTCGAGAGACGGCATTCATATAGATAATGTGAGGGAGGCGCTTGAGAAACTTGTAAATGAGGGTTATGACGATATTTTGATACAGGCAACTCATATAATGAATGGCGATGAATACGACAAGATGCTTGAACAGATTGCAGATTTTGAGGATAAGGTAAACATCAAAGTGGGCGAAGCGCTACTTACAAGTTCAAAAGATTACGACGAAGTGGTGTCAGCTCTTTGCGACGAAGGCTTTTCGGAGGAACTTGCGGATAAGGATACCGCAATAGTTTTGATGGGACATGGAACAGGACATTTTGCCGATGCTGCATATGCGGCGCTTGATTACAGATTTAAGGTTTCGGGACATCGTAATGTTTTTGTAGCAACGGTTGAAGGATATCCTGAACTTGATACCATATTACCTCAAATAAAGGAGCTAGCACCGAAGAAGGTAGTTTTGATGCCTTTTATGGTAGTTGCGGGAGATCATGCGAAAAACGATATGGCAGGCGATGAGGAAGACTCGTGGAAAAATGTATTCGAAGGTCTTGGCTATGAAGTCAAATGCGTTCTCAAGGGAATAGGAGAATTACCGTCTATTAGAAAAATATATGTTAAGCATGCAAAAGAGCAGGCGGCACAGTAATTATGAAATTACTGTGAATTTTGTTTCAAAATACGCAAAAGGGGATGAGGATGTGATATAATGCGCCTAAGTTAAACGAGGCATTCAATCGCATTCCACCTCTTTTTTTTAATGGAAGGATGTGATATAATGTGCCTATGATAAATTTAAAAATTACAGAAAATGAAGAGGCGCAGCGGCTGGACAGATTTTTGAAGAAGTATCTGAAAAATGCACCGCTCAGCTATATCTACAAGTTGATTAGAAAATCGGTCAAAGTGAACGGCAAGCGAGGTAAAGAAGATTTGATGCTCGAAAAGGGCGATGAAATCAACATTTATATTAGCGAGCAAGAGCTTTGCGGTTTCCAAAAAAAAGAATCCAATTTGAAAGCAAAAAGGCAGTTCGGTATAGTATATGAAGATGAAAATATACTGATTGTAGACAAGCCGTTCGGACTTTTGACGCATGGAGATAAGCAAGAAAAAAAGAACCATTTGGCAAATCAAGTGATATCGTATCTAATAGAAAAAGGGGAATATCTACCTGCGAAAGAGCGTACATTTGTTCCATCGCCTGTTAACCGACTGGACAGAAATACGAGCGGACTTGTTATTTTCGGGAAAAATGCAGCATCTCTCAAAGAGCTGAATTTTATGATAAGGCAGAGAGGGTATGTTGACAAATATTACATGACGATTGTGCATGGAAATTTGAAAAACGAGCTTGAGCTTTTCGACAAGATGAAAAAAGATGAAAAGCGAAATATGGTTGAGGTAATGGATGCGGATGATTCTGACGGAAAGTTGATGCAGACGGCTGTACGACCGCTTGCACACGCAAAAGGATATACGCTTTGTGAAGTAAAGTTGATAACAGGAAGAACTCACCAAATTAGAGCGCACCTTGCTAAAGCGGGATATCCTGTTCTTGGTGATGCGAAGTATGGAAAAAGTGCGGATAATGATAAAACTTTTTCGAAATTCAAGCTGAGCACGCAGTTTCTGCACGCTTACAAACTGGATTTTAAGAAGGGATATGAAAGCCTTGAGTATATGCAGGGGAAGATTATTGAAGGGCGGCTTCCGGAAAGACTTTCTGAGATTCGCGATGATATTTTCAATGGGAGAAAGAATAGATGAGCAATTTAAAGGAATTTGTTAAAGAACTTGTGATAGCGATAGTAATCGCACTTTTGATAATGCAGGTGGTGAAACCGACGATAGTGAAGGAATCGTCTATGGAACCGACGCTTTACGAAAACAATTATCTGCTTTTGGCTAGGCAAATATACAGGTTTGAAAAGCCGCAGCGCGGTGATATTATAGTGTTCCATTCGGACCTTCTTACAGCAGGCGGTAAGGAAAAATTGCTAATCAAGAGAATTATAGGACTTCCGGGAGATGTAATAACAATCGCAAACGGAAACGTATATTTAAATGGCAATAAACTCACGGAACCCTACATTAAAGACGGAACAACGGATGGAGAAATAATAGATTTTGAGGTTCCGAAGGGCGAGCTGTTTGTAATGGGGGACAATCGCCTAGTTAGCGTGGATAGCCGTTCTGCGGCGGTTGGAACTGTCAAGTTGGACAGAGTTTTGGGCAAAGCGTTTGTAAGGCTGTATCCGTTTAACAAAATAAGACTATTTTAGCAAAGGCGAAGGAATAAGTAAAAGAGGTAAAAATGAAGCAGGTCAAGCTGATTTCAAATAACAAAAAAGCCAGATACGACTACTTTATAGACGATGTGTATGAAGCGGGTATGGTACTTACAGGTACGGAAATTAAGTCGTTAAGGCAAGGAAAAGCCAATATCAAGGAAAGCTATGCGAAAATTGAAAATGGCGAGCTTATTATTTACGGTATGCATATAAGTCCGTATGAACAGGGTAACAGGTTTAATGTTGATCCGCTAAGACCGAGAAAACTTTTATTGCACAAAAAAGAGATTAGAAAGTTGCTTGGACTCAGTACGACTAAAGGATACACCCTGATTCCGCTTAGGCTTTACATAAATGAACGCGGGCTCGCGAAACTCGAAATTGCAGTCGCTCGCGGTAAAAAGAATTACGACAAGAGAGAGAGCATCGCAAAGAAGGACGCTCTTAGGAAGATACAGCAGGCTATTAAAAAGGAGAGGTAATGGCATCGGAAATAAAAAAAGATTTGGAGCGTGCAAAAGAACTTTTTTCAGCGACTCAGGTTTGTAATGCCGAAGAAAAAAAGGTAAAAGAACTGATTGAAAAACAAGAAAAAAATGAAATTGTGATTTCAGTAATCGGACAATTTAAAAGGGGAAAGAGTACGCTTGTAAATGCGCTTTTGGACGATGAGATATTACCTGTGGGAATCGTGCCTGTTACATCTGTAGTAACAAAAATCGAGTATGGAAAAAAGAAAATAAGGGTATTTTTTGATAGAGGAAACATCAAGGAAATAGACGCCAATGAACTGCCCAAATATGTAAATGAGCAGGAAAACCCGAATAATAAGCTGGGAGTATTATCAATAGGGATGAATTCGCAATCCGATTTTATAAAGGACGGTATTATCTTGGTTGACACGCCGGGAGTAGGCTCGGTACATAGGCACAACACAGATGCTGCGTACGCATTTGTAAAGGAAAGCGACGGCGTTATATTTATGATAAGTGTTGACAGTCCAATCAATGAAATTGAAATAGAGTTTTTGAAAAATGCAAAGGAATTTGCCTCAAAGTTTTATTTTGTAGTAAATAAAATTGATAATGTGAGTGAAGATGAACTTGTGCAGTATATTTCGTATTGCAAGACGCTACTTTGCGCCATACTGGATATAGCTGATGTGAATATGATTCCGGTAAGTGCTAAGAAAAGATTTGGGATAGATGAATTAAAAAGGGTTCTGCTCGAAGATGTCCAAAAGACCAGCAAAGAGATTTTGGAAAGATCTGCACAGATGAAATTACTGGATATGATTAAGCAGGCATTGTCAAAAATCAGATTGTATACAAGGCTTTTGGAGCTTTCTATTTCGAAATTATCGCAAAAGTATGAGCGAATCAAAGAGTATATGAGAGAGCTTGGAGAGTCGAATACTAAATTAGCCGAGAAGTTTTTGAAAAACGAAGAAAAGATTGATACGGTTGTGCTTGCAAAAGAATGTACGCTTGCGGTAAATGACACAAAACTTGCAATCACGAAAAAAGTAAAGGAAATCTTTGATATAGAGTATCTATTTGAATTAGGCGATATGGAAATTTTAAAAACCTACACGCTGAGCAATGCTAAAGGCAGTGTAGATTTAGTAGTCGGCGAGTTTTTGAAGCAAGAGGAAGATGCCAGAAACGAAATTTTGAAAG
>JABZIP010000039.1 GCA_015258265.1 Clostridiales bacterium | reverse complement strand
GATTATATCAGGACCTTGAACTTGCGCATGGAAAAGAACCGATTGACGGCGTGGATGCAAAGGTGCGTTATTTATTCGACCTCAATGCGTCGAATGCACCGAAAGAAAACGAGGACGGCACAGTCAACTACAAAGAGCTCGGGTTAATACAAAATGTAAGCGAAAAGGACTTGATTTGTAAAATAACACCCCCGAAAGATGGAGAAAAGGGCATAAACGTGCTTGGCGATGAAGTTTTGCCGAAGGAGGGAAAGACGGCGGAACTGAACTTGGGCCAAGGCGTTGCGCTCACGGATGACGGTCTTGAAGTTCGTGCTACTATGGAAGGTAGAGTCGTATTCAACAAAGGAACTATCGAGGTCAGCAACATATATACGGTTAAGGGAGATGTTGGACCTGAAACCGGAAATATAAGATTTAACGGATCGGTTGTTGTTCAAGGAAATGTCATGTCGGATTATTCGATATTTGCAAAGGGAGACATCGTTGTAAACGGATATGTAGAGGCATCTATGCTCAATGCTACAGGGAATGTAATAATAGCAAACGGCATGAACGGCATGAAAAAAGGATTTATTAAAGCAGACGGAAATATAACCGTTAAATTTGCGGAAATGGCGAAGCTGATAGCCGGCGGCGATATTTTGTGCGATTATTCGATAAATTCGGATTTCAGAGCGAACAGAAATATAGTTGCAAGCGGCAAAAAAGGCTCATTACTTGGGGGAAGTTACCTCGCGGGGAACATGATAGAGGCAAAGGTAATAGGAAGTGAGCTGAATATTTCTATGGATCTTCAAATAGTGCCGGACTGGATGCACGAGGTAGGCTTTACATTGAACCCCGAAGAAAGAATAGCAAATTACAAAAAAGCGGGACAGGAATTTGCACAGGACTTAGCTGATTGCGAAAAGGGTGCAGCAAAGATGGAAAAGAATTTGATGCAAATTTCTCAGCGTTTGCAAAAGGATTTGGATAGAGCGGAAATGGAAGAGCTTAAGCAAAAAGTCCTTGCTTACAACCAAGAGAGAACAAGACTCAAAGAGGCTATTGAAGAAATTAAGGTGAAACAAAAGGTTTTGGAAGCCGATTTGCTATGCGAAGGCTGTAAAATCGTTGTTAAAGATATAATACATACAGGTGTGCGCATCGTAATGGGTACGCAGACCTACAGGATAAACGGACATGAAAAAATCCAAACTTATTTGCTCGAGGATGGAGAAATTAAAAGCTACGGCATCGCACAAGGTGCGTAAAGGAGGGAAAAATGACAATAAGTAATTACGAAGATTTAGACGGAATGCAACTTGACGCTTTGAGGGAGATAGGAAGTATCGGAGCAGGAAATGCTGCTACATCGCTTTCGAACTTTTTAAATAAGCAAGTGAGCATAGATCCACCTACGGTAAGCATTATTGGAATGAACGAAGCGGTTGACAAACTTGGAGGACCTGAAAAAATCGTTGCGGGACTTTTGATTAGGATTCAAGGTGAATTTGAAGGCGCAATTTTGAGCATACAGGACCTTGATGTAATAAATATGCTTTTGGAGAGCCTTTACGGCATTAGAGTAGACGATTTTGCGCAAGTTGACGAGTTGCAGTTTTCGGCAATCTCAGAGGTCGGCAATATCTTAATGGCATCTTATGTAAATGCTATAAGCGATATGGCAGGGCTTCATGTGCATATGGAACCGCCTGCAGTGTCGGTTAATATGCTTGGCGGAATGATAACCGTTCCAATGGCACTTTACTGCTACGAGGCGGATAAAGTGATGTTGATAGAGGGAAGTTATAATTTTGACAACAAACCGCACAGCAACAGCTTGCTTTTGATACCTAATGTTGATTCATTAAAAACAATTTTAACGAAATTAGGAGTATATAATGAGTAATGTTTTGACGATTGGAATTGCCGAAGTTGGGGTTGTTTCAGGTCAGGCTGAGGTAATCACATATGCGCTCGGATCTTGCATAGGTGTTTGCCTATATGATAAGAATCTCAAATTGGCAGGTATGGTGCATGTGATGCTGCCTACATCACCTCCGGGAGGTCCCGGTAAATTGGTCGGCAGGTACGCAGATACGGGCATA
>JABZIP010000029.1 GCA_015258265.1 Clostridiales bacterium | reverse complement strand
AGCAAACGGGACAGCGTAAGGAGCAAGCTCTACAGATGTGAATATATAATTTCAAAAAATAGGAAAAATGAGCTTGCGACTGTAGGAACGAAGAGTAAGCCGAACATTCAAAGCTCTGAGAGTTGCCGATTTGATAAAAAAGACTCATCACAAGATGAGTCTTTTTTTATGCCAAGTATTAAAATATGGATGTAAGAATACTTGGCAAGGCAAAACGGACAGCGAAATGAACAAAATAAAAGCCGTTTTCACAATAATGAAAACGGCTTTTATTTTGTGGCGCGCCATAAGGGATTCGAACCCCTGACCTTCATATTCGTAGTATGCTACTCTATCCAGCTGAGCTAATGGCGCCTAAAACCTTTTATATTATAAAGGGAAAAGGATGACTTGTCAATTCATTTTGTGAAATATAGTAACAATTTATCTAATGAGTCATTTTATAATTTGATAAAAAAGGCGGCTTGGAAAATCAAACCGCCTTTTGTTTCAGATATTGTTTTTGAATATATAACAACCTGCACCAGCTTTATTTAGTTGCATTAGCATCGGTAATAGTAACTGTCTGAGTAGCACCGTCCCATTGTACTTGAGCATCAAAGCTCTCAGCAACTGCTCTAAGTGGAACTAAAGTTCTGTTGTTTACGATTTGTGGCGCAACATCGATAGCAAAGCTCTTAGACTGCCAAGAGAATCCGCCTGCTAAGTTGGCTTTGGTCAAAGTGGTGCTACCTATCTGCGCTATTACTTTTCTTGTACCTCTTGTAGCGGTAATAGTCTGGGTATTTACATCCCACTCCACCTTTGCTCCCATAGCTTCAAATACAGCTCTCATCGGAACTAAAGTTCTGCCGTTCTTGATGATAGGAGCTTGGTCAAATATTACAGTCTTACCGTTTAGAAGGATTGTTACTTGAACTGAGCTTCCATATACAGGATTGTTCGGTTGCGACTCAGGAGTCTTTCCTGCAGGAACATCCTTTGCAAATGCCATAATAGGCGCGAGTGATAAGCACATAATCACTACTAACAAAAATGATATCGTCTTTTTCATTGTTCTTTTCTCCTTTATAATTTTCATAAATTTCAAAAAATTTATACTACCATTAGTATATAGAAATATTTAATACCAGTCAAGTTAATTCATACATTTTATTGCTAATTTATCAATCAAACTTGATTAGTCAAAATCAAGGTAGGGTATAAAGCAAGTATGTGCTTATTTGATACACATTAAATGCAAAAGAGTATTTATTTAGAAAAGAGGAGGTAAATATATGCTTTTCAAAACAACTGATGCTCATGAAGAATTTAGAGCAAAAATAAGGGCATTTGCTGAGGAGGAAGTTAAACCTATAGCTTTCGGGTTGGACCAGAACAACGAATTTCCTGTTGAGATAGTCAAAAAGATGGCGAAAAACGGATGGATGGGTATCCCATATCCTAAAGAATATGGCGGAGCAGGTCTTGATGCGCTTAGTTATGCAATAGCGGTTGAAGAGCTTTCAAGAGTTGACGGTGGAGTAGGTGTAATATTATCTGCGCATGTTTCGCTAGGCTCATATCCTATTATGGCATATGGAACTGAAGAGCAAAAAAAGAAATATTTAACTCCGCTTGCTAAAGGAGAAAAAATTGGAGCATTTGGACTTACAGAACCTAATGCCGGCTCGGATGCAGGCGGTACGGAAACCACAGCGGTTTTACAGGGCGACCATTACGTACTTAATGGAAATAAGATATTTATTACAAACGCGCCGTATGCCGATACATATGTTGTTTTTGCAGTTACTACTCCTAATATTGGAACCAAAGGAATAAGTGCATTCATAGTTGAAAAGGGTTGGGACGGATTTACATTCGGAGAGCATTACGACAAATTGGGAATTCGTTCATCCTCAACGGCTGAACTTATCTTTAACGATGTAAAAGTGCCTAAAGAAAACTTGCTTGGCAAGGAAGGAAAAGGCTTTAATATAGCTATGGCCACATTGGACGGAGGCCGTATAGGTATCGCATCTCAGGCACTGGGAATAGCGCAAGGTGCTTACGAAGTTGCTGTAGAATATGCAAAGGAAAGAGTGCAGTTTAATATGCCTATTGCATTCCAGCAGATCAATTCGTTCAAAATTGCGGATATGGCGACGAAATTGCGTTGTGCGAGATTTTTGATATACTCTTCTGCTGAGCTTAAGCAGAATCATGAGCCGTACGGAATGGAATCGGCAATGGCGAAGATGTATGCTTCGGATATAGCGCTTGAGGTCTGCAACGATGCATTGCAAATTCACGGTGGAACAGGATTCTTGAAGGGAATGCATGTAGAGAGAGCTTATAGAGATGCCAAGATTACAACAATATATGAGGGAACCAATGAAATTCAAAGAGTTGTAATAGCTGCGCATATATTGGGTAAACCGCCTAAGCAGGCAGCTGCGCCCATTGAAGCGGAGGAACCTGCAACGGGAGCAAGAAAGAAAATAATATTTAATAGCGGAAACGTTAAAGACGATGTTAAGCAGCTGGCAGATGCACTAAAATCGGACGGGTACGATTTTTCTGTTGGAATCGATCCGATGACACCTATTATTGAAGCGGACAGGGTAGTGTCTGCCGGAAAGGGAATCGGCGGCAAGGAAAATATGAAACTGATTGAAGAACTTGCAAAACAGGCGGGAGCTGCAATCGGTTCTTCAAGACCTGTTGCTGAAACTTTGAAATATTTACCGCTTGAAAGATATGTCGGAATGTCAGGTCAAAAATTTACAGGAAATCTTTATATAGCGTGCGGTATTTCCGGTGCAATTCAGCATTTGAAGGGAATCAAAGATGCAACTACGATAGTAGCTATAAACAACAGCAAGAACGCGCCTATATTTAAAAATGCGGATTACGGCATAGTGGGAGATGTAAAAGAAGTATTACCGCTGCTTGCAAAAGAATTTGATAACGGTAAGGCGAAAAAGCCTGCGCCTAAGGCTGTAAAAATGAAAAGGCCGACAGTCCTAAAAGGAGAATCCAGATGGGATACATATGTTTGTAACGGTTGCGGTTATGAATACAATCCGGCATTGGGGGATGCGGCAGGTGAAATTCCTCCCGGAACTACATATGAGATGCTGCCTGAAGAATGGACCTGCCCTAAATGCGCAGAACCAAAAACAGGATTTGTACCTACAAAGCTAAAGAAAGGGGATAAATAGTCATGCAAAATGTAAGAAAAGTAACGCAAGATTTATACTGGGTAGGCGGTTGCGATAAAAGGCTTCACCTGTTTGAAAATATTCATCCTATAGAAGACGGTGTTTCGTATAACGCATATTTACTTATGGATGAAAAGACTGTATTGTTTGATACTGTGGACTGGTCTGTGGGCAGGCAGTTTTTAGAAAATATAAAATATGTCCTTAATGGACGCAAACTGGATTATCTTGTGATAAATCATATGGAACCGGACCACTGCGCTTCCATGGAAGAAATAATTATAAGATATCCCGATGTCAAGGTGGTTTCGACGGAAAAAGCATATATGCTGATGAATCAATTCCACTTTCCGGTAGGCGACAGATTTGTAGAGGTCAAAGAAGGCGATACGATGAAATTCGGAAAACATGAAATCGCGTTCGTTGAAGCACCTATGGTGCACTGGCCTGAAGCTATGGTCAGCTTCGACTTAAAAGACGGGGTGCTTTTCGCGGCAGACGCATTCGGCAGCTTTAAATCTTTGGATGGAGCGTTGTTTGCGGATGAAGTTGACTTCGATAGAGATTGGCTTGATGAAGCAAGAAGATATTACACAAATATCGTAGGTAAATACGGTGCGCATGTAATGAGCTTGCTCGGCAAAGCAGGTACGCTTGACATCAAGTATATTTGTCCTTTACATGGTCCTGTTTGGAGAAAAGATATAGGCTACATACTGGATAAGTATGTTCACTGGGCAACATATAAGCCGGAAGAAACAGGCGTACTTATTGTTTATGCGTCTATGTATGGCAATACTGAAGCAGCAGCGTACATACTTGCAACAAAGCTGCACGAAAAGGGAATGCACAAGGTGCGAATGTTTGATGTATCTAAAACTCACCATTCATATTTGGTGGCTGAAGCGTTCAAATATAGCCATATGGCAATACTGTCTGTTACTTACAATTTGAATTTATTCCCGCCTATGGAGAACTTCTTGCTTGATCTTCAAAAATTGAATTTGCAGAAGCGTGTTGTCGGCGTAATCGAAAACGGCTCATGGTCGCCTGAAGCGGGAGAAGCGATTAAGGATATTATGAAGAAGATGAAGCAGATGACTATATTGAATGAGGAAATTACGATTAACTCCGCGTTAAATACAAGCTCATATGCAGAACTTGACGGATTTGCCGACAGTTTGATAGATTCAATGAAGCAGAGCTATTTTGAGTAAAATGAAAATATTTGTACGAACTGAAAAAAGAGAGGAATTCTGCTGTATCGAAGCGACAGACGGTATGACACTTGAAGATGTAGCAAATTCCGCTATCAAAACACCGAGGTATCGTATACTTGCTGCGATAGTAAACAACAGCGTGCGCATGCTCACTGAAGAAATTCACGAGGGCGACGAGATAACATTTATCGATATGCGCACGCAGGCTGCGAATCTGATTTATCAATCCAGTTTAATAATGATATATATAAGAGCTATAAAAACGGTTTTCGGCGAGTCGGCTGATGCGGAAATCAGAAATACCATAAACAAGGGGTTATACACTGTCATAAAGGCGAGTAAGGATGCAAACGACAAGGATATAAAGAGCATTGAAGCCGAGATGAAACGCATTGTAGCAGCGAAGATGCCGTTTATTACAAATTCCGATTCGACGGTTACTTTGGACGGGTATACTGCGCAGCTTGCTACTCAAACTGTACCTAATAGCGGATATATCGAATATTTTGAGGTGAGAAAGTATAGGCGTGGAGTGCTTGTGCGCTTTCCACATCCGAATAATCCCAACTATATTCCTGAATATATCGACGAGATTAAGCTGTACGAGGCGTTTGGGGAAGCTACTCGTTGGGGCAAGTTGATGGATATTTTCTATGCAAAGGATTTAAATGATAAGGTTCAAAATGGTAATTACAAGGAACTTATTCAGATTTCAGAAGCATTGCACGAAAAGAAGATTGCGGAACTTGCAGAGCGTATAAACGCTGAAAAAAAGCGCATAATCTTAATTGCGGGACCGTCGTCATCAGGTAAAACGACATTTGCAAACAGACTTTTAATTCAAATGAAAGTCATAGGGCTGAATCCGCTATATTTGGGCACAGACGACTATTTTGTAGAGCGTAGCGAAACGCCGCTTGACGAATTTGGCGAACCGAATTTTGAGGATTTATCTGCGATTGACATAGCTCTTTTTAACAGCAATATGAACGATTTGCTTTGTGGTAAAAAGGTGGACTTGCCTACATTCGAATTCTTAAACGGAACGAAAATTTTCGGAAAGCGAATAACGCAGATTGGCAAAGATCAACCGATAGTTATAGAGGGTATACACGCGCTAAACGAGGAACTGTCCAGTTTAATCAGTAGTGATAATAAATTTAAAATTTATATAAGCCCGCTGACACAGCTTAACATAGACAGTATCAACCGTATACCTACGACAGATGCCAGGATGCTACGACGCATGGTAAGAGACCACAATTTCAGAGGGCACTCGGCAAAGCATACTCTTGCATCATGGCAAAAGGTTAGAGCAGGGGAAGATAAAAACATATTCCCATTCAGTAATTCCGCAGATGCATTTTTTAATTCGGTTCATCTTTACGAAATTGCTGTACTAAAAAAGTACGCAAAGCCGTTGCTGGAAGAGATAAAGCAAAACGAAGAAGAATTTGCGGAAGCAGAGCGAATTCTCAAGTTTTTGAGTTATTTTGAAACAATAGAAGACGACAGCATAATCGCAAATAATTCTATAATTAGAGAATTTATCGGCGGAAGCGTGTTGGTGTAGGATAACTTCAAGTAATATAAAGTAACTAAGGGCGCGGTTTAAACTGCGCCCTTAGTTACTTTCGTAGCAAGTAGATTGCTATATCGTATGTTGACTTTTTTGAGTAAACTTGTAGAATTAAATGCGAAATTACCGCAAAAGATAGAAGCTAAGTCAGAAGCAAGAGAAGCGGAAATTATCGCTAAAAAAATAGCGAACGGTGAGTACAGCGGTACTTTCATTGACGGAAAGAAGATATACTCACCGGAGATTTATGGGAAAGAGATTAGCGTTGTACCTACCACAAGTGGGGAGGGTAGTTTTAATATTTATGGAAAATATGGTTCTGATATGAAGCATATGTTTGCCATTAGTTATTGGAACGCTAGTTCTAACCCTTTAGTTTGCTTGTATAGCCCTGTAGGAGCTTATTTACATATTGGAAATTCAAAACAGTTAACTTATATCGAAGGCACTATTGATTTTTCAGGGGCTTCCGTTCGTGGCTTAAATACAAATGCTACTTTTGGATAAATTGGGCACATTTTATGCTCTATTTATTTTTAAGAAATATCCTCCAATCACGAAAATCTAAATAAATCGAATATTGGTTATAATTCATTTTGTCTCTATATCCATTTACAATTAGTACGCAACTTTCATAACGATTTTCATATCCAAAAGTATCATTGGCAGAGGGTATCATTTTTTTTGAAAACAAACCTATTTGAAACCTATCGTTTTTAATTAAAGTCATATTGTTAAATAAAAAATAGTTTATATAATTTTTTAACATTACTTCATTTTTTGAAAGTAAAAAATCCTCTAATTCCTCCGTATTGAGTTTTTTATTTTGTACCATTATTAAAGTTTCGTTTGAGATTGGTGTTAAGTCATGTACTCCAACCACCTCAAAATCCTTCATAAACTCGTCATATCCTTCCGGCTTTACCATACCTATGCCGCTATTACTTACATTTCCATTATTAGAGTTTATAGATTGTGTGCCGGTAGGATTCGTAACATTGCTCTGCCCTACGCCGTCAACCACAACACTCCTACTCTCGTCATTCCACTGCACATCCGCACCAACAGCTCTAAGTACAGCAGCTACCGGCAGATAAATCCTACCATTGATGTTTTGCGGCTGTGTATCGGTATCTTGTATAACATTATTAACCATAATGAACTTTTGCATTGTAGGAACTTTAACAGTTACATCGCCCTTTTTAACAATCGCAGACAAACTCTCTTGCTCCCAATCAACTGTGCAGCCGTACTTTTCCATGACTATTCGCATAGGTACGAGAGTTCTGTTATTTGAGCCAACAAAAGGTCTGCCTGTTTGATCTGTGAATTGAACAGGTTCTCCTTTGATGAGTATGTTTATTCTATTTTCTGATTATATCATATCCTTCGAGCTATAAAAAAGCGGTAGGATATGATTGAATGTCTTGCTAAACTTAGGCACATTATATCACATTTTCGATTATATATTTAAAATCAGCGGTAAAATGTGATTGAATGCTTTGATTAACTCGGGCACATTATATCATATCCTTCGATTCATAAAAAATAGGTAGGATATGATGAAATGTCTTGATAAACTTGAGCACATTATATCATAATTTATTATAGCATCGGATTTTAAGGAAGTCAAATAGGCTAATTGCAATGAGGTTTGTTTAGTTTCGAAACAAGCTCTGCAATCGAATTTTGCTTTTAAAAATAGGATTAAGTATTGATAGTTTGACTTAATTACTTTCTTAGCGAAAATACTTGTAGTTTTTAGCTTTTTTTGATACAATAAATCGTAATCGTGCATTTTTGAAAGGAGAAAGCAACTTGAGTTGCCGGTTCTTATGAATACAGGGTATTTGAGTGAGAAGAAAAGAAAAAAGAAATGCAATTTCAAGATAAGCAGGTTAGCTACTCTAGCATTGGTATTCATACTTGTGATGTCGCTTACGAGTTGTACTACTTACGATGCTTTTTATGAAACCTTTATAGAAAAGGGCGCAGGAGATTCCAACAAAGTTAAAATTGGGATTTTTGAGCCTTTGAGCGGCAAGGACAAAGAGTTCGGCAAGTTGGAACTTGAGGGGATAGAGCTTGCAAATCAGCTTTTTCCGGAAGTTTTGGGAAAAACGATAGAGCTGGTAGTCGTTGATAATCAGTCCGATATTTATGTGGCGGAAAGCGTCGCCAAGGAACTGGTTAGCAAAAATGTGTCAGTAGTTTTGGGAAGTTACGGAAGTGCAAATTCGCTTGTTGCAGCAAAAATTTTCGAAGAAGCGAAGATTCCTGCTATAGCTATTACTAACACAAATCCGCTTGTAACGAGTTATAATCCGTATTATTTTCGTGTTTGCATGCTGGATACCGCGCAGTGCGAAGCTCTTACAAGATATGCGATAGGAAACGAATTTGCCGCTACCGCCGCGGTGCTTAGACCGGAAAAAAACGACTATGCTATGGCGATGGCGGAGAGACTTGCGGCAAGTTTTAAAAGACGACTCGGAAACGAGGCGAGCGTTGTTGCTTCATTGAGTTATAATGCGCAGAAGGAAGATTTCAAAAATGAGCTTTTGAAAATCAAGGAATCAGGCGCGAGCGTTGTGTTTTTACCTGAAAATCCGAAAAAGGCGATTGAGATTATAAAACAGGCGAGAAAGCTCGGACTTACGCAGACTTTTATAGGTACGGATCAGTGGGATAATGACGAGTTCATAAACGAGGCGAAGAACATAGACGGAGGAAAGATTTCTTTTTCGACCGCATTTGATGCCAAAACAGATATGACGGTAATGTTCGACAAGTTTATAGAGGTATACAAAAAAGAATACGGGAACAAATCTAATCCGCAAAGTGCGGTAGCACTCGGGTTTGACGCATATCTGCTTGCGGTGAATGCCATAAATTATTCGAGGACTTCTGATGACGGGAAGCTGATTAAAAATCAGCTGGCGCAAACGAGAGCGTTTCCGGGAGCTTCGGGGGCGATAAATTTGGATCCTAACGGAGATCCGATTAAGTCGGTTGTGGTGTATTCAATAGCCAAAGGCCAGAAAATAGTTGAGCATACGATAGAGCCGCAGTTTTTCAATTCGTTAATTGAAAACGAGGGACTTGACGGCACAACTCAAGTGTTACCAAAAACGGAAAAAACAGATAAATAGAATGGAGAAAATATGGGAACGGAAATGGAAGTAAAGATTAGAGAAGCTCTTGAATATGTAAGACCATTCTTGCAGAGAGATGGTGGAGATATAGAGTTTGTCGAGCTTACAGAGGATAATGTTGTAAGGGTAAGACTGCAGGGGCACTGTCATGGTTGTCCCGGCGCTGTAATGACGCTTAGAAACGTGGTAGAGAGGCTTTTGAAAGAAGCATATCCCGAGATTAAGGGCGTTGAAAATGTATAGGAAACGCAAATTATTTGAAACAATGGTGGTGCTTTTTTTGCTACCATTGCTTTTTACTGCGTGCATAGGGGCGGCTCCGCACGCAGATGACAGTGGAGGCAAAAAAAGCACTTCCGATTTGACGGACGCAAAGAAAATTGAAGCACCGATCGAACTTGACATACTTTGCGTCGGCGATATAATGGTGCATACCCCGCAGTTTAAGGCACAGCAGGTCGCAGGGGAAGATAGATACGATTTCACAAATAATTATAAGTATGTTAAGCCGTATATAGAAAAAGCGGATTTTGCTATGTGCAATTTGGAAACAACATTTGCAGGCAAACCGTATTATGGATATCCGATTTTCGCGGCACCCGATGAGCTTGCCGATGCTATCAAGGACACGGGATTTGATTTGGTTTCGACAGCGAACAATCATATGAACGATAGAGGCGGCAAAGGCATAATAGGCACACAAAATGTTTTAAAGAGCAGAGGATTGCCTTATACGGGAAGCCGTATGTCGCAAGATGAACCGAGATATTGCATAAACGAAGTAAAAGGTGTCAAAATAGCAACTATATCGTTTACATACGAAACACCTACAAGTAGCGGGATTGCAATAAACGGCATACCTGTGGCAAGCGAGTACGAAAATTTGATTAACAGCTTTTCGTATGCCGATTTGGATGCGGAGCTTGAAAAGATGAACGAAATCGTCAAGGAAGCAAGAAGCGCGGGCGCAAATATGGTGATAATGTTTTTGCACTGGGGTGAGGAATATCAAGCCGAACCTAATACTTATCAGGTTAAGATGGCTGAATATTTGGTGAAAAAAGCCAAAGTAGATATAGTTTTCGGTTCACATCCACACGTCATGCAAAAATTGGATTTTATTGACGGAGTTCCCGTTTATTACAGCTTGGGCAACTTCATATCGAATCAAAGAATTGAAACTTTGGGAGATCCGATGACGGAAATAGGGTTGATGGCGGAGGTAAAGGTGAGCTACAGCAAGCAAGACGGCAAAGTTACCGTCAAAGAAGCAACAGCGATGCCGACATGGGTTGAGCGGTACATAAACGCAGGCAAACTCACTTACGAGATAATACCGCTTGACGGGGATTTGCAAAACAACCCTACGATTTTAAAAACAGGAAATCTTCAGAGAGCGAAGACGGCACTCGCAAGAGCATTGCCGTATATAGGGCAGTGATGATGAAAGAAAACGAAAGTCGAATTTTTGAATTTCAAATTGCTAAAAAGCTCATTAGCGAGCAAAATTAT
>JABZIP010000038.1 GCA_015258265.1 Clostridiales bacterium | reverse complement strand
TATCATATCCTTTGATTTAACAAAATATAGGTAGGATATGATGAAATGTCTTGCTAAACTTTTGCACATTATATCACATTTTCGATTATATATTTAAAATCGGCTGTAAAATGTGATTGAATGTCTTGCTAAACTCGGGTACATTATATCACAATCCCCCTTTTTTTACAAGTTATCTCCCCTGATATTGCGCTAAATTATCGATTTATTATTGACATGGCACATGCAGAATTGTATAATTGTATACAAATATACAAAGGGGTGACTTATGGGAAAAACATTAGCGTACAAAATACTTGAAAACCATCTTGTAAGCGGTGAACTTAAGGCAGGCAATGAAATTACAATCAAAATTGACCAGACTCTAACTCAAGATTCAACCGGAACTATGGTTTACTTACAGCTGGAGGCTATGGACATCGAAAAAGTTAAAACAGAACTGTCCGTAGCATATATTGACCACAACACATTGCAAACAGGGTTTGAAAACGCCGACGATCACGCATTTATCAAAAGTGTAGCTCAAAGGCACGGTATACTGTTTTCAAAGCCCGGAAACGGTATTTGCCACCAGCTTCATCTTGAAAACTACGGAAAGCCCGGAAAAACTTTGCTCGGCTCCGACAGCCATACCCCGACAGGTGGCGGTCTTGGTATGATTGCAATCGGTGCAGGCGGACTTGATGTTGCCACTGCTATGGCAACAGGCGAATATTCTCTAATTGTTCCGAAAGTTTTAAATGTCAAGCTGACAGGAAAATTACGACCTTGGGTTTCTGCAAAGGATGTGATTCTTTGTGTGCTTTCGCACCTAACAGTAAAAGGCGGCGTAGGCAAAATAGTCGAATACACGGGAGACGGTGTTAAATCCCTATCAGTTACGGACAGAGCCACTATCACCAATATGGGTGCCGAGCTTGGCGCTACTACATCCATATTCCCAAGCGATGACAACACCCGTATTTATCTTAAAAATCAAGGTCGTGAAGAAGACTTTCAGGAAATTTCTGCAGATTTTGATGCCGTTTACGACGAAACTCTCGAAATCAATCTTTCAGAACTCACTCCGCTTGCCGCTATGCCGCACAGCCCCGACAATGTCGATACTATTTGTAATATAGGCAAAATCAAGGTTGACCAAGTAGCAATCGGCAGCTGCACAAATTCGTCTTACAGCGACCTGATGAAAGTATCCCACATTCTGAAAGGCAAAAAAGTCCATCCGGATGTTAGCCTTGTAATATCACCCGGTTCCGAAAAAATTCTTTCTAAACTCGCACAAAACGGTGCACTCTCCGCTATGATTGATGCCGGTGCCAGAATCATAGAAAACGCTTGCGGACCGTGTATAGGAATGGGACAATCACCAAAATCCGGTGCAGTATCTCTTAGGACCTTTAACCGAAATTTCAAAGGCAGAAGCGGTACCCTCGATGCCCAAGTTTTTCTTGTAAGCCCTGAAACCGCGGCTATATCTGCCGTTACAGGAGTCCTAACCGACGGCATGACTTCAGGAGAAACTCTACCGGAAATAGACGATACCTCTTTTGTAAAGAACGATAATTTCATAGTTTATCCCGATAACAGGAAGCGCGATGACATATCCATTGAAATGGGACCTAACATTAAACCGTTCCCTAGAAATACCGCCCTTTCGAACACATTAAAGGCGATCGTTACACTAAAAGCCGGTAACAATATAACCACAGACGACATCATGCCGTCAGATTCAAGGTTACTGCCGTATCGTTCCAACATACCGCATCTTGCAAATTATTGTTTCGAAAAAATTGACAGTGAATTCCCAAGTCGCTGCCTTGCTGCAAAAAATTGCGCTATAATCGGTGGAGAAAATTACGGACAGGGAAGCAGCCGCGAACACGCTGCGCTTGCTCCGCTTTATTTAGGAGTTAAATTCATAATAGCAAAATCCTTTGCTCGCATACATCGATCAAATTTAATAAATAGCGGCATACTTCCGCTGACTTTTGAAAATCCTGCGGATTATGAAGATTTTGAAATTGGCGACGAACTTACAATAAGCGATGCCATAACACAAGTTTCAAATTCTGAAACCGAAAACTTAATTTTGGTTCAAAATTCACGAAGCGGAAAAGAATACAGGTGTATTCCCAATTTTTCAAAAAAGGAGATAAAAATTCTCCTTGCAGGCGGCAAATCAACTTAATCAACGCTTAATCGCAGAAAGGATATAA
>JABZIP010000002.1 GCA_015258265.1 Clostridiales bacterium | reverse complement strand
AGTTCCGATGTTAATATGTGGCTTGTTTCTTTCAAATTTTTGCTTTGCCATTTTTTCCCCTCCCTAAACAAACTGGAGCTGTTGAGCGGGCTCGAACCGCCGAACCTCTTCCTTACCAAGGAAGTGCTCTACCTGCTGAGCTACAACAGCATATGCTTGTATTTTACATCAAGTTTTTTTAATTGTCAAGATATGTTGACATTCCGAAAAACTAAAAAATAGTATATAAAATTGCAAAAGAGATAAAGAGTAATAAATAAAACAAAAACCTTGCGCGGCTAACGCCACGCAAGGTTTTTTGCAAATGTATAGTATTTCGAAGTACATTAAACTTCCAGTTCTATATTCTTTTTAAATACTTTCACAATCAGTAAATAAATCACTGCTCCTACAGCCGTCCAAACAAGTCCTAATTGCAACGCTTTCGGCGAGAGGTTGTACCATACGATAGCGAGTATCGCAGCACCTATTAGCGGCAGTACAAAGTGCTTGATGTACTGTTTTGATTTCTTTTTAAATATAAAATAGTATATTACGGTGAAATCCAATATTACAAATGCCGATAACGCACCAAAGTTTACCAATTCTGCTAGGTCTTGTATTCCTTGCGTGAATCCAAGAGTTATTACTAAAGAGATTGCCGCTATCAAAAGTGTTGCTATGTAAGGAGTCTTGAACTTAGGGTGAATCTTAGCTAAAGGCTTTGGCAAGAATCCGTCGCGAGCCATTGAGAATATTATTCTGGAAACCGCCGCCTGAGCTACCAGGCAATCCGCAATTCCCCACGAAAGTCCTGTTGCAATCGCGCAAAGCGCCATTACATATTTACCGCCCGAAGCCTGTGCAACTTCGTAAAATGCGGAATCTATGTCCGTGTATGTTGTCGCACCCTCCCAAGGGATTACACAAGCCGCAAGATATGTTTGTACAACGAAAAACACGCCTACAAGAACAAGTGCCCATATGCTGGCTTTTCCTACGGAATCGTTTCCGCCTTTTGCTTCCTCGGCAAGCGTTGATATACCGTCAAATCCTAGGAACGAAAGTACGCAAACGGAAACTGCGGAGAACACTATTTTGATATCAAATTTATCCGCATCAAATATAGGTTTTAGTGTAAAATCAATGTCCGGAGTATTTTTAATATACAGGAATGCCGATACGCAGAAAATTATGAATACTATCACTTCGAATACCAGCATTATCCAGTTTAGCTTTGATGTGAATTCTATTCCTATAATATTGATAACCGTATTTATCCCTACAAACAGTAAAACCCATGCCCAAAACGGAACTGTCGGCAGTATTGCAGCCATAGCAACGGCAGCTACAACATATAAAAGTGCCGGAACCAATATGTAGTCGAGCAAAATTGCCCACCCCGAAATAAATCCGACCGCTTTATTTATAGCGTGTGTCGCATATCCGTAAACTGAACCTGATATAGGAAATTCCTCCGACATACGCCAATATGAAAGCGCCGTAAATACCATTCCTACCATTCCTATCGAATATGCAAGTACGACCATACCTTCAGATATGGACATAACTGTTCCGAATATTCCAAAAGGTGCTATCGGAACCATAAATATTAAACCGTAGACAACCATGTCCACTACGCTCAGGGAACGCTTTAACTCTTGCTTGTACCCCAGCGTTTCTAATGTTTTATCGCTCATTGTTCAATCTTCCTTTCTTTTTTTATATTTTTAAAATTTACTTATATTTTTTTAAAATACAGGTCGGTCCATGTATTTTTTAGGGAAAATGAATCTCATAGTTTTTTCGGGATCGACCACCTGACAAACCTGTAAATCGCCTACAAGACTCATAAGCATTACTATATCCGCTCTATCAAGGTCTATTCTTTCTTCCAAGAATTTGCACATCAGTTCTGTCGCTCCTACGACAGCCTCATCAACTGTCGGTTTTGAGACTATTACACCGAAATCGTTTTCTGTTTCTTGCACCGGATATTCTTCCTGTCTGCCTTTAATCAGCTCTATCGTCAAGTTTACAACAGCCGGTGTTTCAAGTCCCGAAACCCCTATTTCGCCGTCCCCCATTACAGAGTGGATATCTCCAAGAGCAAGCAGCGCACCCTCGTGAGCAACAGGGAAATATACCGTAGTACCTTCCGTAATCATGCTGTTATCCATATTTCCGCCGTGTCTGCCCGGTGTACCAGTATTCACATTTCCATCTTCAGGCGCAACTCCTATTACACCTATCATCTTTCTTAGCGGAATAGGTGCTCTATCCAGATATTGGCAAAATCCATCTTTAATCGGTACAACATGGAGCTTCGATCCTTTCAGCAGGTGTCCCAGAGTACCTTCTCCCTCGGCACAACATACAGTTCCTTTTTCATCAAGCTCTATCTTGTTGATTGTTACTTTCAAGGTATCTCCCTTCTCCGCACCTTCTACATAAATAGGTCCTGTGGCAGGGTTTACCCTCTCCCAATCCAATTTTTCCAAAGTATCGCTTTCTTCTCTCAGTTGGTTTGAAAAACAATCCAGCGTTTCCACATCTATTGTCGTTCCGGGTTTAACCGTAAGTACAGGTTTGTTTTCCTTTCCAAATTGAAATATTACATCATTAGCGCACATCTTCATATTTACTTCCCCCTTTTTTCTAAATTCGAATATATGAAAAGCTGTAAATCTCCTAGCATAAAAGGCTTTTCAAAAACTATAAAAAAGATAATATCATATATTTACACAAAAAACAAGAAGTTTTTTTGTTTTTTTTAACAACTTTTTTTATTTTTTTATTAAACTTCCTCTCTACGCTTGTTTTTTACTCATTTTTTGTAGTATAATTTTTTATATACAGTTCATTATGTTAATAAAAGGAGTTCTATCTTGGAAAAATTAAAAAACTTTATATATAACACCAGCGATATTCTCATCGCGATTTTAATAATATTAGTAAGTATCACCATAATCAGCGTTAAAACGGAAAATATTCTAGACTATTCTCATTATGTGGCAAAAGCCGAAGCCGAGAATCCAAAAAACAAAAATTTCGGACTTGCAGTCCCTGTCGAAGACAAAAAGGTAACAACACCCGAAAACGCGGAAAATACCAAACCCGCAGCCCCTAAGACGGATAAAAAACCCGAGATGTATGCCGTTTACATAAATCCCGGCGAATCGCTTCAAAGCATAGCCGATAAATTTGTAGGACTTGGAATGTTTGAATCTCAAGCAGAATTTATAGCGCTTGCAGAAGAAATGCAAGCCACCACTTCAATGAAATACGGTAATTTCAAAATTCCTGCTAACGCAACGAAAAAAGAAGTTATTTCTATGCTGATTGTCGCACCATAATTTTTTATTTTTGTTGTTACAACCACATATCTTGTTAAATTGCCATGTTATTATGTAATTGTCGGAATTTAAAATTTCAATACCTTATCGGTATGCAACATACTACATATTATATAGGACAGGAGGTTTGAATTATGAACGAAAAAAAATCTTTTCCCGAAAGGGATTATTCCAATAAAACTGAAAAAGCAGCCGCCCTCATTCGAATTGAAGGGCATCCGCTTTATACATTAACAAAAGAAAACGAAGCACTCGAAAAGCTCATTTGCAGGTTCAAGGAAGAACGAACGGATGAACTTTTTTCAACTATTCGTGAGATTTCTATACATTACGCTAAAAAAGGCGATTTGCTTTATCCCCTTTTGAAAGTAACATACGGCGTGGAAGGTCCATCAGATTTGATGTGGACCACCGATGACGACATTCGCGATGCGCTTACCGCACTTTCTAAGAAAGAAGTCCGCGACGAAGCGTGGCAACATGCGCTCGACAATATACTGCTGCGCATAGAAAGAATGGTATATCAGGAAGAAAAAATTTTATTTCCAATTTGTGCGGTAAACTTCACCGAGGAGGAATGGTTCTCGATATATCAGGATTCAAAAGATTACGATTCTTGCTTCGGAATTCCTCGCTATGTCTGGGAAGAAGCGGAAACCGCACTTTCTGAAAAGCCTATGTCCGTTGCCGATTCTGAAATCGTGATGCCGGGCGGACATATGAATATAGAGCAGCTTACCGCTTTACTCAATACAATACCTTTGGAAATTACATTTGTAGATGCAGACAACATCAACCGCTTTTTTAACGAAGGCCCTAAGGTATTCAAGCGCCCACAAATGGCAATAGATCGTGATGTATTTTCTTGTCATCCGCCTAAAATCGAACCTATGGTACGCGCTATAATCGGCGATTTCCGCAAAGGAGTGCGCGATAGCGTTCCAATTTGGATGAACAAAAACGGTAGAGCAATGCTGGTAACATATATGGCTGTACGAGATAGAAATCAAAAATATCTTGGAACTGTTGAAATCGTCCAAGATATGGAATTTGCGAAGGAACATTTCAGCAAATAATTTGATAATTTTTTCGCTTTATGTGGTTATGACCACATAAATGTTTGATGCCATATGTTATAGTATATACAAGATATGAAAATAGGAGGAAAAAATTATGAGTAACACTTTTGTTAACGAAAACACCTTAGTTGGTGAAATAGTAAATAAATATCCTGAAAGTGCAGATGTTTTGCTTGGAATAGGCATGCACTGTCTTGGTTGTCCCGCATCACAGGCTGAATCCCTAAAGGATGCTTGCGGTGTTCACGGACACGAGGTTCAACCTGTTGTTGATGCTATCAACGCAAAGATTGCGGCATCAAGAGGATAATATAAAAAAAGACCTTCACTAATCAGTGAAGGTCTTTTTTTTACGCAAAATCAAAATCCATATTTACAAGCACTTCAAATTATCTTGCATTTGAAGCATTTAGCACATTTTTAATCTTGTGCTGTACCATTTTTTGAATTGCATCTCTTGCAGGTCCAAGATACTTTCTCGGATCGAATTCCTGCGGCGACTCGATAAGGAACTTACGAATTTCTGCAGTCATAGCAAGCCTCAAATCCGTATCTATATTCACCTTGCAAATTCCATATTTAGCTGCCTCTCTAATCATTTCCTCCGGAACTCCCTGTGCACCAGGAATATTTCCGCCGTATTCATTGCATTTTTTTACAAATTCAGGCAATACGGTTGACGCTCCGTGTAATACGAGCGGCGTTTGCGGAAGCAGTTTATGTATTTCCTTAAGTCTTTCGAAATCCAAATACGGTTCACCTTTAAACTTATACGCGCCGTGGCTTGTTCCGATTGCGATAGCAAGCGAATCAACGCCTGTTCTTTCAACAAATTCCTTAGCTTCAGCAGGATCTGTAAAAGTTGCCGAACGAGCATCAACTTTAATATTGTCCTCAACACCTGCAAGTTTGCCGAGTTCCGCTTCAACTACAACTCCGTGCGCATGCGCATAATCCACAACTTCTTTCGTCAATCTGATGTTTTCCTCAAACTCATGCTTCGAACCGTCTATCATTACAGATGTGAATCCCCCGTCTATACACTGCTTACATATTTCAAAATCTTCACCATGATCAAGGTGCAATACTATATCAAGTCCGGTGTCTTCAATCGCCGCCTCAACCAATTTTCTCAAATATGCAGGTCTTGCATATTTCCTCGCTCCCGCAGAAACTTGCAGTATAAGCGGTGCATTCTCCTCTTTGGCAGCATCCACTATACCTTGAATTATCTCCATGTTGTTCACATTGAACGCTCCGACAGCGTAGTCGGATTTAAGAGCCTTCTCAAACATTTCTTTACTTGTAATAAGTGCCATACCGTTTCTCCTTTTTATCTATATTGATGTGCTTCAATGAGCTTGTGCTTCATTTCCCAGAGTCTTTGCGACAAATCCACATAATACACCTGCGGATTTTCAAACCTTAGCATCTCGTCCCAAAGCGTATTTATCTGTTCTTTGCAATAGTCCCTTATTTGCTCTATATTCGGACTTTTGTAAATTGCCTTTCCGTCTTTGAATATCTGCTCGCGTAAATTTTTAACCGTGAAGTTTATAATTTGCTTTCGCTTCCATATAGCGTTTGGATCAAAAATTTCGTAAGGCTTGCTTTCATCGATTTCCTCGCCCTCAAGCGTTATTACATCCGCAAGTACCTTGCCGGTGTTTTTATCAAATATCCTGTAAAGTGCCTTGTCTCCCGGATTGGTTATTTTTTCAACATTTTCGCTTATTTTAATCTTAGGTATCTTTTCACCGTTTCTCTCGAGTGCCGCCAATTTATATACACCCCCGAACACAGGCTCGGATTTCGCGGTAATCAGCCGTTCTCCAACGCCAAACGAATCTATACAAGCACCCTCGAGCAGTACATCTCTGATAATATATTCATCAAGAGAATTTGACACCACAATTTTGCAATCTTTAAATCCGGCATCATCCAGCATTTTTCTTGCCTTTTTGGTCAAGTATGTAACATCTCCGCTGTCGATTCTAATCCCCATATTCTTTGGATTAAACTCTTTGAATACACGAATTGCATTCGGTACACCCGATTTGAGTACATTGTATGTATCTACAAGCAAAACGCAATTATCCGAATATAATTTGGCATATTCGCAAAACGCCTGATACTCGTCGTCAAACATTTGCACCCAGCTGTGTGCCATAGTTCCAAGTGCTGCAATCCCGTAATCTCTATCGGAAATCGCACACGCAGTACCGATACATCCACCTATGTACGCCGCTCTTGAGCCCAGTACCGCAGCAGATGCGCCGTGCGCACGTCGCGTTCCAAATTCCATTACACCTCTGCCCTTTGCCGAACGCACAATTCTGTTAGCCTTGGTAGCAATCAAACTCTGATGATTTATCAAAAGCAGCACCATAGTTTCTATAAATTGCGCCTGCATCAAAGGACCTCTAACGGTGATAATAGGTTCGCCCGGAAAAATCGGCGTTCCCTCCGGAACCGACCAAACATCGCATTTAAATTCAAAATCTCTCAAATAGTTTAAAAATTTTTGACTGAATATATTTTTGCTTTTAAGATATTCAATATCTTCCTCGGAGAACTTCAGGTTCTCCAGATATTCTATCAGTTGTTCAAGTCCTGCCATGATAGCAAATCCGCCACCGTCCGGCACCTTGCGAAAAAACATATCGAAATATGCTATATCGTCTGCTCCTTGCATCTCCAAGTATCCGTTTGCCATCGTCATTTCGTAGAAATCTACGAGCATGGTTAAATTTTCTCTTTTCAAATCTCCCACCTTGTCAAATTATTCTTTGCTATAATAATTATCCTATGTAACACGCCTGTTGTCAAGCTCTGTGTATCATAATTTTTAAATTTGTGCAATTAAAAACCCCAAGATCGTGCTTGAGGTTTTTAATTATATTTTTTTACATCATTCCCGGCATTCCACCCATTGGCGGCATTGCAGGTTCATCCTTTTTCACTTCCACGATTCCCGCTTCCGTTGTAAGTAAAGTAGCCGATACGGAAGCTGCATTTTGAAGCGCCGAACGGGTAACTTTCGCCGGATCCACTATACCCGCGGATATCATATCCACATATTCCTCGGTAATGGCATTAAATCCTGTTCCCGCCTTGCAAGTCTTAACCTCCGCAATAACAACCGAGCCTTCTTTTCCTGCATTTTCAGCAATTTGTCTAACAGGTTCTTCCAAAGCTCTCATTATGATTGCCGCTCCTGTTTTTTCATCTCCACTAAGTGAATTTACATATTTTTCTACCGCTTTGATTGTGTTAGCAAGCGCAACACCGCCACCTGCAACTATTCCTTCTTCCACTGCCGCCTTTGTAGCGTTCAGAGCATCTTCAATTCTAAGTTTTCTTTCCTTAAGCTCAGTTTCAGTTGCAGCTCCAACCTTTATAACTGCAACACCGCCGGATAGTTTAGCAAGTCTTTCCTGCAACTTTTCTCTATCAAAATCGGATGTGGATGCTTCGTGCTCATTTCTGATTTGCTTAATTCTTGCTTCTATCTCAGCTTTTTCGCCTGAACCGTCAACTATTACAGTGTTGTCCTTTGTAACCTTTACAGATGCCGCTGTTCCGAGCATATCGAGAGTTGCTTCCTTGATATCGTAGCCTACCTCTTCGGATATTACAGTTGCTCCTGTAAGCACTGCTATATCTTCCATCATAGCCTTTCTTCTGTCACCAAACCCCGGAGCCTTTACCGCTACACAATCAAATGTTCCACGCAATTTATTTACAACCAAAGTTGCAAGTGCTTCTCCGTCTACATCCTCTGCAACGATGAGCAGTTTTCTACCCTGCTGAACGATTTGTTCAAGTATAGGCAAGATGTCCTGAATGTTGGATATCTTCTTGTCAGTGAGCAAAATATAAGGGTTTTGCATATTAGCTTCCATTTTGTCCGCATCATTTACCATATAAGCGGAGAGATATCCTCTGTCAAACTGCATTCCCTCAACCACCTCTAGAGTAGTTCCCATTGACTTCGATTCCTCAACTGTAATAACTCCGTCAGTTCCAACCTTTTCCATTGCTTCCGCAATCAAAGATCCGATTTCATTATCGCCTGCAGAAACCGACGCTACCTGAGCAATGCTGTCTTTGTTCTCAACTTTTTTTGATATATTTTTGATTTCCTCAACAGCCACTTCAACCGCGCCGTTTATTCCCTTGCGTAAATCCATAGGATTTGCGCCTGCCGCTACATTTTTGAAACCCTCGTGCAGTATAGCCTGCGCAAGCAATGTGGCAGTCGTAGTTCCGTCTCCCGCAACATCGTTAGTCTTGGTAGCAACCTCTTTTACAAGCTGCGCACCCATATTTTCAACCGCATCTTCGAGTTCTATTTCTCTTGCTATTGTAACACCGTCGTTTGTGATAAGCGGTGAACCGAATTTCTTTTCAATAAGAACATTTCTTCCCTTAGGTCCAAGTGTAATTTTAACTGTGTTTGCAAGCTCATCAATACCCGCAAGCAACTTTCTTCTCGCATCTTCTCCATAATATAATTCTTTTGCCATATTCAATTACTTCCTTTCTTTTAATATGTAATATCTCCTATATTTACTGATATGTTACGCTTCTACCTTTGCAAGTATATCCTTTTGACTCATAATGATATACTCCTCACCCGCGTATTTGATTTCAGTCCCTGCATACTTTGAAAATACAACTTTATCTCCAACGGCAAGTTCCATTTTTTCTTCTTCAGTACCGGGGCCTACTGCCATAACTTCCGCCATCTGCGGTTTCTCTTTCGCCTGTCCAGGGAGTACAATTCCGCTTGCAGTCTTTTCTTCCGCCTCTACCAACTTAATCACTGCCCTTGCTCCAAGGGGTTTAATTCCAAAACTCATATTTTACCTCCATTTTGTTAAATGTTTTTTGTAATATTTTTAAATGTTAGCACTCTATCTCGTTGAGTGCTAACATTATTTTAAGCCGAAATTTACTCTTTGTCAATAGGTTTTTTGATATTTTTTTCAGTCCCTTGATTTTTAATGAATACGCTCCTCAACTTTTGATAAAACCGAAGCAACCCGCACTGCCTTGCTCAGGGTGCGGGTTGCCTCCTATTTGATGCCCTTTCGGGCTATGCTTCAATTATTTTGCAGCATTGATTATACCGTAATTGCCGTTCTTTCTCTTGTACACCACGCTCACCGTATCGCTTTCCATATTTAGAAATACGAAGAAATTGTGTCCCAAAAGTTCCATTTGCATTACCGCTTCTTCTTCATTCATCGGTACAAGTTCAATATCCTTGCGTCTTGCTATCTGTACGGTATCAACTGCGCCGTCCTCTTCATCGTATTCAGGAAGTTCATCAAACACAACAACTTTTGTATCTTTGTGTTTTCTTTGAAGTTTTTTCTTGAATCTGGACATTTGAGTAGAAAGTTTCTCAACAACCCCTTCAATCGCATCGTATGCTACATCCGCTGTATTTTCAGCTCTGAATAAAGTTCCTGCCGCACTGATTGTAACCTCCAGCTTTTGCTTATCTCTTTGCTCACTAACCATTACGTTCGCTGTAATATCATCTGAAAAATACTTGTCCAGCTTTTCGAGTTTCTTTTCAACCGTTGCTTTTAAATGTTCACTTGATTTCACATTTTTACTCGATATTATAACCTTCATATTGCACCTCCCAATAGTCTTTTGCCCTCTCACTTGATTGTATTCAAATAAGATTCGACGAGTTATTCATTATCGTTATGCGATAATTACAATTCCCGTTACATATATAATACCCGTTTTACAGAATTATTCATCACTTTTATGCAAATTCTGCAAACAAATACCACATACTTATAACCCTGTTTATTATCCCCGCCTTCTGCATATTCACAACAGCACTCTTTGCATATCCCGCAATATGCGCACTGTCGTTAAAGCTAATTTCCTTGCTCTTGACTTTGAGCAGCTATCCCGCTGACGATTCCGTTTGCGGCTGCCCACGCTACCGCGCCTGCATACCAGCTGTCCACCGTTACATCTCCAAACTTGCTTGTCGCATATTTATTCAAATCTTCACCGCTAAGTTTTGCAAGTATTTGAACAAATTCCGCTCCTTTTGACGCCAAATTGACAATTGCCTTTTCATCGAGTTTTACATTTCCCTTATCCGTTGCAATCACTACACTGTCCACTTTGTTTTTTGAATGTCGCTATCTGTCAGTCTATATGAAAATTAAATACTTCATTCATACTGTTTCCCTCTTAGCTATGGGCTTTCACCCATAGACAATGATGTTTATTTAATTTTTAGCATTGCACATATAAATCCGATATTTGTCAATACAATTCGATAAACTTTGTATTTATTTTTGTACAATGTTTGTGTTTTTCATTTTGCTGCTACTTCAGTATTTGCTCAAAATCAAGGATTTTGTCGCATACTCTATCTGCAAGTGCATGATTGTGAGTTACTACTATCATACCTATCCCGCGCTTTCTAACCTGAGCAACTACAATATTCCATATGTACGCCTGCGTAACTGCATCGAGCATAGTTGTCATCTCGTCGGCTATCAGAAATTTTGTTTTTTCTCCAAGAGCACGCGCTATGCAAAAACGCTGCAATTCTCCTCCCGAAAGCTCCGACGGCCATCTGGTCAGCCATTCTTCTTTTATTCCGAATGCATCCAAAGTTTCTTTGTCTATATCCCACGCTTCCGTTACAACTTGTTGCATCTTCCACTTAGGATTAACTGCATATTCGGGATGTTGATATATGAGTTGCACCGGGCAGTAGCCTTTTTTCGGTAAAGGTTCATTGTCAAATAGTACCTCTCCTTGAGTAGGCTTAAGATAGCCGCCTAAAATCTTCGAGAATGTGCTTTTGCCGCAGCCCGAAGGACCTATTATCCCTACTATCTCATTTTCTCCAAATTCCAAACTGATATCATCGAGTATTTTCTTGGATTTGATATATGAAAAACTTATATTTTTAGCTTCTAGCATACTTCCACCTCCAAACTGTCGTACGAAGCAATCTCCGATTTTGCATGCTCGCAAAGCTCATTTACCTCTTCGCTGCTCAGCGGCGTAAAATTGTTTTGCGGTAATGCATTCCAAAGTGCTTTGCAATATGGATGTTTGAGCTTATCTCCGCCCTCTATAAAGTTTTTCACATCGGTTGTTTCCAATATTGTACCGTCGTGGAAAATTGCAATTCTGTCGGCAATTTCGCAAACAAGGTCGATATCGTGAGTTATTAACAGCACTCCTTTTCCATTGTTTGCCATTTCTTTGAACATAGCAAGAATTTCGTGCGCCAATTTAGGATTCAACCCGGGGGTGGGTTCGTCCGCAATTATAAGTTCAGCATTCGAAACCGCTGCAGTCATCACAAGCGCACGCCTAGCCATACCGCCGGACAGCTGAAACGGCAATTTGTAGCTATCTTCTTTGCTCAATCCGAATTTCGCAAACATTTCGTCGTAATCAGTCCTATCCGATGTTTCAAACACCTGCTCTCTTATCTTCATAAGCGGATCAAGATATGAAACGGACTGCGGAACGATTACAATCTCCTTGCCTCTTTTTTCATTCATCAGCTTCGGCGTCATTTTTTCGCCCTTGATGCTTATTTCTCCACCTATTACCGCATTTGACGGCAGTATATCCATTATTCCGTGTGCAAGTAAACTCTTACCGCTTCCCGACGAGCCGACAATCGCTAATATTTCACCTTTATTCAACTCCAAGTTCAAATCCCTTACAGCTACACTTAGCCTTTGCCTCAATCCCTTTTCGTACATCTTGAACTTTACGCTGAATTTTTCGACCTTTAAAAGAGGTTCATTTAATTTTTTTTCTTTTTCCATATGTCCCCCTCCTTACTCTTGCCCTGTTTTCGGGTCAATCATCTTTTTGATTCCATTTCCTACGGCATCAAAGAACAAAACAATCACGAGCAAGAATAATCCTGGATATACAGCAAGCCACCACATTCCCATTGTAAGGTAACGCATCGATTCCGACAATATTACGCCGACAGCAGGTTGCTCAGGCGGAATACCGAATCCTAGGAATGTCAACCCAGCTTCGTGCAAAATAGCGTGCGGGAACAGCAATATTAACCCTACGAAAAATTGCGGCAATAAATGTGGCAACAGATGTTTTACCGCTATATCCAGCTTCGTTACCCCGAATTTTTCCGCCGCCAATATATACTGATTGGTTTTTAGCGATAGAATTTCTGCCCTTATTATTCTGGCAAGGCTAGTCCAGTGTGTAATAGCAACACCTATCAAAATTCCCTTTACGCCTTTTCCGAGCAATATTGAAACGAACATCAAAAATACCAAGTGCGGTTTTCCTTGGAAAAGGTCGATGAGCCATAATATGAAAGCATCTGTTTTCTTGCCTTTTGTGGCCGCCAATGTGCCCAAAATTATAGCAATTATAGAGCTTATAAGCGACGCGAACAGTCCTATTTGTATACTTGTAGTCATACCTTTTACAGTTCTTGCAAGCATATCTCTGCCAAGCCAGTCCGTACCGAACGGATGCGCAAAACTCGGCGCAAGTCCTCTGTTTGCAAAATCTACCGCATATGCACTTTCGTCCATTGCCATTCCTATGCAAAGTACGCCAAGAATAACGATTGTGCCTATTATTATCTCCGCCAATGTTTTGGTGCGCAGATTGAATATTTTTGATTCATTTAGAGTTACATTATTTTCCATACTGCCCCTCCTTTATTCTCGGATCAATGACAGGATACAATAAATTCGCAATCATATTTCCCGTAAACACAACCATAGATGTTATGATAGTAATTCCCAAAAGAAGCGGCAAATCAACCTTTGTGCCGGCTTCAACAGTAACACTTCCAAGTCCCGCATACGAAAATACATTTTCCGCAAGTACAGATCCTCCAAAAAGTTCGCTTAGAGAAGCAAATTGTATAGTAACAGCGGGAATCAAAACATTTCTGATTCCGTGTTTTTTGATAATCTCGCCTGTTTTTAGTCCTTTTGCGTGTGCAAACAGTGCGTATTCACTGTTAAATACCTTAATCATTTCTTCACGCGTGAACATCGCAAGCTGCGCAACTCCAAGTATACTTAGCGTAAGCGCAGGAAGTATCATGTGGTGAATCCTATCCCAAATCGTAACATCCGACGCAAGTACGCCAATCGGTGCCGACATTCCGATAGGAAAAATTTTTAACTGCACCGAAAATATCAGTAAGAGTAAAATTCCTATCCAAAATGTCGGAGTTGACGATAGGATATAGCAAAATGTTCTGATTATCCTGTCCACGAGCCTATCTCTATACGCTGCCGCCAAAAGTCCTGCAAAAAAACCGATTATGCCGGAAAGTAGCCACGAAACCGACATGAGCGCAAACGAGTTCGCCGCACCCTTTTTTATAACCGTCAAAACAGGCACTCCATATATTTGCGAAGTCCCAAAATCTAAGTGAAGTATTGCGTTGCCCCACTTAAAAAAGCGGCTTACCGGGGACTCATCGAGTCCCCAGCGTTCTGCTATCAAATCTTTTTGCTCCTGACTTACCGTACTTTCCGCACCAACATAAGCCTTTACGGGATCTATTGGTGAAAGCTCGGCTAAAACAAATGTCAGAATTGATATTGCGATTATAAGTGATATCGCTTTAAATACAGTCTTTATAACATATTTAACCGTACTATTCATTATTTATTCTCCCTTGCAGTAGTACTGCTCTTATTTATTGTAATCCCACTCCGTGATATTACCAAGTATTGCAAGTCCATGGTCGTGTCCCTGCATTCCTTGCTTACCTATATCAAGTCCTTCTCTAACAAAGAATAGATGCTCTATGAAACAAATAGGTATATATACTGTATCTCCAAGTATAGTTCCTCCGTTTTGTCCGTCCCAAAGTGCCTTTTTCCATTCAGCATAAGCAGTTGCTTCATCGGTAGCCTCAATAGCATTTTTTATATGCGCATCCGTTGCCGAATTTGCATATGCAGCCGCATTTTTCCAGCCTGTTTTTTTCGCGTACTTACTGTCGTAAAGATCAGCTATTACCATTGGGTTATTTGCGCCTCCGCCAAGTACAAGCGGTTTTGATTTCATATTCTTAGATATTACATCCCAGTCGAAGCCTTCCGGAGTAACCTTGATTCCCAGTTTTTTAGCTTCTTCCGCAAAGCCCATAGCTATGGTTTGTCTACTCACATCCGACGCAGGATACATCAAATTAAATTCTGCTTTCAGTCCGTCTTTTTCTCTAAGTCCGTCTTTTTCTACCCAGCCTGCATCATCCAAGATTTTTTTAGCTTTCTCCAAATCTCCGTCTTTGAAATTTGCAACTTCATCCTTGATTCCCCACTCGAATTTTGCGAATGTGTCAAATGTCGGTTCACCATATCCAAGCAATACATTTTTGATTAGGTCCGCTCTGTTGATTCCTACTGCGAGCGCTTTTCTAATTGCAATATCTGAGGTTACATCATTTCCGATAGGATCGCCCTTATCCGTCTTTTCACCTGCTTTAACGCACGGCATAGATATTACCCTGTAATCGTAAGATTCTATTGCAGCTAAATTGAAGCCTTCAAGTCCTTTTTGTGCGGTAGCCTCATTTGTAATTGCCACATCCACCTCTCCGGATTTAAGAGCAGCAAACGCTGCATCCGTATTCATGCTCAAAAGAACAACTCGCTTAAATTTTACCTTATCTTTATAATAATCATCATTTCTTTCCATTATAAGCTGCTGTTTATTATCGTACTGAACAAACTTGAGCGGTCCGCTACCTATAGGATTTTTAGAATAGCTTTCAGTATCCTTGTACGCATGCTCAGGAACAATACCTAGCGATGCCGCTACGCTCAAAAATGCAGAAAATGGAGCTTCCATCTTGAACTCGACAGTTGTAGGATCTACAGCTATTGCCTCTTTCATATTTGTCAAATCTATAGAGCTTGCAAGCGATTTTGTTTTGTTAAATGTAAACGCTACATCCTCGGCAGTAAGAGGCTCTCCGTCATGGAATTTTACATCATCTCTGATTTTAAATGTCCACGTGAGCCCGTCGGCACTTATGGAATGTTCTGTAGCTAAGTCTTTAACTATCTTTCCGTCTACTACTTCCATCAATTTACTTTGAAGAAGCGCGTTTCCGTACTGTCCCCAACCCATACAAGGATCAAAATTGTGATCGCCGCTCATCATTGCCACACGAACTTCTTCCTTGTTTTCAAGTCTGCTCAAATCCGCAGCACCCGATGTTTCTCCCGTCTTTGTGCAAGCGCTGCTAAATACAGCAAGCACCATAAGCATCGCAATAAGCAATGCTGTCATTTTTGTTTTTCCCTGTCTTTTCAAAATAGATTCCTCCTTTTATTTCATTGGCATTTCGCCATAAAAAAATCACCGCAACAGGTGCGATGATATTTGTTAAATTTTTAACAACTCAGAAAACGCAAAAATAAGCATGCCGTACTTCCAAGCTATTTACACATCCCCCATGTCTCGTAGAGTTTTGATGTAAAACACAAGCCGGATATTCTGACTTAACTTCTTCGAATAACTTCGCCTTCCCCTTTCGAGTGGCATATGAAGCATTCTCCGTATTACAGCGGCGGCACCGTACAGGATTCAAACCTGTTTCCCCTAACCTGCATTTCCATAATATTAAGTTGTTTAAATTTACTAATACTATCTTATCACATAGTTATTTTATTATCAAGGTTTTTTTGTTAGTTATTGCTACCACATCAACAGAAGCATTCACCTCACTGCAGACTTGTATTTATGATAATTTTCAGTTATAATAAATTTTATCGTAAATTCTTATTAAAAAACACATATTCATGTATTAAAATACACTTATACGGAGGGCGAATATGACAGAAAGCGATAGATTGCTTGCAGTTTGCAGAACCTGCATAAATTCCTTGAATTCCGTTTTGGGCGCAGGCTTACCAAATAATACCGTACTACAAATTAAACAAAATTTATTTATGCTTGAAGCCGCAATGCAGGATTTCTCAGCTACTCCATATGACGCCGCAGATACCTCATTGCCTACAGATTTAAAAAAAGCAAGTATGGAATTTGAAAAAAAGATTATTTTGCGTGCAATCGAATCTTGCGGTTCGAAGCGTAAAGCTGCAAAAGCGCTAAATTTAGACCATTCAACGCTCATAAAAAAATGTCAGCGTTATGGAATATGATTTTTAAAAAAACTTTTAAAAATATGTTAGTTTAAAAAACCTCTCGGGTATATATAACATATGAACAGTGGTTCATATGAGCCGTTGTTAAATAATATTACTTGGAGGTACAAAAAAATGATGAGTTGTGGAACAATGAAAAAGGGTGAAGTTTATAAATGCCAGGATTGCGGATTTGCGATTGAGGTAGTAAGCGAATGTGATTGCGATCACGAAGAGCCTTGCCAGCCAAATCAGGAAGCATGCTGCGATTTCCAGTGCTGCGGCAAACCAATGGTAAGAAAATAAGCCCTAAACGGTTTTAACTAAAAAAATACAGCTCACATTTGGGCTGTATTTTTTTAATTTATATTAGGAGGATTTATGGAAAAGAACGGCAAAGAGGCGCTATCGATTGATACTATCAAAAAATTGGAATCAAAATTCCATTACACCGACGACAGCATTTTTCGCCTTGCGGAATTTTTTAAAATTTTAGGCGATCCGACAAGGCTGAAAATTTTGAGCTGTTTACTTATCTCGGAAATGTGCGTAAACGATTTAGCCGTCTTTCTGGATATGACAGCATCCGCAATAAGTCATCAACTGCGTGTCCTCAAGCAGGCGAAGCTGGTAAAATCAAGACGCGACGGAAAACTTATTTACTATTCTCCAAACGATTTCCACATAAACGAAATACTAAATGCCGGTTTCGAGCATACAAGCGAATAAAAAAAAACTCCTATCTATTTTGATAGGAGTTTTTTATTTCTAGTAATTTTCAGCCTTCACTTCGAAATAGCTCTGCGGATGTGCGCAAGTAGGACAGACTTGTGGTGCCTTTGTACCTACTACAATATGTCCGCAATTTCTGCATTCCCACACCTTTACTTCGCTCTTTTCGAATACTTTAGCTGTTTCAACATTCTTCAAAAGAGCTCTGTATCTTTCCTCATGGTGTTTTTCAATTTCCCCTACCAATTTAAATCTTGCTGCAAGCTCAGGAAATCCTTCTTCCTCTGCAGTCTTTGCAAAACCGGCATACATATCAGTCCACTCGTAGTTTTCCCCGTCTGCTGCTGCACCTAAGTTGGCAGCTGTATCACCAATTCCGCCAAGCTCTTTGAACCATAGCTTTGCGTGTTCTTTTTCATTTTCCGCTGTCTGAAGGAATATTGCAGCTATTTGCTCATAGCCTTCCTTCTTTGCAACGCTTGCAAAATATGTATACTTATTTCTTGCTTGCGATTCTCCTGCAAATGCTGTTTGTAGATTTTTTTCGGTTTGTGTACCTGCGTATTTACTCATTTCTTTCCTCCTAAAATTCAATTATTATTGTTCTATGCGAACACAAACTATATACCCCCTCTCATGCAGCCTTAAACCGCTCATTTTAGTTAGCTTTGGGCAACTTGCGCGTGTTTCGCAATTTTATCTTAGGATTTTCAAACTCATATTTAATTGTACTTTTTTGCAAGTAGTCTGGCAAGATATACTCCACTCGCCGATGCCTGTGAAAGCGAATGCGTTACGCCGGAGCCATCGCCCAGTGCATACATGCCTTTAACTTTGGTTTCCAAATGCTCGTCAACACTGACCTGCGAATTGTAGAATTTCACTTCTACACCATAAAGCAATGTGTCTTCATTCGCAGTTCCCGGCGCAATTTTATCAAGTGCATATATCATCTCGATTATATTGTCAAGCTGTCTTTTCGGCAATACCAGACTCAAATCTCCCGGTGTTGCATTTAGCGTAGGTCTGGTGAAGCATTTCTCCATTCGGCGCTCGCTGCTTCTTCTTCCCTTTATCAAATCGCCGAACCTTTGTAACAGCACACCGCCACCAAGCATATTGGAAAGTCTTGCGATTGACTCTCCGTATTCATTGCTGTCTTTAAACGGTGCAGTCAGCTTGTTTGATACAAGCAATGCAAAATTTGTATTTTCAGTATGTAATGCAGGATCCGCATAGCTATGTCCGTTTACAGTAACAATACCGTTGGTATTTTCCGCAACGACTTCACCATATGGGTTCATGCAAAAAGTCCTGACCATATCATTATATTTATCCGTTTTGTAAACCAACTTGCTCTCGTACACTTCGTCCGTAATATGTTTGAAAATTACAGCCGGAAGCTCCACGCGCACACCTATATCCACTCGGTTTTGTTCAAGCTCGATTCCCATTTTTTCGCAAACTTTCGATACCCACTTTGAACCTGAACGTCCTGTCGCAAGTACCAAATCCTTACATATAAACTCATCGCCCTTGTTCGTTTTGATATAAAATGTTTCGTCCGCCCTCTTTTCAACCTCAACTACCGTAGTCAAAAACTTCATTTCGACCTTTTTTGCAGTGTATTCACAAATCTCTGATAGAATCCTTACATTCCTATCTGTTCCAAGATGCCTTACCTTTGCATCCAAAAGATGTAAATTACTTCTAAGCGCAGTCGTTTTCAAATCCGTATTCGCAGTAGAGTATAGCTTTGCTTCCAATCCTCCGAAATTGCACAAAACCTCATCGACATACTCCATGTAATTGAGCGCCTCGTCTTTTCCTATGTATCTGTACAAATCGCCGCCAAAATGGTTGGTAATATTATATTTTCCGTCGGACAGCGTTCCTGCTCCGCCATATCCGTTCATAATATGGCAAGGTTCGCACTTTATACAACTTTTCGTTTTGCCGAGTTTAATCGGACATTGTCTTTTTTGAAGCGGTGCCCCTTTATCTATCATTAGAACACTGGCATTCGTATCCAGCTTAGTAAGTTCGTACGATAAGAAAAGTCCGGCAGCTCCCGCTCCAACTATTATTACATCGTAATTTTTCATATTTCCACCTTTTAAGCACTATAAAAGCGGTAGACTAACCGCTTCTACCGCTTTATTTACTATTTATTCCTCTGCAGTAAGTCTATCGAACTCGGCAACTACTCTTTCAAATTCGTTATCGTCTTCAATATCCAGTAATTCAAATTCGTCATCGCCTACTTCTTTGTATCCGTAGATGTAAACATCATCCGTTCCATCATCCGGTAAAAGCGCTATATACTCTTTATTCTCAAAATCGAATACCCCGATTATTTCACATTCAATTTCTTTTCCATCATCAAATTCCAAGGTTAAGAAATCCGCATCGTCTTTTTCGCATCCGCATCCGCAATGCTCTTTGTGTTCTTTTTCTGACATTTTAAACCTCCTCGTTTTACATTTTGCACGCTCTTCTTTGCGCCAAGTAGAGTATAACACTAATCTGATTTATTGGCAAGTAATTAGAATATTTTTTCAAAAAAAAGACGATATTTTTTCTATTTTACAAATGCTTCACATTTCGCACATTTTATCTACGCAATCCCCGTGTAATATATTATCAATAAAAACAATAGGAGGTAAAATCTAATGAACAATTTTGAATACGAAAACAATCATGCTACAGATGTCGATTTTGTAATAGTTGAACCCGATTTCAAATCCGAAGCCGAAAAAGAGGTGAAAACTTCCCCGCCTTTTACGGATGAACCCAAAGAAAAGAAGAAAAAAGCAAATGCAAAAATTGCTATCATAGTTGCTCTATTCCTTGTGAGCAACACTTTTGCAGGCGCACTTGGCGGAATTGCCGCTTTAAAATGGGCAGCTCCATCATACAATTCACTAGGCACCGGTTCTGCTTCATCCGTGAAAGCAGTTGCAACTTCGAGCAAACAAACTGCTAATTCCGCTAACGCTCTGTCTACAACTGAAATTGTCAACATGAACGAAAATTCCATAGTCGAAATCAAAACCGAAGGAATAGCGACAGACAGCTGGCTCACACAATATATTACACAAGGTGCAGGTAGCGGTGTAATAATTTCTTCCGACGGATATATAGTAACAAACAATCATGTAATCGAAAATTCAAACAAAATTTCCGTTACAACCAAAAACGGCAAATCGTATACCGCATCACTTGTCGGCGCTGACGATGAAACCGACCTGGCAGTACTTAAAATAAACGCCAAAAATTTGCAACCTGTAATTTTCGGCGATAGCTCAACAGCATCGGTAGGTGATACCGCAATAGCTATCGGCAATCCTCTTGGGAATTTGGGCGGCACAGTAACGCAAGGTATAATAAGCGCTCTGGATAGACAAATAACACTTGAGGGTAAAACAATGCAGCTGATTCAAACCGATGCCGCTGTAAATCCCGGAAACTCCGGAGGAGGTATGTTTAACGACAAAGGCGAGCTAATCGGTGTAGTTGTAGCAAAATCCGGCGGTACAAATGTCGAGGGTATAGGCTTTGCAATTCCTGTCGACAAGGTAAAATCGGTAACAAAACAAATAGTTCAATATGGGTATGTGCGCGGTAGAGCGAGCACCGGTATGACATATGTAGATTTAACAAGTGTTAAGGATGCACTCGTTTACGGAGCAACAAATTTGGGTATATATGTCCAGAGTGTCGATAGCGACCTAGCAAAAAAAGCCGGTTTCAAAGCAGGGGATATGATTTTCTATGTTGGCAACAAGCAGATAAAATCATTTGATGATTTAACGCAGTCCCTCTCAGGCAAAAAAGTTGGTGAAACCATAGATGTGCGAGTCGTTAGAGATGATAAAATACTGAAACTGCATCTTACCCTAGGCGAAAAAACAAGCTAAACTCAAAACTACGACAGCCTCTTTTCAAGAAGATGCAGAAATTGGAAGATAAGGAAAATAAAAAATGAGGTTAGATGAAAAAGAAAAAGATGCGATAGGCGAAATATTTAACATTGCCGTAGGTTCGTCTTCTACAGCACTGTCCATGGTGCTTGGCACAAGCGTTACATTGTCGGTTCCCGATGTTGAACTGATAAATACAAAAGAGCTTGATATGACATATCTTGAACCTGCATATGCAATAAGCGTCGACTATGTCAAAGGTCTCAGCGGTACAAACTCACTCTTGCTCAAAAAAGAGGATCTCCTGAAAATCGTAAGCAAAATGATGTATATGGAGGTTACGGAAGTTGACGAGCTGTCGGAAAGTGCAATTTGCGAGCTTATGAATCAAATGATGGGTGCGTCATCTACTGCGCTTGCTTCGATGCTTCGACATGAAATTGATATTTCCATACCGAAGATAGGGCTTATCAAAGACACCAATTCGTACAAGGATTTCATGTACGGTCAAAATGAAAATGTTTTAACTGTAACTTTTACGCTTGAGATTAAGGATTTTCTTACTACAAATTTCATAACTGTAATGAGCCACGAAATTTACGACAGTATTTTAGAACAACTTCCGATACTACATGCATAGATATTAAAACCTCGCTGCCAATAGCGAGGTTTTCTTTTTTAATCATATTTTCAATGTTTAAATCATATTTTCTATTGATATTTGCTCTACTTCATCGGCATCGCCGTCATCTTTGTTCTCCACATCTAATGTATCTTCTATATTGTCGATATTCGGCAATTCGTTTATCTTGGTAATTCCCATATAGCGTAAAAATGCATTTGTTGTACCGTACAGTATCGGCTTTCCGATAACTTCCGCACGCCCTTTTTCTTCTACCAGTTCTTTTTTTATCAGTCCTTCTATTATTCTGTCGCTTTTTACTCCTCTTATCGAATCTATCTCGCTTTTGGTAATAGGCTGTTTGTATGCTATAATCGCAAGTACTTCAAGTGCTGCTTGTGAAAGTTTCTTTTCTTTCGGGCGTCCGCACAATCTCCCTATATACACTGCATATTCATGCTTGGTTGCAAGCTGATATGTATTATTCGCTTCTATAAGCTGCAAGCCCCTGTCATCCGCCTCGTAGTCCGATACAAGTTCACGAAAATATTTTTGCACTTCCTTTTTATCGATGCTCAAAACCTCCGCTGCAAGAGAAATCGAAATCGGCTCTCCGTAAACGAACATTATAGCCTCAAGAGCCGCTTTGATAGCCTTAGATGTTGTCATTTTCATTTTCCTCCTCATCTCTTTTCGCTATAAACAATTCAATATCAGCAAAATTATAATCCTGCTTTGCATCCACGCCGCCCGCTTTCATCATCTGCAATACAGAGCTGAATGTCAAAACCTCTTCAGCTGTATCCCCTTTACTACTGATAAGTTCACTAAAAAATATAGGTCTATATAGCTTTTCTTTGAAGAAGCTGAAAATTTCTTCAATCTTCATTTCAACGGTAAGCCTTGCTCTTTCCAGTCTGGTATACCGCTTTTTAACTTCCTCAACACGCCTACTTTTATCCAAAAACTGCTTAAATGTACTCAAAAATTCATTTATTCCCAATTTCAAATACTCATCTTCTTCGCCCGCGTACTTTTGTAAATCTTCTCCCGGTTTTGTAAAGACGCTCGTCATCATACCTTCTCGAGTCCCGAGCATAGCCGCCGCTTCCTTAAATCGCTTATATTCTATAAGTTTCTCCGTCAGTTCTTTTTTCGGATCTTCGTATTCCTCGAGCTGCAAATCATCTTCTGCCTGCGGCAATAACATCCTTGATTTAATTTGTAGCAATGTAGCAGCCATTACCATAAATTCCTGCGCAATTTCGATATTGAGCGCCTGCATTTGTTTTATATATTCTATATATTGAACTGTAATTTCAGCAATCTGTATATCGCATATATCCATTTCCGATGTTTCAATTAAATATACGAGTAAATCAAACGGACCTTCAAATACATCCAGTTTTATCCTATACATCGCGTTTTTCCTCATTTTTACTATAATATATTACACCGACAACTATAATGCTCGCCCCAAGTATCTGAACAGCTGTAGGGATTTCAGCGAATATTAAAGCTGCAAATGCAGTAGAAATAAATGTTTCCAAGTTTTCCAAAGTCGAAATGTAAAGTGCCGATGTGTATGCAAGACACCAATTGAACACCGCATGCGCACCGATTTGACAAACTATTGCCATAACGAAAATCCAGAAATAATCGCTTTTCGTATAACCTAAGAACGGGGTTTTGGTTGCCAGCATGCAAACTAAAAACGACAACCAGCAAAAGAAAAATACAAGAAAAACATAAATAGAAGCATTTATATCTTTTCTGTATTTGTTACCTGCAAGATAATAAAGTCCCAAGAACAAAGCGGAAAGCACCGCCATTAAATCACCAATCAGTGCCTCTTGCGACAGCGCATAATCATTTCCCGAAATGATTATGCTTCCGACAAAAGCAAGCAACACCCCCGCAATAGCCTTTGCATTAGTGCGCTTTTTGAGCAAAAATACGCTGATAAACAGCACCATTATAGGGTGCGTCATCGAAAGCACGCTTGCGCTTGCCACACTTGTATGGCGCAGCGATGTGAACCACGAAAAAAAATGCCCTGCAAGCAACACTCCCGCCAGCGCCGCCCCTAAAAGCTGTGCTGCCGTTACAGCTTTTAGGGCAGACCGATATTTGCTGAAACTTATGACCGCAAATATCGGCATAGCTATACTCAAGCGATAAAAGCCTATAGCTATGGGCGGCGCGCCTGTCAGTTTTGTAAAAATCGGCGAAAATGAAGCTGCTATGACAGCGAAAACCACTACTATATTTACATTTTTTTGCAAAAAACTGCTGTTCATTATTCCTTTTCGTTCTCCCTTGCAGTTTTTTCCCACATCTTCCTCACGGCTTCATGGCCGCTTTGCGTAGCGGCAAGTCCGCCAAGTGCCGTTTCTCTAAGTTCTACCGGCATACTTCTACCTATCTTGTACATTACCTCCACCGCTTCATCGGCATCTATGTAGCTGTCGATTCCTGCCATTGCCATATCTGCGCTTAGCATAGCGTTTACCGATTGTGAAGCGTTTCTATGTGCGCACGGCACCTGAACCAGTCCACCGACAGGATCGCAAACCAACCCCAATATATTCATAAGCGATATCGTAAAAGCATTTACGGCCTGTCTGGGCGTACCTCCCGAAAGTTCTACGCACGCTGCCGCCGCCATTGCCGCAGCTACTCCGCACTCAGCCTGACAGCCTCCCTCAGCTCCTGCAACTGTTGCCTTTTCCGTAACAACCGCGCCAAGTCCCGATGCCGTTACCATTGCAAGCAAAAGTTCCTCCTCACTTGCATTTAACTTTTCCGCCACCGAAATTACAACTGCAGGCACAATTCCGCACGAGCCTGCTGTCGGCATTGCACATATAAGTCCCATTGAAGCATTCACTTCACTCGATGATAATGCTCTAGCCATTACCGAATTTATGAAAGGACCGCATATGGTCTTTTCAGTTTTTACATTGTAATCATTTTGTTTTTTGGCAATTCCGCTAATCAAGTTGCCACGCTCCTTCGTAGGTTCTGAAAGTGCCTTTGTAGAAGATGCCAACATTACCGAATAGCGTTTTTTCATTTCATCCAAAAGGTCTTTTCTGGATATTCCGCTATGCTTTTCTTCGTTTCTTATTATTATCTCAGACAGCTTAACCTGTTCTTTTTCAGCCAGTTCAAGCATTTGCTTTATATTCTTATACATATTACCTCCTAGCTGAACTCTATCAATCTAACTGAACGAATATGCTCATAATCTTTCAATTTTTCAACTATATCCGCATTTATAGTGTCGTCTATTTCGATTACACATATAGCTTCTTCGCTTTTATTGCTTCTGCTTACTTTCATCGTTGCGACGTTTATGTCGTTATCTGCAAGTATGGTCGTAACGTGGCTTATTACACCCTTCTGGTCATTTTGTCTGACAAATATAGTTGGAAGCGTTCCGTTTACTCCTATCTCGTAACCGTCAATTTTATCTATACGTATATTCCCGCCTCCCGTAGATGCCGCCTGTATTTCAAGTCTTTGCTTTCCGTCCTTAAAGAAAGTTATAATTGCGGTATTTTCATGCGCATCTTCAAGTTCCACGCTGTGAAATTCAAACTCAAGTCCTTGAGCATGCGCAATTTCAAAAGACATAGGTATTCTTTCATCGTACTCACTAAGTCCCAGTACTCCGGCAAGCAATGCTCTATCCGTTCCGTGTCCCTTCCCTGTTTTGTCAAATGAGCCGAACAGCCCAAACTTTACACTATCAAAATCGGCATTTACAATCTGCCTTGCCACCTTACCTATTTTTGCAGCTCCTGCAGTATGCGAGCTTGAAGGCCCAATCATAATCGGCCCCGCTACCTGAAATATACTTGTATTCATAGATTACTCCTACCATTACCCAAAGTACAAATTTGTAGTTACATACTCGGGATCGCATGTAACATCAAGACCTAACGAATTTAACAAAAGCTCGTCCTTGTCGCTCAGAATCGCTGTGCAGTGCGCTCTGCAGCCTGTCAATTCATGTAAATGTCCCGCTGCAATTTCAGCCGACGGGTTTGTAACCGCCGAAATAATTAAGGCTGCCAAAATTTCCTCACAATTTAAACTCGCTCTGTCCTGATTTAAAATATTCTTTCGCAAATTTTGTATCGCTTCAAGCGATGTGTGCGATATTAGAGGTATATTATCGTGTATTCCTGCCAAATATTTTATCGCATTGAGTATAGCCGCAGCCGCCGCTACCATTCGCCTTGAGCTTCTGCCTGTTATGAATGTGCCGTCTTTCATTTCAATCGCCATTACAACTACATTTTCAAAACGCTTATCACAATTCCTTTTCTTTTCCGCATACTCACGCGCAGGTTCTACTACCTTTCTATCACTCGGCTTTAATCCAAGTTCATCCATCAGCAGCTTTGAACGCTCCAATATCGGCTCGTCAATTTTCCCTTTTTTGTAATTGACCGATGCTATAAAATATCTACGGATGACTTCCTGTTTTGCGGCTTCTCGACAGACTTCATCATCAATTATGCTGTAACCTGCCATATTCACACCCATATCCGTAGGTGATTTATATTCCGCTTCTTCTCCTGTAATCTTTTCAATGATTCGCTTTACAACAGGGAAAACCTCTAAATCTCTGTTGTAATTCACGGCAGTTTTTCCATATGCTTCTAAATGGAAAGAATCTATCATATTTACATCTTTCAAATCAGCCGTTGCCGCTTCATATGCGACATTTACCGGATGCTTAAGCGGCAGGTTCCAAATCGGGAAAGTTTCAAACTTAGCGTATCTTGCCTTAACCCCTTGTCTGCTGTCGTGATAAAGTTGCGACAGACATGTTGCAAGTTTACCGCTGCCTCCTCCCGGCCCTGTAACAACTACTAATGGCTTTGTTACCTCAATTCTAGGGTTTGCACCGTATCCCTCTTCGCTTACTATCACTTCCACCTCTGTCGGATAGCCTTTTGTATACTTATGCGTATAAGTTTTGATGCCTCTGCGGTTCAATTTCTTGATAAACATATCCACCGCTTCCTGCTCTGCGTATCTTGTTACCACAACGCTATTGATTTGAAGCTCATATCGTCTAAATGTATCGATAAGGCGCAAAACTTCCAAATCGTATGTGATGCCGAAATCTTGTCTTGTCTTGTTGGTCGTAATATCCCCTGAATAAATGCATATCACTATTTCGACATGGTCCTTCATTTTTTGCAGCAATTTGATTTTAGCGTTTTCGTCAAATCCCGGCAGCACACGCATTGCGTGCTTGTCATGGACCAATTTCCCGCCAAATTCCAAATAAAGTCTTTCGCATTTTTTCGCATTTATTCTGTCCAAAATATGCTGAGATTGTTCGTTTATATACTTGTCGGCATCAAACCCTATCATTTTGCAGTAAGCTCCTTTATTCCTCTTTCTAGTTGATAGTCCTTTTGTAACTGCTGAGCATTTATTTTTTCTGTAATTGCAGTATTTAGCTGTGCTCTTGTAGTGTTATCCAAGCACGGGTATGGATATATCGCACGCGCTCTTTGGAACGCCATAAGTGCAACCGCAGTTTCTTTGTTAAAATATCCGTTTACCGTCCCCTTGTAATATCCAAGCATAGTAAGCCTTTGCTGTGCTCCAAACACAACACTTCCGTATTCGCCCTGCACATATTTTTTCGCACCGTCCATACTTGCAAATGTTGCTATTTGCTGTCTTTCAAGTAAAGTCGGCGCAGTAGGATTAAACACCAATATGTCAGGTGCTACTCCCACCTTATTGATTACATGTCCTTTAGGTGTTGTAAAATAAAATACGGAAACCTTTGCCGAGTCGCCATTTTTAAAAGCGACTACCTGCTGTGCCACTCCTTTACCGTAAGTCGTTTCTCCAATCATCGTAGCTATATGGTTATCTTTCAAAGCTCCTGCCAATATTTCAGATGCACTTGCGCTTTTCTTATTGATTAACGCTACCGTAGGATAGAGTTTCTTAACCCCTTCACGTACGGAATGTTCCTGTATTACCTTTCCTCTGCTTGTCAGATATGTAATAGTTGATGACTTCGGCATTATCTGTTCCGCTACCGCTATGCTCTGTTCCAGTATTCCTCCCGGATTATCGCGCAAATCCAGCACAAAAGATTTTGCACCTCGCTTAAGTAAATCGGTACGCACATCTGCAAATTCCGATGCCGTATCCGAATCAAATCCAGAAATCTTGATATAACCCATATCCGGATGTCCGTCTATCAATTTCCCTCTTACCGACTGCGCTTTTGTATTTTCGCGTGTAGGTGTAAATATGTATTTTTTATCACCTCTCAAAACCTCCAGTGTTACCTTAGTGCCTCGTGTGCCTTTTTTTATTATATCGAGCGCATTCACAAGATACATATTGCGCACATCTACCCCGTCGATAGAAACAATTAAGTCATTTTCCTGTATTCCTGCTGTTTTGGCAGTACCTGCAGGATTGACCTCTACTACTTTTATACCTCCGTCTACTTTACTCGCCGTAATCCCAATCCCTAGATATTCACCTTCTACAAATTCCGAAAATCTCTCGCTTTCTTCTTTCCCTTTGAAAATCTCAGTATACGGATCTTTTTCATGCAGCATAGCTGTCATCTCATCTATCGTCTTGCCTGCGAGCATATCCGCAGAAATGCTGTCTTTGTAATGCTCAAGTAAAAACTTTCTATATGCTTCCGTTTCCGCCTGCGAATGTGCACTTTCCGCGCCGAATGCAAACGGCACTACCGCAACAAACGATACTGTTGTTATGAGCATCGCAATCAGCGTTACGATAGCTACTATTTTCGCAAATTTTTTATTCATTATCATCCCTCCTACATCACTCGTATATTCAAGTGGCTTCGTCCTTCGGAAAGTCCCTTGAGGCTGATTCTGTAGTCTATGTCGATTTCACCTCTGCCCTCGCTGTCAAAATCGTTTTTTAATTTATGCGTAAGCACTTCCATTTCGATAGCCCCATGCGGAGTTTCATACAGTCCGTCATAACGCAGTCCTTCTTGAAATGCGATTTGCGTTCCTATCAACTCGTCGTTTCCTATACGCTGCATATGAACGCTGTTTTCATCCAAAATCAAACAAGTCTTGCAGCCTTCTATACCCGAAAATTCGGTTTCATCGTAGCTAAGATATACTAAATCGCCTTTTTTCAGCATCGTGCCCTCTGTGATAAGCTCTATCTTTTCGGGTGCTTTTTCACCGTTTCTATACTGACTAGCTGTTATTTTTAGTGTAATATTTCTCGTATCCAAGTTCAATTATCCTCTCCAATAAATGCGCATATTCTATTCCTGCCGCCGCAAACAGCAAAGGAAACATGCTGAATTTCGTAAATCCCGGCATTGTGTTTACTTCATTGATATAAACTTTGCCGCTGCCCTTTTCCAAAAAGAAATCCAATCTTGCAAGTCCTGCAAGGTCCAAGACTTTATAGGCTTTTTTTGCCATATTTCGTATCGTATTTTTTGTTTCTTCTTCAATTTCTGCCGGTATACATAATCTTGATTTTCCGCCGTCCAAATACTTGGCTTCATAGTCGTAAAATTCGGCTGACGGCAGTATTTCACCAATTTCCGACAACTCAAGCTCGTGATTCCCTATTATCCCGATTTCAAGCTCTCGTGCATCCACAGCTCTTTCTACCAAAATTCGGTGATCATACTTTCCGGCAAATTTAAGTGCTTCCTGCAACGCTTCCCTATTTTTCGCCTTTGTAATACCGACGCTCGAGCCCATGTTTACAGGTTTTACAAATACAGGATAGCTTAACGTTTTCTCAATTCTTTCTATATCGTTTGTGAGCTTTCTTTCGTCTATTTCAAAAACTGCCTTTTCGTAATCAATCCAATTTGTAAATTCCGATGCATCTACAAATACATATTCGCAAACTGAAAGTCCGCCGTGCGCAAACATTTCCTTGGCAGCTGCTTTGTCCATAGCAAGTGCCGAACCGAGTACATTGCACCCTGCATACGGTAAATCGAGTATTTCAAAAAATCCTTGTATCGTGCCGTCTTCTCCAAATCTGCCATGCAAAATCGGAAATGCAAAATCTATGTAATCATTGATTTTGCCCATGTCAAACGAAATGGCTGATTCCTCCCACTTTCCGTTTTCAATTTCACTTACATCTCCTTCAAAGCGTTTCCAATCACCACTCCTTGTTATACCGATGTAAACCAATTCATATTTTGATTTTGCAAGCGTCCTTATAACTGACGCTGCCGATAAACACGAAATTTCGTGTTCACTGGATCTCCCTCCAAAAATTATGCCTAGCTTCATGTATACTCCAACCACCTATTGCATCATTTGTATTCAAACAACCTATTTCAACTATATTTTTTGAGCAGCTTCATGACTTTTTCTTCAAAATCTGCTATTATTTGCATTCTTTCGCTTTCACTTGTTCCCTTTGCAAGTATGTAAAACTTTATTTTCGGTTCCGTACCCGACGGTCTTACAAGCAAAGTTGCCTGAGAAAACTGAAATTCCAAGACATCCGATTTTGGCAAGCCCGTGTTACCTGACAAGTAATCAATTATTTTGAGTACCCCGCTTCCAGCGCCGTATTCACGCAAGTTTTTCATTATATTATCAATTTTAGCCTTGCCGTCTGCTCCGTCAAATACGAAATCAAAGGTTTTTTCACCGTAATATCCGTATTCCGCATAAAGCTCGTCGAGTCTTGTGATAATCGTTTTTCCGTTTTTCTTGTAATGCGCAAGCATCTCGCAAAAAAGCAGTGCCGCTGCGACCGCATCTTTGTCTTTGGAATGTGCTGCGCAAAGATATCCTATACTTTCTTCGAACGCAAACAAGAACCTGCTTAGTTTTCCCGCCTGCTCCAGTTTCGCCATTTCTCCGCCCATATATTTGAAGCCTGTAAGTGTTTCCTTTATTTCAACTCCGTTTTTTTCGCATATTGCTCTTGTGAGTTTACTTGAAACGATTGTCGTATATACAATAGGTTCTTTTACCTTCCCGTTTTTCACCTTTGCTTGAATCAGATAATCAGTGAACAATACACCAAGCTCATTTCCTGTAATTATCCTTACTTTGCCGTTTTTATCAAGCACGGCGGTTGCAAGCCTGTCGCTATCCGGATCTGTCGCTACAAGCGCATCTATATCATTTCCCGCTTGCACTAATTCTTTCATTTTCTGTATTCCAAGCGTTAACGCTTCCGCTTTTTCGGGATTCGGATATTCACAAGTCGGGAAATTGCCGTCAGGCAATTTTTGTTCTTCTACATAGTAAATTTCGCCTATCTTTGATGCTTCCAAAACAGATGTAACAGGCACAAGTCCCGCTCCGTTTAGCGGTGTATACACTATTTTGATGTTTTCAAGCGTTTCTCCGTTTTCCAATGTTTTATTTTTTAATACGGTTTCTACGAAATCCTTTGTTGCTTCATCTCCAAGCACATGGATTTCTCCGATTTCGGTGTTTTCCGCAAGTCCTATAAGCTCAAATCCCTTGTCCGAAACACTTTCCATGTCGCCCGACAATTTTTGCATAAACGCTTCTATCACCGCCGCATCGTCCTCGCGTATTTGCGCACCAAATTCATTGTAAACTTTATATCCGTTATATTCGGCGCGATTGTGGCTCGCCGTTACCATTATCCCTCCGTCGCACCCGTTACGCTTTACCGCAAACGATAGTGCAGGTGTAGGCATCAAATTTTCATATATGTATACATCTATTCCATAGTCTGTAAGTATTGTTGCACTTAAATTTGCGAAGCGCTGTGAATTTAGTCGACTATCGTAACTTATAGCAATCGATTTTCCTCCTTTTTGGAGTAGCCAAAGAGCAACAGCTTTCGTTAAATAGGTTACAGTCGTATCGTTAATCTTGTCCGCTCCTTCACCCATTATTCCACGCATACCGCCTGTTCCAAATGTCAAGCGCTGTTCATTGTTATTTTTTTCTTCGCTCATATTAACACACTTTCACTAATACCACAAATTTCAGTATCAAATCCCACTAAATGTAAAAAGAGGGCACTTCGCCCTCCTTACTTTTTTTCTTTAAAGCCCACTATCACTATTTGCGAAGTTGCTCGCACTGCTGGTTTGCTACGCTGCAAGATGTCTTGCTTGCTGACTGGCAAGATGTCTGACACTCACCGCAACCGCCATGATTTTCGCTTAATTTTCTTGTTGCAATAGTTACTATTCTTTTCATATATGTCCTCCTAATATGATTCCCAAAAGGTTACCGATAAATTTAAATTCTATATCTTTAATTTTAGCACTCTACATTGCCGTTTGTCAAGCACTAATGTCTTAGAACCGAACTCAAAAATGCCTTCAGTCTGTCGCTTTTAGGATTTTCGAAAATTTCAATAGGACTTCCTTCTTCTACAATAACTCCTGCGTCCATAAATATTACACGATCCGATACTTCCTTGGCAAATCCCATTTCATGTGTAACTACTACCATAGTTGTATGTTCTTTCGCCAAATTGCGCATTACATTTAACACTTCTCCTGTAATTTCAGGATCAAGTGCGCTGGTCGGTTCGTCAAACAGCATTATATCAGGATGCATTGCAAGTCCTCTAGCTATTGCGATTCTCTGTTTTTGTCCCCCCGAAAGCTGCGCCGGATAGGCATCTTCCTTGCCCGCGAGTCCTACCATTTCAAGTAGCTCCTTTGCTTCTGCAAGCGCCGTATCCTTTGATACATTTTTCACCTTGACAGGTGCGTAATATATGTTTTCCAGACATGTCATATGTGGAAATAAGTTGAAATGTTGAAAAATCATACCTGTGTCCGCATAAACATATTTCAGTTCTTTCTCGGACAGATATACCACTTTTCCGTTTTCTTCTTTTGCAAAGTTATTGCCGTTTAGTGTAATACTTCCTGCTGTAATTCTTTCAAGGCAGTTGATACAACGAAGCAATGTGCTTTTTCCCGAACCCGACGAACCTATAATCGCAACCGTTTCTCCCTTGTCCACAGAAAAATCTACGCCTTTTAGAGCCTCAAAATTTCCGAAGCGTTTTTTGATTCCTCTCATTTCAAGTATTCTATCTGCCATGCGAAGCCTCCTTTGCCAATAAGCGGTGAATCAGCGGTTTTTTCTTGTCGTGATCCTGCACCTCGTGCTTCGAGTATTTGTATTCCAAAGCGTCCGATATAACCGTAAGCACAAAAGTCATAGCAAGATACATAAGCGCAGCAAGTACAAACGCCGTTACATCTTGGTCTCTGTTCATGGCGCTGTTTGCAGCTTTCAAAAGTTCTGCAACCGATATCGAAAACGCCAGTGCAGTATCCTTCACCAAAACTATCGCTTCGTTAGAAATTGCAGGCATTATCCTCTTAATCGTTTGAGGCAATATTATTCCGAACATGGTCTGCGATTTGGAAAGTCCAAGCGATTTTGCTGCTTCGTATTGCCCTCTGTCTATACTTTCAATTCCGCCCCTGTATATTTCTGCAAAATACGCCGCATAGTTCAGCACAAATGTCAGTACCGAAGTTGCAAAAGCAGACAGTGCAATTCCCATACCTATCGGTATGAAAAAATAAAAGAAAAACAGTTGCAGCATCAGCGGTGTCCCTCGAAATATCCAAATATACAATTTTGAAATCCACCTGAACGGTGCAATCTTGCTAATGCTCGCAAGCGCGATTACCAGCCCGAGCGGAAGCGACAAAATCAATGTCAAGACAAAGAGCTTGGTTGTAACCCAAGCTCCGGACAACAAAGTAGGTAATATTACCTCTATATAATCCATTTTATCTGAAATCGCTACTGCAAAATCAGTCATCGTATCCCTCCGAAATTACAATATTTCTACCGAACCATTTGTTGCTGATTTCTTCCGCTTTACCGCTTGCAATAGTCTTATCTATCGCTTCAGTTATCTTGGCAGCAACATCTTTGTCCTCTACTCTGCATCCTATTGCATAGCTGTCATCGGCAAATTTGTAATCACAAAGTACCATTTTTTCTTCAGGTTTCATTTTTGAATTTTTATATTCTCCCAAAACTTGGTCAACAACGATGCAATCGATTCTTCCTGCCTTCATATCCAAAATAGCTTCATCGTAAGTTTTGTATTCTGTAACATTTTTTTCAAACGCACTGTAATCAGGATTTGCTTTCATGGATTCAAGTGCAGACGAGTCGACTTGCGTAGCCACTTTGTAGTTTGCCAAATCCTTTGCACTTTCAACCTTTACAGTATCGTCTTTTGCCAATATGATTATGCTGTTGTCGAGATATTTATTTGTAAGTGCCATCTTCTTTTGACGCTCAGGTGTTGCCGACATACCGTTCCATATGCAGTCGATTCTCTTTGAAGCGAGCTCCATTTCCTTTGCATTCCAATCTATAGGATTGAATTTTATTTTGACACCGAGCTCTTCGCCGACAGCTTTAGCTAAATCTATGTCAAATCCGACAAGTTCTCCGGATTCATCCCTAAAACCCATAGGTGCAAATGTGTCATCAAGTCCTACTATCAATTCTCCCTTATCTTCTATGTAGTCCCAACCTGTAAGTGCATTTCCATCTGTTTTCTGCGAATCACCGCATCCCGTGAATGCAAACATCGTTGCCAAAGCAAGCGCAAGTATCAAAATTAAACCAAATAACTTTTTCATTTTCTCCTCCTATTTACACTTTTATATTTTATCGTTTTAAAGCGTTGTAGCAATAATACTATAAATCAAAATACATGTCAAGGATTTTATTCCTAAAATCTTTCCGTATTTTATCCCGTGGCACGCTGCTGCTATGCCTTGCATAAAAGGAAATAAGGCAAAAAATGTCTTGCTAAATTTCCAGATTTATTGTATACTTTTATCAATCAAAGTTAAAAAAGTTACCAAGCAATTGAAGTAAAAAAGGTTACATTATGGGTAAAAATTTTAGAAAAGAATATATACTTATGCTTATGCTTGCTTACTATTTACTATTTTTGGCTTTTAGTTTTGATTCTACTATGATGTCATTAATAGAAAATGGAACTTTAACAGGATACAATTTAATTCCATTTGTTACAACATTTGATTATATATTTAATATTCAAAATTATAATTTAAGCATAATAATCAAATTTTTCTTAAATTTTTTTTATTTTATACCTTTTATCGTTATGTTTATGATATATGAAAATAAAACCAATATAAGCATAGGCGTATTTAAATGGATAATCTTTTTAATACTTTTGCTTATTTCAGATGCTTTGCCTAGAGCGTTTAAAATGGGGGTATTTGATATAGATGCTGTTATATTAAGATATTTAGGGGCAGCATGCACATATAAAATTTTAAAAAAATTTAAGGAAGTAAAAGCTAATGTATAGCAAAAAAATTTGTTTAATGGTTTTAATTTTAACATTATTAATGGTACCTAGTTTTAGTTTCGCTGCGGAAAAAAGCCTTTACAAACCAAATACAATTATTTCGTTTGACCCAAACCCAGGTGAAATAATACTTAAAGAAAATCAAAACTACGAGAATCCTGTCACTGGAGAATATTTTCGATGGAAAAATATTAATTCAAGAAATGCTCTCTATGGCGATACTGTAACAAAAGATTTTTCATTTGAAATCAGTGTTAGTGTAATCCTCATCAAGTTTTGATATCGATTCAAAGAAAATAAATGTAGAGTCAAATGCAAAACTTTTAGATTTAAATATTCAAGATTATATTAACGGAACATATGATATTGAGATTCATAATGGTTGGTCAACAAAAACTAAAAATTTTAAAACAGGAAATGATTCAAAAGTATATAGAGATTTAAATCCTAAAAAGACATGCAAAATATGCATTAAAAATGATGGCTCTTGGGATAGATATCATTGTGTACTTAGTGGAAATGGAACAATATATAATGTAAAATAGAATTAATTTTATTTTACATGTTGTCCCTAAGTAAAAAATCCACTTGATTAAGAGTGGATTTTTTTATATTTTAGAAAAGAAAGCTATGCATTTATACCATATAACTCAAATGATTAACCAATAGCACCAATTTTATTATAATTAAACATTTATCTATAATTATTTTTAAACAATATATTTTAATATTTCTTTATATTCATTTAACTCCAAAACTCATACCACTTTTTCTGTTTTTCAACCTCCATAAACTCTACCTCTTTATCCTCTATCAGTTTAATTTTTTGCTCGGGATGCTTCTAAAGAGCCGTCTTTGGTACCGGCAATATATATGTTCATAATTTTCTCCTAAATATTATTGATTACTATATATTATATATTGTTTTTACCCAATTAAAGTTAGTAAAAAAACAACTTTAATTGGGTATTTGCTTTTAATATTAAGAATAACTAACGATTTCGAGTTTTGAATGTTAGTATGAAATATACGCATATGAATAAAATGGAACTCCTTAATATATATTGTGTACCAGTTATGTTTTCACTATGATAAGGAGCATTTATATTAAAATTAAAAATATAGAAAGCAATTATAACTATTGTAAAATTAAAAATAAATCTATTCATATTCATATTAGTTTTTAATTCCTTTGATTTTATAAATTACGTATATATTTATTATTAGTACAAATGAAAGAAAAGCTGAAAAAAAATCAAGAATTATTGCGTTACGATATCCTTCGTATATTAAATTGTATTTTTCTTGAGAACCTAATAACAGATTAAAGAAATAAGGTGATAAGGAAAGAAAATATAGTATTAAATTCAATTTGGTTAAATGGGTAAAAATTACAATTATAAATAAAATAATAAAAATAAATATTTGTAATTTCAAGGTACTTATTAGTGATTGAAATGATAATGAAACAGGGATATCTGAACAAATAAGTTCGATATATATAAAATGAGTAAAACTAATAAAAATATATATAATTGGCATTAAATATTTTTTGATAAATTCAGACATATTAACTCCTGTTTTTCATTTTATTTACGAATACAAGAAAAATCCGGAATCATTTTTTATAATAAATGGAAACCGAAGAAAAAAATAGCAGGTAAAAAATGGTGTGGCTAGATAAAATACATTATTATTTCTTTCTCCAAAGATATTATATCACCTCCCTCTCTTTTCTTTTTCATAAAAACATCCTACTTAAAAAATAAAGAACTCGCTTACAGACTAAATATACAAACTAAATAGTTTACCAATGTAATTACAATAAAACTATGTCTAAAAACAAAAATTCCTTTAGAATTGAAAAAATACGATTTTATTAAAGATATCAAAGAAATTGTTCCGAAAAGGATTCCCATATATTGTAAATAATAACCTATTGTATATGCTCCAAAAAACAAATCTTTCTCAATATCTAATCCGTATTTTATACATATATTACCTCTTATTATAGAAAAAATCACAAATGATAAAACTAAAATATATTGTGAAATTATAATAAATTTATCTAAAATATTATATGATTTATTTTCACTTAAATCTCCACTAATATATTTTTGAACCAAAAACATAGCTGCAACTAAAACAATCGTTGTCGATAAAAAACCAATATGCCCTGTACCTACAAAGGTAAATCTCATACTGAACAGTGTAAATAATATCAATAAAATATGTACTATACTTTTAGAAATTTTTTCTTTCACTATAATATTATTAAGCCTGTACCATCCTTCTTTAAAATTTAAATTATTAGTCATAATAATACCCCCTCTTTAAATATTATTATAATAGTTTCTTGAAAAATACTTCATATTATTACAGATACCCCGTCAATTACTTTCACTACCTAGTCAAACAAAACATAAAAAATTTTTTTATGTTACAATTTGAATAAATTGAATTTTCTTGCAAATAACTGTAATGTGATAAGACATATGTTACAGAAATAAATGAAAAAAGAGAGATACTTTTATATAACCGAAAGGTATTCACAAGTGAAAAAGGACTGATAAAAGCTATAAAAAAATATAATAGCGCAGCTAAGACCAGTCTTAATTCCAAAACTTAGCCTAAACACCGCCCTGCTGCACGCAAAACCGCCGCATAATTTAATTATGCGGCGGTTTGGTTTACTTTTTATTTAATAAATTTCACTTCAAAGTGTCCATTCATAGCAGGTCGTGTTTCCTTTACTTTAACAACCTTACCGTCGATCAATTTGTCTACCTCTTCTACTATAGGAGGATCTTCAACAAATGTCATTACAAGTTTACCCGCATACCATCCCGCTCTGCTGTAAATATACGGAGTCAAACCTACTTGAGTACCGTTTCTTACCTCCGTCAGTCTAAGCTCGATGTCGGTGATAGCTTCACTTTCCGCTTCGAAGTTCGATATACCGCTCACTTGCGAATAAGAAGGAGACTGCAGGAGTCCGCCCGGTTTCTTGGTATACAAACCGTTTGCCCCAGTTGTTGTGAACAAGTCCGATGTCTGCAACGGCTTAGGATCGCGGATGCCCTTTTGGTTTCCATAATAAAGCGGTTTAGTGAATTTAACGACCACACTTGCAGTATACGAATATTTTCCGTTTCCGATATCTGCATAGTTCAAAATCGTAGTCCGCGGTGCTTCAAGCAATTCCGGAGCTTCTTTGTCCAATGCTCTTAAGATTCCGTTTAGCTGGTAAACTTTGGAGGACTTGGCTCCCGAGTTTTCGTTTTGAAGCGCTACAAACACATCGTATCCCTGTGTCGGATGCAAATTTGTTACATTAAATTCAAACTGTATACCTTCTTTTTTCGGATCCTTGTCATTTGCTATAGTTACAGGGAAACTTCCCGAATCCGCCTTAAGAGCATCGTTATCTTTCATTTCTATTACTTTATCCACATCGGTTTCGGCTACTTGAGGAGTCTGGCTATGTACATATGCAACCCAGTAAACTGTCGCTTCCGTAGTCGCAGTACCTTTAACGCTTGCAGATTTTTCATCCGCTGCACCTGTAGGCATAAGCTGCTGAACACCGTCTATTATCTGAATTTCCGGTTTTATAGGCGGTTTCGTCGTAAAGTCCTTATATGTCGCGTCCACAAGGCTCGGTGCCGAAGTAGTAGGTTCGTGCGTATCCCTAACTTCCAAGTTGTCGCTGCTCTTACCTTTTATTACATAGAAGAATTTATACGGTGTATTCGGTTTCAAGTCTTTGATAAACTCACGCACATCTACATTGCCCGAATTTATAGTGATTTTTCCTGTTTTTCCCTCTATATATGTCGGTCTGCCCGCAAGCACCTGATCTACAGTCGGCACTAAATTGCCTTTCGATACAAAGTCTGAAAACGGCACGACTACATAGTATATTTCTGCCGCTTTATCCGTCATTACAGTTGCGTACGCAGTGGTATCAAATACGGTGTCCTCTAGGAAGTTGATTGCTCCAAGTATTCTAGGAGGCGCCGTGTCCGCATAGGTCCTCGTTGCCGTGAAAACCTTCGGATTGCTGACTTGCTGTACCAACTTGCTATTTGCAACAAGCCCCATAGTATTGGTTTTATTTGTTATACTGTTTGCAAGATTTTGAAGCTCGCCTTTTGTTCCGGTTACAACAGTTGATTTTAAATTCAAATCTCCGTCCCACGAAGCTGCACCATCAAGCGGTTTTGCAGGATCGTATGTCGCCTTTGTCGCATCAAGACTGTGTATCACGAGCTTGTAGTCTTTATCCTTAATAGTCGCAAATTCTTTAAATTCTTTGCCTGCAACCATTTGCGTCAAACTCTTGCCTTGATTTTTTTCAATTCTGACATTTTTTGCAATTCTATCGGCAGGCTTTATTTCTTCTCCCGGATTTTTCTCATATATGTCGAACTCTATCAACCTGTCAGAGCTTATGATTATATCGTAATAACTGTCGCTGTTGATACTGTCTATTTTTCTAATCGAAAATCCGATTTCATTCAATTCCAGCCTATCTGTATATAGCTGCATACCTATTTGAGGTGCGACTACATTGAATGCTTTGAGTTTTGTCGCCTGATTCATGCGATTTCCATCAGAGTCTATCGCCTTGTTTATCTCGAACTGGTATCTACCACCACTGTTAAGCCCCTGTCTTGTGCCGGATGCACCCACCTTGCCGAACGCTGACGGCGGGAATGTTATAAATGTTTTGCCGTCAAGTTCGCCGATAGTTACTTTCGTATAATCTATATCCGTATAAAAATCCGGTTGTGTTACCCTCTTGAGGTCATGTAATATCAACATTTCCTTCAATATTTTGGTTTTTAGCGCATCATCGCCGTTTATTGTTGAAAGTCTGATATCGCTGTCGAGTCCGTCATAATAAGTGATTTCGTCAAATTCTATAGTTATATTTGCACTTATCAGCGGATCTCCATCTATCACCTTATCGAACACCATTTCTGCCTTTGGTGCCGTTTTATCTAAAGTTTTGATACCGTGCAATACATACACATCCGAATCATTACCGGTCTTATCCCTTGCAACAAAATAAACATCATAAGGTTTTTCAGGTTGCAATCCGTTCAAAATGAGTTTTTCGGAAACCATTCCCTTAGTCATCTTTTGACCGTGTTTAAATGCTTTGTCGCCCGTTGTGATTGTACGAATTTGCAATTTGACATCCGCCATTTGAGGATATTTTTCATCCTGTGGATATGCTGCCCAATATATCGTTGATGCCTCATTTATTATAGTATTCACCGTTATAGAGGTCTTTGCTCCGGGCTCATTCCACGGTTTTACTTCAAATCTCGGAGGTGTCATATCGAGCGTAGCTGCAACCGTCTTGGAAAGTCTGGAAAGATTTCCCGCTTTGTCGCGCATTACAAAATAAATATCGTAATCTTTGCTCTCCTCAAGCGGTGTAGTTGCATTTCCTCTAACGCCTATATTATACGTAACATTTGTTTCCGCTCCAAGAAGCTCGCCTTTGCCCAGTGCTCCTGAAACTTTTTGGTCGGCAAGTGCTTCTGCAGTAGGAGGAACCGCCTTGTTTTTGTATACCGCCCAGTATATATTTACATCCTTAGACGGCATTACAGAAAATTCGAATGATGTGTTTGTTTTATTTCCAACGGTAGGTGTACCGCCCAAAAACTGCGGTGCCACTATGTCTACTGTCTTGAATTTACCGGTTCTGATTTCCGTTCTGTTTCCTTTCAAATCCTCAAACATTACATAGTATTCATATTCGCCGCCGCTCTTAAGCCCTGCAATATTAAATGGTGTTTCCTTATCGCCCACCATTATCTGATTTCCGAATTTTACAAAATATCTTTTATCCGGCTGTACAAGATCTTCTTGTGTCGCACCCGCCTTTACAGCTCCAAGATCCTTAATTGCCCAGTATACTTTTCCCGGTTTGTTTACAATTGCAAGCAGCTTTGCCCCCGTAGCCTGTATATCCTTCAGCTTAGGATAATCGGATTTAAACTCCGGATCTGCATTATTGGCTTCCCCGTCAAGACTTGTCATGGTCTTGCCGTTGATAATCGCTTTGATTCCCGGTCTAATATATATGCGTTTAGGAAGCATTGAAATATTGGTGCCGTCGGCATTTATCACTACCTGTTCGATTTCACCCGTTCCTGTTACGGTTGTCGGTGTGTCTATCATAAGAGCTCCGACCTTTGTTTCTTTCTCCAAGAATATAGAGCCTTTCTCAGCTTCCTCGTCAACCGTCAAAGCGTTTATGTATCCTTTGCTAAGGCTAAGTTGATTGTTCGCTGCCATAATCTTGACATTTTCAAAGTTTCCCGCCATATTTAGCTTGGTCCCGCTCACACCCTTTAGCACTACATCTTTGAACGCAATATTTTTGTCGCTATCCTCTTCCAGATAAGCATTTCTCTTAACCGTAGTTTTTTCTATTACACTGCCTCCCTCAGCTCTAACGCTCATAATCTCCGAGCTTTGAGAGTCTATTATCAAATGGTTAATATCGCTGTCTTTGACGAGTACGCTGACTTCTCCGCTTTCAGAATTTCCGGTACCGCTTATAATAAGGTCCCCGTTTACCGTTACCTTATCAAGTATGGACGCACCTTTTCCCAGTCCTGCCGTAATGAACAAATCTCCCGGTATTATCGTATCCCTAAGGTTTGCTCCGGTTTTGACCATTGAAACATTCTTATCGGCATATCCGATGTAGTTGTCGCCTTTTTCCTTGACAATTTCACCTGCAAGATTCGAAAGAACTTTTGCCATTTCTCCTCTAGTCATTCTGTTTGCAGGTTTAAATGTCGAATCGGGATACCCGTTCACTATTTTTTTATTTGTGATTGCATTTATGTATTCCTTACTCCACTGACTGAATTCCCTACTGTCCGAAAACTTAAATGTATCACTGTCAACACCCTCAATCTTGAGCGCACGACAAATAAGGGTAACCGCCTGTTCCCTGGTTAAACTGCTTTCAGGCTCCGCCTTGTTTGCAGCTACTCCTTGCATGTACCCTTGATTTTTAGCTATGCTTATGTCATCGCTATACCAAGCATTCTTATCTACATCCGCAAAATTTCCTTTGCCTTTTTGAGTGTATCCGAATGCTCGGTTTATCATTGTTACGAATTCCGCTCTGGTAATATTGTTATTCGGGTGCAAGTTTCCTTGTAAATCACCTCGCATTATATCGTTGCGTACCAGATTGTTCAAATATTGGTCTGCCCAATGTTTTTCCGCAGCATGACTTTCGATACCCGATGTCATCGGAAACCCCGATAATATCAACGCTGCCGAAAGTAAAAATGTCAAAATGCGTTTCATCATACTTCCTTTCCTTTTTTGTTATCAATAATATCATTTTGAATATGAGTTCACTCCACTTATAATATATCGACGATATTTCGATTTTCTTAAATCAAAATATTCCCCAAAACGAAGAAGACAACGAAAAACGGCATTTAAATTTGTAATTTTTGTTTCTGTATACATTTGTCTTTGTACATTCTCTCATCAGCGAGCTTGATTACATTGCTCGAATCGATAGTACGACGACCTAAAAAATTTGTTTGTGTAAAAATTTCACGATAATGCGCTATTCCAATCGAAACACTGACAGGAAATGGCGGGTTCTCTTGCCGTTTTATTTCTTCGAGGTTCTTCCTGATGTCTTGTGCAATTCCCTCCGCCGTACGCGCCGGAATCGCTACACAGATAAATTCATCTCCTCCATTTCTGCCTACAAACCCTTTTGAATTGCCTTCAACAGCCTCTTTGATAGCGGCGGCAACCATTTTGATGAGTTCGTCCCCCGCTTCATGTCCAAAATTATCGTTTACATATTTCAAATAATCAATATCCGCAAAAATAATCGCATAGTCTTTTTCACGGTTCTGATCTAGTTCATTTAGCTTTTTCTGCAAGTATTGCCTGTTTCCTATATCCGTTAAATTATCCGTATATGCCAGCATTTCGAGATGCTGCTCTCTCAAGCTCTTTTGCAAAACATACTTAACTTTTATCGCATACGAAGTAAACAGCGTGATAACGAGCGCCAATATAAGCAAAATAGCAAAATGAATCTCGATGAACCTTTGCATAAACATCGGCCATTCTTCCGTAACATGTGCAGAAATTATTATACGCACCTGCTCCAAAACTCCAAACAAAGCGACCGCCGAAAATCCGTAGCTCATAACATGATCGGAAAGATTCTTCTTTTTCTTACCCGGAAACAAAAGGCTTATGAGTGCCGAAAATGCCATAACGATTTGTAGCGCTTGCCACTGTCTCAAGTGCCAAACATAATTGAATCCCGTTGGAAGAATATAACAAATGAAACAAACCCAAAATACGACAAACAATACAATTCCCGCAACCGCAAGGTACTTTTTGAGCATAGGTCTTTCCGTTTCAAAGCTCGCATAAAGCGGTGCCGCCGTAAAGATTAAGAACATCCCTACATATTCGCCTACCGCATTTATATCCTCACTTGCAGTAATTACATAGAGCATACCCGAATTGCCCAAGAACCAAAGCGTAACGGCAAAAATCAACATCATTAGCCAGGTGCCTTCTCGAGCCACGTCCACGGTTTTATATAAAAAAGCGAAAATGATTATTCCTAAAAACGAAAAAATCAATATCGCATTAAATACAACATAAAAAGCCTCAAGTCCTATGACAGGGAAGAATGCCGCATCCTTTTCTTTCATCAGTAGCGGCGTTCTAAAAGCGTCTTCAAGAACATTTAATCGCGGATATATTTGCACCCTTATTTCGTCGCCATATGCCTCGGGCGGTATCGGAATGGATACCTTAATATGTCCTATCATATGCCTGCTTATATTTTCCCCATATGAAACAAGCAGCGTATCCTTGTAATACGCCCTTACTACGCTGTTGTAAAAAAAGAAATTTATGGATTGATGATGCTGTCTGAATTCTTCATCCAGCGGTAAAATTATGGTGATAACATCTTCATTTGACCTGAAATTAAACACTCGGCTTGTAAATGTTTCGGTAGTTCCGTCCTGATGCTCAACTTTGATAACCATATCTGTGAGCTCCTTATATTTCGACTTGTCAATTCCCCCGATTACATCTAAAAGTAAAAAAAGTAGACAAAGTCCCAATATAACGGCGCTGAATAAAAGTATAGTCGTCTGGTGCTTCTTGAATGTCAACGATATACGCTTCATGATATGCAACCTCCAAGCTCGCTATCGCACGAGATTTTATCAAACCCTATATTATATTTCTGATTTCATACATTCATAAGTCTTTTTATCGGTAACTTATAAAATCAAGATAGCGGATACAATCTTATTTAATTATACCACATTTCGCCTGCGGTCGCAAACGGTTGACGGTATATTTTCTGAATTTTCTACAATATGTATAATGCATTCAATATATACCCTTTTTTATAAACTTGACCTACGCTTCTTGAATATTTTTATGGTTATATACTAAAATTATTTCATGTTGGTAGGATTTTCACATATTTTTTGCATTTTTCGCATAATTTTTATGATTTTCTATTTGTAAATCCCCATTTATGTGGTACAATAGATAATGAATATCGGTTTACGAACAAATCTTTAAATGTGAGGTGTGTTAATTTATGGATAATGGAATGGACAATATGCTCGAAATGTATTTGTTTGAGACAAATACCCTTTTAGAACAACTGGACGAGATTTTGCTCGACGCAGAAAATAATGATTCTTTCTCAGTAGACCAGATCAATGAAATTTTTAGAATCATGCATACGGTTAAAGGCTCTGCAGCCATGATGCAGTTTAATTCAATCATGACTGTTGCGCACAGAATCGAAGACATGTTTTTTGTTATACGCGAAAAAGGTGAAATTGAGGAACAATATAGCAAGACTCTTTTCAATCTTATGTTCAAGGCAAGCGATTTCTTGAAATCTCAAATTGCACTTGTTGAAGACGGAAATACAGAGCTTGACAGTTGCGATGCAATCGTACTTGAAATTGAAACTCTACTTGCGCAATTCAAAGGCGAAGCGCCTCCCGAAGCACCGGCTGCTGCTGAGCAACCCGCCGCAAGCGCTTCCGAAGATGCAAGCGAAAACGATGTCATTCATATTTTCTTCGATCAAAGTGCGGGCATGGAAAGCCTTAGAGCGATTATGCTTGTAAAAAACATCAACGAGGTTTGCGAATCCGATGTTCATACTATACCCGAAACCTTAGAAGCAAATACCGAAACAACTCAGTTTATAATAGAGAACGGACTTAAGGTTATTGCCAATTCTCCCGTAGATTTAACCAGTGCTCTCGAGGTTGTAACTCAAGATATAAACGTGGAAACATATGAAATAATAGAAGCAAAACAGCATGCAGCCGAAGTAAAAGAAGCCAAAGAGGAAGCGGAAAAAGCCAAAGAGGAGGCGAATGTCCCTGTCGAAGCGGAATCCGCCCCTGTTGAAAAAGCTCCGGAGCCTGCAAAAGCGGCTACAAAAAAAGAAGCTGAACCGAAAAAAGAAGATAAGCACAACAAAAATAATTTGATAAATGTAAACCTCTCGAAGCTCGATATGCTGATGGCTTTGGTAGGAGAGCTTGTTATTACTCAATCCATGGTAACATCCTCTTCGGATTTGAAAGGACTCAAGCTCGACAATTTCACAAAGTCGGCTCGTCAGCTCAGACAGCTTACTACTGAGCTTCAAGACATCGTAATGTCCGTTCGAATGGTTCCTGTTTCGGGTGTGTTCCAAAAAATGACAAGAATCGTTAGAGACATGTCTCAAAAACTCAACAAAAATGTTGAACTTGTTTCTATCGGCGCAGATACCGAAATTGACAAAACAATAGTAGACAGCATACAAGATCCTATTATGCACATAGTTAGAAACTCTATGGACCATGGAATTGAAACGGATCCCAAAGAGCGTCTTGCTCTCGGCAAATCCGAAAAAGCAAAGATTACGCTCAAAGCGCAACACACCGGTAGCGAAGTTATTATAACTATCGCCGATGACGGTCGCGGCATGAAGCCTGAAAAGATTTTGGCATCCGCTAAAGAAAAAGGGCTATTGACTAAACCCGAAAGCGAATATACAAAGAACGAAATTCTCCAGCTTATACTATTACCGGGATTCTCTACAAAAGAGGTCGTTACGGAATTCTCCGGCAGAGGTGTCGGCATGGACGTTGTTAAAAAGAATATAGAAAAAGTCGGTGGACAGGTATATATTTCCTCAGAGGAAGGCGAAGGTACGGTAACCACATTTAAGATTCCTTTGACACTTGCTATAATTGACGGTATGGAATGCAGAGTTGCCGATTACCAGTTTACTATTCCTATTGCAAACATCAAACAATCTTTCAAAGCTACAAAGAAAGATATAATTCACGATGTTGAACGCGGCGAAATGGTGCAACGCGGTGATGAATTTATCACGCTGGTTCGTTTAAACAAGCTATACAATATTGACGGCGGTCTTGAAGAAATTGAAAAAGGAATCGTCATGTGGGTTGAATTTGCAGGGACTTCGTTCTGCCTACTCGTAGACGAACTGATTGGTCAATTACAGGTTGTTGTAAAGCCTCTACCACTTTATTTCGGTTCTTACAACCTTAGAGATTTCGGTATTACCGGCTGCGCTATACTTGGCGACGGTAACATCAGCATTATACTCGATGTTCCAAGCATATTTAATTTTGCTACAGGCAACTTGGATATCAAACAATCCTCGCACAAAGATTCATCCGGCGAAGACGAAGATACAGATATAGTAATCGAAACGCAGATTGTAAACGACTCAGCTATGGTTAAACTGCTTACATACAATGTTTGCGACAAAGTTTTTGCGATAGATACGGATTTTGTAAAAGAGATAATCAATGTATTCTCAATTACTCACTTCCCTATCTTGCCGAATTATATAAAAGGTGTAATAAATCTTCGCGGTCAAATTATTCCAATACTCGATATGCGTCTTAAACTCAACTATGAAGCCGGTGTTGACACAAACAGTATGAAATCGTGCATCATTATAACTGAAGTAAACGGTACTACTCTTGGACTCTTGGTAGACGAGGTATTCCTTGTTACCGATGTACCAAAAGAGCATATTGCACCGCCACCTTCAAATAACAAGCACGATTCAATTACAGGTATAGTTGAAATTGAAGAAATGGTTCACTTGATATTTGACCTTACAACGCTCGTAAAAGTTATGTAAGGGGGAATCTATGTTAAAAATTTCAGATTCCGATTTCATAAGGCTTACGGATTTTATCATAAAAAATTACGGTATAAATCTTAAAGCAAAGAGAGTTTTAATCGAGGGCAGATTGTCCGGCTTTATAGAAAGTTGCGGTTACAGCTCTTTCACAGAGTATATAGACAATATAATAAATACAAAAAATCCTACCGATATAGAAAAAATGCTCAACAAGCTGACTACAAACCACACTTTTTTCATGCGAGAAGAAGGGCATTTTAAGTTTTTTAACGATACGATACTTCCTTTTGTAGAGGAGCGAAATGCTGCTAAAAAAAGCATCAGCATTTGGAGTGCCGGATGTTCCTCCGGCGAGGAACCTTACACGCTGTCGATTATCATGAAAGAATATTTTAAAAGCGGGAATTGGGATACAAGATTGCTTGCCACCGACATCTCGCAAAATGCGCTTACCAAGGCTACTACCGGTTTTTATACCGATGAAGCCATCTCGGCAATTCCTGCCGATTGGCGCAACAAATATTTCACTAAACAAAACGGCGGCTACAAAGTAACTCCGGATCTCAGGAAAAATGTTATATTCAAAACTTTTAATCTTATGAATCCTATAACATTCAAGATAAAGTTTGATGTAATCTTTTGCCGAAATGTTATGATTTACTTCGAAAAAGAAACTAAATCCGCTTTAATCGAACGGTTTTATAACGCCTTAAATCCGGGCGGATATTTACTAATAGGCCACTCCGAAACCGTTGATAGAGGTTCATCTGAATTTGAATATATCATGCCTGCTACCTACAGAAAGAAATTGTAAATTCTAAGGAGATAAAATGGCATTAAAAAATAAAATTAAAGTTCTGGTTGTCGACGATTCCGCCGTATACAGAACCCTGATAAGTTCAAATTTGATGAAATATGATGATTTTGAGGTTGTCGGTACGGCAGTTGACGCATTTGATGCGCAATCTAAAATCGCAACTCTTCATCCTGATGTTCTCAGTTTGGATGTCGAAATGCCAAAAATGAACGGAATTGAATTAGTTCAAGTCATACTGGAAAAGCAGGATTTGCCTATAATATTGGTAAGTTCCGCGTCCATTACCGTATTTGATGCGCTGAAAGCAGGTGCCGTAGACTTCGTCAGAAAACCTGATGCAAAGACTACATCAAACTCAAATTTCATTGAAGAACTGGCTACAAAAATACGCATCGCTTCCGTCGCTAAAATCCATAAGCACAGATTTTCGGCTTTAACCCAGCTTCAACCGAAAGCCGTACATCAAGCTCGCAGTATTTCAAGTCTTTCGGATGCGCATATTGATACGATAATTGCACTCGGTGCTTCAACAGGAGGTACTGAAGCAACTCAGGAAGTCCTTCAGCGGCTCCCTGCTGATATTCCACCTATGTTGATTGTCCAACATATGCCACCGGGCTTTACGAAACTATATGCAGATAGACTCGATCGTGTATGCGATGTTGCGGTTAAAGAAGCCGTTGACGGCGATAAATTGACTTACGGGCAAGTGTATATAGCTCCCGGCGACTGCCAGATGCGTCTTGTTCATTCGGGTAGCGGCTATATAATAAGGTGCGCAGGTACCGACAAGGTTAGTGGACATTGCCCTTCTGTCGATGTACTGTTTGATTCGGTAAGCGAGCTTCCTATCAAAAATAAAATTGGGGTTATCCTTACCGGCATGGGCAAAGACGGCGCTGACGGTCTTTTGAAAATGCGTGAAAACGGCGCATACACCATAGGCGAAAGCAAGGAATCTTGTGTAGTTTACGGTATGCCTATGGTTGCATACGAAATCGGAGCCGTTGCAGTGCAAGCCGACAATAAGGATATTGCAGGTTTGATTATAAATCACTTACATAAACTATAAGACGAGGAATTATATGAACAACAATCCTGAAGATAAAAAAATCGTTTTTGCCTTAGATATAGGTACTCGCTCTGTAATAGGAGTACTTGGTTATTGGCAGGACCATGAATTTAGAGTAATAGATTTTGAACAGGCTTTCCATATGAGGCGTGCCATGCGCGACGGTCAAATAGAAGATATCGATTTAGTTGCTACCGTTGTAAATAATGTGAAAACCGCACTTGAGGAGCGTTCAGGACTTAAGTTTGATAAGGTTTCTATCGCAGCTGCAGGTCGTGCGCTTAAAACAGCAGAAGCGTCCTTCACTACCGACCTGATCGAAAATGAAGCTATCAACGAAAATCTGCTTCAATATATGGAATATTCTGCAATCGAATCGGCACAAAGCAGCTTTGAAAAAAGCAATGCCGCTCCCGAGCTTGCAATCAAGGATTATTACTGCGTCGGATACAGCGTCAAAAGCTACCTGCTCGACAATTACAAAATAAAAAATCTGCTCGGTCAAAAAGGTCATCAGGCAACAGTTGAAATTATTGCAGCATTTTTGCCGTCAAGTGTACTTGTTAGTTTATACGCTGTAACCGCAAAATGCAATTTGGATGTTGAAAATCTCACTCTTGAACCTATCGCGGCTATACACGCTGTTGTTCCTGAAGATATCCGCTTCCTCAATATTGCTCTTGTAGACATTGGAGGCGGTACATCGGATATTGCATTATCAAAAGACGGCAGTATCATCGCTTACGATATGGTTACGACTGCAGGTGATGAAATTACTGAAACTCTAATGAAAAAATATCTTACCAATTTCAATAGCGCAGAAGATATGAAATTCGCTATGACCAATATGGAAGATATTGAAATTAAAGATATACTTGGTATAAAAACTACTATTACGGCAGAGGAAATATACGAAACCTCAAAACCTGCAATCGAAGCTCTTGCAGATGCTATCAGTCAGAGAATCTTGCTCATAAACGGTTCTGCTCCTGCAGCTGTTTTCCTTGTAGGCGGCGGTTCACAAATTCGAGGACTTTCAGCATTTATCGCCGAAAAGCTGGGTATGCCGGAATCGAGAGTAGCGCTTGGACTTGTAAATACAGATAACGGTATTACTTTATTTAGCGACAAGCTATTATCACCTACATATGTTACACCTATCGGCATTGGAATAGTTTCGGCTCTTTATAAAGGCTGTGATTTTTTCTCGGTAAAGGTAAATGATAAAAAAATCATGCTATTTAATCACCAAAAAATCAAAGCCCTTGACGCACTTGTGCTTGCAGGTATCAAGCCGACTTCACTGGTAGGTATTTCCGCACCGAATCTGGTATTTACAATAAACGGAAATCGCCGTGTCATCAAAGGTTCACCTAGTATACCCGGAAAAATTGAAGTCAACGGCAAACCTGCCAATATCGAAACTTTAGTATCTCAAGGCGACGAAATCAAAGTTAAAACTGCAAAGAACGGCGATACACCGGCAGTGAGCATTTTGCAGCTGCTTGATGATACACCGCTGAGCGATGTGGTTTACGTTGAAATAAACGGAAAGCCTCTCCTCCCTATTTCCGAGGATGCGTTAGGACAATGCTTTGTCAGCTTCATGGATGATATAATTATAAATATTAAAGAAAAGCAAGACACAGCTACCGCTAATGAAAATTTAGAAGAATCAGATGTTACTATCACAAAGCTCTACGGTTCAGATGTAAACACAGATTTAAATAAAGCTGAAACTAATGAAACTAGTCTTGCGGCTAATGAAGAACATCTTGCGACCGATGAGAAACCAAACGATGCTGACATTGAAGCTACTACAAGTATCAATGTAATTTTAAACGGAAATCCTGTCCATTTATCAAAACCGTCAGACGACGAGGATCCGTTTATAATAATGCAACTGCTTAAATTTGTTGACCTCGATACAGAAAAAAGAGGTAAACTCATAATGACAGTAAACAACGTCGATGCCGGCTACTCGACTCCTATTCAAGATGGAGACTCTGCTACAATCATTTGGCAAACAGACGATAATGTTTAAATATTATAAATAAAAGGAGATTAAGACTATGGCAAAATGGGTTTGCAAAGTTTGCGGCTTCGTTCACGAAGGCGATCAACCGCCTGAAGAATGTCCAATGTGCGGAGTTGGCGCAGAAAATTTTGAAGAAAAGAAATAAGAAAAGCGAAAAACCTCTGAGAAATTCAGAGGTTTTTTATTTTAATTACTAAGCCGTAATTGTTACAGCAGATGATTTTCGATAATCTGCACTTTACTATCAAATTCTTCTATCTGCAAATAGTATTCGGCGGAATCGAACATCGCCTGCATCGGGCAAAGTCCAATCAGCTCAGTTCCGATTACATTAACTCCATATCTTTTCGCTTCGGCTCTTACAAGCTCAAGAACTCTATAAAGCGGCGTTTTCGTGTAATCCGTCATATTGATTGAAACTTGCGCAGTATTTCTTTCTTCGAGCATTACGCCTATTGCTTTAACCGCTTCAAGTCCGCCACTTGAACGCCTGATAATCTTTGCTATGTTGTTTGCGATAGTTATATCACTTGTGCTTAAATTGATATTGAATGCAATTAGAGGTGGCCTTGCTCCAACCGCTACTACGCCCGCCGTAGGGTGGATTCTTCTACCGCCGAAATCCGGTTCCCACTCCTCCTCCATTACCTTTTCTGCCATTCCCTCAAACTGACCTTTTCTGATAGCAGCAAGATTCTGTCTATGCGGCGCGCTTGCAGAGCTTTCGTACAAAAATACCGGAATATCAGCTTCTTTAGTAATTCGCTCTCCCACCTTTTGGGAAAGCTCTACGCAGTCCTCAGTAGTCGCTCCCTTAATCGGAATAAACGGCATTACATCGACCGCTCCCATTCTAGGATGCTCTCCTTCGTGTTTGGTTAAGTCAATAAGTTCAGCCGCCGTCTTTGCAAGAGCAACGCTCGCCTCTTCAACAGCTTCGGGACTTCCCATATATGTTATGACCGTTCTATTGTGGCTGGCGTCGGACGAGTAGTCCATCAATGTGCAGCCCTTTGTGTTTCGTACCGCATCTACACACGCCTCAACCACTTTCATATTTCTACCTTCACTTATATTTGGTACGCTTTCAATAATTTTTACCATAGTATCCTCCTGTCATATATCTATATTGATAAATTGAGTTCGCGTTCTATTTCCTGCGCCTCTTTCAGTATTTGTGCGCCTTCTTGCAAGAACTTTTCTTTGATTTCTTCGTTACTAAGCCCCGGCAAGTTTATTTTGACATTTAGCCATGCTCCGAAAAGTGCCGCCTTTAGATTCAAAATTGCAACTTCCAAATCGCTTTGAGCATTAACATTCGTTTTTCCAAAAAGTCCTTTTACCTCACGCATAGCCTTGATAGCTATATTCATCGTTTCGAAAGGGACTTTGGTAGCAACCATCATCGCTTCTTCTATCGCTTTCGCGCGATTTGGATCGTCCTTGCTTATTTTGTAAGCTCCCGAAACAGCATTGTAAGCATCCGTATCTTTGTCTATGGCAATGCACATTTCATCATAGAGCTTAGTGAGTACCGATATCGCCTGCTTGCACTCCGCTTCGAATTCCTTGTACTTTTCTTTTCCCGTAGTTAAATTGCACACCATGATACCAAGTGCAATTCCCTGCGCACCGCTAAGCGCACTCGCAGAGCCTCCCCCCGGTGCAGGACTTCTTGATGTAAGCGCATCCAGATAATCTGAAAGCTGCATTTTTATAAGTTTCATATAAATTCCCTTTCTAAAACTTTATTTTTGATAAGCGATTTCACCGCCTGAAATCACCTTGTTTACGAGATTGGATCCCATTCGATAACAAAGCATCTCCATGCTGTCAGCATTCCAAATTACCAGGTCCGCACGCTTGCCCGCCTCGAGCGTTCCCACTTTTTCATGCAATCCTATCGCTGCTGCTGGATTTATCGTTACCGCCGTCAATATTTGCTCCGGAGTCATACGATATTTTAAATAAGCAAGATTTATGACAAACTGCAAATTTAAGCTGGGGCATGAACCCGGATTGAAATCCGAAGCAACAGCAACACTGACGCCCTTTTCTATCATCTCCTTTGCAGGTGCAAATGTCTTGCCAAGATAAAATGATGTTGCAGGCAACAGCATTGCCGTAACTCCACCATCGTGCAGCGCCTTTATCCCGTCGCCGTTTATAGCTATAAGGTGCTCCGCAGATGTTGCTCTAAGCTCCCCTGCTATCTTTGAACCCCCTATATCCGCTATTTCTTCCGCGTGAATTTTTAATCCGAACCCAAGTTTTTGCGCATGCTCAAGATATTTTTTGCTTTGCTTCGCATCAAAAACCGAATCCTCACAAAAGATGTCTACAAATTCTGCCAGATTTCGCTCTTTTACAAGCGGCATAAGTTCATTACATAAAAAATCTATATATTCGTCTTTTCTACCCTTGTACTCCTCAGGTTCTGTATGCGCGCCCATAAATGTTGAAACTAAATTCATCTTATGATTTTCAGATAGTTTTTTCACTATCTCGAGTTGCTTAATTTCATTTGGAATATCCAGTCCATATCCGCTTTTAGCTTCAACACAGGTAACTCCGAGCGACATCATTTCATCTAAAAAAGCATAACTCTTGTCGTACAAGGCATCAAAGCTCTCTTTTCTTGTATTTCTAACAGTGTCGTAAATTCCACCACCCGCATTATGTATTTCCAGGTAATCCGCACCTGCCAACTTCATCGGTATTTCTCTATGTCTATAGCCGCCAAACACAAGATGTGTATGTCCGTCAACAAGTCCCGGTGTTACAAACTTATTCTCCGCATCTATTACTTCATCCACCTCAAAAGCCGGAATTTCGCCGTCTGAAAAAATGGCTTCGATAATTTCTCCGTTAATCAAAATCGCAGCATCCTTGAGTTTTAAATTCTCTCCCTGCGCTTTTCCCTTATGCGGGAAACTGCCAATCGGGGTTTGCAACAATCCTATATTTTTAATAAGCGTCTTTTTCATATATTCCTCTATTCAAAATACTTTGCAACAACGCTGTCTATCAAGTCAGCCTTAGGCTCATATGGTAATGTAATATGCCCCGCACCTGCATAATTTTTATTATATAATGCCGCTGTCTGCACCGCATTTTCGTTTCTTGCCCAACTTCTACGCGCTACGCCTCCCATTACATCCCACATCATAGCGGAATTGATAATTTCGTCTATTCTTTCGCTTCCGTCGAGAACAAGCCCAAACCCGCCGTTTATTGACTTTCCGATTCCAACACCTCCACCATTGTGCAATGCGCAAAGGCTCATACCTCTGGCAGCATTTCCGGCAAAGCACTGAACCGCCATATCCGCCATTACATTACTTCCGTCCTTAATATTTGCAGTTTCTCTAAATGGTGAATCGGTTCCGCTGACATCGTGGTGATCTCGCCCTATCATAACAGGGCCAATCTTTCCTTCTCGCACCAATTTGTTAAATGCAAGAGCTATATCACGCCTGCCTTCCGCATCTTGATAAAGTATGCGAGCCTTTGTACCTACAACCAGCTTGTTTTTCTTTGCATCCTTAATCCACTGCCAATTATCTTTGTCTTGGAATCTCCTTTTTGGATCTATCGCGTCCATAGCCGTTTTATCCGTTAAATCCAAGTCGCTGTCCTTACCCGACAAGCAAACCCATCTAAACGGTCCGTATCCGTAATCGAAAAGCATAGGTCCCATGATATCCTCGACATAAGACGGCCATATGAACCCGTCTTTTTCGTCAACTCCATTTTTGGAAATTTCCTTTACTCCGGCATCGTAAATAGCTTTCATGAACGAGTTCCCATAATCGAAGAAATAAGTTCCTTTTTCGCTTAACGCTTTGATTACAGCATAATGCTTACGAAGCGAAGTATCTACCTGTTCGCAGAACTTTTCTCTATCTTCGTGCAGCATCTTAGTTCTTTCTTCAAATGTCAAACCTGCCGGACAATATCCTCCATTGTAAACATTGTGGCACGATGTTTGGTCGGACAGCAAATCGATCTTAAACCCGATTTGAAGAGCTTTTTCCAGTAAATCCACTATATTGCCGTGATATGCTATAGAAATGCCCTCTTTTTTCGCTACTTTTTCTCCGGCAATTTTGAATACTTCATCCAAATCGTCGGATACAATGTCCACCCAGCCTTGATTTTTTCGAGTTTCAATTCTGGATAAATCCACCTCTGCAAAAATACCGCACGCATTCGCAATATTTGCCGCCTTCGGCTGAGCACCGCTCATGCCGCCTAAACCTGATGATACAAATGTGTATCCCGCCAAATCTTCATCCGCTGCAACTCCCAAAAACTTTCTTGCAGCATTTAATATAGTGTTAAATGTTCCATGCACGATTCCCTGCGGGCCTATATACATCCAGCCGCCTGCCGTCATCTGACCGTAGTTCGCAACGCCCAACTGCTCTGCGATTTCCCAATCATCCAAATTGTCGAACATTCCAATCATCATAGCATTTGTTATTATTACACGCGGTGCTTCCTTTTTTGAAGGGAAAAGTCCAAGCGGATGTCCGGATTCCACAACCAATGTCTGCTCGTCCGTGAGCTGCTCAAGATACATTTTAATCAATCTGTACTGCAGCCAGTTTTGACACGGTTGTCCGGTCTCTCCATATGTAACAAGCTCGTAAGGATAAAGTGCGATTTCAAAATCAAGATTGTTGTCTATCATTACTTGAAATGCCTTGCCCTCAACACAATTCCCTTTGTATTCGTCTATAGGTTTTCCATAAATTCTTCCCTCAGGTCTATATCTATAAGCATAAATTCTGCCGTATTTTTTGAGTTCATCCATAAATTCAGGTGCCAAGACTTCATGTAATTCTTCTGGTACATATCTAAGTGCATTTTTTAACGCCAGTTTTGTCTTTTCCTTAGAAAGTCTGAACCCTCTATCCGGTGCACGTCTTACTCCTTCACAAAATGCAGGATATTCCGGTAATTCAGCCGGCAATTTTATTGTCATCGCATTTGCAATTTTAGCATTCTCAAACATTTTCTCCTCCTATACTATCGCATTTATAAGCGTTCCGTCCTTAATAAGCGCTTCCATTTTGTTCATCTCTTCGTACATTATGACATCTTCTTCTATCGGCTGAATTTTCTTTCGAATTTCTTCATAAGCCTTCTTTGTGTAATGTCCAAGCTGTTCCTCGCATTTTTCTCCTCTAAGCCAAATCGCCTGACTTGCCGCAAGCAATTCGATTGCGAGTACCTTTCTTGTATTGTCGAGTACCATAGCTGCAGTTCTTGCCGCCGTAGTTCCCATACTCACATGATCTTCCTGATTGGCAGACGACGGTATCGAATCCACGCTTGCAGGATGATCGTATATTTTGTTTTCCGATACCATAGACGCCGCCGCGTACTGTGTTATCATAAATCCCGAGCAAACGCCACCGTTTTTGGTGAGAAATGCAGGTAGTCCTTCTGAAAGTTGAGGATTTACAAGCCTTTCGAGTCGTCTTTCAGAAACATTGGCGTACTCCGAAATCGCAATTTTCAAAAAGTCGAAGGCAAGAGCCATAGGCTGTCCATGGAAGTTTCCACCCGATATCACCTCATCTTCGTCTACAAATATTAACGGATTATCCGTAACTGCGTTGATTTCTCTCGATACTACATCGTAAACATAACTGATTGCATCTCTGGACGCTCCGTGAATCTGCGGTACACATCTCAAAGTATAAGGATCTTGCACCTTTACCTCATGTTTATCCTTTGCGTTCTTACTGCCGTTAAGCAGTCTAAGCAAGTTCTTGCCCGTATCTATTTGCCCCTTGTGTCCACGAAGCTCATGTATCTTATGATCATACGCTTTTGTAATACTGTTAAGCGCCTCGCCCGTCAGCGCTGCTGCAAGGTCTGCAATCTCAACTATATCGAGCGCATCCGCAAGGACATTTAGTCCCACTGCCGTCATTACCTGAGTACCGTTTATAAGAGCCAGCCCTTCTTTGGCTGCAAGATCTATGACAGGTATTCCCGCTTTTCGCATAGCTTCTTTCGCAGACATAACCTCTCCTTTGTATTCGGCCTTTCCTTCTCCAAGCATGGTAAGTACCATATGCGATAATGGTGCCAAATCTCCCGAAGCTCCTAGCGAACCTTTTTGAGGTATAACAGGATGTACCCCTTCGTTTATCATATTTATAAGCGTTGTTAGCGTACTGAGCCTGATACCGGAATTCCCGCGTGCAAGTGCGTTGCATCTAAGCAGCATTATGGACCTCACAACTTCCCTTGAATAAGGCTCTCCCATACCACAAGAATGTGAAATTATCAAGTTTCTCTGTAATGCATGCGCTTCGTCTTCGGATATAACCGTATCCGCAAACTTTCCGAAACCTGTTGTTAATCCATATATTACGGCTCCCTCAGCCAGTTTGCGATCGACATATTCTCTGGCTCTGATAACTTGCGCCTCTGCCTGCTTTGACAGCTCAACCTTTTCAAAGTGTCTTGCCACCTTTATTACATCTTCTACAGTGAGATTCTTCCCGTCTAATATAATACTCATTTCATTCCCCTCAATTTTTGATATTTGAGCTTTGCTTCCGCTTTAGTAAATAGAGCGAACGCTTTAATTAAAAACACCTTTAATTTTAACAAATTATACAAAGATATTAAAGCGAATTTGAAATTTTTTTCAAGTTTTATTACATTTTTTTTACTATCTTGTGGATTTTTAATTGTATTTGCTGTATAATTCTGTCTTGGAGCGATACCACAAACGGATCGTATCCGAAAGGAGAAAAACATGAATAAAGAAAAAACACGCAAATTAGTTATTGCTGCTATGCTCGGTGCAATCACCATAGTACTCGGATTGACGCCACTAGGCTTCATTCCGCTCGGAGTTATGAATGCGACTACTATGCATATTCCTGTAATCATCGCCGCCATCTTGGAAGGTCCGATTGTTGGGGCTGCGGTCGGTCTAATTTTCGGTGTATCGTCTATGGTTAAGGCTTTCACGATGCCGCTACCGACTTCGTTCGTATTTTGGAATCCGCTGATAGCCGTACTTCCACGCGTGCTGATTGGAATTGTTTCATATTACCTATATGCAGCTTTCAGCAGCAGAAGCCCAAAATTTTTAAAAATAGCATCCGTTCTGTTTGACTTGTTGATTATCGCTTTTTTGGGATTCGTACTTTTCAAAATCGTTACTGCCGATAAGTTCGTACTTTCGAGTTTCTTTGCAACTTTAGGCTTTTTGATAGCCGCATTTGCTCTGCTTTTCGTAACGCTTAAATTGAAATTCGATAACTTTGCATTAACCGTTTCGGCATTTTTCGGTTCGCTGACGAACAGCGTACTTGTTCTTGGCGGAATATATCTTTTCTACGCTACTCCTTTTATGGAAAAGCTCGATAAGTCTCCGGAAGCCGCAGGCAAGGTAATACTTGGACTTGCACTGACCTCAAGTTTACCTGAAGCCATAATAGCAGTAATAATCACCATAATTTCAGTAAACGCAATCACAAGATTCAAAAATAGATAATAGATAGAATATAAAAAAGACTAAAGGCTTTGTTTAAACTCTCCTTTAGTCTTTTTCTTTTTTTACTTTTTACCCAAATATGCTTCTTGTATCTTTGGATCCTTGATAAGATCCTCTGCCTTACCTTTGGCTGTTATCGCCCCTTGCTCAAGTACATATGCCTGATCCGCTACCGAAAGCGCCTTGAACGCATTTTGTTCTACGAGCAATATAGTTTTACCCATTGACTTGATTTCTCTGATTATATCAAATATGGTATTTATGAGAAGCGGTGCAAGTCCGAGCGACGGTTCATCAAGTAATATAAGCTCCGGTGATGACATCAGCCCGCGCCCCATTGCAAGCATCTGCTGCTCTCCTCCGGAAAGAGTTCCTGCAATTTGCTTTTCTCTTTCCTTCAATCGTGGAAATAGCTTGTAAACACGCTCAAAATCGTCATTTACGCCCGCATCGTTTCTAAGATATGCCCCCATCTTCAAATTTTCATGAACAGAAAGATTGGCAAATATTATTCTTCCCTCAGGCACTTGGCAAATACCGGATTGCACTACCTTGTGCGCAACATTCGGCAGCTGCTTGCCCTCGTACTCTATAGTTCCGCTATACTTAACAACTCCGCTTATCGCGTTTAGCATGGAGGATTTACCTGCGCCGTTACTACCTATGATAGTAACTATTTCTCCCTTGTTTACATCTATGTCTATTCCCCTTATCGCGTGTATACCGCCATAATAAACATTGAGATCTCTTACTTTCAGCATGACTAGTCCTCCTCCTTTCCAAGATACGCTTCGACAACATCTTTGTTGTTTTGGATTTCGGACGGCAAGCCTTCTGCCAAGAATTTACCGAAGTTAAGCACATATATCCTATCGCAAAGATTCATTACCAAATCCATATGATGCTCGATAATCAACACTGTCAGCTTGAATTTATCCCTAATATCTTTGATTAACTGAAGCAGTTCCAGCGTTTCCTCCGGATTCATTCCCGCAGCCGGTTCATCAAGTAATAAAAGCGACGGATCAAGCGCAAGCGCTCTTGCAATTTCAAGTTTTCTTTGAAGCCCATACGGCAAATTGGCTGCCTTTAAATCTCGTTCCTCCCAAAGGCCCATCATCTTTAAAAGTTCTTCCGTCTTGTCATTTAACAATTTTTCCTGCGCAGCCTGCTTTTTGAACCACGGATAAACTATATTTGTATAAGGAACTTTCCACGGCAATACGGACGATACCAATCCGTATTTAGCGCTTCTATGGCACGCAGTCAAAACATTTTCGTAAACGGATAATTTTTTGAACAGCCTAATATTTTGGAATGTCCTCGTTATACCGAATTCTGCGATTTCAAACGGTTTTTTCGGCTTAGATACAAACCTTCTCTTCAAATCGCTGAAGAAACCTTCGCCGTACGGATCTGCCTGCGCAACCAGATGTTCAGCCCCTTTTCTGTCACAAAAATGTATATTACCTTCGCTGAGCGTATACACTCCCGTTATAAGGTTAAATATAGTTGTTTTTCCTGCTCCGTTTGGCCCTATTAGTCCGAATATTTCGCCTTCGTTTATTGAAAAGCTCACATTTCCAACAGCGGTAAGACCTCCGAAACGCTTTGTAACATTATCTAATGTAAGTACCTTCGTCATTATGCCTTACCTCCCTCCATAGCTTTTTCTTTGCCTATTCCTTGAATTTTTTTAATTATTCCGCGAATACTGAATTCTATTCCGCCCAGGAGTCCTTGAGGTCTGAATGCCATTACGGCTATTACAGCAGCTCCGTATATAACCATACGCCAATCCGAAAATTCTCTGAATATCTCAGGTAGGAATGTCAAGAAGAATGTGCCGACTATCGAGCCTGTAATACTTCCGAGTCCGCCGATTATTACCATTATGGTCATTTCTGTCGATTTCGTAAGCATAAACATCGCAGGGTTGATAAATGTTAAATAATGAGCCCACAGCGCTCCGCCTATACCTGCATATAACGCGCTTATAGCAAGCGATATCATTTTATATCGAAATACATTTATACCGATAGCTTGAGAAGCAAGTTCTTCTTCCCTTATCGCTATCATATTCCTGCCGTGCCTCGATCTGATTAGGCACCACATAAATATTACGCCTATAACAACGAAAATGTAAACATTCCAAAGCTCAGTCTTCATTGGAATTGCAGCCATACCTCTGGCTCCGCCGAAAAACTGCACATTGTTCAAAATAAGTCTTGTCGCTTCACCGAATCCCAGCGTTGCGATACAAAAATAGTCGCCCTTAAGGTTCAAAGTAAGTCCACCTATAATGAACGAAATCATCATTGCAGCAAGTCCTCCTGCAATTACGGCAGGAATGAACGGCCAGTTCAGCATAGTCGAAAGTGCCGCAGATACATATGCGCCGATCGCCATAAAGCCCGCATGCCCGAACGAAAATAGCCCTGTAAAGCCTGTCAGAAGCGATAGTCCCAAAACCACCATCATATTGATTCCGCAAAGGATAAGTATACCTTCCAAATAATACCACGCAAACATTGAAAAGTCCTCCTTTACGCCTTGTCTTCGGTAATCTTGCCCATCAAGCCGGACGGTTTAATAACAAGAACTACTATCAGTAAAACAAATGCGATCAAATCTCTGTAATTGGATACAGAGCTTGCCGCAAAGGTTTCTATTACACCTAAAAGTATCGAACCTATTACAGCTCCCGGCAAACTGCCGAGTCCGCCGAAAACCGCTGCAATAAACGATTTATTTGTTATAATTCCAATTTGTGGATATACAGTATATCTCATACCGAACATCATGCCGGCAAGTCCTGCGAGCACTCCGCCTATCATAAATATTACAAATATTACTTTGTCAACATTAACTCCCATGAGCGTTGCTCCTCTGGAGCTGTAAGATGCCGCTCTAATTGCAAGCCCTATTTTTGTTTTTTCCAAAATGAATACAAGCACCAGCAAGCTGATTGCCGCTATTACAAACATTATCAGGTCGATTTTATTTATGGATATTCCATGAAAATGAATCGCAGTAGATGCAAAAATTTGCGGATAAGTCATAAAAGTAGGTCCTATTGTTGCGATTACGAGATTCTCCAAGAATATCGAAGCTCCCATCGCAGATATTATAAAATAAAGACTTGGTGCGTTCCTACTTCTAAGAGGCCTATACGCTATTCTCTCAAGTGCAACCGCTACAAGTCCGCAGCATAGTGCAGCGACAACAAGTCCGCCAAGTAGTGGCAGCGGTAACAACGTCATAGCGAAAAATCCGAAATATGCTCCGAGCATTATTACGCCACCATGTGCAAAGTTTGAAAAATTCAAAATACTATAAACAAGTGAATACCCGACCGCCATAAGCGCATAAACGCTACCAAGCGAAAGCCCGTTTATAAGTTGTTGCAAAAATACATTCATTGCTTTCTTCGTATCGAGTCATTTCGCGAATCACTTCAATACGCTCCTCCTTACTTTTTAAAAAAGCGGGGCAGCTGACGCCGTCCCGCATTTATCAGTCTCTATACTTCAGGACTATATTTCTGAACGAATATCAAATTCGCTTTTCCATCTTCATAAGTATACTTTTGGATAGCTGCTTCTTTACCGTCAGGATTATGAGTTTCCTTTGATAGTTTGATGTTTCCTGTAAGTCCCTTAATCTGAACTTCCGTTAATGCCTTAGCAACATCTTCAGGATTTGCATTTCCTGCTTTTTCGATAGCTGCACAAACGATTAGGAATGCGTCATGTGCCATATATGCGTTAAGCTCTATACCTGCATCTGCGCCGTATTTTGCTCTATAAGCATCCTGCAAAGGTTTAGCTTCAGGATCGTTGTAATCAAGGTGATTAACTACATAAGAACCTTCGATTGCTTTTCCTGCCATTTCGTTCAGCTTCTCGGACGGCCATCCATCACCACCCATAAGTACCGCATTGATACCAAGGTCTCTTGCCTGATTTGCGATTAACGCTGTTTCTTTGTACATTCCCGGTAACAATACAACTTCAGGATTTGCTTTCTTTATCTTTGTAAGCTGAGGTTTGAAATCTGTATCGCCGGAGTTGAATGCTTCGTCAGCAACAATAGTTCCACCCGCTTTTTTGAATGTTTCTACAAAATACTGTCTGAATCCCTGAGCATAGTCTGATGATACATCGTATAGGATTGCAGCATTCTTAAAGTTTAACTGCTTTGCAGCATAAGATGCAGCTACCGAACCTTGATAAGGATCTATAAAGCAAACTCTATAACTATATTCGTTTAAGCTGCCGTCATCGTTTACTGTAACCTTAGGATTTGTAGCAACAGTTGCTATACCCGCCGTCTTTGCCTGTGTCAGAACGCCTGCCATAGCGATGGCACCTGCCGATGCGTTCGGTCCTATAATTGCAGCAACTTTATCCTGAGAAACCAATCTCTTTGTTACATTGATGGTTTCGTTTACATCTCCTTTTGTATCGTACTTAACAAGTTCTAACTTTCTTCCAAGAAGACCGCCTTCCTCGTTTTTCTGCTCTATAAGCATTTCCAATGTTTGGCTCTCACATTTTCCCCAAACTGCCTGATCCCCTGTAAGAGGTCCTACCCAACCGATTTTAATCGGCTCGTTTGCATCTCCACCTGTGGAGCTTCCGCCACAAGCGGACATGGAAAGCACCATTATAAGTGCCAGTAATACCACTAGTAATTTCTTCATAATTTTAACTCCTCTCTTTCTTAGGGATTTCTCCCCTTGACGATTATGTTGCACTAATTATATATGCCAAATTCAAAATGCTTCACTTGGCTTCAAAAAAAATCATATAGCAAATTTATATATACTATTTTGACTTTTTTCTAACCCGACTTTATGTTAAAATATACTTAAAATTTCGCAATTCGTAAAGAAAGGCTTATGAAGATAAATGGCAAACAACAAAAATCACCTTATTCTAATGGTTGTAATAACCTCAATCGCTTCACAAATATATATGAACATGTTTGTAGACGGCTTTATAATCGCTCTTTCTGTTGTAATGATGGGCTTTTTTCTATATATTTTCAAAGAAATTGAAGCTACAATCGCCTGCATTTTGATTGGGATATGTTCCCCTCTTTTCAGACTGTTTATCGTGCTGCTTGGCGGCGGAAATATAGAACACTCCCTTAGTTTAGTTCTCCCCGATATGGCTTTCTTTTTCGCGTACAGTTTCATATTCGGAGTAGTTTTGAAGCGTTTAGGATATAGCCCTTACTCCAACTATTACATACGGCTTGCTGTCAGCGACTTCTTTTCGAACTGCAGCGAAATGGCAGTTCGTTCGCTTATTCTTTACACTAATTTTTCTATACATCACTTACGAGCTTTGATTATACTTGCGTTGCTCAGGAGTTTTTTGATACTGCTTCTTTGCATAATTTCAGACCTCTACACTTCCCTTCTTACAAAACAAGAACACGAGGAGAATTATCAAAAACTAACGCTTATGGCTTCCACATTCAAAAGCGAAGTGTACTTTATGGAAAAAAACATCAACGAGATAGAAGAAATAATGAAAAACGCCTTTACTCTCTATCGGACTATGGAAGAGGAAAATTATCCGAAAGAAATGCAAAATATTGCGCTTGAAATTGCCAAAGATATACACGAGGTTAAAAAAGGTTATAGACGAGTTATTATCGGACTTGAAGATAATTTCCTAAGCGAGCTTAGTTACTCACCTTTAAAGCTATCCGAAATCCTCAAAATATTATCAACTCACATAGAGCACAACGCGGCAAACCGAAAGCTCGATGTTGTCTGCTCTTATCAAATTCAAAAAAATCATTTCGTAGGCAATCATTTTGCACTTATGAGTATACTTAGAAATCTCGTATCAAATAGCCTTGATTCCTTTGAAGACCGAAAACAAGAAAGAGGCACGATTCAAATTTCTTGCACCGACATTGTAAAATCAGGCGAAACATTCTGTCAAATCAAAGTTTCCGATAACGGCTCCGGCATCCCGCAGAAACTGATCGACGTAATATTCGAGCCGGGTTTTTCTACGAAATACAACAAAAAAACAGGCGATATAAATAGAGGTCTCGGTTTGACTTTGGTACATGATTTGACTCAAGACAAGTTCAATGGGAAGATAAGTGTAGAATCAAGCAAAGACGGTACTACATTTACTATATGCATACCACTTAATTCATTAAATAACGATATTGACATCGAGGAGGATTAAATTGAAATTTTACATTCTGGACGATTTAATTAAGTCAGTCAAAAGCCTTTCAAACATAATTGAAACAAAAAATCTGGGGGAAATTATCGGTTCCAATACCGATTCCGAGATGGCGGTTCACGAAATTCTGTCCAAAAAACCCGACATAGTCATAATAGATTTACTTATGCCTGTAAAAGACGGTATAACGGTAGTAAAAGAAGTGCTCGAAGTAAACCCCGATATCAGCTTTATAATGGTATCGCAGGTAGTAGACAAGCATATGATTTCAGATGCCTACGATGCCGGCATAGAATTTTTCATAACCAAACCTAACAATGTAATAGAAATAGAAAAAGTCATCACAAGCGTTATCGAAAAGCGCAAACTGCGTTCGATGCTCGACGGAATAAAATCGGTAATCGAAATTCCAAGCGACACCCCTAAATCCGGTAAAACCAATGCGGATTCAGCTCTCCCTTATATAAAGCAAATCATCAGCGCCGTTGGAATGCTTGGAGAAAACGGAACAAAAGATATAATAAACGTATTTGAATACCTGCAAAAATCCGGACAGCCATACGACAGCAAAACAACGCTAAACGACTATGCCGCTTCAATTTGCGAAGATCCGAAAATCGTAAAGCAGCGAATTCGACGGGCAATCAAAAAAGGTCTGACGAACATAGCGGCACTCGGAATAGAAGACTATTATAGCGACGCTTTCGAAAGCTACTCAAATGTCTTGTTTAACTTTGATGCTGTAAGGCTCGAAATGGACTTACTCCGCGGTAAAAGTGAATACGGAGGTCGCCCGTCTATTGACTCTTTTTTTGAAGGTCTTGAGATTTTGTGCGAAAAAAAATAGATTTTATATTTACTTCCATTATCAAAACCGCAAGAACCATTATAAAACCGCCTATATACGACCTGAGGCTCAGCGCCTCTTTTAAAAATACGAACACCGCAACAGCGTTGAAAACCGGTTCAAGCGTAAATATTACACCGATATGCGTAGCAGTGGTATATTGCTGTGCAACAGGCTGAATTATAAAGGCAAGCCCCGTACAGAATACTGCAAGGAACAGTGTGCTTCCCCAAAACATCGGGTTTGTAGGCAAATGCGGTGTTTCGAGTATCATAGCCAAAATCAGGAATTCCACACCTGCAACCATTAAATTGAGTACACCCAAATTGAACGGATCGACATCTTCTCTTTCAACTGCTTTTTCCGTAAGGAGCAAATCTATAGAGTAAAATGCTCCGCAACCAAGGCAAAGCAAATCACCCGTGAGATGATTCATATTTATAGAAAAATTTTCATTCAACGTCAAAAAAGCTATACCCACTATGCTGAAAGCAACCGATATTATCACCTTAAGCTCTTGTCGTTGCTTCAAAAATATGCGTCCGAAAAGCGGTGTGAAAAGCACCGTCATAGCACACAAGAATCCCGCATTTGCAAGCGCCGTACGAGTCATGCCGTATGTTACACAAACATATACCAAATTAAGTGATGTTCCTATTGCAAGGCTGTAAAAAAAAGTAACTTTATTCACTTTCATAAGCCTATTGAATCCGAAAACTGCTGCAACCGCTCCACCTATCAAAAATCTATGCGCATTCAGCGTCATAGTATCAAGATCCTTTAACGCATGGTCTGTCAAAATATAAGAAAGTCCCCAAGCAAGAGTAACAAGAAGTATCATCATATCCGCTTTGATTTGCTTTTTCCTATCCATTTTCAATTCATCCCTTTTCCTTAGATTCAATCAGGTTTATTTTATCATATTTTGCCAAAATTGAAAGTCTTTTTTATTTTTTACCTTTCGCAGAGGCGTGCTCAATCTGTATTTTATAAATATCCGCTTCATGCCCCGAATGTGCAACATACTTGTGTCCATTTTCTATATTTGTCTGCGCATATTTTTCCAATATCAATTCAAATACCTTGCTTCGCTCTTCATCTGTTGCAATCATCGCCTTTCCAAAAACTATTACGCTCCTAAATTTCGTATTAAATTCTTTCGGTAATACCTGCGTATCCACGACAACCGTAAACGCGACTTTATTCGAAAACCTTAAATTATCAACCTTATGCCCCTCTTTTGCGCCATGAAAATATAGGTTTTCCCCATCGTAAACAAAATTTACCGGAATGCCATATGGATATCCGTCCTCGCCTACCGTCGACAAAACTCCATATTCCGCAGTTGTAAGGATTTCTCTCATTTCCGATTCGCTCAAAGTTTTTTCCGGTTTTCTTGATTCTCTAAACATAATACACCTCCGTATTTCACTTCCTCTTAAAATTTCCTTTATATATCGAGTTTTATACCCCGAAATACAATTTAATACATTCCCTAAAAAGAAAAAGGCTTCAGCTATGGAAGCTAAAGCCTTTTGTCGTATTTATCCGCGCACACCTAATGTGGCAACTCTATTAAAGCTGTTTTGCTACACTAAGCGGTACATATATAGTGCCGGCATCTACAAGCGGTGCAAAATCCAACTTAACTGCCGTAGTCTTTCCTGCCTTTGTCAAATTGCAAGTGTCTTTTCCTACTTCAAAGCTATAAGTAGTATCACCTTTTGTAATCTCAACAGGCTGGTCATTTCCTTGCCACTTGAGCGTATATCCCTTAGCTACAGCCGCATCTCTAAGACCGATTTCAGCTACAAACGGACCGCCCATCTTCTTAGCTGTTCTGCCATTTCTGTCCATAACAAAGAATAACAAATCGTTATATAGATGATCTGCTCTATTGCAGAACTGCGCTGCAGTTGCCATATGCAAGTTTGTAACATACTCTTTTGCTTTTGCAGGATCTTTCTTGTAAAGGTCTATAACTACATTTTCCTCGTATTGCATTTGATTGTATAGAACTTCTTCCCAGAATTTCCAGTAATCCTTTACGCCCTGTCCGTAGAAAGGTCTGTTTTGCTCAGCCAAAGCGCAAATTCTCTTGTATTTCCAATATGCTCCGTCAGGATTATATCTTTCTCCGTCTACCTTGTATGCCTTGTATGTATCTGTAATACCGCTAAAGTTAGGTAGGAATACGGAATGCTCAGCATTACCGAATGCAAGCCACTGAAGTGCTCCCATTTCAGCAGGATATTTATCCTTCATCTGCATAACATGAATCTGAGATTGTCTTTCAACGCCGATTACTCTAAGTCCTTTGTTTTCAGGAAGAGAAGCATCAAGTTTTGTTCCTTCAAATCTGTTTCTCAATATATCCATAACCTCAAGCACTGAAACTTTTTTGTCCGGTGAATAAAATAGCGGATACATATCGCTGGTCTTGTATTCACCTATTGTGCTAGGCGACATAATTTTGTGTCCCATCCAAGTTCTCATATTTGAGTAATCTTCTCTAGGCTCACCGAATGTTGCAGCCAAGTGTACTTTCCCGTTTACCTTGACTGTCCAGTTGTTCTTGTCAGCTGTAGTGAAAAGGTCCTTTTGATACATAAAGTTTTCTGTATCGGCAGGATCAACAGTTCCAATCATAAACTGGTTTCCAAACATTGCAACTTTATCATTAGGCATTTTTTGTGCCGCCCAAAGATGTCCGCTATAAACTTCGAATAACCAGCCCTCTTCTTTGTTAGCAAGGAATATAATATTGCCTTCTTCCGAACCGTATTTTTCTATCACCTCTGCTAATCTTTCAACGCCCTCTTTAGGAGTTTTGCAGGTTGCAGCAACAAGCTCTGTAAGTGCAGCCTCTCTTAGGCCTCCTTCAACAAACGGATCAACCTTCTCAACTGCCTCGCTCGGAGATGCGGAAACCGTAGCCGATATGCTAAGTCCGTACTCGTTGGTAGAAGCTCCTGCGTACACACCGTCGCCATAGCCTGAAGCATCAGGTACCATAGTGTACTTGTAAGTCGTTGCAGGTAGAGGATACTTGAATCCTTGAACGTCCGTCAGGAATCTTCCCGGTTGGTTCTCAACTCTGGGTACTACAACAAACATCTTGTTGTATGCGCCTGTTCCTTGGTCTTCACTTCTGGCAACTATTGTGCTTCCATCTGTACTTACATCTTTGCCCACATAAACTGCGGAACACGCAAATACACCTGTAGTTCCAAGCCCAAACACAAGTGCCAATGCTAAAAAGCATACTGCAAATCTTTTCATGTCTTTTCTCCTTTTCACACATGATTTTGTATTTGCCTTAATTGTACTTTATGAAATTTACTTTGTCAATAATTTGTCAAATTGTTTTTTATTTAGTGCGCTTATTTCTGCTCATCATTTCAGCCACCTCTGCTTCCTTCTTCTCCAAATAGTCTCTCAATATATTGTGTTCCTTGGAGCTTAGGCTTTCAGTGCTTTGATATCTTCAATGCTTAAATCCGTCATTTCCTGTATTTCCTCTACGCTCATTCCCTTGTCCAGCATCTTTTGGGCAGTGCTGATTCGTCCCTCTCGCAAACCCTCTGTTCTGCCCATAGATATTCCTTCGCTTCTGCCCATGGATATGCCTTCGTTTTTTGCTTCCTTAATAAACATATCAGTTATTTCTTCTTGTGTAAATAAACTCATCATCATTTCAGCCACCTCTGCTTCCTTCTTCTCCAAATAGTCTCTCAATATATTGTGTTCCTTGCAATACTTTATACTTCGCCTTACTGCAGCTAACTTATCCGCATTTGTCGTTGCCCCCTTAATCTCTTTGGTATATATTTGGCAAAACATTATGTATTCATAGACTATACTGCGTTTTTTTATTTCTTTACCTGCTGCCCGAACCTTGAGTTCCAATCTTACTTCATCTTCGCTTCCTTTTTCTATATACGAATCCGATAGCTTCATATCTTTTCCCTGCTCTATTGTGGCGTCAAATGTATGCAATACTATAAAATCTGCACTCGGTATCTTAATTCGATTACTTGCGTATATATTAAGTTCGTTTTCGAATATATACTTTTGATAAGTATATGCTGCATATATCAACATGCGGATAGGCATATTCGGATTGTAGCTGCTCTGTTCCTCAACAAGCACTATAAGCCTGTTTCCTACCATAAATCCTAAATCGTTATACACTGTATTTGCAAGCACCGGCGAAAGTGTAAGAATTTTGAAATCCTCGTCTTTATATTTGGATTCATCTTCATAAAACGTTGCATACAACTTTCTCAAATTTTCCTTGTCTTTAAATAAATCTGTAAATACGCTATCTTTAATTTTCCTATTCGCAGTATTTAACGATTTATAACTATCCTTGATTTCATGATTTACGCTTATAACTTCTATATTACTCTCTTCGCTTTTCTCCGATGTTTCTATACAATCTTCACTTTCCAATTTTTCTATATCTAAATTTTCTTCATCTCTATACATTATAATTATACCCCTTTTATCATTTGCTGTCCATAATATTCAGATTTGTTTTCTATATAATATCATAATTGGGTATATTTGTAAATAGCGTTATCATTTATTCTAAAAACAATTTACAAGCGCCGCTTTTAGGTCTATAATAGTACCTGCTAAGACAAAATACTTTAATTTATGGAGGGAGTTTATGGCAATTTATGAATCCGGCGAAGATTATCTCGAAACCATACTTATTTTGCAAAATAAAAATGGGCAGGTTCGTTCAGTAGATATCGCCACACACTTAGGTTATTCCAAACCGAGCATTAGCCGAGCTGTGGGCATTTTGAAGCGGTCCGACTACATTCTCGTTGACGAAAAAGGGCTTATTACTTTCACCGATAAAGGAAAAGCCTTGGCAGAGCGTATTTACGATCGCCACAACAACATATCCAAGTTTCTTATGGATGTGCTTGGTGTCAGCGAAGAAAACGCAGTAAAAGATGCTTGCAGGATAGAGCATGACCTTTCTGAGGAAACATACCAAAAAATGCGCGAGCACCTACTAAATCAATAAAGGAAGGTATATTATGGTAAAAGAAGCTATCAGACCGGCATGGGTCGAAGTAAATTTGTCAAATCTTGATTTCAATATCAAAAATATCAAGAAAAAGGCAAGCGGCAGAGAAATTATAGGTGTAATAAAAGCAGATGCTTACGGGCACGGTTCCGTAGAGGTTGCGAAAGTGCTTCGCGAAAACGGCGTCAAAACATTTGCGATTGCAACATTGCAAGAAGCGATTACACTCAGAGAAGCAGGTGCAAAAGAAGAAATTATAATGCTTGGTCTAACACCTGATATGTACGCTGATGTACTTGTTGAATATGACATTACCCCTGTTGTATGCCATTTGGAAAATGCAAAAGCTATATCCGAAGCTGCCAAAAAAGCAGGAAAAACTGTCAGCGGACTAATCGCACTTGATTCGGGAATGGGTAGAATCGGCTATTTGACTGACGACAATTCCGCTATTGAGGAAATTAAGCAAATTTCCGAGCTGTCGAATTTCAAAATCAAAGGTATTTTCTCGCATATGGCGACAGCAGATGCTTACGACAAGAGCTTTGCGAAACTGCAAGAATACAGATATATGGAGTTCTACAAGAAACTTATCGAAGCCGGCGTAGACATTCCGTTCAGAACGCTGGCAAACAGTGCTTCAATTATGGAAATACCAACTATACACTACGACGCAGTGCGTCCCGGTATCATCCTTTACGGTTGCTATCCCAGCCACGAAGTTGACAAAAACGAGCTTGAACTTAAGCCTGTGATGTCTGTAAAGGCAAACATTGTTCATCTAAAAGATGTCCCTGTCGGATTCTCGACAGGTTACGGCAGGAAATTCATTTCAAAGCGACCTAGCAAAATAGCTACATTAGCTTTGGGATATGCTGACGGTTACCCACGCCCTTATTCACAATTTGCAAAGGTAATCGTTAACGGTGTAATTGCTCCTATCGCAGGCAACATATGTATGGACCAGTGCATGGTAGATGTTACGGATGTTCCAAATGTAAAAATAGGCGATGAAGTGATAATAATGGGCAGCGACGGAAAGAATACAATACTTGCAGACGACATCGCAGACGCAACCGGCACTATCAACTACGAAATCACTTGTGCATTCGGTCAGAGATTACCAAAAGTTTATGTGAGGTAAATATGGAATTTTTAGATGTAATAAACATGCGTCAAAGCATCAGAAAATACCAAGAGGGCGATATTCCAAATGAAGATTTAAGAGCTATCATTGAAGCCGCCGGCAAGGCGCCGTCCGGTAAAAACGTTCAAAACTGGCATTTTGTGGCGATTAAGCGCAGAGATTTATTGCAAAAATTAGCAGACTTGATAAGTGCGAAAAACGAAGCGGTTGCAAAGATGATGGAAGAAAAAGATAGCGAACAGGCAAATCGTTTCAGGAAATTTTGTAAAAATTTCACTGTCTTCTGGCGAGATAGCGCTCCCGCTGTCATCATCACCTTGGCAAAGGACTATATCCCGTCGGGTTTCAACGAATACAAGTTGGTCTACGAAACACATCCTATATTAACCGATTTGCTGAGATTTCGAAATCCCGGTATGCAAAATATCGGTGCAGCGTGCGAAAACCTTACGCTTGCAGCAATCGATAAAGGTTACGGAACTTGCTGGCTGACAAGCGCGAACTATGCAGCTTCCGAGATTGAGGAGTTCCTAATCAAAGAAATACACTTTGATTTGCAGGGCTTCTACTTTGCGAATATGTTTGCTATCGGCGTGCCCATGCCGGATCAAAAAAGTCCGAGCAAAAAAAGCGTAGAGGAAATTTTGACAGTTGTAGATTAACTTTAATTTGCAAGCAAAATTACAAATTACCAAAAAAAATGTTGACAAGACTAAAAACTTTTGTTATCATATAATACGTGCCTAGCGAAGGCACGCATTGCGCATCCATAGCTCAGTTGGTAGAGCACCTGACTCTTAATCAGGGTGTCCACGGTTCGAGCCCGTGTGGGTGTACCAATCAGCCACAACGTCAGTTGTGGCTTTTTACTTATAACTTATAAACTTATGACGCTTTCGTCAAATTTCTGTTTTAAATATAGGAGTAAAAAATGTCATCAAATATAAATCAAGCAATTACAGGAATTTGCTCATTTTCTAAATTCCCAATTTGCACCAATCTCGACGAGATGGGCGAGGCGGATATGGCAATTTTAGGTGTTCCCTACGATTTGGGTGTAGGTTTTTTGAGCGGAGCAAGATTGGGACCGCGCAGAATCCGCGAAGCCTCCACGCAATACGCCAAAGGTCCTACCGGTTTTTACGACTTCGAAGACGATATGCAGTACCTCGCAGAACCGTTAAAAATAGTCGATTGTGGCGATGCAGATATATTGCAAGGCGATCTTGCATACTCGTTTAAGCGCATTGAATATGCGGTACGCAAAATCATAAAAAACGGCACTATTCCCGTGGTACTGGGAGGCGATCACTCAATAACTATTCCCGTAGGTCGTGCGCTGGAAGCATATGGAAAGAAAATAAGCATAGTACAATTCGATGCGCACCTCGACTGGACAGATCATGTCGGTCCTCAAGCATACGGCAACGGAAGCCCCATGAGAAGATTGTCTGAAATGGAACATATAGATAAAATGTGCCAAATCGGACTTCGCGGCATCGGTAGCGGCAGACGCTCGGATTATATGGATGCAAAAGATTACGGAAGCGTGCTGATTTCCGCTCGTGAAGCTCACGAAATCGGGGTTGACGGTGTAGTTGCTAAGATTCCGGATGCTGACTGCTACTTTGTAACATTCGATATCGACGGCTACGATATGTCTATTGCCCCCGGTGTCGCATCCCCATACCCTGGCGGACTTTTTTACGATCAAGCTCTGGCAATTTTCAAAGGGCTCTGTAAGAAAGGTAAAATCGTCGGCATAGATATGGTAGAAGTTGCACCTCAATACGATCCGTCGGGTATAACAGTCCGTCTTGCTGCGCTAACACTCATAAATATGATGGCTCAGGTCGGAAAACTCCAACTTGGTAAATAGTGCGCAAGTCGTATCCCTAAATTTCATATAGCACTTTCATAAATTACAAATAAAAAGAGAGCTCGTGATTTTATCCGTTTGCTCTCTTTTTTGATGTATTTATTTTCCTAATTGACTTTGGAAGTTAAACAATCTGAATAGTCGCTTCCGCCTTTGCACACAAATCGGTCTTTAAGATACCGCTATTACCTGTTTGCGATATTCTTATCAAAGCTCTCAACTATTGATGCAGTTAACTTAACTCCAAGTTTTTTTAGAGTTCCTTCGAGACCTTCAAGCGTTGCGCGCAATATTTCCTCGCGTGCTCCTTCCCCCATATGTCCAATTCGAATCACCTTTCCTGCCATTATATCAAAGCTGCCGGCAATCATTATTCCATAATCCTTTTTAATTCCTTCAATAATCGCTTCGTCTGTAAGTCCGTCAGGTATATTCATAACTGTAACAGTATTGGAATGTCCCGTTTCCAAGAACAACGAAAGTCCCGCTTCGGTCAGTGCATTTCTACACGCAGTTGCCAACTTTTCGTGCCTTTGCAAAATCTCGGTATCTTCTTCGACATTTTTGAGGGCCCTTGCAAGTCCATATATATCGCTGATAGGCATTGTATACGGAAAAACTTTATTTTCGTAATAGTTTTTAAAAAGCGTGATGTTTGCATAAAATCCCGCAATCGGTGTTTTTCTGTTTTCCATAGCAAAAAACGCTTCCTCGCTTACAAAGAGCAAAGTCAGTCCGGGCGGCGCAGATAGTGCTTTTTGTGAACCCCCGCACAATATATCTATATTACCGTCAATTTCGTTTACCGCTTCACCGAACATCGCAGCTACCGAGTCTACAACCGTTATTATACCTTTTTTCTTTAGCATTTTACATATACCGGTTACATCGTTTAGCACACCGCTTGGAGTATCGCAATGAACCACAGTTGCATATTTAAAATTTGAGTCCTTTTCCAAGAATTGCTCGAGTGAGGCAAGGTCCACAGGTCTATGTAAATCCGATGAAAACAGAACAGCCTCTCCGCCATACATAGTTACAAAGTCAGCAAAACCGCGTCCAAATACACCGTTTTCGATTACCAAAACCCTATCCCCTTTTTCGGTAAGAGAAGCACAAGCCGCTTCAAGTCCGAGTATTCCTTCTCCTCCGAGTACCAGCGCCTTATTTTCGGTATTCAAAATTTCCTGCATCATATCACAAATTCCTTTGTAATCTTCAAAGAAATCCATATCAAGATCCGGATTCGTGAATGCAAGGCTGCGTGCTTTCATAACATTTTCTTTGACCATTGTAGGTCCCGGTGTCATCAGCTTATACATTGTTTCTCCTTATACTCTCGCCATATGCTTGATTCTTCCAATTATAGGTAATACTATAATTCCTGCCGTTACAACTTGCACTATGTTTCCGGGAATTGAAGCTGCCGGCGCAATCCAGTTTCCATATATTACACCTTCTGCTATATAGTATCCTACGATTTTGATTATAAGCGCAACACCTACTGCTATGATATTTGTCAAAACAGGATTCATTTTTGATTTTTCGCAAATCAACCCAACCGTATACCCCATAAGTCCTACAACCACAAAGGTAAACGGAGCCCAAAGTATCCAGCCTCCCATTAAATCAAACAGTGCCATACCGAATGCGCCTGCAATCGCGCCTGTTTTTCTACCATAAACCATAGCCGCAACGAACATTGGAACATTTCCAAGATGCACAAGACCTCCTTTTGCCGCAAAAAACGGAATTTGTACCTTTATTAACCATGTAGCCAAAAAAGTAAGTGCAATGAAAATTGCTGTAATCGTTAATTGCTGCGTGGTCGTCAGCCTACCCTGTGTTTCACTCATAATAACCTCCTAGTGTAAATCTCAATTTTTTTACATCATATAGTCTACACCTTTGTCATTGTTAAGTCAAGGTATTCGGCCTATTCGGATTCACAACTATACTCACATTTTCCATCTTATCGAGTAAATCATCTGCATTGTTATTAAGTTTATACTCCAGTTCTTCCTTATAAAGCGGTAGTACATGATAGAAATTTACTTCCTCACCGTTCGGTAACACGCACACATCTGCACTTTCATCCGCAAGCTGCTGATTTATTATAATCGAAGAACAAAGTTTTGTGTTTTCCGCAAAGTCCTCTTCCCCACCTACGGTATGTCCCCATCCTAGCCATGTATCGTAACGAATCGGTAAGCGTGCCAAATTTTTAAGCAAGCGCACAGGCCAATACCACTTCTCATCTTTCATAGATTCCTCGTCCAACTTCCAGTCAGAAGGCAGGTTTATCAAAAGTTCAGCTCTCTGCAACTTATATTCTGACAATTCCTGCGGTACATTCATACAGTGCGCGCCCATACCCATCGTAACGAGTGTATAATAATCCCTTTCTTTTGTAGGAACGATTGCGCATATATCAACATGAACATCCGTAGAAACCAGTTCGTGTAATACGCTTGGGAAATGGCCGAAGTTCTCTTCAATATGCGCTCCTATCGCATCCATTTCTTCCTCCGTATACATCTCCGCATCTTCACCTTCTGTAGTTCTAAACGAGCCATCTATCTCCGTACCGTCAGGATTCAGTATAACCCTAAAATAATGGTCCGTATCTTCCAGTTGATAAAAAAGACCTATTTCTAAATTGAGTTTTACCATCACCTCATACAAATCTCCGTTTCTTCCGTCCGGATATTTTCTATTCAGCCATTGTTCACTTTGGAGCTTTTCTTTCAAATTTTGTAACCAATCTATTGGGAGTTTGGATAGTCCTGCTTCGTTCATCCTAAACACCAAGTTAAAGGTATGATTGTTAACCGCATAAGGAAATTCGCAAAACGGAGAATTCGCTATGTATTCATCTTTTTTCGGTTCGAACATTTTGAAGAAGCGTTCAAGACCTGTTTCGTCTACGATAACGCACGATATGCTACGCATTTTCTCATCCGCCTCTTCGTCCTCACCGCTTTGAAGCTCTTGATCGTTCTCCGGAGTTATCCAGTGATAAAGCATCTTTTCTAGCGGTTCATCATCTTCGATTTCCTTTTGTAAAGTCAAAAATTCATAATCGTCGGGCTCTGCGGCAAGTCCCTGCGTAACCGCCTCAAGTGCTCCCGTCTTATCTCCGAAATGCGCCCTTAGCTTCGCCACCTGCAACCAAATCCACGGATATGTAGGTTCTTCAGTCGCTCCTTTTTCCGCATATTCCAGTGCTTCCTCAACTCTACCGCAATACATAAGCGCCACAGAATAACGATAATACCAAGTTGCACAGCCTTTCGCATTTTCCTGTGAATATGGCATCCACTCGACCGTCCTGTAATAATCTAAATATGTGTTTAAGTTGTTGCTTGCATATGCGTACCACAATGCTATCTGCAAATCCTGCTTTGCCTCTTTTTCTGTGAATCTCGCCTCCTCAATACCTCTATCTATAAAATCGTAAAGCCATTCCCTCTGCATTCCGAAATATCCGCCGTCGCCTTCCACAAACGCCTCAAGTTCTTCTATATCCGCTTGCGATAGGAAAGACCCTGTATCGGGATTCACTTGCGGCTGCAAATAACTAAGCATTTCATCTTCGGGTACCATGCTTCCACCTGTTGCCCACAAAATATGTGTAGCATTTTCAAGTTTGCCTTTCAAATTGTAATATTCGAGGTATTCTTCGTTTTCTAAAAGCCTAAACGGCATATCAAACGAAGCACACGCCGACGGTTCTACAAATATATCTTCTGTTTCCAATAACAACTTCAAATATGTGAACAGCTTATAATCGTCTATCGTAGATATGCTATCCAGCAAAGTTTTCATGGATTCCGCAACAAGTTTTGATGCTCTACCGACTGCAAGTCCGTCCGCTTTGGTCTTGCCGTCAATTCCTATATCTTCCACCGCAATTTTCTCGTTTAACCCTGTACCCATACCGAGAAGCATGCATGGCGCGTGTGTCGGTTCTGCGAAACTACAATGCGCATTCTCGCCCCAAATTTGCTTAATTCCATACGTAACACCGCCGGGAGCACCGCCCACACCACACGGTATATACACAAACAACGGGTGCTCCGCATCCACTACGATTCCCAAATCGTCTAATTGCACTTTAAGACGCTTTGCGGCGGTCGCATAACCTGTAAACAGGTCGAGTGAATTTTCGTCGTCGACGAAATGGCACTTAGGGTCGCTATCTGCAATTTTGCGACCCTCTGCGACCGCCTTTTGATAGCTGCCTGCGTGCTCTACAACAGTTGCGCCGATTTTTCTAAGCAAGTCCTTTTTCCACTGCTTAGCATCAATCGACATATGTACCGTTACATCAAAGCCCAGCTTCGCCGATATTATACCGATAGAAAGCCCCAGATTTCCTGTCGAGCCTACTGCAATCTTATATTGTGAAAATAAATCCTTAAATTCCTCACCGACAAGTTTGCTATAATCGTCGTCCACCTTTAACATGCCTTCTTTGATTGCAATTTCTTCCGCAAACTTAAGTACTTCGTATATGCCTCCCCTAGCCTTTACAGATCCTGAAATAGGCAAATGACTGTCGCATTTCAAAAACAATCTGCCGCCGTAAAGCGATTTACCGAGATTTCTCTGCATAGCTTCCAAAAGGTTAGGTACTTCACAAATAGGTGATTCTATTATTCCTCTCGTTTCCTCCGTTTCAGGAAAAGCCGCTTCTATGTAAGGTGCAAACCTTTTTAGCCTTTCACTTGCTTCTTCCACCATTTGCGATGTTACACGCTCTGTAAAAGTTCCGTCTTTGCCGCTTTTATTTATCCACAGCATTTCCTCCATGCTCGCAACTTTTTTTACAAATTCACTTTCCAATATCGACTTGTCCATTTCAACTCCTCCGTTTTTGTTTTTAATGTGTGCAATGCAAAAATACCGCACTTAAATAAGCTACGGTATTATTTTACAAACTTCCTATCTTTTTAAATTTTTCATAACCTGCATTTTGTCTACCATTACAGACTGCGCAGCTTCTCTATTCATCGCTACCGCCTCAACAAGTTCTTTCCTAAGTATCTTAACCTCTTTCGGTGCTTCAATAGCAATTTTTACTTTGCCGTCCGTAATTTCATTTATGATAAGCTCGACATTGTCGCCTATCGTTATTCCTTCTCCAAGTTTTCGTGTTATTATAAGCATAGCACTACCTCTTAGAAACCGATTCGCGCATTGTGTATTCGGAACCTTCCAATATAAATTGTCTCGCCTTCTTATTTTCCATATTTATAATAAGAGGGCATTTCATATTTACTGTCGATTCTTCAAAATTATCCTTGATTACCGCTATACAAAACACCATATGCTTAGTAGTTTCGGTTAGTCCCATATCAAGCAGCTCCGCTTCCGGTATGTGAGCATAAGGATCGTAAGAAGGTTCGATATAGTAAGGATTCATTAGTATAAACGCCAAATACGGCTCACTAACCGATTGTAGGCAGAGTATAAAATCCTCGCTGGACTCACCCTCCTCATCCAAAAAACTTAGAAGAACGAATTGTGTATCCTCTTCAAATCCGAAAATACCCGGTTCAAATGTTATCAGTTCTTCATCTTTTACTTCTATATCTCCAAAATATTTGGTTTTCATAACTTCTCCTTACTACACGCCGACCTACTTTTAGCTTCCTGCCGGTGGTTCATAATTTGGATTTGCACTAGGTGGAACATACAGAGGTTCTCCCACATAGTTTATAATTAAATCAGGTTTTTGTGTGATTTCAAATTCAATAGCTCCCGGTACAAACTTCATTGGTCTTGTCTGCTTGTTAACATCCATTTTGAGCTTATCCATATCATATTTTATTGTCAAGTCCGCAGGTTCATACTCGATATCCACAGGTCTGTCCGGTATCCATTTGATATTAGGAGTCTTGTGCTCGTTGTTCTTCAGACGCAATTCTGTAATTTGCTTATATGCATCGTCTTGAATTTTTACATGCATCAAAATACTGCCTTCTTGAGAATAGCGAGCAGTAGCACTATATGCGCCACTTTTACCTTTCTGAGCATACTCCTTTATACTGTCGATTGCAGAGGAATTGCTCGCAGATTTTCTTGCTTCATATGTATCTATATTGAGTCTTACAGGCTTACTTTTTATTTCAAGTCCGCCTCCCTCTTCCGTTGTCATTTCCAGCTCTGCAGTCGTTTCCACAGGTACATACTGCGCATTTGTAACCTTAAGCTGAATTGAAATAGGCACTGTCTCGATCTCTATAAGCGGTTTCATTTTTTTACCCTCCTTGATACATTTAACTTGCTTCCGTGCTTTTGAATGTTTTTATTTAGTTCATAAAATCGATAAATGAATTTGAAAGTAACTTATTTCCCGTTCTGAGCATCAACTGATAAAGGTAATCTTGCTGATTTAAATCCATTATAGCTTTTTCAGCATCAATGTCCCAAGTTTGGCTAATTTTTTCCTTTATGGACGCATCCTGTTCATCCAGTCTTTTATCTGTATAGTTTAGGAACATTCTATCTGTATCTATTTTTGCAATAGCAGTTCTTAACCTTTGTTGATGCGATCTGAAATTTGTCATATGTAGGTCAAGACCTCGAGAAGTATCAACATCGTGTTCGAGCTCTTTTGCTATGGCTCCAAGCATCAAAACCGCATTGTTCGGTTGCTCCTTTGTTCCGCCGTAGCCAAGCACGCTAAGTCCCGATGTCGACACATTGAACGCGCTGCTTTGATTTAGATTTTTATCTCCATTAAAATCAAGACCAAAACCCATATCTATGAACACCGGATCATCATCTGCCAACTTTTTCAATAAATTCAGAACATCATTACTGCCGTTTTTCGTTCCCTTTACAACGGTTCCTTCCAAATGGCTTCCGGGAGGATATACATAATCTTCCTCTCCGCTAACATCTATCCCTCTATAATATAACTTATCTCCTTTTTCTTTGTCAACCTTTAATTCAAAAGGAGCTTCTCCAACTGCACTTCCTCCAAAAAGAAATCTGTCGCCATACTTGGCATTCATATCTTTTACCACAGTTTCCTGGATTCCGCGAATTTGCTGAGCAGTTATCTGCTTTATTTCCTTCTGGTTTACAGGTCCGTTCATTATGTATTCAAGATGATCAAACGCATCCTCGAGCGATTTGTTTACAAGATTCATGCTGCTGAATTGGCTGTCCTTTGTGGATATTACATCTTTCAAGTTTTCGTCGTAATCAGCCACCTGCGCCTGCTGCCTTCTGTATTTATAAAGCGCAGTCGAAGCTGCCGGATCTTCGGATGCTTTGAAAAATCTCCTTCCCGTTCCGGCCTGTCTATTTGCATAATCAAGTCTTTCAAGTGCACCGCTCATTCTATTGATGTACCTGTCCGCCATCATAAATGTTGTAACTCTCATATTACTACCTTCCTACTACTCCCATGCCGTTTATTATCTTATCAATTGCTTCGTCAAGTGCCGTCATCATTCTCGCCGATGCGTTATATGCCTTTTGATACAAAAGGATGTTTACTCCTTCTTCATCCAAATTCACCTTTGATACGCTATCTCGCTGATCCTGCACATCGTTTACAACCGTCTTGCTGTTATCTACAAGCCCTTTTGTTGAGTTTATATCAAGCGCAAGTGTATTTCCAAGATTTGTTAAATATTCTTTGAAGCTACCGTTGTAAACAAACGATTTTTGCCACTTTGCCTTCGTCGCATCAGGATATATCTTGTTTCCTTGCGGAACATACATGCCGTTCACATCTTTTTTCAGATTTCCGTTAGCGTCCAATTCGTACACTATTCCGTCTTTATTGGCAACGAGTTTATCGGTTATCTTGCCCCTTGCATCAACAGTACGCATTACATAATTTCCGTCATCATCTTTGTGATTTGCTATGACTGCGCCCGTTCCGTCCTTGTACTCGATTATTCCGCTCGCATCAGCTACCCATTTTGGAGGATCCCATGTGTTTGTTCCGTCCGTTCTCAAAGTATAATTACCTTGCGCATCTCTGCCGTCAGCTTTCTTTACTCCACCAACTTCCCATGTAGGGCCGTCTGCAGGTTGCGGCACCGTTGGTTGCAATTTTGTATTCGCCGCAAAATCTATCTTTTGATTCGGCTGTACATCCAATGTTCCGTCAGGTTTATATTTGATGCCGTCCCTATTTGCCACCTTTACCGGCGCTGCCAATTTTGTTTCAGGCACTTTTCTCCTGCTCATAGATGTTGCAGGAGCAGGATCTGTATCAAATTCTACGGTTTTAACATAGTTCCCTTCAGCATCTATGCTGTCTGCAACCGCTACTCCGTTTGCATCTACATACAAATTGTATTTGTTCTTCTCCATTCTCACGCCTGTATCGTAACCGATTCTTTGTGTAATGGTCGAAATCATCAGAAGCAAATTCTCGTTTCTTGCGCTGGCTCTTGCAGGATTTCTTTCCGGCTGAACCTCTTGCGAAGCTGTAAGTCTGTATTTTCCCTCCAGCCAGTCTTTGCTAATCCTAATATTTTCCGCTGTAAATCTATCCTGCACTTTGCTGCTCGGATCTATCTGGAAAAGCGTTTCTTTCACATTGGTTGTAGACTTTCTGTCGTTTAAATTGTTCAATGTGGTAGCAAGTTTATCCGCAAGAGTATCCAAAAGTTTTTCGTAAAACCCTGTTCCTCTAACGGTATCGGCTGTTGCACCGTTATCAAAAACTCCACTTTCATTTAACATTTTCAGATTGCCGCGAAGAGCCCCCTTACATTCAAGCTCTTCAAAATCAAATTCCGTTTTAAATTCATCTCCAAACAGCTTTTTTGAGATTTTGACGAAATCAATCCCCAAATCGTCTTCCAAATCTTTTCTTTCGAGTTCCTTGTACGCATTTCCAACATTCCAAGTTACAGGATTTACACCGCCCTTATCGAGTATAGGATTTCCCGCACGTTTAAATGTGTATTTGCCCGTACCGTAATCTCCACCTGTCCTTGTAAGTTCTGCATCGATATCCTCCGCTGCAAGTGTATCCTTAATCGACTGGTCGGCATTTTTGATTTGCTTTTTTGCATCGTCCAAATTCGTCTTGTAATGGTTAAGTTCTTCTCTTATATTGATCAGTCCTACCGTATAAGTTTGCCAATCCGCCTCCGCTTTCGCCGCTTTTGCGAAGTTCTCCCTCGCTGTTTGTATTTGCTGCGGTGTAGCCGTTCTGTCATCCAGCAGGCGATTATATTCTTTGCTGGCATCCGAATGCGCCTGCACAACCTGTTTCAGCTTTTCCATAACGCCGCCGGGCACCTCATCAAGTGCTTCGTTTATTTTATCTATTGTTTCGGTGCCGAGCAAATCCGAAAATTCCTCAGCCGTCATATCTGCTATAGGTTTTGCAAAATTTGCCTTGTCAAAAATTGAATTTAATATAGTCTGCACATTTCCGCCAAGTTCTGCTGTGAGGGGCACTCTTGCCGGTGTATCCATAAATTCCTTGTATTTATCATAGTTGGCAGACATCTCGCCTTTTATATACATTACGCCTTTATTGGCATTCGCCATAGCTCTTAGGTATCCGTCAAGCCTAATCTGCATTTCCCTTGCAGGAAGTTGGCTCGCATCTATCTTTACATACGATTTTTTCGTACCGTCCGCAGATGGCGTTTCAACATCCAAGTTCGCCGCGGCATCATTGTAAATTACAGGTCTTTTGATATAAGTACCATCAGCTTTTTTACCTATAAGGCTAACGGTTACATCTTCTACCATGATGTCGCCTGCCATATAATTCGGTTTGTATCTTACATCGATATCTACCTGCGCCGACAGCTTGTCCAAAAGCAAGTTTCTCTCATCCTTAAGTTCGAGCGCCGGCGCTCCGTTTGCCTGCACTTCTCTGATGCTCTTATTTAAATCTGCGATTTTCTTCAAAGTATTGTTTATTTCCGGCACATCTACTTCGCGCAAATTGTATTCCTGTCCCTCACGAACACTCTTTAGCTGTCTTGCATAATGGTTTAATTGCATAGCAAGACTCTGTGCCGCATCTCTAGCCAGATTGTCAAACTCCGGACTTTCAACATTTCTTGAAAGTTGCTGCAATCTGCTTACAAATGTATTAAAACTATCCTGCAGTCCCGATTTTTCGATTTCGTTGAAAAACTTCTCCATATCGTCCATAACAGCAAGTTTTGCGGATTCCTCACTACCTACTGCGGTTTCTTTCCTAAATCTTACATCCAAAAACTGGTCTCTAATCTGGGAAATACTATCCACTATTGCACCCTGTCCTGCCATAGTTGACATTCTGGTTGCATATCTATCCCCATAACCTCCTGCAACTGCAGAATAAATATCAGCTCTTTGTCTGGTATAGCCCGGTGTTTTGGCATTTGAAATATTGTGCCCCGTTACATCGAGCGCTTTTTGAGCTGCATTCATTCCTCGTAATGAAGTTGTAAATGAATAAAATGTCGATCTTAACATAATTCCTCCGTATGCCTAAGCCTTAGTGCTTTTAAAGCGCGACTGAGGCTCTTTGGGCGTATTTTTGGCGTCTCGTTCATATGTTGAGACTTCCTTTTTCTTGCCCTCAAATTCGTTTATCATTTCTATCGCACCTTCGACGCTGAATAACTGCAAGTCTATGTACGAATCTATTGTTTGCATAAGTTTTTTAAATCTATCAAGTTTCTGAGACACTGTAATATAGAGGTTTTCCAGTTCCGCTCTTTCTTCGCCCTCAGATTCATCTATAATTTGGCGAAAAGTGTAACCGTCATAGCCGTTCGCCTTTAAAAGTTCATCCCGTTTGCTGTCGAAGCCGCGAAGCTGAAGCAAATATGCTTGCTCCTCTTTCAAATATTCGTCTATAACCTCCAAATCCTTTGCTTTAACCGCCTCGAACTTTCTTTGCTCAAAGTCAACCAAGACATCAAAAGCAGCGGAGTACTCCTCCATTTGCTTTTTTATCTGTTCAAAAATAGACATTACTTAACCCCTAAGAAGAATTTTTTTAGCAATTTCCGTTGCATCTATTTCGTAATTTCCGCTATTTACTTTATCTGCAATAGCGCTAAGCTGCTCTTCCGACTTTTCCTCTCTCACTTTCTCGTTCAAGGTAGTCTTGAGTATAGAAGTAAAATTAGCCGAAGCAACATTTTCTCTTACATTCGTAATCGTTATAGTATCTTGTACCTGCGACACCTTTTTGCTTTCTGAAGTACCTGTCGCCTTGCTTTTAACGCTTTTAGCCGGTTTATTTACCTGTGTCGAAAAGTAATTTCCCAAAATCTTCATGTCTACCACCTCTTCTTTGTATTTTATTATGTCCACATTTACATTTTTTGACTATTTAAACTTTCTCAAATAGTATATCGGCAATTTTTCAGTTTTCTTTAGGATTTTTGACAAAAATCCCTCTGCTTAATTTTATTAGTTACATCTGCTATAATTAACATCAAAATGGATCAAAAAATATAAAAACAAATTGCACGATAAGCGCAACAAATAAAAAAAGTGCAGTTTTTGTTCAAACTGCACTTTTTCGTTATCATGGATATGTTTAGTTACATTACCGCCAAATTTTGTCCTAGAGCTTTGCACTTAGCAAGCGCATCATCGTCAGGATATTCGTTGCAAATAAGTCCCTCTCCGTCTACAACCTCAGCTCCTGCATCCGCCATTCTCTTCTGCCAATCGCGCATCCACTGACCGTCTCCCCAACCGTAAGAGCCGAACAAAGCAATTTTTTTACCCGCAACTGATTTTTCCAATTCCTCAACAAACGGTTCCATTTCAGTTTCTTCAAGCACCTCATCTCCCATTGAAGAGCATCCGAGCGCAAAAACATTCTCCGATACAAGTTCCTCAACAGTCGCATTGGATACGGATTTCACATCCGCTTCAGCGCCTCCTGCAACTATTCCCTCTCCTATCGCATTAGCCATAGCCTCTGTATTACCGGTTCCGGACCAGTACACTACTTTTACTTTTGCCATTTTAAATTCTCCTTCTAACTTTATCGTTTAATATATCAAACGGCCACAATCAGCCGATCAATAGACTTTCCGCACTTCCACTGGCTGTAATAAATCCGCTTGCATTTCTCATACATACCGAATATCTTAAGTGCGTTTTCCAAATCGCCGTATACTTTCCACGCTCCGCTGCACTTACACTTTTTTTCAGCGCCGCATTTTTCTTCTATAAATGAGCGTACGTCTTCCGGCGGATAACCGAGAAACAACCCTATCTCATGTGGAAATTCTCCGTTTTTTTCGATTTTCTCTTCGAGCTTTTTGATATGCCCCCTCAAATTGTCAGAATTGTAGCCGCAATTCGCCAAAAGGGTGCCGGCTTCGCAATCCGACAAATCGCGCTCCAATTTCGACGGCCTATAAATATATACCAGTGCCCTCTTGCTCGTGTACTTAAGCGCAAGCGCACACAGTCCTTTTTCAGCAAATTTAATATTAAATTTTTCAAGTTCAATGCAAAGCTCATCATATGTTTCATATGGCATATTTACCAAATTCGCAGTCTTAATTCCGGCAAGTGTAGGACTGCAATGCCTTATCAAAATTTCTTCACACATATCTCTTTCCTTTTATAATATTAAACCAAAGCTACAATCCATTTTATCGCTATCCTATTTTTTAAGTTAGGATACGCTAACCACTTGGTCTAATATTAGCACCTCCATTCGAGGTGCTAATATATTGCTATTCTTCTTTTTTGCCTTCTTTTTCCGTTTTTTCAATTTGCGGGTGGCAAGTGCTTTCTCCTGCACAGCCCGAACAGCCGCATCCGCAACTGGATTCTCCCTTTTTCTTCTTAGAAATCATATTCGCCAATATAGCAGCAACTACCAAAAGTAATATTCCGCCGACAATTATTGTCCCCATAGTTTCACTCATACACTTACCTCCCTTTTTATTGATTGATTTATTTAAATACTATCCTTTTATTTTGTTGTCTTTCGCTCTTTAGGTGTAGGTCTAAACAAAAGGTATAGCATTCCGGCAAGCAATATTACAGCAACTGCGAGTCCTACAGGATTTGCATTACCTGTAAATGCCATGCCTATTTGATAGAAAATCAGCGACACTACATATGCAAGTCCGCACTGATATCCAACCGCAATCCAAGTCCACTTCGTATCGTTCATCTCTCTTCTGATTGCTCCGATAGCCGCAAAGCAAGGTGCACAAAGCAAGTTGAAAAGTAAGAATGCATACCCCGAAAGCGGTGTGAACATCATACGCATTTGATCCCAAATCTGCCATCCGTTTGCTGCCACTGTGTCGAATCCTCCATACAGTACTCCAAATGTTCCTACTACATTTTCCTTAGCAATCAGTCCTGTAATAGTTGCCACCGCAGCTCTCCAATCGCCGAATCCCATAGGTATGAAAATCCAAGCAATCAAATTACCCATCTTAGCAAGTATCGAATTGTTTAGATTGTCGACCATTCCAAATCCGTTTTCAAATCCGAAGTTCATTAGGAACCACAGCAAGATTGCAGAAACAAGGATAATAGTTCCCGCTTTCTTTACGAACGCAGAACCACGTTCCCACATAGAACGAAGTACATTTATCACAGTAGGCACATGGTACGGAGGAAGCTCCATTACAAACGGGGCGGGATCGCCTGCAAACAATTTCGTCTTTTTAAGTATTATGCCGGAAACTATAATCGCCACTATTCCTGCAAAATAAGCACTGGTTGTAACCCATGCCGCGTTTCCGAAAAGCGCTCCGGAAATCAATGCGATGATAGGCAGCTTAGCTCCACAAGGCATAAACGATGTCGTTATAATAGTCATTCTTCTATCATTTTCGCTTTCGATTGTACGCGAAGCCAAAATTCCCGGTACACTACATCCTGTTCCTATAAGCATAGGTATGAACGATTTACCCGAAAGTCCGAATTTTCTAAATATCCTATCCATAACGAATGCAATTCTCGCCATATATCCGCAGCCTTCCAGAATTGCAAGAAGGAGGAATAGGACAAGCATCTGCGGCAAGAAACCGAGTACAGCACCGACTCCGCCTATGATTCCGTCAATAATCAGTCCTCTCAGCCAAGGTGCGCAATTTATAGCATCAAGCCCGCCTCCCACGAGGTCCGGTATGCTCGGTACAAATGTTCCGTAGTCTTCAGGCGCAGGTTCTTTAATTTTTCTTACTTTTTTGTATTCATTGTAGTCGACAGCGATTTTGTCCGTTACCTCTCCGTTGTCGTCATGAAGAACAGCCTCAGCCGTAATATTTTTCGCCTCCGGATCGCTTGGTTTTAATCCCGCTTCGTCCAGCGCCGCTTCAAATGCTTCTTTTTCAGCTCCCGGTACGGCATACGCTTCTACCGCCTGTTCATATTCAGCAGTTCCGATTCCCAAAACTCTCCATCCGGCGCCGAACAAATTGTCGTTTACCCAGTCTGTGCACATAGTTCCCACAGTCGTAATGGATAGATAATATACTACGAACATCACTGCCACAAATATCGGCAGTGCCAATATTCTGTTTGTTACAACTTGGTCGATTTTGTCGGATATAGTCATCTGTCCTGCACGCTTCTTTTCATAAATGCCGTCCAGAATATTCTTGATTCTTACATATCTTTCTCCGGTTATGATGCTCTCCGCATCGTCATCCATCTCTTTTTCAGCAGCAACGATGTCATTTTCTACATGCTGCATTTTTTCTTTGATTCCGAGCTTTTCAATAATTTTTTCATCGCGCTCAAAGATTTTAATTGCAAACCAGCGCTGTTTTTCGCTTGGCATATGGTGCAAACATTCTTCTTCTATATGCGCGATCGCATGCTCAACGATACCGCTAAAAATATGCTCAGGTTCCTTCGCTTTAGTTGATGCCGCCTCTATCGCCGCATTTACAAGTTTGTCAATCCCCTCATTTTTGAGTGCCGATATTTCGACTACAGGACAACCAAGCGCCAGTGAAAGTTTCTCAATATCTATTTTGTCGCCGTTCTTTCGCACAACATCCATCATGTTGATTGCTATTACAACCGGCAATCCTATCTCAAGAAGCTGAGTTGTAAGATAGAGATTTCTCTCCAAATTGCTTCCGTCTATGATATTTAAGATTGCGTCCGGACTGGAATCTATTAGATAGTTTCGCGCAACGACTTCTTCCAAAGTATAAGGAGATAACGAATAAATTCCGGGCAAGTCTGTAATTATTACATCCGAATGCTTTTTTAGCTTACCTTCTTTTTTTTCTACTGTAACACCCGGCCAGTTACCAACAAACTGATTTGCTCCTGTAAGAGCATTAAATAATGTAGTTTTTCCGCTGTTTGGATTACCCGCAAGTGCTATAATTTTCTTTTCTGCCATTTTAAAAACATTTCCTCCCTTATATTGATTAGTTGATTTCTATAAGTTTTGCATCTTCTTTTCTAACAGAAAGCTCGTAACCGCGCACTGTAATTTCCATAGGATCTCCGAGCGGTGCAACCTTGCGCACCAAAACCTCTGCCCCTTTTGTGATGCCCATATCCATAAGCCTCTTCTTTACAGCGCCTTCACCGTGTAACTTCACAATTCTCGCACTTTCACCAACCTTAACCTCGCCTAATGTTTTCATTCGTATTCCCTCCTGCTTTTATTTATGCCTATCATATCATAATTTTTTTTGCCAATTCCAAACTGACGCCAACTCGGGACTCTTTCACATTGACTATCAAATTCCCGGCGCTCTCGTTTACAACAATTATCTCTCCACCGACAACAAAGCCCAAATTCTCCAAATGTTTTTTCTGCTCTTGCGATCCACCGATTTGTTTAATCGTATAGCGCTCTCCCTGTTTCGCAAATAATAATGGTAACATATCTTTCTCCTGATTTTACTATACTAAATCGTCAAAGGTTAGCCTTTGCTCACCTATAACATATATATGATAATAGCTATTGCTAACTTTGTCAAGATTTTTTTAACAATTTCCCTTTTTTTCTAAATGTCAATACTTACCGCTATTATTTTTAAAAAAATTTTTAAAAAATTTTTTTAGTATATTTTAATGTGAATTTAACAAAAATCTTCGTTTTAAATATACATTTTATTCCATTTGAAATAAAATTGCCTTTTAATTACACTCAAAATAGCGATAGTTAAATTTTACTACCGCAAAAGAAAAAACTATGCCAAAATATACCAAGATTTATGATGTATTATGCAATATTTCTAATTCAATTTTAAAAATTTCTTCTGCACATTTCCCCTTAAAAAGATGTCTAGGATAGTTATTTATATATTTTTCTATTTCTTTAAGTTTATTTCTGCTTAAATTTTTAAAGCTCTCACCTTTTGGAAAAAATCTTCTGATGAACTTATGCACATTTTCATTGCTTCCTCTTTCAAACGAACAGTAAGGATGACAAGTATATATAACAGTTCTATCTCCTTTTCTATACAACGCTTTTTGAAGTCCTTTCGTATCAGAAAATTCAGTTCCATTATCAGATGTCATGCTCTTAAAAATGCTAAAGAAACCCGATTTGTAACGCTTTTCAATTCTGTTTAAAGCTCTAACTACTTCTATTGCGCTATGATTTTTAGCTAATTCAAGTATTACTTTTCGTGTTTTCCTCTCAAGAAAAGTGAGTATTACTTTTTCACTTCTTTTACTGCCTATGACGGAATCCATTTCCCAATGTCCAAATATTTCACGATTATCAATATCTATTGGTCTTTTTTCTATGCTAATTCCGGAAGGACATTTTTTAACAATTTTAATCTTTCTTTTTCTGTGCTTTTTCTTTTTTACAAGACTGAAATCCATTGTAATATCAGGGAAAATCCCTTTTTTTATGTAACTGTAAAGAGTGTTTACACTATTGATTTTAACATCAAATTTTATTTCATTTTTCTGAATTAAATATAATACACTTTGAGGACTATACAATCCTGCTGAAAGCATAGTATTTATATAATTTATTTGTTTAACATCGCCTATGATTTTTAATTTTTTCCCTTTATTTTTTAGATTCAACTCATATTTTTTTTGCGCAAGTTCTGCTGCATATCGTTGTTCCTTAACAATATTAAAGTAATTATCTTTTATATGCTCATACTTGCCCTTTTTTAATTCCCTATAAATTGTGCTTATATGTTTTTCCAAAATTTGAGCAATTCGTGAAATGCTCTCTCCTGCTCGTAATAATTTTTCTAAAGTATGTCTATCTGTCATCGTTAAATGTTTAAAATTTCTTTGGATTTGCATAAAACACTCCTGCAAAGTTATCTTTTTTGTTTTTTCGAATAAAACTTAAATTTCGTTGAAATATCAGGGTACATTCCATTTTTAATATTTTTTAATATTGTATTTCGAGATATATCCACTTTCTCAAGTATTTCTTTAAATAGTAGTGTTCCCATTCTCAAGTCATTATTAAGTTCCTCTGCCGCATTTTTGGCTTTTTTTGGTTTTTTTCTTAACTTTTTTAGGCTTTCAACTTTATCCTCAAACTTTTTCTGAGCAATCTCAGGATTGTATGACAATTTTTTATCAACTGGTTCTATTCCGAGCTGTATTTCTCTATAAATTGTCGAAATTGATATATCAAATTCTTCTGCAATTTGACTAACCGTATATCCCTGTATAAGCATTTCTCTAATTCTTTTTCTTTCTTCAAAAGTTTCAATTCTCCTATTTTTTCGTTTTTTAGACATTTTTTTACACCTGCCTTTGAATTATTAGTTTTTGAAATATATAATTTTCTTTTTTTCTTTTTGAGTAAGTAATATTTTGCGTAAGCAATGTTCTTTTCTGGGGGTGAACCATATTCATGGTATAAAGGCGATATAAGTATTGATTTTTCAAGGTTTTTGTATATATTTGAAATATTTTTAGTTAAGAACTCTCTATCCCTAATATTTAAACTATTGCTTTTTATTTTTTGAATGTACTTTTTAACAATAATCATCTGTATTTTAAGCTCTATTTTTGCTTTTGTTGCTTTCTTTTTATATATTTGATATTTACCCTTAAGTTCTTTTATTTCATCTCTTAAATCGAGTTTTAGAGCCTCGTTTTTTTCTCTTTTATCTATATTTTCTTTTTCTGCGATTCTCTTTTTTATAATTACATTCTTTTGCTCTTGATAAGCTCTACGCTCTTTTTCTTTTTGCATATGTTTTTTGTTTAAATTTGCCCATTCTTCAAGTAAATCCGCATTAAGATTTATGGCATAAAGATTTTGTCTTTGTAAACCGGTTGTTTTATTGAACTGAAAAGTTCTTCTGATTAAACCTTTATTTAGAAGCACAACGAAAGCCTTTTGCACACTTCGCTTAGTGCAACTAATACTTTCTGCTATTGTCGCTACTTTTGGATAACAAATTCCCTCTTTATTAGAAAAATTACATAAAGCCCCAAATACACTTTTTTCAATCATTGTTAAATTGCCTATTTTGTTTTTATTTTGTTTTAAAAATTGAATAGCTCCTATCGGGCTATATGTAAATTTGTTCATTTTTTAATATTCCTTTCTTTTAGTTAAAAATGCTCCCGAAACTTTTTTGTTCCGGGAGCATTTGCCATTTTAAAACGGTTTTATTTCACCAATATCTTCGATGCTTTTATCTTTAAAATTAGATAGCTCATCTTTTTTATCTGACTTAGGCTGCATTTTTTCCTTTTTCATTTTTTTCTCTTCTTCGAGTGCAAAATCAAAATTGTCTATTGCTCTTGTGATTGCATCATCAACAAACTTATATAAGCTCGCTTCTTTTCCTTTTTCCGGATCAATATATTCGATAAAATATTTAGGGCGCACGATTTTTTTGCCATCTTTATTTTCGTACGAATCAGAGCTTAGACTGCCAATGAAATTTATTGTATCACCTTTTTTTAAATCCATTTGCTTAATTTTTGAAATTTCCTTTTCATTCACACAAATTAAATTGTAATACACATCTTCATTTTTTTTAGGTTCATTTTCCTTGTATTTACTAACGGGAGTATAAATTCCTAGTGTTGCATATTCGCCTTCACCGTTTTTCATTTCTCGAAATTCAACCTCTGTTCCTAATCTTCCATACATAATATGTTTCATTTTTTTCCTCCTTATTGCATTTCTTTTAAATCTTTTAGATACATAAATTTACTTTGGTTAACTTTAGAATCATCAATTTCCAAAAGCCAAAAGTTTTCATCTTTCTTTAAAAACATTTCCTGCAAAAATTCTTGCGATGGGTTAGAATATTTCAAAATCAGCTTAATTTCATTGTAGTGATTATCACCCTCATCCTTCTTCTTCCACATCTTTTTCATTTCTGCATCGGTTGCAATTATCCATTTTTCAGTAATTGCCATTTTATTGTAAACCTCCTTTAATTTACATACTAAATTCTATTTTTTTATTAAAATCCATAAAATCCCCCCTTTCTGTTAGCATCCCATTTTTAATAAACTTTTCTTCGAGAATTTTATCTCTCAATTCCAATTCTTTTAAAATCTCTTCTTTTGCTTCATCTAGTTTCTCCTTTCTTAATTTTAATTTTATAAGTTCATCCGCATCGGGAAACTTATCATCTTTGTGTTCCAAAATATCTTGGTACTTTCTTTTTGCATATAAAAGTTCTTCTGATGTTCTTGTTTCAAGATTTTTAATCTCATTATCGATAAAATCATCAAGCTGTGAAAAAATATTTTTACTTTTTGCAAAATTACTAGAATATGTCAATTTGTTTTTCAAGAAAAATTTATATCTGCCGCTAATTTCATCTTTTGCGATTTTAAAATCAAACCCCCTATAATTTCCTAGGCTTATTTTTCTATCTTTACCATGCACATATTGTTCTTTACTTTCCATATGTTTTAAAAGCGCTTTATGTGCATCATTTATGTCGTTGTATTTTACATTGTCATAAACGATAAGTTCTTTTTTAGGATTTTGTTCAATGCAAACTAAATCTTCTTTAAAATAGTTCATAGCTTTTTCTTTTTCTGCAATTTCTGCCGTTAACTTTTTTTCATCTTCCTGCATTTTATATTTTTGCTCATTAAAATTTTTCTTTGCAATTTCCAAAAGTTCAATTTGCCCTTTTACCTCCCTCAGTTCTTTTAATTGCGAATTTGCCATAGCAGAAGTTGCCATTTGCTCATATGAAAGCGTAAGCTCGTCTGTTTCTTCTTTAGCTTCTCGATTAGGAATATTTTCTGTCATTATTTGCGATATATATTTTTGTTTTTGAGCAAGTATTTCAAAGCTCCTTGTATCGAAGCTACCTTTTGCCGCATATTTGAATACATAAAGGTTTTCATTCATATTTCCTTGTCTTTCTCCTCTTCCTAGTCTTTGTTCTAAATCGGATGGGCGCCATGGGACATCAAAATCATGAATTGCAAGAAGTCTATCCTGTATATTTGTCCCTGTTCCAAGTTTCCCTGTTGAGCCTATTATTATTCTAATGCTGCCTTTTCTTACTTTCTCAAAAAGAATTTTCTTGTCGCTATCCGTTTTAGCATCGTGAACAAATGCAATTTCATTTTCCGGGATACCGCTTTCAATAAGATTTTTTTTAATTTCATCATATAATATAAAATCGCCTGTCTTTGCCTTTTCGTCATTTGGAACGCCACGATCGCAAAATATTACTTGCGTCGCTTTTGTTTTTTCTCCTATGTCGTAAATTTCCTTAACCTTTTTTATAAGATTAGCAACTTTTCCATTAGGATTTTCACTCGCATTTGGATTTATCATGCGTTCATCAAGACCAAGCCAAATTCCCTCATTTGTAATTTTGAGCATATTATCCTTTGAAGCATCAACTTTACCATTTTTTATATCTTTTGCTCGCTTTCTTAACATAAAAAATCCAAATTCCTGATTTTCGCTAAGCTCATTATAGATTGTTTCATTTATAACCTTAGGTACATCAAGATTTAGCCCCTCTTTTGTTTTTATATCCGCTGTTTCTTTAAACATGGTCATAAGCTCGGGTAGATTGAAAAATTCAGCAAGCCTTGTTTTATATGTAAAGCCTGCGCCATCGGCACTGGTTTCAAGAACGCTTTTTGTTAATGCAAAATCTGATGCCCATTTATCGAAGCTGGTATATCCATTTTCAATAAGTTGTTTTTTCTGAAGATAATCTTGCATTATATACATTTCTACCAGTGAATTTGAAATAGGTGTACCTGTTGCAAAAACAATCCCTTTGTTTTCTGTAATTTCATCAAGATACCTGCATATCATCTTCATTTTTGAGGATTTGGCAGCTTCATTTGTTTTAAGCCCTGCTATATTTTGCATTTTTGTTTTTACAAATAGATTTTTATAATTATGTGCTTCATCTACAATAAGTTTATCTATTCCAAGCTCATCAAAAGAAAGTAGCGAATCGTTTATTTTGCTTGTATCATTTAATTTTTGCAATTTTGTTTCCAGTCTTTGCCTTAAGGTTTCCAATTTTTTCACTGTCATTTTCTTATTCTTATAATCATCACCCCTACTATTTTCCATATCATATTTAACATTTTTTATGTAATCATCAAGCTCGTTTAATTCGCTAACTAAATATTCTTTTTCAAGCCTATCACTTAATTTAATATTATTATTGAATTTATCGTGGCTCATAATTACAGAGTCGTAATCATTTGTAGCTATTTTAGCAAGCATTTTCTTTTTCTTTTTTATGTTGCCAAAATCCTTATCTGTTAATACCAAAATATTTGCAAAAGGATAAAGCCTCATAAACTCTCTTCCTGTTTGCTCCACCAAATTGCTAGGTACTATCATCATAGATTTATTTGTAATGCCTAATCTTTTGCTTTCCATTGCAATAGCTATCATTTCAAAAGTTTTTCCTGCGCCAACTGCATGCGCAAGTAAGGTGTTTCCACCAAATAGTCCTCTTGCTATTGCACTTTTTTGATGCTCTTTTAATTGAATATCTTTATTTAGCCCCGAAAGTGATAGGAAATCTCCATTGTATGCTCTATTTCTAATAGCGTTTTTCTCATCGTTATATTTTTTTACAAGAACATCTCGCCTTTCAGGCTCTGCAAATAGATAATTACTAAATTCATCTTCCAGTTTTTTTACCTTACTTTCAACCTCTTTAGTTTTCGCTTCATCGGTTACTGTTTTTTCATATTCTTTTCCGTTACTATCAACTGCAATTATAGTTTTATTAACTTTTGTTTGCCTTTGATTTAATATGTTTTCAGCGATTTTATAACCATCTGCACCTTTGTACTTTGTTCCATATTTGTCGAGAGCATTTTCATTACTACTATAATAACTTTGTAGCATTCCCTGCACTTTATATTCATCAAGCATTTCGTCATATAAAATCTTTACTTGTCTATTATCATTTTGGTCATAATTACTGTAATTATTACTATCTAACCGATAATGCAAAAATTCCTCTTTGTATTTAAGAGGAATCCAACTTGAAGCAAGTGTAAATTTTATTTCAGTCGCTTTTAAATCTTTAGGAAATGCGCTGATTAGCTTTTCTTTTTGATTTTCAAGCATTTTTATTTCGGCTTCAAGCACTCTAATTAGTTCTTTATTATTATCCCCTCCATTTTGCATGATTTCTTCTTCGTTCATTCCAATTTGTATTTCATCATCGAGCATTTTTTTCGCAGCCTCAAGATGTGATGTAAGGATTTTTTCTTTTTCCTTTACATTTCCACTTAAATATTCATCACTTGTAACAAATGAAAATCGGCATTGATAATTAGGATTGTCATAATTAAATGCATCAAATAAAGGCTTAAATTCTTCGCCATCTTCTATTGGTTTATTAACATTTAAAAAAATATGATTGTTTAATTCACTTATAATTTCCGAAAATTTCTTACCGGTTAAACTTTTCATATATTCAATGTCTATATATCCCTTTTCTTTCATACTTAATATAAGCGCATCACTTGAAAGAGATGATGTTACCTGTCTATTTGCTGCATTAAGTACTCTTTTTTTCATAATATCGGCTTTTCCAATAACTCTTTTTTCTTTATCGTCCCACTCTTCAAGAGAGCATAAAGTGTAATAATATCTGTCCTTTTCTAAAATATGTCCGCCTCTTTTCGTATTTATGAAACCAAAATTTTTTTGATACTCATCATAACTTTCATTTAGCACTTTTAACTTATCATTTAAGACATCATCTCTATCATTTTCCATTTGATAGCTTATAATATCAAGAAGTTTGTCTTTTAAATCTATGTATGCTTTTATTTTTTCTTTTTGAGCATCGCCTATATTTTCTTTTATCAAGACGCTATTTTCTCTATAATAAACATCATCTTCAAAAATGGTATATGCAAAATTCTTGTCGCTATCTCTTGCAAGAACCGTTTCATCAATTTCTTCTTCATTTACAATTTCCTTTTTGTAATTTATTTTATTTGCAATTTTCATTAGTGCTATACCAAGTTCTACTTCGAGATTATTTTTGCTTTCTAAATCCAAAACATAATCATAGCCAAATTGTGATGTTTTAACAGTAAACTCACCAAGTGCCATCTCAGGATTTTCTTCAAAATATCTATTAAGATAATATGTATCACCGTTCGGAAGCTCTTTAGGAATTACTTCAATAAAATTTTGCTTACTTTCTTTTATAATTTCTTTTTTCTTTAAAAAAATAATATCAGCTTCAGCTTCTGTTCCTGCTTCGTCTTTAAAAGTATCGCTAGGAAGCCTTATCGCTCCTATAAATTCCGCCCTTTTATCTAAATATTCCCTAACAGTGCTATCTTTTTTATCCAAGGTTCCCTTTGATGTTATAAATGCTACTATTCCTCCCTCTCTAACTTTGTCTAAAGATTTTGCGAAAAAATAATCATGTATTTTAAAATTAAATTTATCATAAGTTTTATCGTAAACACTGAAATTGCCAAAAGGTACATTTGAGATAGCAAGATCGAAAAAATTATCAGGATAAGTTGTTTTTTCAAAACCTATATTTTCAAGTTTTGCATTAGGATAAAGATATTTTGCTATTTTACTGCTTATCTCATCGATTTCAGTTCCATAAAAAACAGAATTATCACCTATTACGCCCGCATTTCCTATAAAACTTCCTATTCCGTAACTTGGCTCTAAAATATTTCCACCTGTAAAACCTCCCTTTTGAAGCGCTGCATATATCGAGGCGGAAATAAAATTAGGAGTGTAAAACGCACTTAAAGTAGATGCTCTTGCTGCATCATACTCTGAAGATGTCATATTTTCTTTTAAGAAATTTCTAGCTATGTCCCACTGCCCTTTTTTTCCCTCGTCAAATACTTCCGATAGACCTCCCCATCCTACATACTTTGAAAGCACATCCTGTGCTGTTAAGTCAAGTTCTCTTTTTCCTGCTTCAATTCGCTTCAGCATCGATATTGCATCAATATTGTAATTCAATCTTTCACTTGGGCTTAACTTTTCAGGCATACTTTCTCCTGCAATTTTAAAGTTTGAAATTTTAATATCCTTTTTAAGCCCTTTAGTATCTGCTAATTCAGTTTCATTTAATTCATTTCCAATTTGTTTATAAAGATACTCAAAATTAGATTTATTATATTCATTCCCGCTTCCTACATCTATTCGCAAATGCTCTGTAACTTCATCATTTTCTATATGGTCAAAATAAAATTTTGAATACCCAAGCCATTCTCCGGGTAAAAGTTCTTCTCCGGGCATTTTTTTACTTTTTATAATTTCGTTATGTTCACAAATTTCTTCATCGAGCTTACTTATCTCATTGATTAGTTCTTTAGTAACTATTTGTCCTTTATAGCTTGCTATACGCTCATTGGTTTCATTAAATTCAACCACCCAATAATCTTTTTCATCAAATACAGTCTTTTCTTCCTCATTGCTATTGACAGTGCTGATAGTTTGGTGTAAAATTTTATTAAATTCAAAACCGTTGGGAAATGCTTCAAACAATTGGAGTTTGGAAAACAGTTCCAAGTTTTGAATTTTATTTTTTTCTGCAAACAAAATTCGATTTTCTTCAATATTGTTCTTTAAGAAATTTGCAAAATTATTTTTCCCATATATTGATGTTAAGTAATTTGCATCAATTTTTTCTAAATTATATACACCTCTTCCATTCGGTTTTATACTAATGATAATTGGTAATTTATCACTGTCTACATTCTCCGCAACTAAAATTATGCTATCTTTATCACTTCTACTTTGCATTATAATTGCAGGGCTTTCAAGCTGATTTGCTATATTAAGTAAATCTTCTTTTTTTAATCCATGCCAATGCGGATTGCTGCCTTTTTCATGTAAACAATCCTTAATATGCTTTTTAGACATTAAAATAGGTAAATCCTCAAGCCCAATATTTTTTAATATATTACTTGTATTATTTGTAATCTTGATATCATTATAAATATTAGACTCATTATTTAATGCTATATCTATTTCATTTAATAATCGTTTTTGATTTTCATCAAGCGAAAGCTCTTCTATTTTTTTATTTTGAATAGGCTCTTTTTGCATTTCCTTTACTTTATAAAGGTCTGCAAGTGTTAGGTATGCAGCTTTTTTAGCATATCCTATTGCAGTTAGCTTTATATTAAGCGGCAATTTTGAAAAATCATCGATTTCCTTTCTGCTTATAAAGTAGTTTCCATTTTTAAAAAGTTGAGCATTTTCATCAAGCCTTTCATAAACGCAAACATCTATGAGTTTTTTAAATAAACCTTTATTTATTAAAGCATCATTAGCAAATTCGTTTGCTCTATCTTCTGATAGATTACTCAAATTAACCTCAAGGCTTTCATTATTTTTAAATATTTTTTTCAGTAATTCAGCCTTTTCAGCTTTGCTCATATCTTTATAAGGACTTTCCCTCATATTTTCCTTTTTCATAAAAAGAACTTCATTTAATGAAAAATTTGCTAAATGTCCTGCTTTTCTCAAAAATGAAATAAGGTTATTCGGATTGTCTTTTGTGCTTTCAATAAAATCACATAGCTCTTTACTTATCATTTTGTTGTTATTCATATTCTTTTAACCTCATATTTTTACTTTTAACATTGATCGGAATATCAATATCTTTTTTAAAAAAGCCAAAATTCGCTTCATATGTTGCAATGCCTTTTGCTTTTGCTCTTGCCTCTTCTTCTTCAATTTCAATATTATTTATTTTAAGTGAATATATCACCTTGCCGTCTTTTATCATTTTGAAACTTTCATTAAGTCCCATATCCTTTTTTAAACTGTCATAAAAAAACTCTTTTGTATCGTTGCTATCAATGTAGCTTTCTGCATCAAGTCTTCTACCGTCTTGCATTGCTTCTTTTATTGCAAGATTAAGACTGCGTTCAATTTCTTCTGAAATCTGTTCATGCATATCATACATATAGCTACCATAAAGAGCGAAAAATGCCATCATAAAAACTATAAATAGTACAATTAAGCTACTGACAAGAACATCTCCTTTTTCATCATTCAAAAATCTTTTCATCATTTATAATACACCTCGCTCATGCCGGTTACCTCTGCTCTCATAGGCACTCTTATACTTAAAGTAGCGGCTTTCAGTGGCTCAATTATAGGAAATTCATAATAATCGGTAACCTCAACTGTAAATTTATCTCTGAACTGAATTGTCTTATTAACATTATCAAGATAATTAGCGGTTACTTTCAGCTTCATTGTTTTGTTATTTTTGTGAAACAAATTTTGAAGCTCATTAAATGTATTATCAGCATTATAGTCATATGCTCCCTCTTGTTCTATTATTTTTGCTATCGCTTTTGCTGTATACACTGTATGTTGGTAAGAAGTCATCATAGCAAAAATATGTAAACTAATCATAACAAGCACGCATACAAGGAGAAGTCTTACAATAGCTTCAACGAGAACACTTCCCTTTTCATCTTTTAATAATTTTTTCATATTCTTCTTGCCTTTCTTTAATTTTAAAAGGGAGCATGCTATACATACTCCCTTTTTGATAAATTTACAAATTAAATATAGTTGTAAATTTAGCTAGTAACTTACCTAATATTTGAGGCGTTTGGTCTTTCATGAAGACAAATATGAGTCCTCCTACCATGATTGCAATAAGAATCATAATCAAAATATTTGTTGCATGAATTTCTCCTTTCTCGTTTTTAAAAAACTCTTCCATTTTGACTCTTGCACCAATATATCCTTTTAGTGCCACTTCTTTAATTTTGTTCATCATTTTTTCCTCCTTGATAAAACATATTTATATTAGCGTACTAAATCCATCTGCAAGGGCAGATACTAGTACATATATAATTGCAACAAATGCAATTACAAACAGCGGTATGCAGGCTCTGAATACTTTTGCCGGTCTTTTTTCAAGCTCCCTTTGTATTGCCTGCCTATTTTTTATGCTCATTTCTTTAGCTAAATCTTTTAAAACATCATTTTGCCTTTCACCTCGGACAATTCCAATGAGCGCATTTACTAGATACGAAACTTCTACAATGCCCAGCCTTTTATTAAACTCTCTAAGCGCCGTTTCGTTATCTGTCGTTTTTAAATCATAAATAAGTACTGATATGTCATATACAAATACTTTAGGACAAACCGACAAATAGCTTTCAAAAATTTCAACCAGGTTTGCTTTAACCTTTGTGCTTTCATCATCGCTTGCGAGTTTATATAAAATCGAGCGAATGAACGAGGGTATCGCCCTCTCAATTTCTCCTTTTTTCCTTTCTAGTACAATTTTGTAGCGTTCAAGTCCGTTAACAAAGATAGCAATAGCAAGTGTACCTGCTATAATAGTAAAAAATTTACTTCCTATTAAAAGGAACAAAAAAACAAGCGGAATTGTAATTAAAGCGCTTGCTATTGCTTTTGCATAATAAAGTTTTGCATCTTCTTCGATTCCAGCTCGTTTTAAATTCATATCCAAAATAGTTTCATCTTTTTCGGATAACTTAATAAACGGCTTTATTAAGTTTGCTAGTGGCAAAACAATATCTTGCATTAACCACTGAATTAAATCCCTTTTACTTCGCAATTCTTTTAAAACTTGCTGATTCTTCTTTGGCGGTATTTTTTCTACCACATTTACAAATAAGAATGCCGAATTTATTAAAGTAATTGTAAATAAAGCTCCCAAAACATATACAATCAAATTGCATCACTCCCCTCTTAAATTTGACTAATAGGTTTATTGATTTTTGCAACATATATACTCGAAATAAGTGCTGCTAAAATCATCAAAAAAATAATAAGTTTCCCTCCGAATGTATGTACTAAATAGTAATACCATTCTTTATTGGAAAACTTAAATACTAAAATAACTGAAAATGTAATGCCGACAGTCGAAAAATAGGTTATCCAAGTTTTTTTCATTTGGAAATCACTTTCCATTTGCATTACTTTTTCATCATTCATAGCATCTATTGTAGTTTTTAAGCTAAACTTCATATTACTATCTAAATTGCAAAGCCTTAGTTTGTCTATCCAGTCCTTAAAATAGAAATTATTTATCTTAATTTTTAGCTTCTGAAGCGCAGTATCAAGATTTGGATTGTAGTAAATTACCTCCGTTACAAATTCATGAAACGGTGTTACTCTCCTAAGCTCCTTAGGGACACTTTTGTCTATCTCGTTTATATATTCTTCAAAACTTTTTAAAATATTGTTTGACGAAAGATAGGCATTTGTTATCATATTCATAGCATTTTCAAGCTCGCTTAGCTCTCTTCTTGTTATTTCCTGAGTTTTTATCATAAGATAAAGCACTGATATAGGGATAAAACTAATGCCTATACAAGTAGACAGAAACATTCCGCTAAAAACTATTTGCCCTGTCAAAAATCCTATTATGAAAAATTTAAATACCAACTTATAAAAATATTGTCTATCCTTTTCGGATTTTCTTAAAAGCTCATTTATGAATATCTCTATTTTTTCTATTTTAGTTAAATCTTCTTCAATTCCAAGCCGATTTTTCTTCCTTTCAAAAGCACTCTTTTTAAAAGAAATGGCTTCATTATTTTTGCCATTAAAAAAGCCAAAAATAAAAAGCAACACTATTACTAAAAGAAAAACCGCAAGACTTAAAATTATCTTAATAAGCATCATCATCCTCCCTTTTAAATTTTTCAATAAGATCTTCGTCAATGCCTTTTATTTTCATTCGCTCTGCAAGTTCTTCACTTATTTTTCCTACCTTTTTATGCTTTCCTTGAATTTCAACAATTTTTCCATTTTCATCTTTTATTGTCCTTTTTACCTCGAAGCGATAAATCATGTTTCCGCAAACATTTCCTTTATCATCAATTCCCGTAGCTTCAAAAATTTGCATGTATTTTCTGCTTCCATCTTCGAGCTTATTTTTATAAACTACTATCGGAAATGCTTCTACAATCATCTCAAGTATATCTTGCCTCGATAAATTGGATTTTCCCATCAAATACATTGTCAAAATTCTTCGATATGCTCCTTTAGCAGAACTTGCGTGAAGAGAAGATAGTATTGTATGATTCGTTCTTCCCGCCTCAACCGCCGTTTGCGCTTCGGCTCCTCTCATTTCTGCCGGCACTATGATGTCCGGATCGTATCTAAGAGCAAGCCTTAACAAATCGTTCATTGTAACCTCATTTGGAGGTTCTTTAGTATATAGTTGTACTAAATCGTTTATCCTTTGCCCCTTTTCATTAAATTCATCAAGCTGAAGCTCTTTAGTATCTTCGATAGTATATAGCCTTTTATCAGTTACTTTCGATAGCAAATAGTTCATATCCGCTGTTTTTCCCGCACCCGTTTCCCCTGCAATAGCAATCGAAATTCCTGATTTTAAAGATGATCCCAAAAAATCGAGTTCTTCCTGCGTTGTTGTTCCGAGCTCTATCATTTTTTCTTTAGTAATAGAGTTCTTTTTTTGCTTTCTTATAGAACAACTTGCGCCAACAGACTCTTCAATTACAGGCGGAATAGCTGCGCTCATTCTCACTCCTTTGGAAATATATGTGTCGCCTGTTGGAGAGCTTCCGTCAAGCACAAGTCCGCTCATAGCAGATAGCTTTTTTATCATTGTTTCGCACTCCTTGGGACTTGCGAAAGTTTCTGAAATTCTCCTTTTTTCCTTTGGGTAAAGTACCCAAATGTTGTCATAGGCATTTACATTTATTTCTTCGATTTCTTCATCTTCGATATACTTTTTTAAAAATCCATATCCTGCGATACTATCGTATACTCGCTCGGTTAGGCTTTCAATATCTTCTCCCTCTAAAAACAAATGCTCTTGTATGATATATTTTTTAATAAGGTCTTTCAGTCTTTCATGTGCAGATTGGTCCCTTAGTATAAGGGCTAGTTCTTCTGCGTGCTTTTCACCTATAAGTGATGCCACTTTATCTTTTATATAATTAAAATTCTTAACATCACTATTTTGCTTATTCATATAAGTATTTTTGTCATAAATAAGGTTTTGCAAATTTATCTCTGTTATCTTATTCATTACTTATTTTTTCACCTCCGATATAAAACAAAATATCCTCTATTGCCTTTTTGTATTTGCGCATTTCACGCTTTTGATACTGCAAATAATAAATTTTTTCCTGATGTTCAAATTCTCTATTTCCCCGAACAAAAGGAATTTCAAAGGCAAATTTCATTCCGATTGTGTTTTCGTAATCATTTAGTTCAAGAGCCTCGTTATGTCTTGAACAAACATTATAAAGTTTAGCATTGCTTTGCATGAGCAAATGTATAAGTCTGTTATACAAAGGCGCTTCGATTAACGACTTAATATTAAGAGTTTGCATGCTCAATATTACATCCGCTTTAGCAAGCGCATATAGTGAAAGTGGATCTGAAAATCCGTATGTATCACAAATTATATAATCATACATATTACTAAGCTCAAAAAACAAACGCTCAGCCATTTCCTTAATTATAACCGGCGCATTAAGCCTTTTTTCTTTGCTCTCAATACTCATTATGTATAGATTATTGACATTTGTTTTGGCAATGTAATCATTTATGATTACATCGGTATTCACTTCTGTCAATAAATTTGTAAAATCTTTATTTTTATCTATTAGCTTTCCCAATCTGATGCCCAAAACATCAAAGGACAAATTGGCATTTATCAAAAGTACCAATTTATTGTCCTTTGCTAAAGCAGAAGCAAGACTTAAGGCTGTTTCTGTTTTTCCCGCTTTTGCTGCGCCTGTCAAAGTTATAAGCATTATTTTCCCCCCTCATATATCAAATGAATTGTACCGTTTGCTTTCTCATCAATTACTTTAACGCAATTTTCTTTACTGAGAATTAAACTTATCTGCGTTGGAATAGTTTCGCTCGCTTGACCTTCTTTAGCTTCTTTTGATGTGGCATCATTTCCCTGCGAATTATCTACAGAAAAGATTTGGACATTATCTAATAGCAAACTTACATATTTGCCTAATTCCTCATTTTCTCGTACGCTTACCACTCCTACCTTATCTCCTTTTTTTAAATGCGTACCTACACTTTCGGCTATAGATACATCAATTGTAACTATGCACATTCCCTTATGCGCAATTTCTTCTTTAGTTAAGCTGGGTTTTCCAATTTTCGAGCTAAATGCAATATCGCCTTGCATTAAATCAGCTTTAGCTACTTTACCAATCACCTTGTTTTTATCCTTAATAAAGTCTGTTGAAATTCCATACACACCTACTTCTTTTATAGTGATGTCTTTTTCACTTATTTTACTTCCGCAGCTAATGTCATTTGCAAACACAACTACATTATCAACCTTTTGCTGCGACATATAAAATGCATTTATAGCAAAAAGTATTAAACCGGAAAGTATTAGTAAAAAAATACCGAGTATTGCTTTTACATTGATTTTCTTTTTTTCTTTTTTTATTGTAATCATTTTATTTATCCTTTCTTATAACCCAAATAATTTAGGTAAACTTTTCTTTTTTTCTTTTTTTTCTATTTCCTTTACCTGAATATTAAACAATAGATTTGCTAAATCTCTTGCTAAATTCTTTTTGTTACGCACATCAAGCTCTAAATCTTTCAATATTTTTTCTACTTGTGTTTTACTCAAAAATCCCATTTCCTCATTATATTCCGGCAAATAAAAAATATAGCTGTCATCAGCTATATCATTCCAAAATTTGAGTTTTCTAATTTGCGTATCGCCTGTATGTGCAAGCCCAATTTTAAGGTCAAGCCTTGCAAGTTCGTCCAGTAGCCCCTGCTTTTCACTTAATCTTTCATTTACTTTTTTGTCCCCCATACTGTCTAAGTTTACAACTGTTCCAAAATCTATTACTATATGTTCCTTGCCGTTTCTTTTAGCAAGAGATATGAGTCTTGTAATATCATTTTCGCTTTGATATTCATAAAAATCTTTTTCTGACATATATTCTTTAACGCTTTCAAGGTCGCTTCCGATTATGGCTGCACTTTCATTTTCTCTTGTTAGCATATAATAAATCAAAACACTTGTTATTGTTGAGCCTGCTCCTTGTGATACATTGAATACTCCTATGTTTTTAGCATTTATCCCTGCCGTTTTAGAAGCTGCATTTAATTTCATCTTCAGGTTTTTAATTTTTTCATCATAACTTTCTTTTTCAGCTTTTAAGTCTTCGATTTCTTCTTCGTTTTGCGCAATTTTTGCTTCTCTAATTTGAATTTCTTCAAACGCTTCGCTTCGAATTTTATCAATTTCTTTTAGCTTTTCCTCTTCATTTTTTTTAAGCGAATTTTTTAAAAATGCAATTTTATCGTTATATTCCTCCTTGATTTTTTTAATTTTTTCATCGATTGCCTTTGCCTCTTCTTCTATTTCCTTTTTATCTTTTCCTGCATTTGAAACTTTTTCTTCACTTATTTTTAATTTTTTTGTGAGTTCAGCAATTTCGAGCGCAGCCTTTTCAAATTTTTCTTCTGCGTATTCTTTTTGAGAAAATATTTTTTCGATTTCTGCCCTCTTTTTTCTCAATTCTATTTCTTTTCTTTGAACAAGCTCGGTAAGCCTTGCTGCTTCTTTTGCATTTCCTTTATTTTCCGCAATTTGTCCGTTAAGCGAATCAATATCTATGCTAATTTCTTTAAATGCATTTGTAGTGCTATCTAAATTATTAGTGTTTTCAAAAATCCCTTTTAATTCTTTTTCTTTTTCCGCTTTTAAGTCTTCAATTTCTTTTAGCAACTTTTCTTGATTTTTTTTCTCTTCTTCAAGATCCTCATTTAATTTTGTATTTTTTTCAATTTTACTTAAAAGCTCTCCTTGTAAGGAGTTTACTTTTTCTTCAAAATCTTTAGTAAGCTCTATTTCTGCTTGTTTTCTTTTTTCTTTTTCGTTTGCAATCGCTTCGTTTACTTTTTCTTCAATTTTGGCTTCAACTTCTTCCTCTTTATCTTTATATTCATTTTTAAGTCTTTCAAGCTCCTCTCTCAAATTTTCTTTTTCCGCTTTTAATGTGCCGGTTTCTTTTGCCATTTTTTCACGCTCTGCTTCTATTTCAAGAGGTGATGGATTTTTTAGCGTTTCGCCGATTAACTTAAAGTCAAAATTGCCTTGCATATCAGGGAAAAATACATCATACACTCCTATGTCCCTCAATTTTGCTCTTAGTCTTTTTCTGACTGAATCTTCTTTATAAAATTCAGATTTTGAGAAAAAAAGCGCCACTCTGAGGCTTTTATATTCATGCAAAAGGCTTTCTAGTTCTTCAAACAATTCACTTTCGGAAACAATTACAGTATCCGAAATGAGAACTATTTCCGTTTTATCAAAATCGCTTTGCGCTTCTTTAATATATGAATAGTCCTTATCTGCTACTGTAATATTATACTCTTGCAAGATTTTCTTTACTTGAGCTGTTACATCTTGTTCTGCAAAAATAGTAATTGCACTTTTATTGCGCTGTATATTATTTTTTTGCTTTTTTGTTACAACTTCCTTATTTTCACTATTAAGATTTACATTCTCTTCAGATTTTTTAGTCAATTTTTTAAAAAAACCTGTAACCATTACATTATCTCCTTTCATTTACATCGGTTGTTATGAGCATTTTTTCTTCATCAAAAGCATCAAAATCGACTACAAGATGATTTGAGCCTGCAAAAACAAGTCCCTCTCCACGCTTAAATTTTTCAATTCGCATTGCTTCTTCACTTGTTAAATTAAGTGCATCTTTTAACATCTTTGTACTTGTATGGTCGCATTTTAAAAGAATTTTTATAGATGAGTTATTTAAAAGCCCTTTGCCATAATAGCCGTCATTTAATACAAAACAGTCCTGTATATCTTGCGTTGCTCCAATAACGCTACAGCCATAGCCCCGGACAATTTTATATAATTCAAGAATATATGTCGCAACTTGTTCATTTATTGCAACCAGTTTCCACATTTCATCAATCACAATAATATCTTTTTCTTTTAAATTTCTCCTAACTCTATATAGGAAAAATTCAAGTATTGCAAACATGGCAATTTGCATTACTTCTTCCGATAAATCAGATATATCGGCAATATTATAAAGATTTTCTATATCAAAATTTGTATCTTTATTAAAAAAAGATAAGGAACCTGTTACATACGGATCTAAACTTTTTGCTATATGTTTTACTTCTTCATCTTTTTCAATATTTTTTTGTAAATCCGAAAGTTTCGGCATTTTTTTTACCTTTTGATTAAAATTAAGTCTATCCGATTCCTCGTAAATAGACAAATTATCCATATTGATACCAAAATCTTCATATGTTTTCAGTATCGGTTTTTCAATAGCTCTAAGCTCTCTAGCTTTAATTTCCGGAATCATCATGTCAAGAATGATTTTTAGAAATTTAATTTTATCAGCAAGGTAGCTTTCGTTGTTTTCGCTTTGATAAGGTCTGATGTCCATTATATTTAGCCCTAGCTCGCTTCCTGCCGCAAACTTTATATAATTTCCATCAACTGCCATGCAAAGATTCTTGTATTCAAAACCCTTAAATGGTGCTATCATAAATACCGGCATTTTTTCCATGCGCATGCGCAGCATTATCATTTGCGTTGTAAAAGTCTTTCCGCTTCCGCTGCCGCCAAATATCAAAGTGTTGGCATTCATGTACTTGTTTGTATTGAATAGGTCGATATTTACATTGCTTTTGTCGTGCATATTTGTTCCCAAGTAGATACCGTTGTCATCACTTATGCTTGCATTCGTAAAAGGATAAAGTCCTGCCAGATCGTTTGACAATATGTTTCGCTCAACAGCATTTAAAATGCCTTTATCTTCATTAAGTGCCGGAATAGCTGTTAAAAAGGTTTCAAGATTCTTAAAATCCGCTCTTTTTGCTGTTATATCTTTTCCGGATAAAAGGCTTTCCACCTTTGCATCTTTCTTCTTAAGCTCCTCAAAACTGTCAGCAATCACTCTTACGATTGGGTAAATGTAATAAAATTCATTGCCGTTTGCAAGTCCTTTTTTTAAATACTGGGAATGCGATAAGGCTGAGTTCATTACTTCGCTATCAATTTGATTTTCTCCCTCTTCAATTTTGACTTTTGTGAAGCCTATGTACTGTGTTATTTCCTTTATGATTTTCTGTTTATTTTCGCACTTATGCTTAATAAAAAGCTCAATTCCCTCATCAAGGTTTACAAGTTCATCAAAAAACGATTCACTTGCACTATATGGTAAATTAAAAAGTGCATACATAGATATATATTTACCGTCTATTATGATATATCTATGGTCAGAAACCTCAAGTCCCATCGGAAGCACCGAATTTTCGGTGTTTCTTATCTCAAACGAAAAATCGTCTTCTTCATATGGTTTTCCTATCCTAACTATGTTTTCGTCATACTGTAATTCTTTTTTTTTCTTAAACATACTTTAAATCACCTCTTTTAGTTCTATAAGTTCACGCATAATTTCAAGTGTAAACTCTTTTAAATCCCTGTCATGTACTTTAACTATTTCGTTTGTACAATTTTCGAATCCTGCTTCAAATACAGTTTTTTTGCCTATCAGATACATATAAGCATCGTCAAAATTTATATTTCTGCCTTTTTCTTCATAAAGATAAATTGCAATAATAAAGCGTTTTTTAATTGCTTTTCTTTTCGCTGTATCTTTTAAAAACTCTTTGTATATTTTCGTTAATTCTTTTACGCTTTCGCACTTTTCACTTAAAATTAAATCATCTAAGTGGTTAATTTGTTTCTCGATGCTGCCTTTTCTTGAAATCGTAAAAGTCGAAAATTCACATTTTACTGTTTTTAAAAGTTCGCTATACCTTTTTATAATAAAATTTCGTTCGTCTTCACTTTTTAATTTAAAATTAGATGGCAGCACTTCCAAAAATGTTACATAACAATTTTTTCCCTTTATGATTCCGTCCTTTAAATATGTAAAATTAAATAAATTTTCTATATTATTATCAATTTCATTTATTTTTTTCTCTTTTTTTGTTTTCATAAAAGCTCTCAAACTTAACATTTTCTTCTCCTTTTTTTACAAAATATCTGTAATATACTTTTCGATTTTTATAAAATCTAAGTATATTTAATATCAAAGTATCAATTTCTAAAAGCGCAAGTAAACAAATTGGAAAGCCTACGCTTATAGCTATCATAGCTTTTGTAAAGAGGCTAGCTTTGATAATTTTTACGACTATCATAATTAGTAAAATGCAAATAGCCGCTTTTGCTGCACCTTTTTTGCTGAACATATTCATAATGCGCCCATTATTTTTGAAATTATGTGGCACTAAGTATTCTTTCATATTTTTCTCCTAACAATGAGAAAAGACAAGTATAAATACTTGTCTTTTCTCTTATCCCAAAATCCAATATGTATGCTGCTTTGTTTCTCTATCGATCAAATTTATATCCCATGCCTTTTGTGTTCTTTTGCTACTTGCAGGATCAAGTACCAATACCTCATTCGTATCAGGTAAATATTCTCTAAGAAGCATAAAATGTCCTGAAGTAGTAAAATGCCCCCTTCCCATAATTGTCATAACAATTTTACCATCAAGAAGCGCATTTTTTACATCATTAAGATTATGTGTCATTTGACAAGGTATATCATATTCCTTACAAACAGTTCCTACTATGCTCCAATATGAGCCTCCTGTGTCGCAATGCTGTCCTTTTTGTGCAGCTAATTTTACAATTGTGGGTGGTGATAAATTTTCACCTTTCAGTATGTTAATTGCCATTGTAAGTGAAGTTGGGCCGCATCCCTCATCGCCTATTGTCGCACCATGGTCATAAATCATATGCGCCCAACGAGCATCGAGCTGCGATAGGTATTTTATCTTTCTTTCTCCTATGGTAATCTTTAATGTTGCTTTTCCGCCCTTATAAACTGATGGCTTATACACATCGTTTGCAATAAATTCTCGCTCATACATTTGGCGAGCTATTACCTTTTGTTCATCCGTTAAACCAAGCCTTGCATCTTCATAATAATCATAAAAATCTCGCTTAACTAATCTTAAGCCCTCTCTTTTTAAAATTACGCGTACTATATTTTTTACTTCACTTTCTTTAACTTCAGAATTATTTTCCACATCCCCTACTTTTACCTGATATATAATAATAAGTTCATCTTCGGGTATATCATCACTTCCCTCTCCGTTAGTTATTTCAGACAAAAATTCTAAAATAATATTATTCTTATAAGAATTAGCTTTGGAAATTTCTTCTTTTGCTTTTTTTATATACTCTTCGTAATTTTCGCTCATCGCCTCTTGTGCAAATAGCACCGGATGGCTCACGATTGTACTTGCCAGTACTATAATAAAAAGAAAGGCGGCAACAAAAATTCCCATAATATTTATGGTTTTACCACCTTTCCTATTTTTCAATTTAGCAAGTACAGCCTTTGCTATTGTTAAAATCGCTTTCGTATTCATTATTTGACAAAAACTGTTTTTATCATATTTAAGCTATATGCTGTGCTTCCTAGTTTTTGCAATCCTCCTCCTATATCTTTATTAAGTCCAACGCTTATGCTCATATCTCGAATAATTTCTTCAAGGCTATCGACTATTTTAAGCACTGCAATAAGCATGGCTATATTGTAAAATTTCGTACCGGCATTTCCCGATGCAGCGCTAACTAATAAGAATTTTGAGAAAAGAATACAAGTTGTTTGCAATATTTGTATTATCAAATTTCCTATGTACAATTTTTTCATTCCATCAAAAAATCCTGTTAAATTTTCAGACGGAATACAAGCACTTGCAAGCGGTGAAAACATCACAATCAAACTCATCATAATGATTCTCAGATACATTTTTATTACGAGCTTTACCATATAGTAAATTAAAATCATTATGAAAATATTGATAAGTAAATTTGTTACCCCTTTAGTTCCTGTATCTAAAAATGCTGATACAAAGTCTTCGGATTTAATCTCTTGCGTTTGCTTAATTTCTGCTATTGATTTAATTACTTCATTAGTTACAGTTATTCCCCAAAGTAATATTTCGTTTAAATACGCAATAAAAAATGCCGAAACAACCATTTTGCCCAATATTTTTATGGGTTCTTGCCCCCTCATACCAAATTCTATAAAGTATGATTTGAATGCTTCAAATATTGTTATAAGTACAAGCAGACTCATTGACAATGATTTCATAAGCATTAGTATGCCATCATATAGTGGAAAATTTGTTATATCGTTTGCATCAGGCTGCATTGATATAAAAACATCAAAACATTCATTCATTATTAAGAGCAAAAATTTTTGAATTAGCCCTATTATTGCATCGAACAAAACATTTGTTAGATTCATTTCGTTCTCCTATACTAATTTCTAATGTAAATAAGGTGCAATAGTGTTTAATATAAGGGTAGTTCCATTTATTATTGCCCATATAACGAATGTATTCCAAATTAGTTTTTTGCCAGTCTTTATTTTTTGCTCATCTCCAAATGAAAACTTCACCATTAAGCCTCCTATTGCTACCGCAATTCCTGCAGCTAATGTTGACATTGCAACAAGTTTACCACTCGTATCAGATAAAAATCGCTGTGCATTATCCCATGCATCAGCATATGCAACACTTGCTGTAAAAACTACCATTAAATTAACCATTAAAAATATCTTTGCCTTTTTCATTTTCTTTTTCTCCTTTAATATTCATCATCATATTCATCAATTTGATCATCGATAATGCTCAACTCTAATTGCCTGTCATTATCGACAATTTCTTTTAATTTTGCATCTTTTTGATAATCATTATCCGCTTCTATAATGATTTCTTCATTTTCCGCATAAGGCGGATTATCTGCAAAATCTTTAAGATTTTCATAGTATGTGTCATCTTTTGTCATTTTTCTTTTCTCCTTTTCACTTAAATGTTCCTCCTTGATTTTTTCCTCTACATTAAACATTTTTCTAAAATTCAACTTATCTTTTTCATTTATATTACTCCTTTCCTTATTTATTTCATTTTCACTAAGTTCATTAAGATTAAAAGCCTTTCTAAATCTATTCCTTTCAAGTACATTTTTGGGTACAGCTTTTTTGATTTTTTGTTCAAGTCCAAGTATTGGTTCTTCAAAATACTTGTACAGATGTACTATATAAGGCTCAGCCATTCCGTCGTCGGTTGCTGTAACTGCAACTGCCGTAAAAGCCTTTAATACTTGAGTAAATATTCTAGTATCGAAAACATCCTCTCTTGACAAACTTACATTTAAACCCTCACTATACCCGCTTTTACCTCTTTCGCTTTTAAGTTCACCAAAAATTCCATCTTTTTTGACATTTGAAAGACTTTCAGAAATTGTTTTTTGAAATTTTTCTTTATCTTCCTTTCCTGTTAAAAACTGTGCAACATCAACAGTTTCCTTATCGTCTGTTCGGAGGAATATTTTATTTACAAGATTTTGATGCAGCATATTATAGCTTTCCTTATTTCCAAGTGCCTTTAGAAGTGATGTATAGCTTTGAGATGCTACAATTGAGCAGCATTTGCTCTCACGAGATAATGCATAAAACTCACCGTCATTATCTGTAACAAATACTTGATATTCATCACTTATAAAAAACATAGGTCTATCTTTATTTAGACCTTTTTTACTTGTACGCTGCATTATTTCGCTTTGAAAATCCAGCTTCATATATGCTGCTATACTTTTTGATACTTCCGGGTATTCTGCCGCATTAAGGGCAAGTACTACAATTTTCCCTTCGTTTATACATTCTTCAAACCCTAAAAAATCGCATTCTTCAATCGTTTTAGGGCTAAAAGCCCTTTGCATTTTTTCACTTGATACAAAAAAACTTGTCATTTCAGTAACGCAAGCCTTTATCGTTTCGATTGTTGTTTCAGCTTTAGAATTGAACTCATTATCAAAATAAGTTTCTGCCTGCATTATATTAAATAGTGTTGCATGCTCATTTTTCATATCAATTCCTGCTTTTATTTTTTCTTTTATATTCTTAAGCTGATTAATTTTGTTCTTTCGATAGTCCTTATCGGTTACCACTTTGTGTATTTTTTCTAGTGAAATATATGGAGGTTCATCACTTCCAATATTTTTTTCCGTAATTCTTAAAAGCCTTATACATTCGGTCATCATCTGCATAGCCTTGTTATCCCAAAAGCTGTCTTTATTTGCGGCTCCCTTTGCAAAAAGACTTATAACTTTTTTACATCTTCCTGCTAAATCGGAGCTTTCCATATTGGGCTTATGCACCGGATTGTATCTATTATCTTTAAGGCTTACTATTACTATATCGTCTTCTCTTCCTGCCTGCCCCGCAAACTCAAGCACCTTCTGATAAAAATTCGCCTTAACATCGAGTATTAAAAATCCTGCTTTCTTTTCAGGATTATCCGCCTCGTAAAATAAAGCCTGCTTTGTTAATGGGTACATTACACTTGCCGTTTTACCTGTTCCGATAGTCCCCGAAATAAAAAAATTTTGAAACATCGCTTTTTCAGGAACTATCAAGCACTTAGGGCGTGCTATTTTATCTAATGTAAATTTTTTATGCTCTTCGCCAATAATAAGCTGTAATTTGTCTTGCTTATATGGAAAATTGTTTAGCAAATTTGTCCCTTTTGTTTTTCCTTTATTATCAACGGGCAATATTCTTATCAATAGACTTTGGTAAAGTGAAATCGATAGTATTATGCTTACAAGGATCGTTTCTAACAAAAGTACCCACCTAAAACTTGCTATTTTGTCGGGGTTCTTTGCAAACATTTTCCCTATTACAAAAATCTTTTCGGAATACTTGACTACATCTTCTATATTTTCTGTCATAAAAACGCTGTGTAAACTTGATATTTTAAAGAAGAAGAATATAGTAAATATTCCAACGAAAAAAGGGATAGAACTGATAATTTCTATCCCTTTTCTTACTTCCGAATTAGCTAATATGCTTTCAATTTTTACTTTTTTCATTATTAAGCCTCTTTTAATTTACTTTTCTTGCTACGCTTATATCTACCATAAGGCTTGACAATGGTACACTAAATTCTTCGATAATTTCTTCCGTAATTCCTGCTTCATTTATCATTATATCTTCAAGCTCCGTTTTTAACGAAATAATTTCTCCCTCATCCAAATTTCCATACCACAAAATATATGGCATCAGATCTTTGTGTTTGTACTCTTCGTACTCTCCTGCCTCTTGTTTTCTTAAATAATAATTATAAAGCACATATGCTTTCATTTTGGTATTAAACCTTGCCAATCTTTCGTAAAGATTCATGTATTCATTAAAACTTGTGCATATTATTCCGCTTTCATTTAAAAACTCAATTATAGCCTCTTGTTTTGCTACTTCCACCGGAAGCGTTCTTGGTTCTGCATCAAGGTCTTGTAAAAAATCCATCTGTTCAAGTCTTTTAATACAACTTTCCATTTCTGCCTTTGTATAGGCTTTAAATTTCATTTTCATAATATTCTCCTTGTAATTATATGTAATCAATAATGTTTCGTTTAGCAACAAAAATATTTTCTTCTTTTGTCATTTCAAACTTATTTTCCATGCTTTCCTCTCATTTCTATCAAACTCCTTTATAAGCTGCTAATTTTTTATCTGCGAAAACCTGCTCTCGCCATGTGGCAACCCGACTACCGAAAAGTTTACTTTTCGAAGCTGCAATTTGCGTATGCAAATTGTGGCGGGGTAGGAGTGGTTGCCACCCTATAATAATTGCCTATATGGATAGCATACACTCTTTTGTATTTTAAGCTATATATCCTTTTTTAAATTTCCGAGCAACTTTTTTATGCTCTGAAAAAAAATAAATATTTTCATACATTATTTAATAAAATTATATCACTTTTCCTCTTTTTTTATACCACTTTTTTATTATAAACTTGCTCAAAAAGAAAATATTAGTCTGTTTTTTCATAACATCTACTTAGATATTTGAAATTTACTTTAACTTTTTTTAAGTTTTCTTTATACTTTAAATCAAAAATATTTTTAAATATTGCAGCTCTTAGTTTGCTGTCTGTAACTAGATCTACACTAATTATATTATCTTCTGATAAAAGCATCTCATATTTTTTCACAAGATTTTTCATAAATACATCTTGCGAAAGCCTGTAATCATCGACCGCTATTGTTTGCAGTTCGCCTTTTTTTAAATAAAGTATTATGTCATCAAAATATACACTTTCTTTTATATCGCCATTTTTAGCATTGTATATGCGTTTTGGCAATCGCTTCTCACTGAATCCTGCTTTTTTTAATGCTATAACTTTTTCATTTTCAAAATTAGGAATTGCAATATCAATATTTCGAGAAAGCAAAGTAAAATATATATCTGCTTTAGTCAAATATCTTCGCATTGCAAAACCACTATGATTTTTTCGCAAATTGCTATCTTTTTTATTAAATAGCTTTGTAGCTTTTTGCGTTATTTGATACACGCTCTTATTTGCAGGTTTTATAAAATAACTTCTTTTATTTAGGAATCTTTCTTGATATAGCTCTTCCAATTTTCTGTATGCCGTATCGTATTTAAGGTCGTATCCTATTGAAATAATTTCTGTTGTTACGACACCTCCGGCATTCATAATATCCCAAAGAATTTCACTTTCCGTTTTATTCATATTTCCCTCCTGCAACGAAAAAAGACAAGTACGAATACTTGTCTTTTTTCCGCATTTATTTTTTTCAGTTAAGTCTCCAGCGACATAAGGTCGCCCGACTGTTACATCATAACTTATAATAACTTGTTTGTCAAGTACCTTTTTAAAGTTATTAAAAAAATTTTTTTATATTTCTTCATCTGCTTTTTTTACCTCAAGCCTATTTAAGTAATTATCGATATGTTTAGGTTTTAATGCTCGCTTTTGTTTAAAATTGCGCCCCGTTTTATTTAGCGCTCGCACTAGCCTAAAAACATATTTTCCTTTATTTTTCCCTTTGGTTTTTTCTACAATTCTTCCTTTTTTATTTTTCTTAAGTTCATTGACTCCTTTCATTGCACTGTTTGCTATTTTTTTATAGCTGACATTTTTGCCGCCTTTTTTTACCCATACAATGCTGTAATTACCGGGCTTAATATTATCCGAAATTGCAGAATCCACCATACCTTTTATCTTAGAAGCTACAACTTTGTCCTTATAGCCTACATCGATTTCTATATCGAGCCTGCATATTCCCGAAACTCCTTTTACATAGTATTCAATTCTGAAATCCGGAAGCGAGCTTACTATATGTCCATATTTTTTAGCCTCGATGCTTCTTAGTTCTCTATCTGTATGTTCGCTTACTATTTTTGCTCCTATATTTTTAAGCCTTTTCATTTCTTCCTTGTACGCCGTATATACGAGCTTATCATGCTCAATTTCTTCTCTTCTTCCTTTTGCTTTTGTCTTATATTTTAAGGCTTCTTTATCAAGCGCTTTAACATATATTTCTCCTTTTTTTCCTAAAGTATAAACTTTATATTTTTTATCATAACAAAGGATTTTTTCCTTTAAAAGCTGTTCATAATCAATCTTGCCTATGTATTTTTCAATTTGCTTTTCACTTAGCATTCCGAACTTGTTTATGTCTTTAAGGGCAATCGCTTCAGAGTCGCTTAAATTAAGTTCTAAATTCCTTTCTTTCTGTCGTTTGAGCTTTATATTCTTTTCTTCAATTTTCGCCCTTATATCGCAAATTACAGCTTCATCTAAGTAATTGCCATCTGCTTTTTTATGTATATATCCCGCTTTGTCATATGTTTCGAGCCTTTTGAGTATATTTATTTTTTTTATATCGTCGATTTTAGATAAATCTATTTTACCGTCATTTGATACAAGATTTAATATATGTTCATCAAATGCTGTAATTTTAAAAGCATGATTTATATTGCAATTTACTTTTTTCATCTCATCGAGTACAAAGTCTTCGATTTTGTAAAAAATTTGTCCTTTGTTTTTTCCAATATTTTTGATATATCCTTTTTCTTCAAAAGACTTAATTTGTTTCATAGTTTTTAAATAGTCTTTTGTTTTGTTGCCATTTTTATCACGAATTTCATAGCCCTTTATTTTTCTTATATCTGTTTGTGAAAATTGCTCTTTTTCGGATAACTTTTTGAGCAAATAAATATCGCTATTTTTTCTGCCTTTAAAGCCTTTAATTTCTTTTCGTAAAGCATCAATACATTCTTTTTTGTCAGGCTTTCTTTCTATCTGAGGCTCTATTTTTCTATTCATCATCCTCTTCGCCCTCAAGATTTCTTTGCAAACTCTTTAGCCCTATTTTCTTTTTAAGTCTTATGTCAAGGCTTTCGCTTCTATATCCTATACCAAATACCTTAGTAAAAATATCTGTAAGAAACAATACAATAACAACCGCAAAAATTATAATTTCAGCTATGGCAAAGTAAATATTAGCTTCTGCATTTATCGGTTTATCATCTAAATCCACTATTCCAATTTGAAGAACTTTTTGTAATATCTCAAAACCTAAGTTTAAAACAATAAGACTTGCACAAATGAAAGCAATACTGATTACAAACCTTTTTAAATAATACATGCTTTCTTTACTCATAAACTCATCCCTCTTTCCATTGTTCTTGTAAGTAAATCTTCATTAAAATCTTTATATGTCGGTCTTTCCCTAAGTACTATCTGCTTTAAATCTTGCTTTTTTAACCTATTATATACATCTTCACCTGCTTTATCATTGTCCGTACAGATGATGATTGTATTACAGCGAGGATTTTCTTTTAAAAATACATCGACTGCTTTTGTGCTTAAGCCGTAAAGTGATATATAAGTTGCTTTTTCATCCTTTTCATACATTGACAAATAGCTTAATACATCTATTGGGCTTTCAAAAACATATATGCTTTCTTCACCATTCCCCACTCGATATGGATATGAAAAATCGCTATTGTCTTGAGTTTTAACAAATCTGTCCTTTCCTACCCCTCGAAGCGCTGCGCTTGCAGCTTTATTTTTATTATAGCCTACAAACACTGCATTGCCGGTTTTATCTTCCTGATAAATGTGTTTTTTGCTAAACTCTTCTTTTAAAATATCAGGATTTATGCCTCTAGTTTTTACTAGATACGCAAACGCTCTTTTGCCATTTAAAGCTCTTTTAGGTAAGTGAAATTCTTCTTTAATTTTTTCTTTGTTACAGTCTTGTTTTTCTTTTTTGCTTGTATTATTTTTTTGCGCCTTTAAACCTTGCCCTAAAATCATTTCAACTGCATTAGTAAAATTACAACCACACATTTCCTGTATGCAAGTTATATTGTCCCCACCAAGTCCTTTTGAGAACCAAAAAAAACCTTTATGCCTGCTTATTCTAAATGATTCATGCTCTTCCCAAGCATAGGTATCGGATGCTATTTTTTTTAACCTAAACCCTAAACTTTCTACCAAATCTACAAGGTCTACTTCTTTCGCCTTTTTTATTTCTTCTTTAGTTACCATTTCCCCTCCAACTAAAAATGCAAGGTAAATCCTTGCATCCTTATTTTTTATAATTCGTCTGTTTTATATCTTTCTCTTATTTCCAATTCTGCAATTTCAGCAAGCTCTTTTTCTATCGCTTTCATTACAGCTTCAGTTGTAATTTCCCTAAAGCGTTCTTCCGAGATTTTTTCAAATCTCTTTTTATCATCACCTTTAAAGCCGTTACATTTTTTTCGTATTTCGCCAAATATCTTTGTCATATTTATTTTTGCTTTTTTCGGCTTTTCTCTTTCTGCCTCTTCAAGCTCTAAATTGTCTTTGATTAGATTTTTTACACTTAAGATGTCTAACTTGCCTGCGTTTTTATAACCTATCAAGGTTTGCTGCTCTTTGGCTAGAATATTTGCCTCTTTTTCGCTTAGCTTTTCCGTTTGTAAATAGCTAGCCATAAATTCCTGAATGCTCTTGTCGAGCTTGCTTAACTGTACGGCAACCTTAATCGGAATAACTTTTTCGTCTACCATATTAAGAAGCTCGTCCGTTAAGTCATTTAGTTTCATATAGTTATAAAAAGCTCTATATTCTACACCCAAACTTGCAAGCATTTGTTTGCCCTCTTCGGTATCTGTCCAACGCTCATATCCCTCTTTTTCTTCGTTGCACCCGGTGCAACGAGAATTTTCATCTTCGTTTTCCGTTGAAATTTCCGCATTTTCGGCACTTTCGTTTTTTGCTAATTTCATCGAGGCATCCAAAATTTCTTTTCTAAGTTTATATGCTTTTGCTCTTTCACTAGGCAGTATATCTTTTCTCTGATTTTCATTATCTGTTATGATACATATAGCTTCGTCGTCCGCTATATTTTCTTTAACAATCGCAGGTATCTCATCAAGTCCTGCGAGTCTAGCTGCTTTCGTCCTCCTATGTCCCGAAAGAATTTCATAATAGCTGTTTCCTTTAAGTTTTCTAACGATTATAGGGGATATTACTCCATTTTTCTTTATATCTTCCGATAGAGCTTTAATTGCCTCATCGTTTTTATCAAGGCTTTTTGCGTATGGATGCACAAAGCTCTGAAGATTTAATAAATCATCAAGTTCTACCATAGTTATAACTTCGTCATCTGTTGTTTTAAATTTTCCTTTCGTTATGCTTTTCATTGCATCTATATTAGACTTTTTAGCACCTGCTTTTTCAACTTCTCCCACTTTTTTCTCTTTCCTTTTTTCATTTATTCTTTTTCCGCTTTCTTTAATTTCTCGAACAGCTTTTGCTTTGCTTTCATCTCCCATGAGTTTGTATACTAATCTTGCGAGAAGCTCTACGATAAGAATTTGTATTAACTTAGAATTTTCTTCCCATGTTAAGACATTTAAACTATCGCTACTCAAAACCTCATCTATTTTCACAAAAAGAACACTTGCTATATGCTCATCTTCTGAAAACGGGTTCTCCGCATTCATTTTCTTAAGTTCATCAAGCGTTTTTGTTGCAAATTTTTCATAGCAAGGGAAATAGTGCTTAATTTCCTTTATATCGTGTTTGCTAAACTCTTTCACTTTATAAAGCTGCTCATAAAGCTCAGTTGCTTGATTTGGTACAGCGCTATCTAGCCATGTGTTTACAACTTCGTATAATTTCATGTTTTTTCCTCTTTTTCTAATAGTTTTCTTACTATTCTTCAGATTATATCTTCATCGCAAAATGCGTTGCTTTCATATTCAGGCAAAGTTATAGCTTGTAAATATTGATATGCTACTTCTACAAATATTTTTTGATATTCTGAGATATATTTGATATCTGTAAACCTTATTTGATAAATTCCTAAAATGTCATTTATAATGCAAGAATACCTGCTATTTTTATATTTGTTTAAACTCAAATTTAATATTTCTTCGTAATGCTCATCAAAAAGCCACACTTCCCTGCATTCTAATTCATCCCAAATAAATATTTCCCTTTCGTCTTTTTGAATAGTTATAATCTCTCTAAAGCAGCTCCATAATTGTAAAAACAAAGGTCGCTCATTATCATAAAATAAATTTGGCAAAATTTCATCTTCCCAATAATCTCTTTCATCTGTTTCTATAAACTCGCATATTAGCAAACTATAAAACAAAACGATTAGTTCTATAATATCTAATGTTCTTTTATTATATTTTTTAAAAAAAGGTATTCCACACCTTTTATAAAATGATGGTCCAAAATATGCCATCATAGGATTGTTTAAATCATAAAGCATTTTAATATCTTCGTAGTTAGTTTTAGAAAAAGATTTATCCATTAACCCATCCACTAAAGAACTGTAAATGCTTGATATTTGCTTTTTATAAGATAATATATCTTCTATCGTCTTCGCCTTACAAATTTCACATAAAAGTTTCTTTACCATTTTCTATCTCCTTGTAATTTATATATCTCTTTATCGCTACTTGCGTTATTTTCGTATTTAGGCGGAAAGTCGGCTTTTCCGCATTTTCTTAATAACTAGCTAATATATTTCAAAAAACAGGGGGAGCTTATTTTTTATTGGTGCTGTTATATGTTCTGTCGGTTGTGGCATCATCTTCATACATATTCCCGTTTATAGTAAATTCCAGTGCTACGCTTTTACAAAAAGGCTTGCTTCCAACTCCTCCGCCATATGTATATGCGGTAATTTTATGCTTCATAGGCTTCTTTGCAGTTCCCTTTAGCGCAACATCTGTATAGATTTGTCTGTTTTTGTGATGACTCACAGGATTCTGAGCCGTAATAAAGCTCGACTTAAGTCCCTCTTCAGAAGACTTTTCAAGTGCTACCGTTTTAGGCTGCACTTGATTTAACTTCGCATTTTTTACTGTCCAGTTTGTTCTAACTTCCGCAAGTGCAGGCGGTCTTACCGTCTGTTTATATGCTTTTGTTCTTGATTTTCCGCAGCTGCCCGAATTATCTGTTTGCTTTACCGTAATTGAATTATTGAGTATTATTGAAAATCCGTATCCCGATTTCAAAAGAGTTGCTCCACCGTTAGGCTTTTCGGATTTTAGGCTTGCCATAGTTGCAAGTTTTGCTTCGTAAGTATACTTATGATTACAAGTACGAGTTACAGAATATGATGAGCCATCCGACCTTGTTTTTCTAACAGTATAGGTATGGCTTTCCGTTTCTGTCCAAGATATTTTATCTGAACAGCTTCCGTATGGATTTTCGATTTCTTCCGGCACAATATTTATTTCGTCTTTTTCGTCCGGCACCGCTACTTCGTACTCAACTATAGTAGGTACGAATATCAAGTAAAAAATTCCTGACGGAACTTTTCCTTTTCGTATACTCTGAACGGTATTATACATCGTCATATTTTCCGCTTTCAGTCCTTCTTCTCCGCCCCAATACTTGTATACTTCATTTGCAAAAGCATCGCCGTTTCTGAGATATTTTTTTTCGTACAGCTTCATCATATCAACTACTTTTTTCTTTTCTTTAAGTAGTACATCTACGCTGTAGCTGATATTTTTTCCCTCTGCTTTTATTATCTTTGCATTTGTTATCGATGCCGATGCTGACGGATCAAAATTCCACTTATATTTCTCTTGTGTATCTTCTCCCTTAAGAGTAGATACTATATTATGGCTTGTGAGTTTATCCCACAGTATATTTTCTGCCGTAGCTTCATCAAGTGTTAATATTCTTGTTACCTTTACATCTTCGTTAAATGACAGCTTGGGATTTACTTTGAGCGTTTGTCCATACACTCTGCCCATATCCCATTTTCCGTTTTGGTATATTACAGAAACAACTCCGATGTCTAAGTGATATTTTTTTTCAGGTACTTTTACTTCATCTTCCGCAAAAGAAAACCCTATACTTGTGAATACAAGTATAAGGCTCAAAACAGCTCCTAAGAGCGTCTTAAATTTACTTTTCATATCTTTTTACCTCATTGCTATTTTTATTTGTAAGAGAGCGTATTAGGGACTATATAGACTACATAGCCATTGGTATCCCACGCAAAGTATTTCGCTTCAGGGTTTGCCGGACTTTTGGTATCTTTGCTATCAGCATCAAATCCCCACTCTGAAAGTTCACCATAAAGTCCCATTCCATTACCTATTATATTAAAGTTTTTATCTAGCAGATATACCTCGGGCGCATTTATCTTCATCCATACTCTGTAATAGCCCATTTCATCAATTCTCGAGTATTTCATCTGAAATATGCTTGGGTCATCGAACATTTTGTATGTATATCCAACTCTTTTTATATATGCTTCATTAGAATTAGTCAAAAAACTCAAGGTTTTTTTAGGTAAATTAAGAGATAGAATATCTCCTTTTTGAGTTACATGCGCATCGAGCTTTTCGCTTTCAGTTCGTAGGTCGAACGGTATTCTATCCGAAGGATTCATAAGCCTTAGTATCATCGAGCTTGCTTCTGCACGATTTGCCGTATTTTGAGGCTTAAATGTGCCGTCAGGATATCCTGTTATTATTCCTTTTAGCATAGCTTTTGAAATGTTATCTTTGCAATAATTGCAGATGCTGCTATAGTCTTTTACAGCCGTTTCGAGTTTCTTTTTGTTTTCTGCGGTTACTTTAGCATTTTCAGCTTCGCTATCTTTTTTGCCTGCAACGATTGCCATAACTACAGCCATTTTTTCACGAGTTATTGGTTTATCGAAATCCGCTTCGCTAAACATACCGTCAGGAAAATATCCTTTTTCTTTTGCGTAGTCTATGTACCCGCTTGCCCAGTGGTTTCCTGTCTTTTTAATTTCTTTTCCGTCAAGTGAAGCGACAATTTTTAAAAATTCCGCCGTTGTTATAGTACCACTAGGTTTAAATGTGCTGTCGGGATAGCCTGTTATGATACCTTTTCCTGCAAGCTCGTTTATAGTGTTATATGCCCAGTGCGTTACTCCGACATCTGTGAATTTATCTGCCGGTTTGTCTGCATATACAAAGTTTGTAAGTGCCAAACTTGCAATCAGACTTAGTACTACTAATTTTTTCATTTTTCTTTCCTCCTATGAGTTTTTTATATATTTTTTTACGCTTATTTAAGATACATTTTTCTAAGTATATTGTACCACAAACTTGCGTAAATTTCAAGGTTTTTTAAAAGTTTTTATTAAAATTTTGAAAGTTTTTCAAATGTTTCTTTATGAGATTTTTCTTTAAGTTTCAAATCTTGCAATTCTTTTTCTTTTTGAACAAGTTCCTTTTTAAGATTTTCATTCTCACCCTCAAGATTCCTCATTTCAAAATCTTTAAATTTATATGCTTCTGCCTTAGCAGTTTCGATAGAAATTTGTTTTTTCAAATCATTTATTTCGCCATTTTTAAAACTTAAAATAATATTAAAGAAAAATGCAATACAAATCCCTAATGCTAAACCAAGCAGAAACCAAGCCGCCGCACTTTCTACAAATTGCTCTTTCATTTTGTTTTCCTTTCTTTTTTATCGAATACATTTCCAACAACTTTGGCATAATCTTCAAGCGGTCCTATCGGCATATCCGGAAGTCCGTCTGAAGATACATAAAATCCTACGCTGTCCATATAACATTCATCACATGGACAATATGCTTGATATGTGCCATACTTAACAATCAATTCTTTTTCTAATATTTGTCCGCCTAAATGGCTTTCTATTACATCTCCTTCAAACACTTCTTGCCCTGATATATCAAATTTACCGGTACTTTTTCGCATATTTTTATATTTTATCATCTATAACTTGAATTTATGATATGTAAATATTATTAAAGCTCCTATTATTATTCTTATTACAAAATATGCTATATCCATACTTTTTAACTCCTTTCTCAAAATAAAAAAGAACGGCGCATTTACCATTCTTTAAACCATATTTTTTCTTTTGCGCAGGTCCTTTTACATTTCTCTTTTAAAAGGCTTGTATTCAACTTTTTCTTCCTGCAAAAGTTCGTCTTCTTTTTGCCTCTGATAATCTACATCTAAACATCTGCTTATTTCAGGCAGCAAATCTCTTGTCTTAACATTCGGTACAACATTAACCTTGTTTACACAAAGCGGAAACCATTTGTTTTCCTTTGCAAATTTTTTTATCAATCTCGCTGCTTTAGTAATGTTCATATCAAGGTGCAAATAATCACTATCTTTTTGATGTTCAAAACCGTTTTTAATTAAATACTTTTTTATCACTTCATATGCTCCTTGAGGAGATGTCTTTGAATAATATATCTTGAGTTTTTCAGTATCTAAATCAAAAGACACTACTGATCCATCAACTTCTTTTTTCTTATACGGCAACTTCATGACCTCCTGTCCAAAAATCAAACAGTTCAAGTTTCTTAAAATATTGCTTTATATCTTCTAAATCAAAATAGAAAAATGCCGTTTTTCCAAAATCATCAGAGTCTTTTTTGCCATACCTGTTAGCATAGGTTTTTTCTCTAATTTGCACTATATCGTGCCTATTCATACATTTTTTTATTTGCGCTTCAGCAAGCTCTCTTTCTTCTTTAGTCAAATCATCTTTAAGCTCAAATACAACCTCAAAATCGTATTCACGCTTTGCTTCTTCTTCATCGAGCGCATCGATCAGCTTTTCAATTTCATCATCCGTAAGCTGAAAACTTACATCTTGCCCATTTATATTTCTTGTAATTGCAAACTCCATATCAAACCTCACTTATTTCAATATCTTTAAGCTGTTTTCTCATTTAAGTATAAAACTTAAAATCATAAATGTCAACGGTTATTGCGATATCATGAAATCATTGCAAGCACTTCATTTGCAAGGCTTTCATATTGATTTACCGCCTTGCTGTCCTTGCAAAATTCCTTAATGCTCTTTCCGCTCGCCATACTCTCCGCAACTTTTGTGATTTCATCAATAGATGCATCGAAAATATGGATATTATTACTTTTGCCATATTGTCCTATTTCCTCTTTTACTTCTTTAGACAAATTAGTACTTCCTCGATAAAAGGTAATGAAAGCACCTAATATTTGAAGCTCGCTGTTTAGCTCTTCTTTGACAAACTCAATATTCTGAACAAAATTTTTGTAACCGTTAGCATCGAGCTTTTGCGCTTTTACAGGCACTAGCACAAAATCACTTGCGCAAAGCGCATTAACTGTGATCATGCTCATTGTGGGAGCACAATCTATTATTACAAAATCAAACATATTGTCATTGCGCAAAGGTCGCAAAATCTTTTCTAAAATAAATTCTCTATTCGTTGCATAGCTTAAATTAAGCTCTGCTGCGCTCAAGCTAAGAGAAGCTGGAAGCAATCTTAACTTTTCATCTAGCGTTACAAACATATCTATTTTTAGTTCTTCTTTTTGTCTTTCAGCTCTTGCTTTAATTAAATCAGCAAGTTCTTTTTCTTGTTTGTCAACACCAAGTGCTTCAGTTAAACTTGCCTGTGGATCTAAATCTATCAGAAGCACATTTTTTCCTTTACTTGCAAATATTTTCGCCAAATTATATGCGGTAGTTGTCTTTCCAACTCCGCCTTTTTGATTTGCTACTGAAATTATTTTCATTTTTTTCTCCTTTTTTACTTAAAAAAACAAATATCCTGTCAACAATACTAAATATCCAATCGCCATAAATGGCACTAATTTTACATTAGTTGTAATTTTTCTTCTAACTACTGAGCTTGCTCCCACAAACAATAGTGCGGCTATCCCTGTTAGCAATATTAAAGATACAATCTGATATACATTAAGAGCTATTGCAAGCCCTATTAGTATCTTAATGTCTGCACCACCTACTTTGCCCTTGCTTATATAATAAAAAGCAAGCAAACTCAATATAGTAAATAATTTATAACTTATTGTATAAATAGAAAAATCTCCTACAAAGAAAAATTTTAATGAGCAAAGAGCTATGAACACAATAGTAATTTCATTATCTACTTTTCCATACCTTAAATCCTTTATGCCCATATATGTCAAATATATACCTACGAGCATATTTATAACTACTACATCATTTATCATATTTCTATTTTCATATAACACCTTTCATTCAAATTGCTCAACTCTTTCATATTTTTAGCTAAATCATAGATTTCATCGCTTACAAGCCTCATATTATCAGAAGATATATAAATATCATACAAATTATCAAGAGCTTCATTATCATCGAGTCCTGTTTCAGTCGAAACAACGCTTTTAACAAAATCTCTATGATACATATCGGATAGAGTGTTAATCGTTTCTTTCATAGTAGCAAAATCTTTATTTTTAATATTTGCAATATCCGCTAAATTGTCTGCATATTGTCCGCTTGACCATTCAAACAGTCCGTTTACTTCACTACTTTTTATTCCGGAAGCAATCACAAACTGTTTCCCTGAAAAAAGCACTGCGGTGTCGTTCTCCACATCTAATACCGTCGTTTTTTTTCCTAATGCCGTTTCTATAATATCGCCTTTTTGTAGTTTTTGGGGCGTATTCTTTCTTAGATAGCTTTCTGCAAGTTCTTCGCAATCAGGATTTACTTCGATAGCTTTAAGTAAAAATTCCTTGTCATTTTTAATCT
>JABZIP010000028.1 GCA_015258265.1 Clostridiales bacterium | reverse complement strand
CTTTCTTGTTTACTACGATGTCCCCTTTACCCGGGAGCAATCTAACTCTAGCTACAGACGACTTTCTTCTTCCTGTTCCAATATACTGCATTTTTGCCATTGTTTAATCCCCCCTTCTTAAAATTCCCAAACTTCAGGTTTTTGTGCTGCATGATCGTGATTAGGACCTGCATAAACCTTTAATTTCTTATACATCTGTCTGCCCAGCTTACCATTAGGCATCATTCCCTTGATGGCGTGGCGGATAATCTCATCCGGCTTCTTAGCTTGCAGCTTTTCGAAAGTGATTTCTCTAAGTCCACCCGGATATCCTGTGTGTCTTTTGTAAATCTTTTCTTTTCTTTTCTTTCCCGTAACTTCCACTTTTTCAGCATTGATTACTATTACATAATCTCCGCAGTCAACATGTGGTGTGTAAATAGGTTTTTTCTTGCCTCTCAAGATAGACGCAGCTTCGCTTGCCAATCTACCTAAAGTCTTTCCCTCAGCGTCAAGCACATACCACTTGTGTTCAACTTCCTGAGGCTTTGCGATAAATGACTTCATTTTTTTCCTCCTGCCTACTAGGATTGCTATGCAATCTGTTTCGACACCTTTCTATATTTTTTTGAGCCACGGCCGGTCGTCCAGCCTGCACTCTTTATGCCTGCCCCCACAAAATTATGGGCAATCATAGTAGATATTTTATTATCTTTTATGTGCATTGTCAATCACTTTTTTGATTTTTTAAGCAAAAACCGGCAAATGTATTGTATTTTTGCTTGTTTATGATAAAATCTATTATATAATTTTTATTTCGAGCAATATCAAAGGAGGCAACATGGCACTGGACGGAATTGCGCTAAACGCATTAGAAAAAGAACTGAATACAGCACTTTGCGGCGGAAGGTTGCAAAAAGTTTACCAGCCTGAAAAAGATGAGCTGGTTTTTCACATACATGCAAATCAATCAAATTACAAACTTTTTATCGCCGCATCAAGTTCGAATCCGCGACTGCACTTGATAGACGATTCGCTCGAAAACCCTAAAGCCCCACATGCTTTTTGTATGCTGCTGCGCAAACATATTCAAGGCGGTAAAATTTACGCTATCAAGCAACTCGGTTTTGAAAGAATAATAGAAATATATTTTGAAAATTTGGATGAACTGGGTTTTTCCGTAAATAAAAAACTTGTAATCGAAATAATGGGCAGACACAGCAACGCGATTTTAGTGGATTTATCTACAAACAAAATCCTCGATGCAATGAAGCGAATATCGTTTGATACAAGTAGAGTACGCCAACTGCTGCCCGGTATCGAATACGTTTATCCGCCTTCGCAAGACAAAATCAGCATATACGATATAGACGATGAATTTATTATGAGTAGGTTGAATTCATCTACCGATTTTGCCAAAACCTTGCTATCCACAATACAAGGCTTAGGACCTATGTATGCCGCTTCTCTTTGTGAGAACACCTCGGATGCGACTTCACTTATAAACAAACTCTCTCATTTAAAAAAAGAAATTCAGGAACGCGCCTTCAAACCCGTTGTCTATATCAACGCAGAAAACATATGTGAAGATTTTTATGTTTTTCCAATGGATAATTTGGAAAAAACCTGCACAGCTAAGCATTTTTGCTCTATTTCAGATGCTTTGGACTTCCACTTCAAAAACAACATCGCAGGAAGCACCCTTAAGCAAAAAAGTCATGCGCTCACAACCGATATTTCAAATCTCATAAAAAAAATGAATGTAAAGTCCGAAAAAATGAAATTGGAGCTTCAATCAGCCCAAGATTCCGAACATCTTCGCCTTTACGGTGAACTTTTGACTGCAAATCTGCATTTAGATAAATCTGGACTTAAATCCATAGAATTGACGAACTATTACGACGGAACTACCGTTCAAATCCCTTTGGATGTTCGTTTTTCTCTAAGCAAAAATGCGCAGCTTTACTACAAAAAATACGGTAAAGCTAAAACCGCAGTAAAAGAAATATCGCACCAGCTTGCAGAAGTAGAGAGCGACATCAAATATCTTGAATCGGTGCTGGTATTTGCCGGCAATGCTGATTCTCAAGAAGAAATTGACGCTTTAAAATACGAGCTTTTTGAAAACGGTTATATCAAAAAAAGACCGTCCATTTACATCGAAAGAAGCAAAAAGCCGACACCTCTTTCTTATACACTTCCTAGCGGTCTTAAAGTGTTTGTCGGAAAAAACAACAAAGAAAACGACTACCTTACAACCAAATTTGCAGAACGAAGCGACATATGGCTGCACACAAAAGATATACCCGGCTCGCACGTGATACTTAAGTGTAACGGTTCTTCTCCGGCAGAAACCGATATCTTAGCCGCTGCAAGCATAGCCGCATTTCACAGTAAAGCGAAAGAATCTGAAAATGTACCTGTCGACTATGTACCTGCAAAACTGGTTAAAAAACCTGCTAAAGCTAAAGCCGGCATGGTCATTTTCACAGGAAATCGAACCGTTTATGTAAATCCGAAAATTCCCGACTGATTAAAATCAATCGGGAATTTTAATTTTTATAAATTCGCTTTTCGTAGTTTCTCCAGCACTTCCAAAAAATCCGTCGGCGGCTCGCTTTGAAATTCCATGTACGCGCCCGAATCAGGATGCTCAAACCCCAAAATACCTGCATGAAGCATTTGCCTCGCTACGCCGAGTTCTTTTTTTCCTTTTCCGTATAACATATCACCCACAAGAGGATGATTTATACTCGCCATATGTACCCTGATTTGATGAGTTCTTCCTGTTTCCAGCGCCAGATTCAAATATGCGTACTTTTCAAAATTTTCCATTACAGTATAATGTGTTACGGCTCGCTTTTGCGGTAATTCACCAAATTTCGCATCCCCGTGTGCAATCGACTTCTTTTTAACTCGATTTTTGGGATCTCTTATCAAAAATGTATCAAGCGTACCTTCGAGCTCTGAAAATCTGCCGTGCGCTATAGCGAAATACTTACGATTAACGCTATGCTCTTCAAGTTGCTTCGCAAGATGCATATGTGCCTTATTTGTCTTTGCCACCAAAAGTAATCCCGAAGTATCTTTATCTATTCTATGAACTATACCGGGCCTTAATTCTCCCCCAACATCCGAAAGTTTCCCCCTCGTATGATACAAAAGCGCATCTACCAAAGTTTCTTCACATGTGCCGTTTCCAAGATGCACAACAAGACCTTGCGGCTTATTTACAACTATTATTTCATCGTCTTCGTAACGTATATCAAGCGGCAGTTTCACAGGCTGTGGAAATTTCTTTTCCGGTATTTGAGGAAGATTCACTTTAACGGTATCGCCGCTGCAAAGTTTATCGCTTTTTTTCGCTTTTTTTCCGTTTATTTCAACTTCGCCCTCTTGCAAAATTTGCTGTAAATGCTTGCGAGAATAACCTTGGCAACGTTCCGTCAAAAACACATCTATACGCTTTCCTGCATCCTCATTAAACGCTACAAATTCGGAAAAACTCTCCATTACTCTTTATCCTTTTTGTCGTATTTCAAAATACACACAAGCAATATTGCACAGCCTAAGCATACGTATATATCCGCAACATTAAAAACAGGCCATATGCGAAAATCAAACATGTCGGTTACAAACCCCCTGCAAAGCCTATCTACCGCATTTCCAAATCCACCTGCAAGTATCATAGCAAGCGATATCAGCATCGCATTTTCCACTTTACTTTTTTTCCCTTTTTCAATCTTCTTTTTAAAGTGAGCTACATAGCCCAAAAGTGCAATCAAAGAAAGCAAAGTAAAATATGTCAGCAGCTTTGTATGCTCTGAAAATATACCAAATGAAGCTCCAGTATTTTGCACATATGTAATGTGAAAAACATTATCCAAAATAGGCACGCTTTCACCATGTACCATATTTTCCCGAACGATAAATTTACTGATTTGATCGGCGAAAAACATCAACAATATAAACAAATAATACATCAAAGAGCTTTACTTATCTCCTTCTCCCAACTTGAAATTGACCATCGTTTTTTTTATATCATCAACATCGCTTTCAATTTTATTTACGAAATTCGGTTCTGAAGTGATAGTATTCTTGTGTTTTAACGACTTTTCGGTAAGCTCAAGTTTTTCGAGCGGCATCGCAAATTCTTCAAAAATGGCATTGCTGACACTGTCAAAACGTTCCATTTCATTTTCGAGCATTCTCTTATATCCTGCCCTGAAATCATTGAAACGATTTCTAAGCGCAGCGCTTTCTTCCTTTAAGCGATTTGCAGATTCCCTTGCCTCTTTGGTAATAAGCTCGGCATCCAATTCCGCATTTTTTAAAAGCACCTCTGCACGCTTTTCCGAACTGATAGCTATGTCGCGCATCAAGCCTTTCGCAGCTTCCAGCGTTTCAACCACCGCCGTTTCCGAGCTTCTGTATTTTTCAAGCTCTGCTTCCAAACGCCTTACAGCCTCTTTCAATGCGGCATTTTCGCTAAGCATAATTTCCATATCCGTAGTTACCAGATCCAAGAAGCTATCTACATCTTCTTCCTTGTAGCCGCGTACTCCTTTGGCAAACTCACGATTTTGTATGTCTAACGGTGTTATCATTTTAACTTCCTCCTACGCTAAAAAAATATAATATAAGCAAGCCTAATTAAAATACCCTCGATTGCCTGCACCAAAATCAAAGCAAGCAATACGGAAAAGTCGAACATCCCCGTATTTATATTAAGTTTTTGCAAAAGCAAACGGCAAGGTGCTACAACGATTTCTGTCAAACTCCCCAAAAACATATATGCACGATATACGGTCTGATTACCCGAATTAACAAACCAACTAAGTATTGCCCTTCCTATAAGCATCAGCTCGATTATATTCGCAAACCAAGCAATAGCACGAATTACAATAAATCCCATAAACTATCTCCATTGTCCTTTTGTGCTAACATCGGGAAAATCCGTTCCACTTGATTCAATATTTGTAGATATGTCAACATTTTCAGGTGTAAACACATATATGTTAGGACCTACTCTTTGAACATTTCCTCCAAGCGCATATGTAGCACCGCTCAAAAAGTCAAAAATCTTTCTTGCCATACCGTTTTCAATATGTTCCAAATTTACGATAACCGGCTTTCTGGCTTTCAAGCTGTCTACTAAACGCGGGGAATCTTCGAACCCTTTCGGTTCTATCACAACCATTTTGAAAGGTGCTGCCCCACCCATATTGCTTCGTGTCTGCGGCAGAGCCTTCATCGGAAGATTTAGATCCGTTCCTTCAGGTTTAGGTTTTATAAATGAATTCTTTGATTCAGGTTTTCTCAAAGGTTGAATTTCTTCTACCTCGATTTCATCATCATACTCATCTTCATCGTCATCGTCTGTTCCAACTACAAAGTCTTTAAATTTGCCAAATACCCCCATATTTTTTTCTCCTTTTATCTATTATAACTTCTATTTCCAAATATCGCAGTGCCTACTCTTACCAAATTTGCACCCGCCTCTATTGCTACCTCAAAATCGTGCGACATCCCCATTGACAGGTACGCAAAATCCAGTCTTTCGTGCTGAATTTTAGAAAATTCGTCGTATTGCTTTTTGACAGCGTCGAAAAACACCTTTACCTCTTTGGGATCGTCCTCAAAAGGTGCTATACACATAAGACCTCTAATCCTTATGTTGTCGTATTTTTCTAATATTTCCATAATCAGAGTTTCCGTTTCTTCGGTTGTAATCCCGAATTTACTTTCTTCTTCTGCCGAATTTACCTGTATCAAAATCTCGACCATCTTGTCATGCTGTTTTGCTCTTTTATCTATTTCCGCAGCAAGTTTAAGCGAATCGACGGAATGTATAAGAGCCACCTTGTCTATTATATACTTAACCTTGTTGGTTTGCAGATGTCCAATCAAATGCCAATTTACAGGCTTTGTATCCTCATATTTGTCCATTATCTCCTGAACTTTGTTTTCGCCTATGTCTGTAATGCCGGCATCTATCGCCTCGTTCAAATCGGAAACCGGCCTCGTCTTCGTTACCGCTACAAGAAGAATATCATCCGGATTTGTACCCGCTTTTTCTGCTGCAGCTCTAATTTTTTCTTTAATTTGCGCAATGTTATCAGCTATTGACATCACTTTTCTCCTTCTTTCTTTTCTTTCTCCTTTTTCGGTTCTTTCAACATATCGTCGTAAACCTCAACCGTCAAAACTTCTTTGCCGTTTTCATCTATAAATCTGCCCGCCTCAACAATTGAGTATTCCCCATCGCTCATATTGATTTTTATCGGTCTGAACAATATATCGCCGTTTTTATTCTTTATATAAACCCCTGCTTTGCCACCTTCATTGACAATACTTGAATTTTTTATTTTAATACCCTCGTACTCCTGCGTTACTATTTTTACATGAACTCGCCTTTTATCGGCAAAATCCTTGTAATACCTGTTTGTTTTTAAAATAACTTGCCACATTTGACCGTCTTCTGCAATACTGTCAACCGTAGCCGTTATATCACTACCTCTAAAATCTACACTTACCGGATTTCCTACTTCGTAATTACCTATGCTCTCCGGTTTTACCCATGCAATAATATACCACCCGCTGTCCCTTACTGTCTTAAACAGCGGCTCGCCTGTCAAACAATCTTTTCTTGTCAAATTTTCAATTTTAATATTGAGTTTACTAACCTCGTCATACTTAAGCGACTTTAAATTTGCCGGATTAAAATAATTTTCGTATCCGTCTATATAATAACTCACGCAACCGTTTATGTCCGATGTGAGGGAATTTGTAGTCGTATTTGCCGCAAGCAAACGCTTCATAATATCGTCGTATTTTCCGCGTTCTTCATCCGAAGATTTTTTTGATGAATTGGATATGGCAAGTACAGCCGATCCCTTTCGGATTTTAGTGCCGTCATTCATATAGTAATTTATCTGTCCCCCCGACGGAGCCACATGCACAATCTCATCTCTTGCAAAATAACAATCTACATTGTCAGCTATCTCCATAGTCTGATATTTTAGCACTTCCGTTTGCACAAGAGCCCCCGAAAAATGCGAATATGCCTGTATTATCCCTGCCAGTACTACTAACAAAACAATATATGAAATTATAAATTTAACACTTCTTTTCACAATATGCCCCTATATTTTACAATTTTTTAATATCATTTACAAGATTATTTACTATTTTTATTTCATCTTTTGTAAAATTTTTCTTATTTTTTTCGATATATGTCGCAAATAAATCCGGTCTACGCTCTTTCGTGATTTTCAGTGCTTCCTCGAATTTCCACAATTCTATCAATTTATGGTTTCCGTTAAGTAACACTTCCGGTACGCATATCCCCTCAAATTCTCTAGGTTTTGTGTATTGCGGATACTCAAGTAGACCTGAATATATCGACTCCTCGGTCGAAGCTCCTTCTTTCGTTAAAACGTCCGGCAACAGGCGTGCCAAAGCGTCTATAAACACCATAGCCGGCAATTCTCCGCCTGTCAATACATAATCTCCTATCGAAACTTCCTGCATTTGCCAATAATCAATAATCCTCTGATCAACACCCTCGTAATGCCCGCACAATATAGTCAATTCATCTTTATCTGCAAATTCACGAAGCAAACTTTCGGAAACTTTTTCGCCGCGCGGCGACATGTAAACTACATTTCCCTTCTCTGCTCCTGCCGCTATTAGCGCATCTGTAACGGGCCTTGGCATCATTACCATACCGTTTCCGCCACCGAACGGATAATCGTCAACCTTTTTGTAATTGCCTATACTGTAATCTCTGATATTTATAAACTCAAATTCTATAATATTATTCTTCTCCGCTCTTCCCAGTATACTGTTTTTTAAAACATTTGGAAACATCTCCGGAAAAAGCGTTAAAATCTTTATTTTCATAAGTCTATAAGTCCCTCTATAAGCTCGACCTCTACTGTTTTTTTGTCCAAACTTATGTTTTTGATAAACTCTCCAACTGCAGGGATTAAAATTGTCTTTCCGTTTTCCATTTTAACTTCATATAGATCCTGGGCCGCCCCTTTGATTACGTCCGACAGAATGCCGATAGTTTCACCTGCCGTTGTCCTTACTGCCATTCCTATCATATCCTTTATATAATACGTATCTTCAGGAAGCTCTCTAAGCTGGCTGCTATCTATGTAAATTGCAGTGTTTCTAAGCGACTGCGCCTTATTTCTGTCGTATACTCCGTCCAGCTTCAAAATCGGCATATTTTTCATATACCTTGCTGATATTATCTTTACTTTTTCATCACTTCCATGTAAATAAATATATTGTAATTCCGAAAATCTTTCTTTGTAGTCCGAATAATTGTAAACCTTTACCTCGCCGCCTATTCCAACAGCACTTACGATTTTACCTATCTCTATCTTTTCCAACACCGCTATTTTACCTACCGTTTATTACATTGCAAACTCTCAAAAGCTCAAATCAACTGAACTTATAATACTAAATAAGAGGGGCGCAAAAAAACCCCTCTTCCATTTAACAAACTACTGAAGTATATCAACGATAACTCTTTTATTTTCTTTTATCGCAGCCGCTCTTACGACAGTGCGCAGAGCCTTTGCAATTCTGCCTTGTTTTCCTATCACCTTGCCCATATCGGATTCTGCAACCTTGATTACTATTACAGTACTGTCATCCTTTTCCGTTTCCTCAACAACAACGGCATCCGGATTATCAACCAGAGCTTTTGCGATAACCTCTACAAGTCCTTTCATGTAATTCTCCGTTTCTTTCTTACTGTAATATGCCTGCCTTTTTCATGATTGCTCTAACTGTCGGTGTAGGTTGTGCGCCGTTTTGCATCCATTTTTTAGCCTTTTCAGCGTCGATTTTAATAGTGCCGGGATCTGTAAGCGGATCGTAAGTACCGATTTCGTCAATAAATCTACCGTTTCTTGAAGCTCTCTGATCTGCAACTACAACTCTGTAGAAAGGTTTTTTGTTAGCTCCCAATCTCTTTAATCTAATTTTTACCATTTCAAAATTCCTCCAATTTTTTCTTTTATATATCTAAACTCAAGTGCTGAATTTAAAAACCACGAAACATTTTATTATTCTTAAATGCCTTACCGTTTGCCACGGATTTCATAAGTTTTTTGGCTTCATCATACTTTTTCATCATACTGTTTATCTTGCTGACCGGCTGTCCGGAACCTTGTGAAATTCTCTTTCTCCTGCTCGCATTAAGTATAGACGGGTTTTTTCTTTCCGCCGGTGTCATAGAAAGTATAATAGCTTCCATTACAGCAAACTCCTTTTGACCTTCCTCAATGTTTACATCTTTCATCGCCTTTTTGTCAACACCCGGCATTACACCCGGAAGCAGTTCAAAAATTTTCGCAAGACCGCCCATTTTTTTGATTTGCCCCATTTGAGCTAAAAAGTCATCAAGTGTAAATTCATTTTTCTTTAACTTCTTTTCAAGTTCTTCCGCTTGCTCATCATCAAAAGTTTCCTGCGCTTTTTCAATTAGGGAAAGCATATCTCCCATACCGAGTATTCGACTTGCCATTCTATCCGGATAGAACGGTTCGAGCGCGTCGAGCTTTTCTCCCATACCGACAAATTTAATAGGTTTGCCGGTTACCTGTTTTACCGATAATGCCGCTCCGCCTCTTGCATCGCCGTCCAGCTTTGTAATGATAACGCCGTCTATTCCCAGTCTTTCGTCAAACCCCGAAGCTGTATTCACTGCATCCTGTCCCGTCATCGCATCCACAACGAGCAGTATTTCATGCGGCTTAACAGTTTTCTTGATAAGTTCAAGCTCCTGCATCAGCTCTTCGTCTATATGCAATCGTCCTGCCGTATCGACTATGAGAACATCATAACCTCGCCTTTGAGCATCCTCGACAGCCGCCTGTGCAATTTCCGCAGGCTTATTTGACTCCCTCATCGTAAATACGGGTACGCCTATCGTTTTGCCGACAATTTCCAGCTGATCTATAGCCGCAGGTCTGTAAACGTCGCATGCGCAAAGCATCGGGTTCTTGCCGTTTTTTCTAAGATATACGGCGAGTTTTCCACACGATGTAGTTTTACCGCTACCTTGAAGTCCCGCCATCAATAAAACCGTAAACCCTCTAGGGGAATATGTGAGTTTACTTGCAGAACCTCCAAGTAAAGCCGTCAGCTCATCGTTTACAATTTTGATTACCTGCTGTGCAGGTGTCAAACTCTCAAGAACATCGCTACCAAGTGCCTTTTCCTTTACATTTGCAACGAATGTCTTAACAACCTTGAAGTTTACATCCGCCTCAAGCAACGCCAACTTGACTTCACGCATTGCCTCATCAATATCAGCTTCAGAAAGTACGGCTTTTCCTTTTATCTTTTTAAAAACGCCTTGTAATTTGTCCGACAAACTTTCAAATGCCATGTGTACCTCCTAACTCTCCATTGCTTCAATCGTCGCTTTAAGCTCAATTAAACTCTTCTCGTCTTCGCTTCCTTTCGCATTTTGCAAACATTCATCTACCAGACCGACTGCCTTTTTAGATAGAAGTTCTCGCTTTTGCGCTTTTGCTATAAGACCAAGTGCATTCTCGTACTCTCCCAAAACGCTTTCCGCATTTTTTAAAGTATCGTGAACCGCTTGTCTTGAGATATGAAATTCTTCAGCTATTTCAGAAAGCGACATATTTTCACTATAATAAAGAGAAAATACATCCCTCTGTTTTTGTGTTAGAAGGTTTTCATAAAAATCGTATAAAATGCTGAGCTTTACAAAATCCTTTGACACAATACCACCCAATTCCTATCTTCGTCTAAAATTGATACCGTGCTATTTTATCAAATAAAAAAAGCGCTGTCAAGTATTTTTTCTTGTCAGCTCTTTTTATTATCTTCCTCGCTTATTTTCGAAAATTGCTCATGTTTATTTGTTATCCGCTTCCAGCTTTAAGAGGTGGCTTTTAACAGCAAGTCCCGCTGCATATCCTACCAGCTTGCCGTCCGCTCCAATCACACGATGACAAGGCACTGCAATCATAATAGGATTTTTATTATTAGCCATACCGACCGCCCGTGCAGCACCAGGACTTCCAATCGCCTCCGCTATCTCTTTGTATGAGCGCGTTTCACCATAAGGTATCTTCGTTAATTCTTCCCATACTTTCCGCTGAAACTGAGTACCGATTAACTTATATTTAAAATCAAATCTTCGCCTTCTTCCGTTTAAGTATTCGCTGATTTGCTCATACGCCTCGTCCGCCAGCGCAGTTTTCTCGTAATTATTACTCAACTCCTGTACGATTGCAATACAAGTTACACCGTCTTCATCGCAAGTAATTTCAATTTTCCCGATTTCCGAATCGTAAACCGCCTTACTTTCCATAACGCTCACTTATACCCATACACTTTACAAGCTGAAATTGCAAGATTAAAAGAGATTTCAACCCATACGGACATTATATCACATTTTTAAATTTTAAAATTAAGCAGCGGTAAAATGTGATGAAA
>JABZIP010000037.1 GCA_015258265.1 Clostridiales bacterium | reverse complement strand
GCCTTATATCGCCCGGTACAACTTCAACCAATTCATCACTATTTATAAATTCTAGTGCTTCCTCAAGTGTAAATACCCTGATTGGAGATAATTTAATCGCATCATCGCTACCTGCTGCTCTCATATTTGTAGCTTTTTTTGCTTTGCAAGGATTTACAACCATATCGTCATTCCTGCTATTCATTCCAACTATCATACCTTCGTAAACCTTTACTCCCGGTTCTACAAAAAGTTGTACTCGTTCTTGAATATTATAAAGCGCATATCCCGTACAGGTTCCCGCTTCTTGAGCAATGGCAACACCGTTTGTTCTTTGCGGTATTTCTCCCTTAAACTCCTCATAGCTGTAAAAGCGCCTTACCATAGTGCCTTCGCCATGTGTATCGTTTATAAATTCGCTCCTATATCCCAAAAGTCCGCGTGTAGGCACCAAATAAACCATTTTTGAATATCCGTTCTCGCCACTCATTTCACGCATTACACCTTTTCGAATATTTAACTTTGATATTACACTTCCTGCATATTCATCAGGTACGGAAAGTATCACTTCCTCGATAGGCTCCAGTTTTCTGCCTTTTTCATCTTTGTGCATAATAACCTCCGGTTTGGAAACCGCAAGTTCGTAGCCTTCTCTACGCATATTTTCAATAAGCACCGAAAGATGCAACTCGCCCCTACCGGAAACCTTAAATTCATCCGTAGTTGCCGCTTGTTCTACAATAAGTCCAACATTCACCTCAAGCTCTTTTTCGAGTCTTTCTTTGATATGTCTTGATGTAACAAATTTGCCCGCTTGACCTGCAAACGGAGATTTGTTTACTATAAAATTCATCGACAATGTAGGATCTTCTATATGAATCATTTCCATAGGTTCAGGATTTTGAGGATCGCATATAGTTTCACCTATAAATATGTCGGATATACCGCAAACCACAACTATATCTCCACATTCCGCCTGTTCAACCGGTACACGCTTCAGACCTCTGTAAACGAATACCTGATTTATCTTTCTTTGAACAATACCTCCTGTAGCCTTTGCCACTGCAACGGTTTGACCTGATTTCAAAATTCCTTTTGTAATTCTTCCAATTCCTAGTCGTCCGATATAATCGTCATACGCAAGCGACGATACCTGCATTTGTAGCGGTTCATCGTTCAAATTCGGATACGCATCTACATGCTCTATGATTGTTTCAAATAACGGATTTATATTTAATCCGTTTCCACCTTTTGGACTTTTTTGAAGTTTGAAATCACCTTGCTGTACCTGTATCTGCTGAACCTCTTTTGGATCCTTTACCACAATGCCTTGTCTTGCGATTCCGTATAAAATAGGAAAATCGAGTTGTTTATCGGTTGCGTTCAAATCCATGAAAAGCTCATAAACCTCGTCTACAACTTCATCTATTCTTGCATCTTTTTTGTCTATTTTGTTTATTAAAAGTATAGGGTTCAGACCTTGTTCAAGCGACTTTTTGAGTACAAAGCGCGTTTGCGGCATAGGGCCTTCGCTTGAATCCACAAGCAGTATCACAGTGTCAACCGTTTTCATTATTCGCTCTACTTCCGAAGAAAAATCCGCATGTCCCGGTGTATCTACTATGTTAATTTTGACATCATCGTACATGACGGAACAGTTTTTGGAATAAATCGTAATACCTCTTTCTCTTTCGATATCGTCGCTATCCATTATGCAGTCTTTTGTTTCTTCATTTTCACGAAATATACCGCTCTGATTTAAAAACGCGTCGACAAGAGTCGATTTTCCGGCGTCTACGTGAGCTATAACTGCAATATTTATTATTTTTTTCTTATCCATCTTTTATACATCCTTTACTTCCCCAAGCAATATATCCGTGCTAGGTGAAACATTATAAAACTTCTTTAAAGCATCATATGCGGAAAGTGCTTGCGCATGCTCACGCTTAGTCGCGGTTTCATCAAGAAATGCTCGTATCATAACATTCTTTGCCGTATGCTCAAGGCTTGTAAATTCGATCATATCAACCTTGTATCCACATGCTTCAAGCATAAGTCCGCGCAATCCGTTTGTCAAAATTTCCGTAAATTTGTCTTTTAGTATTCCATGCCTGTAAATAGGGAAATGGAGCTCGTTTTCTATTTGAGAAAACAGCTCGTGCTGACAGCACGGGACCGAAAGTATCGCTTTCGCTCCCCATTTCACGGCATTATTAAGCGCGTAATCCGTAGCGGTATCACAAGCGTGCAAACTGATTACCATATCGACTCCGCTTTCCTCATAACTTCTGATATCACCAACTTCAAAACGCAGATTTTGATAATCGAGTTCATACGCAAGTTTCTTACAAAATTCAATTACACTTTTTTTCAAATCAATACCGACTATATCGACATCGTAGCCTTTAACGCAATTCAGATAATAATATAGTGCAAATGTCAAATACGCTTTACCGCATCCGAAA
>JABZIP010000036.1 GCA_015258265.1 Clostridiales bacterium | reverse complement strand
TCAAACGACTATTGGTCGAGTGATTATCATAGTTTCCGTCCCCTATGGGGATTGTAGTCTTTATAAAACAAAAAGGGTAGATGCTTTGCTATATGTTGCAGGGAAGTTTCCGTCCCCTATGGGGATTGTAGTCTTTATAAAGGGCTTTAAGTCAAATTATCTGAGCTTGAAAAGGCTTACAAGTTTCCGTCCCCTATGGGGATTCTAGTCTTTATAAAAACTCTCCATTCTATTCTAACTACAATGAAAGAGTGTTTCCGTCCCCCATGGGGATTGTAGTCTTTATAAATGAGAAATTTCCGGATAAACCTAGTGGGGTTGTATTGTTTCCGTCCCCTATGGGGATTCTAGTCTTTATAAAACTTCTTCGGCACGGAGAAAAGGTATATAGCGACGAATGGTTTCCGTCCCCTATGGGGATTCTAGTCTTTATAAATGAAACTGCTAAATGGAGCTTAGAGCACGGCTACAAATTTCCGTCCCCTATGGGGATTCTAGTCTTTATAAACCCGACCTTGGAAACCCTTGCAATGCAAGGTCTAAAACAGCAGTTTGCGTCGCAAACATAAACACATAATATTTTAGCTTGACTTCATTCACAAAATCCTCCCGAAACATTTATTTTTCAACATCGCCTGAAAACATAAGTTTTCAAGACTTACAGGCTTATTATATCCACGCTGTCTTCAAAATATTTATTCTATCAAAACTAAATCAATATTACATCGTCATCCTCCATATAGAGTTCTTTACCCCAAGATAAAACATGTCCCTCACCAACAATCCGATAAACTCGTATGCTATCTTCTTCAGAACAAAATTTAGGTATCTCTTTTATTAACTTATTATACTGCTGTTTGGTTAAATAAGCTTCAAATGCAGATTTTTGCACTCTATTTCCATAAATATCACCTAATTACAATTGGTTCATAAAGATTGTAATCTTCGGCTTCTATAGCCCTTACCAGATTCTCTATTTGCAGTTCAATAGCCTAACACTATAATCTATATATTTTAAATATCTAATAGGAATTTGTAACTTTCTTTCAAATTTTTTCAAATAAATATTAAGTCCTTCTCTTGAAATATAGCATCCTCCATTTACATAATCAACCTCAAATTCATCCAAGGAAATTTCGTGTCCATTTATAAGGCTCATAACCGTTGTATCTACTAATGTCGCTCTCCACTCCTCCATCAAATCACTCGCCAAGGTAGGATGATTCTCCGCATCCCGATGAAGAAAACCGAAATATGGATTCAGTCCCTTTTGTTCAATCGCACTATAAATTTCATTTACAAGTATTGAATATCCCAAGCTGATCATTGAATTAAACGGATCTTTTGGCGGCCTTCTATTTCGACCTTTAAATTTAAAATCGCTATCTATGCATTTAGCTAATCCTTGAAAATACATTCTCGCTGCGTTACCTTCATATCCCATAAGTTCAGCTATATTATCCGCCGATAGAATTTTCTCAAATAATGGTTTTATAGAATTTTCTTCTGTACTTATATTTGCCAAACTGTTTTTTGCATATCTTCTAATCACCACTAATTGATTTTTTACTTTCTTTTGAAAAGAAAGCTACAGCTATTCTATTTGAATTGACACCGATACTTGCTCCGTTTTCATTCACATATAAAATGCTCATATTAAATAAATTCCAATCTACAAAGTCCCATTTCAAACAAAGCGCTGCTATTCTCGGTATACTTTGCAATATGCGGTGAGATTCCCAAATCCACATCGCTTTCATGAACGTGCTTTTTATAAATTTTATCGTTCATCGTCTTTTTAAAAATAGTACTTACTAAAGGGACTCCTGCCTTTTTCCCATACAAAGGATATATTACAGTCTTTGTGGCAAATCCGCTTCCACCGCCCAAATAAACAGCGTTGCTCTCCGGCTTTTTTGTTCCTGCAAACGCACTTAAAAAACACTCGTAGTAATTTTCGTTGAACAGCTCTATAGACTTTGAAATATCTTCTTTAGTTAAATCGGTCTTTGTAGCATCTATACTTATGGTAAAATCTATCTTTGTACCATGCTTTAAACATTCCCTCAAAATAGGTAAAGACATTTCTTTTCCAGACAAGGTAACATCAACCTTTTGTCCGAGCATCAAATTGGATAATTCAAGGGGTTTACTGTCCGACACGACAAGTCCCGAAAGCTCGTCATTTACAGCATTTGACGGCACTTTTTTATCCCGTTTTAATGTAAAAAAGGCTTTTTGCTCTATAGCCTCTATTTCACTTTTTAAATAATAATTTCTCTTGCTATTAGCATGGCTGTTCTTTCTGAGATTCTGTGCCAAAATGTCAAAATTTTTTTATTCGCCCAAATTCTTCCGGAGAGCAAGATAGTTCGAAGCATACCTTTAATTGAACTTCCCGGTACATAAGGCTTTCCATATGCATCTTTTACAAATTCCATTACATTTATGCCCTTCATACCATTTGAAAACTCTACACCGCTACTATCAATTACATATTTAGTGCAATCAAGATACTGCTTTACATCAATATTGCTGTCATCCAACCACTT
>JABZIP010000035.1 GCA_015258265.1 Clostridiales bacterium | reverse complement strand
ACTTTATTTACTTAGTGGGTGCAACTCTTGACATCAATACAACACTCTCCACATGCTTTGTCATTGGGAAGTTATCATATATCCTTGTCTTCTCGACTTTGTATGCGCAGTCTTGTAATGTTTTTAAATCAATCGCTAGAGTCTTAGGATTGCAGGAAATATAAAGAATTTGGTCAACCCCGTAAGATATTATCTTTGCAAGTGCTTTTGGATGTATTCCTACTCGCGGCGGATCTACAACTATCACATCAGGTTTTTCTATTTGCGCACTTTCCAGAACCTTAAATACATCTCCCGCTATAAATTCGCAGTTGGAAAGTCCATTCAATTTAGCATTTTCAATCGCAGATTCAACGGCTTCTTCGACAAGTTCAATACCGACTACCTTTTTCGCCTTTAGTGCCAATGCCTGTGATATTGTACCTGTTCCGCAAAATAAGTCGTATGCAATCTTGCCTTCAAAATCATCGATCATAGAAAGTGCGTCAATATAAAGACGCTCCACCGCTTTTGGATTAGTCTGAAAAAATGAAAAGGCACTAACCTTAAAATCCAGTCCCATTATCTTTTCCATGTAATAATCCCTGCCGTAGAGTACTATCATATCTTCGCAAATTACCGCATCTGACGGCGCATCGTTGATTGTATGAAGGATTCCCGCTAAATTGTTATCCAATGTTAAATTTTTGAGCATTTCCACAAACGCTACTTCATCAAATTTTTGTTGCGATGATGTTACAATATTTATTATCAGCTCTTTCGTGCGCACTCCTTTACGAATTATCAAGTTGCGCATCAACCCCTCGTGGCTTTTTTTATTGTAATGAGGATAGTCGTGCTCATTACAGAATTTCAATGTTTCTCTCAGTATCAAATTGAAATCTGCGTCTACGAGTTGACACTTATCGACTGTAATTATCGACATAAACTTGCCTTTTTGGTGCATGCCGAGCGTCATCTCCCCGCCTTTTACCTGATCGCCAAAAGTGTATTCCATCTTGTTGCGATATCCATAAACATCCATACTAGGTACGATATGCTCGATATCCTCACACATGACTGCATTTACATCGAATAATTCTCTGACCTGTTTTTCCTTGATACAAAGCTGTTCATCATACGAATAATCTTGATAAATACATCCTCCACAATACTCATCGTGCACGCATTTAGAACTCGCCATATTTGTCATAAAACTCCTTCTTGTACTCCAAAAATCTATCTTCTCGTATCGAATTTCTTATGTTCTCCATCATTTTGATTAAGAAATGCAGATTGTGTATCGAAAGTAGTGTTGCGGATAAAAGTTCTCCTGCTTTGTAAAGATGACGCAAGTATGCCCTACTGTAATTTTTGCAAGTATAGCAGTCGCAACTTTCATCGAGCGGTGCAAAATCTCTTTCAAATTTGGCATTTTTGATATTCAATTTTCCGGTTGCAGTCATTGCCATTCCATGCCTTGCTATTCTGGTTGGAAGCACGCAATCGAACATATCCACACCGCGCTCTACTCCCTCAAATAAATAATCAGGACTTCCAACTCCCATCAAGTATCTAGGTTTTTCTTTCGGCAGATAATCTACCGAATAATCGAGTACCTCCAGCATTAAATCTTTTGGTTCACCTACACTGAGCCCGCCGATTGCATATCCCGGTAAATCCATTTCAACTATTTGCTGCGCACTTTGTTTGCGCAAATCTTGGTACATACCACCTTGCATTATTCCAAAAAGCGCTTGTTTTTCAACATTCTTATGATAGTCCTTACACCTTTTGAGCCACCTTGTTGTCCTTTCAAGCGATTTTCTTACATATCCCCTATCAGCAGGATACGGTGCGCACTCGTCAAACGCCATAATTATATCCGAGCCGAGTGCGTTTTGAATTTCAATCGATTTTTCAGGCGAAATCATATGCTTTGATCCGTCTATATGCGACGAAAAGTAAACACCTTCTTCCGTAATTTTTCTAAGCGCACCCAAGCTGAAAACTTGAAATCCGCCGCTATCTGTCAATATAGGTCTGTCCCAATTCATGAATTTATGCAGTCCGCCGGCTTCTTTTACAATTTCATGCCCCGGACGTAAATATAAATGATATGTGTTAGATAAAATTATCTGCGCATCCATTTCGTGCAGTGCCTCAGGCAACACGCCCTTTACCGTAGCCGCCGTGCCAACCGGCATAAATATAGGCGTTTCAATATCTCCATGCGGTGTATGAATTTTACCGAGCCTTGCTCTTGATTTTGAATCTTGTTCTAAAAGCTCATAGCTAATTGCATTTTTCATTTTATTTTTAATTTTCTCCAATCGTTTTTATTAGCGCAAGGAAATTAAATTATAAACATCGCATCGCCATATGAGAAAAAGCGATATTTTTCTTTCACGGCAACCTCGTAAACCTCAAGTATTTTTTCTCTGTCATAAAGCGCTGAAATCAGCATCAAAAGGGTGGATTTCGGTAAATGAAAATTTGTAATCAGCGCGTCAACCAGCTTAAATTCATATCCCGGATATATGAATATACCGGTACTTCCGTTTTTTGCCTTAGCCTCGTATACTCCTTCGTTTAATTGCGCTATGCTTTCAAG
>JABZIP010000027.1 GCA_015258265.1 Clostridiales bacterium | reverse complement strand
GTCTTAGTTGTCAAGACATATGTTACACTTTGAGAAATATTTTGATACTATGGTTATATAAGATTTTTCCGTCTATTCGTTTTCTCCGCGCAGTAATTTGATAGTATTTACATCCGTTGTGATAATATTCATGAGAGATACTCCTTCTTAAAAACGATTCGGACTTTTTTATATTGCTAAACTGTGATAAAATATTACATAGTTTAATCTAAAATCAACATAAAGGAGCAAAGTTATGCAAATTATTTCAGATATTTTGTACGGTAATTTTTCAATCGCTTACTTTCTTCACGACCTTAATACCTTTTCCGTCTTTTTTAGACTGCTTCTATCCTTTGCGGCAGGAGGTTTGATAGGTCTTGAGCGAGGAATAAACAGCCATCCGGCGGGTTTTCGAACTCACATTCTCATATGTGTTGCCGCTACGCTAAGTACGCTCACAGGTCAGTATATATGCACTTACATCGCGCCCTCCGCAGATCCTGCACGATTGGGTGCCCAGATTATAACAGGTATGGGTTTCATAGGCGCAGGCACTATATTTGCAACCGGTAAACACAGAATAAAAGGACTTACTACCGCTGCAGGACTTTGGGCATCGGCTTGTCTTGGACTTACAATAGGCATCGGCTTTTACAGCGCCGCTTTCTTCGCGGCTGTACTGATTTTTTTAAGTCTTGCATTGCTTCCGAAAGTAGAGGATATAATTTACAGTAAATCTCATGTTCTGAACATATATGTGGAACTTGCGGACCTGCCCGCATTAAAAACCCTTTGTAACGATATGCAAAATCGGGGTATAGAGATAATAGAAAAACATATAAGTAGCACGCCTGCAATTACATCTTCCGGTCCCGCCTTTCATATGTCCCTGAAACTGCCCCGTACACTTAACGCAAAGGAATTTATATCGGGCTTGGAACTTCATTCGCAGGTACTTTTTGTAGAAGAAATTTAGGAGAAACAAGATGACAAATCAAGAACTTAATGCGATTCTTATCAATGTGATTAAAGAAAGAGAAACCATATACGAATTTCTATGCAGCCAAAACGAAAACGATATTTCAAAAAGCCTATTCAATATTCCGACCGCACTTCTTAAAAAAAGGCTTACCGAATTTCTGAAAACCGTTACAATCCCAAATATAATCACGCACTACGATTTTGATTTTGAAGGCGATATAATTACGCTGAATGTTGCAGTTACACCCAAGAAGCTGCTTGGCAAAATTGACGCAACATTTACATTCAAGATAAATTCGCTTTCTTTAAGGAATGGAATTTTGAAAGCCGACCTGTCTTTTACAGAACATGTAAACAATAAGGATATCAAAAGTCTTATGCTGAATTCCATTACAAAATTCAAAGGCCTCATTGAAATCGCCATTGAACATATCAACTTACCGCCTTACATAAGCATTGATATATCCCAAAAAAAATTACAGCTGACAGCTCGGCACGATAAACTTTCATCTCTTTCAAATGTAAACTTGAAATTTGTAGAATTAAAAAACGAGCATTTTTTCTTTACTTATTCAATCAACGACAGTGTATGCGAATCGGCGGCTGCACCTGCCTTGCTTAGTAAACCCGTGAGCGGCGGTTTTCTTCGGGATATGCTTAACAATAGCGATAGATTTTAAAACTTACGAATCGGTTTTATGTTGTCAACCTTATTTATTTTGTGGTTGACAATATTTTTTTTTTGATGTATTCTGTTATAGTTCTAAAATTTCTTTTACTTAAGAGGTGATAAAATGAGAAACAACAAAAACTATAATTTAATACTTACCGCATTATTTACAGCTGTAACCGCCGTACTTGCCGGCCTTTCAATAACTATACCTATTACTCCTGTTCCTATCAGCCTTGCAACTTTCGGTGTACTTCTTGCAGGCGGTATACTCGGCGCCAAATACGGTAGTCTTTCGATGTTTATATATGTGCTTTTGGGTGCTGTCGGAATGCCTATATTCAGCGGTTATACAGGAGGATTTTCTGCCTTGGCAGGTCCTACCGGCGGATATATAATAGGATATATAGCTTGTGCCTTTATCATCGGTTTTCTCACCGATTATGCATATAACAAAAGTTCGGCGCACAGCCTTATATTTGCCGTTTTTATCGGCGGTATTCTCGGAACTGCCGCCTGCTACACATTCGGAACTGCATATTTTATGTTTCAAACTAAAAATTCGCTTATTGCTTCTCTTGGTATGTGCGTGGTCCCGTTTTTGATTGGAGATTCTCTAAAAATAGTATTGTCATCCATTTTGATATTGAAACTTAAACCTCTTTGCAATATGTATAAACCTCATATTCAAGCGGTTGCGGCAGGAGATAAATAATGACAACCAAGAATGAAGTTTTAAAAATTCTCGAAGAAAATCGCGGCAGGGTTCTTTCGGGGCAAACCATCGGAAATATGCTTAAAATTTCACGCAATTCCGTTTGGAAAGCTGTAAAATCATTGCAAAAGGAAGGCTTTTCAATACTTTCTCAAGGTAATTCGGGTTACTATCTGCCAAATAATTCAAACAGTTTAACAAAAGAAGGAATTGAAGTAAACTTACCCGAAAGCTATAGCAACATACCGATTTTCGTCTTCGAGGAAACAGATTCTACAAATGAGGTTGCCAAAAGAGTGATTGCCGAAAATATATCCTCGCCCGTTGTCGTAGCTGCAAATTCTCAAACAAATGGAAAAGGTAGACTGGGCAGAAAGTTTTTTTCACCGGCAAATAGCGGGATTTATATGAGTATAGCATTTAAACCGCATATCCCTCTTTCCAAAAATTTCCTTATGACTACAGCAGCTGCCGTTGCCGTATGTAGAGCAATCGAATCAATAACAAATTGTGAAGCAAAAATTAAATGGGTAAACGATATATTCTGCGGCGGCAAAAAAGCCTGCGGAATACTTGCTGAAGGCATCAGCACTCTGGAAACAGGCGAGCTTGAATGGGGAATCATCGGCATAGGTATCAACTGTTTTGATCCTGAAGCGGGATTCCCCGCTGAAATCAAAGAAACTGCCTGCGCCATTTCCCAAAATGGCATAGGCAGTTTCAACCGCAACTTACTAATTGCGAGAATCGTTGAAGAATATTTCAATATTTGGTCAAACCTCGATTCGAGCAATTTTATGGATGAATACAAAAGTCGTTCTCTCATCCTTACAAAGAAAATAAACGTAATCAAAAATCCGATGGCGCAAAGTGAATTGCTTCCTGCAACTGCGCTTGCTATAAACGACGACGGTTCCTTACTCGTAGAATACGAAGACGGCAGACGCGAAAATTTAATTGCGGGAGAAATCAGCCTAAAGCTGTGAGTAGCTTATCGGTTTTCCGTTTTCTATTTCAAGTACATATCCCCTTCCGGTATCCGGCGTATACGAATAGAAATTTTTACAATCAGGATCAAACAAATACATTATTATTACAGAAATAGAACCTGCATGACAAACGCATACGCTATTTCTATCTGCCGCCGTTTTTTGATACCGTCTTTTTGAATGCATATCCAAAAGTTCGTTGAATCCTTTACGAATTCTTTCTCTAAACTGTGTCATGCTCTCAACTCCGCCCGGATTTTCAGTTTCCGTATTTTCGTTAATCCACCTGATATAATCTGGATTGCTCAAAAGTTCTTCATGACTTTGCTTTTCAAACAAGCCGAAATCCCGCTCTGCCAAATTGGATATTATCTCTCTGCGCACATCGCCAAATATCACATTCATGGTTTGGTTTGCTCTTAGCATTCCCGAAGTATAGTAGTAATTTGCTTCCACATCTTCGTATACTCCGTTTTCAACCATTTCTTCAAGCGCCTTTATGCCTTCCGGCAAAAGCGGTAAATCGGTCTTTCCATAATACCATTTCTTGGCATTCCCTTCAGTTCTGCCGTGCCTTATCAAATAAATTTTTGACTTTTGCCCGTCTTTTAATACTTGCGGCAGTCCGCAAAAAATGCGAGTTACCGTAGTCGCCTCTTTCGCAAGATACATGAGTAGTCTGCCGTGCATCTCTCTCAAATCCCGCATTTCTTTATCTAGCGGTACTATTCCTTCTGAAATATCGGCGGCGATTAAGCATTTATCCGCAAACTTGTCTATATTTTTTTCAAATAATTCCTTTGCTTCCACGGCGTTTTGCACGCACATAAGAGAAAATTTCTCAAGCCCGTTTATAATTTTTATCTTCTTGCTTTTTCTTTTAAACAGTTTTGTTTTTAATTCTTCAAATGTAAAATCTCTGCAATCCAAAATTTCCTTATCGCCGATATTGTATTTGTTTTTTGCATATTCCAGCTTCCCCTGATAAACTCCACCTGTTATCAACTGCATATTCCCGCCTCCGTCATAGATATATTTAAATCACAAAATTCCACGCAAGCAGTCCTACGCACTCCGAAATTGTAAGCGCATATCCTGCAATATCTCCATTCATACCGCCAAGCTGTTTGCGAGCGTAAGCCGTAACTACAAAGTGCACCAAAGGCACAATAACCAAAACCATACATACTTTTAAAAGCTCCGGCTCAAGATATTCCATAACAACAAGCGGAATTATCCAAAATGCATTTATGAATAATCTGTACCTATAACTTACTTGCGCCTCAAAACTTTTAGCATACTGGCTTTCCGCTATTGTCGGATATTCCAGCACAGCCAGCGCTGAGCACGCTCTGCTCATCACCGGAATTATGATAAGCGGCATCAATTCAAACACGGATTCAAATTTATTCACATAAAATTTGGCTACTATACCGCTCATCGCAGCGTAAGATGCTACAAACAAAATGCCGACATTTATCACTGCAAATGCTCCTACATGAGAATCTTTCAGTATGCGCTGCCTCTCAGACAAATCTCTTCTCGAAAGTATCGCATCCGAGCAATCCATGAAGCCGTCAAGATGTATGAATCCCGAAATTTTATACGGATACATGGAAAGCACAAAAACAGCCACAACCTCAGGTACTCCAAGTTTCTCAAAAATAGCAAAAAGGGCATACCAAAGTAGCCCTATCAATACTCCTATTAGAGGAAAAAACGCGAGCTGCAACCTACGCAGATTATTATCCCATAGCTTCACGGGACACGGGATATAGAAAAAATTACCCCATGCCATAAAAAACGCTGTAATATATCTCATTTTCCCTCCTTATAATAAAGTGGAATCCCATAAGAATATTCTACCACATTTTCGCAAACTGCAGCAAGCTGTCGGTCAATTTGTGCCAAAAACCTCCTGTATGTTTCCGTAATATCGTCGTACATCGTCATTTCGCCATAAAGAAAATCGGAAACAAAAATCGTGTTTCCTGTTTTTTTCGCAAATTCACAAAGTCCATTTGCCGTCCTGACTCCCGCATCAGAATCGACGATGCCTTTTGCAAACATCTCGTTTGAAAGTAGTGCCGTAACGCTATCCAAAAGAAACACCCCGTTAGAATCGACACCGTTCCTTTTTAGCAGCTTGCATATGTCAAGTCCCTGTTCAATCGTTTCAAAGCCCCAACCTGCCCGTTCTTTTCTATGCCTCTTGATTCTTGCATCGTCTTCCCCATCTGCCGGTATCATCGTAGCTACATAGTAAAGAGGAACTTGCTTTTGGCGTGCCAACTCAAGTGCCTTGTGCTGTGCAAACATAGACTTTCCATTTTTGCAGCCACCGCTCACAAATGTGTTCATTATTCGCCCAAATATGCCTTTCTGACTTCATCGCTTGCAAGAAGCTCTGCACCTGTTCCCTCAAGTGTAATATGTCCGGTTTCAACCACATAAGCATAATCTGCAATTTCCAATGCAGCCTTAGCATTTTGTTCTATCAAAAGTATATTTACGCCCGCTTTATTTATTTCTTGTATAATATTAAAAATATCTTTTACCACAAGCGGTGCAAGTCCAAGCGAAGGTTCGTCAAGCATCAGCAGCTTCGGCTTACTCATAATTGCCCGTCCTACTGCAAGCATCTGCTGCTCTCCTCCGGACAAAGTGCCGGCTTGCTGCCAATGCCTTTCATAGAGTCTTGGAAAAAGCTCATAAACCCACTGTTTATCTTTTTTCAATTCTTCTTTATCTTTTCGAAGATACGCTCCCAAAGTCAAATTCTCAGCTACGGTTAAATCCGGAAATACGCGTCTGCCTTCGGGACACAAAACGACACCGGAAGCCACTATATCCTTTGTCTGCCTTTTGGTAATGTCGACATCGTTAAAATACACGCTCCCTTCGCTTTTGGTTACAAGTCCCATGATTGCTTTGAGAGTTGTGCTTTTTCCTGCCCCGTTCGCTCCGATTAAGGAGATTATTTTCTTATCCGGAATTTCAAGATTGATACCGCATAAAGCGTGAATTCCGCCATAATATACATTTAAATTTTCAATTTTAAGCATTATGCATCCACCCCCAAATACGCCTCTATTACCTTAGGATTTTTCTGTATTTCGCTTGGGACGCCTTCCGCTATCAGCTTGCCGTAGTCTAAAACATAAATTCTATCGCAAATTCCCATTACAAATTGCATATGGTGTTCAATAGTAAGTATCGACAAGTCAAAATCATCTCGCAACTTGGCTACGAAGTCCTTGAGTTCATCCGATTCTTGAGGATTCATTCCTGCTGCAGGTTCGTCCAAAAGGAGCAGCTTAGGATTTGTTGCAAGCGCCCTTGCAATTTCAAGATGTCTTTGCTTACCATAAGGAAGCGAAGTCGCTATATCGTCCTTGTTTTCAGCAAGATCCAATATTTCCAAAAGCTCCATCGTTTCCCTACGCATTTGCGCTTCTTCTTTATGATTCATCCTAAATGTAGCCGAAAATATATTTGCCTTCAAATGCAAATGTTTTGCTATAAGTACATTTTCAAAAACCGTTAAATCCTTGAAAAGTCGTATATTTTGGAATGTCCTTGCAATACCTCTTTTGGTAATTGTATCGGGCGTAGGCTCTATCACCTTGTCGTATTTGCCAAGGTTTTCTCCCTGATATATTTTTTTCATATTTCCCCTAGGCGTGTTGGAAATTATGATATTGCCGTCAAAATAGACTTCTCCGTTTGTCGGTGCATAAACTCCTGTAATAATATTAAATGCAGTAGTTTTTCCCGCGCCATTAGGTCCTATAAGTCCTATAATCTCGCCTTTTTTTACTTCCAAATTCAAATTGTTTACAGCAACGACACCTCCAAATTGCATCGTTGCATCGGAAACTCGTAGCAAGGTTTCTTTTTCGCTCATTACGCAGCCTCCTTACTTTTTCGTATTTTTTTAAAGAAAGAGAAAAGTCCTTCCCATGTAAATTCCTTTTGTCCCATGATACCTTTTCTCCAGAACAGCACCACTACCATTAGGATTACAGAAAAAACAACCATTCTAAATCCCGTTTTTAACAAAGGAACTTGAAAATCACCTATATACATCGTTTCGTCAAGGAAACGCAACCACCACTCTTTTGCGGCTATAACTAAAAATGAAGATATTATGCTGCCCGTAACACTTCCGATTCCGCCTATTACAACGATAAGTAAAATGTTGTAAGTTAGCATTATAGGGAATGTAGTTGATGTTACCGCACCTAGATACATAGCTAGCAGCGCACCGGAAATTCCTGCAAAAAACGAGCTTATAATAAACGAAATTTGTTTATGCTTTGACAGATTTATTCCCATAGCTTCCGCCGCAATCTCATCTTCACGGATTGCTTTGAACGCTCGTCCATACGAACTGTTTATCAAAAGCACAACTACAAATATACAAATTCCCACAACTATAAAAGGTGAATAGAACGACGAAAAACCCGGTATCATTTTTAATCCGAGCGATCCGTTTGTAATTCGATTAAATAGTGAACTTGCCACTAAAATTCTAACAATTTCAGCAAATCCCAATGTTGCTATCGCAAAATAGTCGCTCCGAAGACGCAATACAGGCGCACCTATAACAGCCGCAAAGAGTGCAGCTACCAAACCAGCAACAACTAAAGCTACAATCGGCAAAAGCTGCACATTTTCTAGCGGCGCAGCCACACCATAAAGATAATATACGCTCGGCTTATCAGCAACAGGAATCGTCAAAACCGCAAATACATATGCGCCTATCGCCATAAAACCCGCCTGCCCCAATGAAAACAGCCCTGTAAAACCGTTAAGTAGGTTCATTGAAACTGCTGCCAGTGCATATATAACTCCAAGTTGTAATACCGAAGGCAGCATGGAAGTCGGTCCCGAAAAATTCTTTACCAACATTAAAATTACAGTAAATACTGCAAGTGCTATTAAATTTAATATTACTTTCTTTTTTACTGCCATGATTACACCTTCTCCGCCAAAGTCTGTCCAAATAATCCTGTAGGTTTGAACATAAGCACTGCAATCAAAAGTATGAATGTAAATACATCGCTAAATTCCGAATATCCCGCCGCTTTTATTATCGTTTCGGAAAAACCTATTAAAAATCCGCCTACAACAGCACCCGGTATACTACCTATACCTCCAAACACAGCTGCTATGAAGCATTTTAGGCCCGGAAGCGAACCCGCAAGAGGGAATACTGACGATCTTGGTGTGAAATACAGCGTAGAGCCTATTGCAGCCAAAAAACAACCTATTACAAATGTGAAGCTGATTACATTGTTAATCTTGATTCCCATTAACTGAGCCGCCTCAAAATCCTTAGATACCGCCCTCATAGCCATACCGATTTTGGTGTACTTAATCAAAAGGACTAAAACTATTACCGAAGCAATCGTAACTATAGGTGTTATAAATGTTACAACCGAGGTTGAAACATTGCCCAGATATATCGTTTTATTTAGCAGCGGTATAGCTGGATATTGCTTTGGAAGCGCAGAAAAAAGGTATGTTGCCAAGTTTTGAAGTAAATATGAAACTCCGATAGCCGAAATCATTATCGACATTCTTGGTGCATTTCTAAGCGGTTTATATGCGAGTTTTTCTATAACAACTCCCAGAAGTATAGTGCTTACAATCATTATTACCATAGAAATATACCAAGGTATCTGATGATTTACCATAGCGATAATCATAAAGTACGCTGCCATCATAAATATGTCGCCATGTGCAAAATTTATAAGTCTAAGTATGCCGTAAACCATTGTATACCCTATGGCAATCAATGCATAAATGCCCCCTATTGACATACCCGCAAGGCAATACGAAAAAAACGCCTCGAGTGTCATTTCAAATCCCCCTTACTTTTTATTATCTCAAATACAAGGTGGAGGCATGTGCCTCCACCTTGTATTTGGTTAGATTATCAGTTCCAAATTAAACAGTCTGTTTCTTAACGAACTTAAATTCTTTTGATTGTAAAGATTCAGGACTTATTGTCTTGATAAATGCAACATTCTTAATAGCATCGCCGTTTTCGTCAAATTTTATATGTCCTGTAACACCGTCAAACTCAACTGTTTTGAGAGCGTCTTTGATAGCAACTGAATTAAGTTCTTTTCCGTCCAATGCCTTAAGTGCATTGTAAACTGCAAGGTATGAGTCATAAGATAGTGCAGACATAGCTGCTACCGTATCCGTATCCGCATTCTTTTTAACATTTTCAGGATTGGAATTGATATATGCCTTAAATCCTGTTACAAACTCTTTAGCTACAGGGTTTGATGTGTCGTTTTCATCAAAGAATGTAGAAAATGCTACACCTACTGCATCCTTAGACATTATACTTGCATTTTCCCAAGTATCGCCTGCCAATATCTTAGCCTGTATTCCGTTCGCCTTTATCTGCGGTATGATAAGAGACGCTGTATTGATTGAAGACGGAATGAAGATACAATCCGGTTTTGTTGATTTTATCTTTGTCAATATCGCATTGAAATCGGACTCATTTGTCTGGTATGTTTCTTCTGCAACGATTTCTCCACCAAGTTCAACAAATGCTTTTTTGAAGAAACCTGCAAGTCCTGTAGAATAGTCATCACCATTCTGGTTTATTACAGCCGCTTTTTTGAAGCCTTCATCTATTGCGTAAGTAGCCATTACCTTTCCTTGGAACGGATCGAGGAAGCAAACTCTGTAATAGAATTCATTACCCTTTGTAACCTGAGGATTAGTGCAAGAGCATCCAACTGCAGGTACCAAGTTTGATTTGAACGTATCTCCTGCCGCTATGGATACTCCGGAACCGTAGGAACCGAGAACTGCCATAACGCCCTTACTTATCAATGTTTGAGCTGCAGTTACCGCTGCTGCTTTGTCGGACTGATTGTCTACCTCGACAAGCTCTATGTTGTATGTCTTGCCATTTAATTCTATCGTCGGCATAACTTTGTTTGCATATCTGATTCCAAGAACCTCTTGCATACCGCCACCGCCGTTTTCACCTGTAGTCGGTTGGAAAACTCCTATTTTTATCGTATCGCCGTCAGGAACTGCGCCGGTTGATGAGGAGTTTGAACTTCCGCCTTCTCCGCCACTACCGCCCGTGCAACCTGTAAGGAATGCAGCAAGCCCCAAAACAACTACCAAAATTAACGATAGCTTTTTCATAATAATTCCTCCTATTTTTTCTATAAAATTTTGATGTTTTATATTTTACAACTTTATCATACAAAAGTAAAGGTTTTTTTGTGAAAAAAACTAAATTATTTAATCGTTTTTGAATTTTTTCACTACTTTGTCTAAAGTTATAGCTTGTGAAGCAAGTTCTTCGCTCGCTGCCGTAGTTTCTTCTATGTTTGCGGCATTGTTTTGAACGACTTCACTTATATGCTCGACACCGGAAAGAATTGTCTTGATAGTTGCAGCTTCTTCAACCGTAGCTTCGGATATCTGATTTATCAACTCGACAGTTCCCGTTACGCCATCTACAACTTCTTCCAGCTTTTCTCCCGTTATATTTGCAATGGCAGTTCCGTTTTCAACAGCTCTTACAGTTTCTTCTATCAAAATAGTTGTATCCTTCGCAGCTTCCGCGGACTTGCTTGCAAGATTTCTAACTTCATCCGCTACTACTGCAAATCCTTTTCCCGCTTCACCCGCTCTTGCAGCCTCAACGGCCGCATTAAGTGCAAGTATATTTGTCTGGAACGCAATATCCTCGATAACCTTTATAATTTTACCTATCTCAGATGATTTGTCGTTTATTTCATCTATCGCCGCTATCATTTCTTTCATTTGAACATTGCTTTGCGCCGCAACATCTCCAACCAATTTCACTTGCTTTGAAGAAGCTACCGCATTATTTGCATTTTGTTCGACATTGTTTGACAGCTCGTTTATAGTGGCAACAAGTTCCTCAGTAGTACTCGACTGTTTCGCCGCACCTTCCGCAATCACCTGCGAAGTACTCGATATTCCTTCTGATGCTGTCGCAAGCATTCCCGATGTTTTCATAATATCGCCGATAGTTTCTGTGAATATGTCCGAAACCTGTTGAAGCTCGGTTTTTAATTTTGCAAATTCGCCGTCATATGCCTCTTTTAATTCAATCTTGAGATAGCCGTTTGCAAATCTTTGTAAATTTCTATAAATCTCATCTATGTAATCGAGATTTTTCTTAAGCCTTTGTACCAAATCGTAAAGCGAATCTGCAAGTTGCGCACTCTCGTCGCGTCCCGGAATTTTGATTACCGTATCAAGATCCCCTGCTGCAATAGCCTTTGCCATACCGTTCAGCTGAGTAAGCGGCTTTACTATGCGCGATGCGAATGCAAGGAATATCGCAGTAAGAGCTATCAATATCAATATGTTGATTATCAGTACATCTCTTAAAACCGCATGCGTCCCTTTCAGAAATTCGGATGATTCTATTTCGAACAATACCTTCCAGCCCGTGAATGACGACTTGACTGTATTTACATAATAAGTCTTTCCGTCTTTTTTCACTTTGCCGCTATAATTTGCCGCATCCGTATCTTTAAGCACAAATTTACTGTCAATTCCAGACTCTTCAAATTTTTTCAAAACTAAATCCGCATCTTCAGTTGCTACAATTACATCATCTGCTGAAACCAATGTGATACCCGACTTATCCGCATTATACGGAGTTTCTATTGCAAGTACGGTTTTACCCGCTTCGTCTATTGTAATATCTATTCCTGCAACACCGACAACACTATTGCCGCCCGGTGCATATACCGGCGATGATACCGTAATAACGATTTTACCCGTATCCACATCCTGATAAGGTTCCGTAACCATGTATCCTCTTGACAAGTCGTCCGAACTCGCAAACCAGTAGCTTCGCGTTGTAACATCAAATTCCGGATCGCATAACCAATCGCCGCCGTCAAATGCCAAATCCGTTCCGGCTTTAGCTATGAATGCCGACATTATATTGGAATCGCTTTGCATTACCGTATTTAAAGTATTATATATCAATTTGTAATTGCTGTTTGCCGTATAATTATTTCTATCCGTATCCGCAGCAAGCATTTCCCTGATAGCCTCGTTTGCTGCAAGCGTATCCGTAGTAGCACGGTAATTCATAATATACTCGTCTATTATGTCAGATGCCAGTTTTGAATTTGCCGTAGCCACCTCGGTGTTTTCTTTTCCCAAAACACAATTTAGGAAAATCATAGATGTTATGATTGATATGAGCATACCAATCAAAACCGATCCTCCTATGAAAAAAATAATTTTTGTTCTAATGCTTTTCATTTTTGCCTCCATCCAGTCTATATCTTATTCGTTTTTTTCTCAGGTAACTGCGCTACTATTATAGCCGCAAACATAAGTGCGCAACCCAAGATTTGTCTTCCACTCATCACTTCGTGCAGTGCCACCATTCCTGCCAGCAATGCAAATACCGATTCCAAACTCATCAGGAGCGATGCCATAGTGGGATCCGTATCTTTT
>JABZIP010000026.1 GCA_015258265.1 Clostridiales bacterium | reverse complement strand
ATATAAGGCTTAGAAAGAAGCTGCTCGGGGAACTGGAAAGAAGGAGGTCAGGAAGATAATGTATATCTATGAACAAGTGTTAGGAACAATTTTTGGAGTCGGGCAAATTATTTTAAGCAAGGCAATCGAAACAATTTTTATAATTGTGCTCGGGCTCATCGCTGTAAATGTGGTTGCATCTATTGTGCAGAAAGCTCTGGTAAAGAGTAAGCTGGATGTATCGTTACACAAATTTGTAATCAACATCGTGAAAGGCTTGATTTATATAGTGGTTCTAATGTCCGTTTGCGGAGTGTTCGGTATAAACACTACCAGCTTTGTTGCGGTACTCGGTGCTGCAGGTGCGGCAATAGCATTGGCGCTAAAGGACAGCCTGGCTAATATAGCGGGAGGTATTCTTATAATAGTTACAAAGCCGTTTAAAAATGGAGACTTTGTGGATTTGGGAGATACATCCGGAATAGTGCAGGAAATTGACTTGTTTTCAACAACCTTAAAAACTTTCGATAATCAGGTAATATCGGTTCCAAACGGAAAGATTACTACATCGGTTGTTAAAAATGCTACTTGTGAAGCAACTCGTAGAGTGGATTTGGTATTTTCTATATCCTATGGAGATGACTTCGATAAGGCGAAAAATACGCTTTTGAGATTGGCACAAAGCAACAGCAGCATATTTACAGATCCCGATCCGTTTGTAGGAGTAGCATCTTACGGCGACAGCAGCATCAATTTGGATTTTAGAGTTTGGTGTGCTACGGAAAACTATGCGGATGTTAGATATTACATTACAAACAATGTAAAAAAATACTTCGACGAAGATGGGATTTCCATACCGTTCCCACATTTGGAAATTATCAATAAAAAAAGCATTTAGTAAAAGAAAACATACCAAAATACCGTTTGACAAGTAGGTATTTGTATTCGTATAATGTAAGAGTAGTTTAATTTGAAACATTAAAACTTAAATATAATTAACTTGTATAAAGGAGTAGGAAATGGAGCAAAAGTTTAAAAGAGTCTTAGTTGCTAACCGTGGAGAAATTGCAATTAGAATATTTAGAGCGTGTAAGGAGCTCGGTATTCGTACAGTTGCTATTTATTCCGAGGAAGACAAAAACTCTTTATTTAGAGCAAAAGCGGATGAAGCATATCAAATCGGTAAAGGAAAAGCACCGGTTGATGTTTATCTAAGCATAAACGAGATTATCGAGCTGGCAAAGCTAAAAGGTGTTGATGCAATACATCCAGGATACGGATTCCTATCTGAGAATGTTGAATTTGCAAGAAAATGCGAGGAAGAAGGAATCGTATTTATAGGACCGACACACGAAATGATGGACAAGCTGGGCGATAAAATCAAATCGAAGATCGTTGCTCATTCAGTTGGAGTTCCTACTATTCCGGGTGTTGACAAAGCCATTACGGACGAATCCGAGGCACTTAAAATTGCAGATGAGTGCGGATACCCTGTAATGCTCAAGGCTGCTGCCGGCGGTGGCGGTCGCGGAATGCGTATCGTAAGGACAAAAGAAGATATGCCAAGCGAATTTAGAAGTGCAAAAAGCGAAGCTAAAAAAGCGTTCGGTATAGACGACATCTTTATTGAAAAATATTTGGAAAGTCCTAAACACATTGAAGTTCAAGTGTTCGGCGACAACTATGGAAATCTTGTACATATGCACGAAAGAGATTGTTCTATCCAAAGGCGTCATCAGAAGGTAGTTGAATTTACTCCTGCTGTAAGCATTACAGAAGAACAAAGACAGGCTATATGCAACGATGCGCTTAAAATTGCCAAATCTGTAAATTATAGAAGTGCAGGTACCGTTGAATTTTTGGTGGATAAGCACGGACAGCATTATTTCATTGAAATGAATCCGAGAATACAGGTTGAGCATACGGTAACTGAAATGGTAACAGGTATAGATATAGTTCAGTGCCAAATTTTAGCTGCCGAAGGATATAGACTGGATTCGGATAGAATCGGTATTAACGGTCAAGATGATATAAAACCTAGAGGATATGCTATACAGTGCAGAGTAACAACGGAAGATCCAAGTAACGGATTTGCTCCCGATACAGGTATAATCGACGGATATAGAACGGGTTCCGGTTTCGGTATCAGACTTGACGGCGGAAACGGATTTTCAGGTGCGCATATTACACCTTACTACGACAGTTTGCTTGTAAAGGTTACTGCGTGGGGAAGAACATTTGAAGATACGATTGCAAAGGCGCTTCGTGCTTTGGATGAGGCTAAAATCAAGGGCGTAAAGACAAATATCGGATTTATTATGAACGTGCTGAATCACGAAACATTTAGAGCCGGAAATTGTGATACGGGCTTCATAGAAGCGAACCCTGATTTGGTACAAATTCAAAATGAAGATGATGAACACAAGATACTTACATTCCTTGCAAACAAGGCTGTAAATGAGCATCAAGTGAAAAAGCAGCAGTTTGACGTTCCTGTATTCCCAAGAATCAAAAAAGAAGAAGTTGCAGCTCTTCGCGGAACAAAACAAATTTTGGACGAAAGGGGACCGGAGGGACTTGCAGCTTGGGTAAAAGACAGGAAGCAGCTTTTGATTACCGATACCACTATGAGAGATGCACAGCAATCGCTCATGGCTACGCGTGTAAGAACGATTGACATGGAGAAAATAGCACCTGCCACTGCATTTTACGGCAAAGACTTATTCTCGCTTGAAATGTGGGGCGGCGCTACATTCGATACTGCATATAGATTTTTGAAGGAATCTCCTTGGGAAAGACTTGCTACATTAAGAAAGAAAATCCCGAATATTATGTTCCAGATGCTTCTTCGTGGAGCAAATGCGGTAGGATACAAAAACTATCCCGACAATGTAATAAGAGAGTTCGTAAAAGAATCTGCAAATGCAGGTATTGATGTATTTAGAATTTTCGACTCACTCAACTGGATAGAGGGTATGGAAGTTGCTATGGACGAAGTCCTGAAGCAAGGAAAGGTTGCTGAACCTTGTATTTGTTATACAGGCGATATTTTAGATGAATCAAAAGAAAAATACAATCTGAAATATTATGTGAATATGGCAAAAGAGCTTGAAAGAAGAGGCGCACATATACTCGGAATCAAAGATATGACGGGACTTATAAAGCCGCTTGCAGCAAAGAAGCTGGTTGAAGCACTTAAAAATGAGATAGATATACCTGTGCATTTGCATACACATGATACAAGCGGTAACGGTAATGCTACAAATCTGATGGCTGCGCTTGCCGGTGTTGATATTGTCGATGCGGCATTTAACAGTATGTCAGGACTCACAAGTCAGCCTGCACTTAACACTTTGGTTGCGGCTATGGAAAATACTGAAAGAGCTACCGGTATTGATTCTGAGGGTATACAAAAGATTTCTAATTACTGGAGTGCAGTGCGTCCTGTATACGGAAAGTTTGAATCCGATTTGAAAGTAAGCTCTGCAGAAATTTACAGATATGAAATTCCGGGCGGTCAGTATTCAAACTTAAAACCGCAAGTTGAGAGCTTCGGACTTGGTCATAAGTTTGAAGAAGTCAAGGAAATGTACAAGACTGTAAATGAGATGCTTGGAGATATAGTAAAGGTAACTCCGTCATCTAAGGCAGTTGGAGATATGGCTATATTTATGGTGCAAAACGAACTTACACCTGAAAATATCTACGAAAAAGCGGAAAATATCGATTTTCCTGATTCTATCGTTTCGTATTTTGAGGGTATGATGGGACAACCGCAAGGCGGATTCCCTGAAAAATTGCAGCAGCTTGTATTAAAAGGCAAGAAGCCTATTACTTGCAGACCGGGAGAATTACTTGAGCCTGAAGATTTTGAATACATCAGAACGGGGCTTGTCGACAAGCTAGGTCTTGAGGGTAACAATCAAGAGGTGCTGAGCTATGCGTTATATCCAAAAGTATTTGTTGATTATGTGCAGAGCATTAAGCGCGACGGAAACTTTAGGCAAATGGGTAGTGATATATTCTTCCACGGACTTGCAGTCGGAGAAACTTGCGAAATCAGTTTGGAAGAAGGAAAACTCCTTGTTGTCAAATTGATTGAAATTCGTCCTGCCGATGCGGAAGGTATGAGAGAGGTTATTTTTGAAGCTAACGGAAATCGCAGAGTAATATCTGTTAGGGATGTGGAACTTGAAAGAATGGGTGTAGCTAAACCGTCTACTCCAATGGCAGATCCGGATAATCCTAAGCAGATAGGTGCTAATATACCCGGAAGCATAATAAAGATTTTGGTTCAAGAGGGTGATGCGGTTACAGAAAAGCAGCCTGTAGCTATAATCGAAGCTATGAAGATGGAAACAAATATACTTGCAACCACCAGCGGTACAGTTGACAAAATATATGTGAAAGAAGCACAGCAGGTTAAAACAGGTGAGCTGGTAATTGAATTAAAATAACGAAAAAGGAGTAGCTTCGAGTATAAGTGTAGCTACTCCTTTTGTTGACTTAATGTATCAAGCGATGAATAATTCTACAAAACAAACGAAAGAGGAGAATATGGGACTTTTTGATAAGGTGTTTAATAAAAAGAATGAAGAACCGAAAAAAGATGGCAATCTGATAATGTCTATGCCGATGTTTGCTTCGGAAAAAGGGTATTGCCTAAATAACGTGATAAAGGATTTACAATCGCACTGGGGAAGGATTGTCGAGGGTGTTGAAGGTGATGACCAGACTGCCACATTCAGCATTGACGGCGAGCTTGTTGCGCTCGCACTCATGCCTGCTCCTATACCAAGTGAAGAATTTGAGTCCATGTACGAGTATTCATATCTTTGGAAGGATGCGGAAACGGAAATTAAAAATCATAAAGCACATGCAATAGTATCGCTTTTTTCAGGGGATGCACCTTCGGTGAAAAGGTATTCTATATTAACTATGGTAAATGCTTCAATTTTGAGGACTTCGGAAAATGCAATCGGTGTGTATCAAGGTGAGTCTACATTGCTTTTACCTAAAAAACTGTATACAGATTTTGCAGATATGCTAAAAGAAGAAATGCTTCCGATTCAGCTGTGGGTATATGTAGGAATAATAAACGATGGTGAAAAATGCAGCCTTTATACTTATGGAATGAAAGAGTTCGACAAATTGGAAATGGAAATAATTGACTCAAATGTTTCTGCAAGTGAATTATACGACTTTTTCATGTCGGTGCTTCATTACATCCTGCAAGGAGATATTACTTTAAAGGATGGGGAAACTATCGGGTTGACCGAAGAACAAAAAATTAAAATTGTCGAGTCGAAAGCGGTCTATTTGGACGGAACATCGCTCAAACTCGAAATGTAGAAAAAACAATCAAAAACAATTCCATTTTTCTTGACATGAACTGATAATTTTGCTAGAATAGCAAAGGTTTAGTTTTAATATGAAAACTTGCAATAAAATATGCTAAAATTTGTAAGCGGGAGGTATCGAAGTGATAAATTTATATAAACAAAATTCAGTTTTGCAATTTCACTCTTGGATTTCCGCTTTTCAGAATTGTACGCTTTGCGTCGATTCGGGCAATTACAATTTTATATTTGCTTTTAATTTTTAATCTTCCAATTAAGGAAGATTTTTTTTGAGTTTATTGCATTGTTTGTAAAAAAGGAGGAGTACGATGCTAAAAGGAAGAAGTTTATTGGAACCGATGGATTTTACTTTGGAGGAGCTTGATGAAATTTTTGAGCTGGCGGATAAGATAATTGAAAATCCGGAGAAATATCAAAAGGTGTGCGACGGAAAGTTGCTCGCAACGCTTTTTTATGAACCGAGCACGAGAACCAGATTTAGCTTTGAGGCGGCTATGCTTAGACTGGGTGGTCAAATAATAGGCTTTTCCGAACCGAATTCAAGCTCGGTAGCAAAGGGTGAAAGTATTTCAGATACAATTAGAACTATTGCTTGCTACGCGGATATAGCCGTAATGAGACATCCAAAGGAAGGCGCACCGAGAGTAGCGGTGAACAGCACGGATATGCCTGTAATAAACGCAGGAGACGGAGGACACCAACATCCTACGCAGACTCTTACGGATTTACTTACGATTAGAAGGAAACTCGGAAAGTTTGAAAACCTTACAGTTGGGTGCTGCGGCGACTTGAAATTTGGAAGAACCGTACACTCTCTAATCAAAGCACTTTCAAGATACAAAGGCGTAAAATTTAAATTGATATCACCTGCAGAACTTAAAGTGCCTGATTATGTAAAAAAAGAAGTACTTGAAAAAAACAATATTGAATATGAAGAAATAGAAAGTATGCAGGAAGCATTACCGAACCTCGATGTACTTTATATGACTCGTGTTCAAAGAGAGCGATTTTTCAACGAAGAAGATTATATAAGGTTAAAGGATACATATATTCTCGACAAAGCCAAGATGAAGCTGGCTCCAAGCAATATGATAGTGCTTCATCCTCTTCCGAGGGTAAATGAGATTGCGGTAGAGGTAGACGAAGATCCAAGAGCTATGTATTTCGTACAAGCTAAAAACGGCATGTTCGTGCGTATGGCGCTTATAATGAAGTTACTCGGAATGGAGGTAAGATAATGTTAGTTAACAGTATAGAAAAAGGAATAGTTATAGACCACATCACAGCAGGACTGGGTGCAAAGATTTTAGAATTTTTAGATGTTGATTTGAGCGAAAATACTGTAGCTTTCATAATGAACGCAAGCAGCGGTAAGCATGGAAAAAAAGATATAGTAAAAATTCAAAATGTAACAGATGTGAATCTTGATGTACTTGGACTTATTGAGCCGAACGCAACTGTAAATGTTATAGAGAACGGGAAAATAGTAAAGAAAATCAACTTAAATTTACCTGAAAAAGTTGTTAATGTAATTAAATGCAAGAATCCGAGATGTGTTACTTCGGTAGAGGCAAATGCTCCGCACGTGTTTCATCTGATTAACGAGGAAAAACGGGAATATCGCTGCGAATATTGCGATGATATAGTTTGTATGAAGGATAAATAATTATGCTGATTATAAAAAACGGAAATTTGGCTCTTTCGACGCTTGGCGGTGTGGAAAAAGGCGACTTATACATAAGGAATGGAAGAATTTCAGGTATAAAGCTGGCAGGAAAAGTTCAAGGTGAGCTTTTCGCTTCTGAAAGCGCCGAAGTGATCGATGCTACAGGAAAGCTGGTTGCACCGGGGTTTGTGGATTTACATGTGCATTTTCGAGAACCGGGATTTGAAGCAAAGGAAACGATTAAGTCGGGAAGTAAAGCGGCAGCCGCAGGCGGTTTTACCACAGTTTGCATTATGCCAAATACAAAACCGGTAGTTGACAGCATAGAGACATTAAAATACATAGATGAAAAGATCAAGAATGACGCAGATATAAATGTGCTTCCTATAGGCAGCATTACAATAGGGCAAAAGGGAGAAGAACTTGCTGATTTCAACAGTATGCTGGATTATGACGGCTTATGTAAGGCACAGACAGGAAAAGGGATATGCGCTATAAGTGAAGACGGTAGAAGTGTTATGAATTCAGCACTTATGCTAAAGGCTATTAAAGAGGCTAAAAAATACGGCATATCGGTATTTTCGCATACAGAGGATGAAACATTACACGAAACGAGCATAGGGGAGGAGCTGTTTGCAGTTAGAGATATGATGCTGGCGCAAGAAGCAGACTGGAAAATCCACCTTTGCCATATAAGTACGAAAAAATGCGTGGATATGATAGCGTATATGAAGCAGCAAGGTGTAAGGGTTACGGCGGAGGTAACACCACACCACTTGGTATTATCGGGCGAAGGAATTTTTGGAGATACCAATCGGAAAATGAATCCGCCGCTTAGAACAAAAGAAGATGTCAAAGCGTTGAGAAAGGCTTTGAAAGATGGTGTTTTGGATATTATAGCAACAGACCATGCGCCGCATACAAAGGAAGAAAAGGATATGCCGTACGACAAAGCTCCAAATGGAATTGTAGGACTGGAAACAGCATTTCCCGTTTGTTATACGAGTCTGGTAAAAAACGATAAGTTTTCGATAATGGAGATAATAGAAGCGATGTCGTTAAAGCCTGCTAAAATATTGGGTATAAATGATATTGGAAGCATCGAAGTAGGCAAGTATGCGGATATTGCTATAATCGATATAGAAGAGTCATATACTATAGATAAAACAAAGTTTTTATCAAAAGGACAAAATACGCCGTTTGATAAGATGTCGGTTTACGGGAAAGTGGAAAAGACGCTGGTTCGCGGTAAGCTCATATATAGTATTTGATGTATTAGTTGGAGGTAAAAATGATAGATACGCTTTTGCAGAAGATAGACGAACTGGAAAATCCGTCAGTAGTTGGGCTTGATCCGAATATCGGGATGATTCCCAAAAAACTTAAGGACGAAAAAATCGAAGAATTTGGGAAAACATCCAAAGCGGTAGCTGAAATGTTTTTGGAATTCAACAAAGGCATAATAGATGCCGTAGCTGATATAGTGCCTGCGGTAAAACCTCAAATTGCTATGTACGAGCAGTATGCACTTGACGGAATTGATGCGTATTTGAAAACTATTGAATACGCTAAAGACAAGGGACTTGTGGTTATAGGTGATATAAAAAGGGGAGATATATCTTCAACTGCCAAAGCGTATGCAGCACATATTTCCGGAACTGAAATATGTGGCGAACGATGCGATTTGTGGAAAGAGGATTTTGTAACCGTAAACCCTTACTTGGGAATAGACGGTATATTGCCTTTTATCGAAGCCTGTAATGAACAGGACAAGGGAATTTTCGTATTGGTAAAGACGAGCAATCCGTCAAGCTCACAGCTACAAGACTTGATTTCAGACGGTAAACCTATCTATCATCATGTTGCGGAGTTGGTAATTAAATGGGGAGAACTGAGCAGAGGAAAACGCGGATATGATAAAGTCGGAGCAGTAGTGGGAGCGACTGAAAGCAAGCAAGGTGAAGAACTAAGAAAGTTGATGCCTCGTACTTTCTTTTTGGTTCCGGGATACGGTGCGCAAGGAGGTAAAGGGGATGACCTGAAAGGGTATTTTGATAGTGAAGGCAGAGGCTGTATCGTAAACTCTTCACGCGGAATAATTGCAGCATATCAAAAAGATGACAAATATGGTGATGATTTTGCAGCAGCAGCAAGAGATGCTGCAATTGCCATGAAAGAAGATTTGAGGTTATGATATGAAAAAAAGACAGACGGTTAAAATTTTATCTAATAAGGAAATTGAAAAAGATATTTTTGACTTACGACTTTTAGTCGATTTTGAAAAAAAACCAATACCCGGTCAATTTGTAAATTTATATACAAACGATAGCAGTCTGCTTTTGCCAAGGCCGATAAGTATATGCGATTTTGAAGGAGATGAGCTTAGACTTGTTTATAGAAAAGCGGGCAAAGGTACACAGCTGATTTCAACCTATGAAGGCGGCGAAAGCATCGATATTATGGGACCTCTTGGTAACGGAAATATGATATACAAGGACAGCAATTCGGGAAGAATCAATGATTTCAAAGGTGTCAAAACTATATTGGTAGGGGGAGGTATAGGTACTCCGCCGATGTTATTTTTGGCTAAAGAGCTGAAAAAAATGGGTGCTGACGTAAATGTGGTACTTAGCTTCAGGTGCGATCCTATTTTGGAAGAAGATTTTAACAAAGCAGGGGCAAAGACATTTGTTGCAACGACTGATGGAAGCCGAGGCTTTAAGGGAAACGGGATAGAACTTATACAAAAAGAGAATTTACTCGACGGTATAAAGGAGATTTTTGCATGCGGACCTGCCGGACTTTTGAGAGCGCTTGGAGAGCTTGCAAATGAGCATAGCATACCATGTCAACTTTCACTGGAGGAAAGGATGGGATGCGGATATGGAGCATGCGCAGGCTGCGTATGTAAGATAAAGGAGTCCGAAAAAACGTTACAAAAAGGTGTATGTAAAGCGGGGCCGATTTTTTATGCGGATACCGTAGTTTGGGAGAAATAATATGAACGTAAATATGAATGTAAATATTGCAGGAGTTTGCCTTAAAAATCCGGTAATGACGGCATCGGGAACTTTTGCACCGAAAAATACGGCGGAATTTTACGATATTACAAAGCTGGGCGCGGTTGTTACAAAAGGAGTTGCGGACGTAGCGTGGCAAGGAAATCCTACACCTAGAATAGCAGAAACATACGGTGGAATGTTGAATTCAATCGGACTTCAAAATCCCGGTGTGGAGCAGTACATCAAAGAAGACTTGGAATTTTTGAAAGATAAAGATGTTCGGATTATTACAAATGTAGCAGGACATAGCATCAAAGAATATGTAAAAACTTGCGAGATACTCGATGACACTTGCGTAGATATGCTTGAAATTAACATATCTTGTCCGAATATTGCCGAAGGCGGAATGAGTTTTGGAACCGACGCGAAAATGGCGGAAGAAGTTACAAAAGCGGTGAAAAAAATCACCAAAAAACCCGTAATAATAAAGCTCTCTCCGAATGTAACCGATATAACTCAAATTGCAAAAGCGGTTGAAGCAGCGGGTGCAGATGCGGTATCGCTGATAAATACATTACTTGGAATGAGAATAGACATACATAAGCGTTCACCTATTCTTGCGAACAAAATGGGCGGATTTTCGGGACCGGCGATATTTCCGGTAGCGCTCAGAATGGTTTACCAAGTAAGGCGTGCTGTAAACATACCGATAATAGGAATGGGAGGAATTACAACGGGCGATGATGCTGTGGAAATGTTACTTGCAGGTGCGGATGCGGTTGCGGTTGGAACTGCAGCAATGCTTGATCCGTCAGCTCCTATAAATATTATTGACGGAATCGAAAAATACATGATTGAAAATAATTTTAAAACAATAAAAGAATTACAGGAAGCATTTTGCGATTAGGAGGGAAAAATGGGTTATAGAGAAGAATTCATAGAGTTTATGCTAAAATCGGATGTCCTTAAATTTGGAGAATTTGTTACCAAAAGCGGTAGAAATACACCATATTTTATAAACACCGGAAACTATATGCTTGGAAGCCAAGTTATGAAGCTGGGTGAATTTTATGCAGCATGTATAGAGGAAAATATTAAGTGCGGAAATATTTCACCAAATGTCAAGGCTCTTTTTGGACCTGCTTACAAGGGTATTCCTATTGCAACAGCTGCAAGCATAGCTTTATATGGCAAATATGGCAGAGAAATAGGCTATACCTTTAACCGCAAAGAAGAAAAAGACCATGGCGAAGGCGGAAATCTTGTAGGATTTAAGCTCAAAGAGGGCGATGAAGTTGTAATCGTTGAGGATGTAATAACAGCAGGTACGGCTATCAGACAAATTTTGCCCGCTTTACAGGCTATCGGCGTAAAGATTGCAGCAGTGATAGTTTCTGTGGACAGAATGGAAAAAGGACAGAATGACAAAACTGCAATAATGGAGTTACAAGAGGAATTTGGTATCAAAACTTTCCCAATTGTGAATATAAGTCAAATTATCGAAACAGTTGAAAATATGCAGCTTAGCGGCAAAATGGACGAACTGATTACTCCACAAATTAGAAATAAAATCTCAGCATACATGGACAGTTACTGCGTGCGATAGGATAGTTTAGAGAACGGCTAAGATTGATAGTTTATTAAAGATTTTTCCAAGCGTTCTTTAAAAAGAACTCTAAGTGATTTTGGACTGATAATTTCTGCATCCGGTCCAAATGAAAAAAAGAAGTTGAATATTTCCATAGGAGTGCAGTCAAAAATATATGTATCCTCAGTGGAAAGTGCTTCTATTTTTTCGGGACGCGAAAATAATCTGGATTTATAGATTTTTTTTCCATTGTCAGTTAATTTTACTTTTATTTGTTCCGGTTCTCCTATAAGGTATGCAGGAGAGTATACAGACAGTTTTGCTTCTATTTCAGCTATTTCCGCTTTGTTTAGATGGAATGTTTTCATTAACATAGCAGTAGGATTTATTCTTGCCATAGAAAAAGAAGCAATTCTCTTGTCTGCTTTTTTATCGTTGCTTTCAAGAGAATAGCATGCTAAGTATGATTGGGTGTGCGACGGATCCGGAACTATTTTGTACGGGTACACATATAAAAAATGGTCACTATCGTTATAATGTACTTTTACCTTAAGTATTCGACTTTTTTCGCATGCAGTTTCAATCATTTCATAGATATGTTTTCTATAAATTCGTTCACGCTCTATAAATGGAAGAGAACAGTATTCTTCAATTACAGAGCGTACGTATAGAGCCGGTCGTCGTTTATAATATTTATCTTCTTCACAAACTTCCTCCAGATATTTTATATTATTATCATTGATTCGGTATAGTTTACCGTAGCCCTTCTTAGAATTAAATTGTGATATTTCCCGATCTATATCTTTCTTTTCATTAGATAATAATGTTTGTATTACCAATTCTTCATTGTTAGAATCTAAATGGCAAGTCTCAAATATTTTCGTAAGTTCAAGTTTGCGTTGTTCCAAATATAACGAAATTGAGGATTTAGCTTCTAATTTATAGTGATCAAAGACTGTATTTATAAATTTTGTTGTATTGGAAATGCCAAATGTATCCATATCTTTTGCTATTGTAATTGTAGCTCTATTACTTAGTGTAAGTCTGATTTTTTGCTCATCGTTTATTAGTGAATATCCATTTTCATCAACAAAACCCATAACAATATACTCCTATTTTCTATTTATTCCTGTAATAGTAACATAATTTAGGGTAAAATACAATAAAGTTTTATTAAAAGGAACGATTTATATTAAAAATTTTTCACTAGAAGTTATATATAAAAGCTGTTATACTAATAATTGATATTAAATGATTTAATGCGATAATACTTTACAGGAGAAATCGATATGTTAGCGCAACTTAAGCTAAGTTTAGATGCAGAAGGATTGAATTTGAACAAGGCATCTGCATTGCAAGGTGTAATGTTTGAAAATATTGATTCAAATTTTGCAGATCTGATGCATACTCAAAATATACATCCATATAGTCAATATTTAATGAAAGAAGGAGAGGGGTATTCGTGGGTTGTAAATACATTAAATGAAGAAAGTTACAA
>JABZIP010000034.1 GCA_015258265.1 Clostridiales bacterium | reverse complement strand
GTTTCATTGAAATGAAAAGTTGCCACGAACAAGTCAAAATTGCCTGTCGCAATTTTTTGTGCGAAATCCGCATCGTTTTCTGCAAAAATCAAAGTCGTATTCACGCCTACACCGGAAAGTCCCTCTGCTATTTTTTCTGCTGTAAGCACTTTTTCCGAATGTTTTTTATTCACCAGTATCTTTATATTTACCGCCTCTTTGTCGGAGACATCGAGAATGCCGTCTTTGTTTAAATCTGTAAACGGCGTTTTAGATAAAAACTGTTTCGCTTTTTGCTTGCTGTATTTATATCTATCACCTGCGTTTTTTACGCCCAGATAATTCGGAAAATATATGCTGTCGCTTTCGATACCGTTTCCATAATAAATATCCGTATTTATTTCATCCACATCCACACAATGCGCAACCGCTTTTCGAAAATTCTTGTTTTCCATAAATTTGCTTTTGAAGTTAAATCCCAAAACCTCTGCATCAGGTGAGCAAAAAGTCTTTAGTTTAATATTTTTGTCCGCAATCAAGGTTTCAATCGACATCGACTCGGAAATTCCAAGCGAAATCGTACTTACATCGAGCATTGGAATTGTGTCTTCTTCCGAAAAAAGTACCGTAAATCTCAGCTTATTTGTCGGCTTTTCACCCTGATAATATTCGTTCGCTTCAAGTTCCATTTCCGTAATATCGTTATAACTCGCAATCTTATATGCTCCCGAGCCTATCGGTACCGCTCCGTTTTCCCACTGTTTAGACGACTTTGCAACTTCAGCGAATTGTTTTTGCGAAACAATCGGAAAAATCAAATTTTCCAGTGCCGAATTGTTTAAATCCGAATATTTGATAATGAGCGAATAATCATCGTTTTTATCAACGCTGACAGCTCGTATCGAACTTACATATTTTGCGTAAAGCGTTTTCGGTGCCGCTTTGAGGCTATCAATAGAAAACTTGACATCTGCTGCCGTCAGAGGTTCGCCGTTGCTGAAATACGCATCTCTTCTAATGGTTATATTTAACTCCTTGCTTCCCCTATCAAAATTACAGGCACTCACGAGTTCAGGCTGAGCCGTTAAATTTTCATCGAGCGAAAAAAGGGATTCAAAAATGAGCTTGCTTATGTAATATGTATCTTTGTCTACCGAATTGAGAGGATTTAGTGTCTTTACCTTTAGCATAGGAAGACTTACAATCGCCGACTTTTCATACGACTGAGATGTTTTTCTTTGAAATATTTTCACATCCTTTTTTGTTATGTATAAAGCTGCCGTTGCAACCGCTACGATAACGAGTATCGCAATTATAGTTATAGATACTTTATGTTTCATAAATTAACGCTTTCCTTTAATCTTAATTTAATTTGTTTTTTCAAATACTCTTCGTCTTTTGAGTTGTCTATTACAAAATCCGCCATTTCGATTTTTTGCTCGTCCGACATTTGAAACCTCATGCGCATGCGCACATCGTTTTCGGAAACATTATCCCTTTTGATAGTGCGAAGCACCCTGATGCTTTCGCTTGCATGAATAAGCCATGTTTCAGTGCAGAGCACATCGAGTCCCGCCTCAAATAAAAGCGGTGCATCCAAAAATACAACTTGCATATTTTGCTCTTCAAAATCGGAAATTTCCATTTTTATTTTTCTGATTATGGCAGGCAGCATTATTGCGTCCAGCTTTTCCTTTTCTTTTGCATTTGCAAACGCAACTTTCGCTAGCTCTTTTCTATCCAATATTCCGTTTTTGATTATAAAATCACCGAAAGTTGCCGAAAGCTCGGCAATCAATTCATTGCCACCCTCACTTATAAGTATTTCGCGTGCAATTTTATCTGCATCTATTACAATGAATCCTGCATTTTTCAGCATTGCCGATACAGTAGACTTACCGCTTCCGATTCCTCCTGTAATTCCTATTACTTTCATTTACTTAAGACCGTACCAATCATCTGCCGTATGGATGTCTACTTCCAATTTCACCTGTAACTCAGTCGCATTTTCCATATCATGTCGCAGTATTTCCTTGTATTCTTCCTCAAGTCCGCTAGGGACTTCGATTATCAACTCGTCGTGTATTTGGAGTATCAAGCGTGCACCGCTATCTTTTGCAAGCAGGCTTCTGTATGTGGATATCATAGCGAGTTTAATAATATCGGCAGCACTTCCTTGTATTGGAGTATTCATCGCAAGCCTTTCTCCTGCTTGTCTTACCATAAAATTCGGCGAATTTATTTCAGGTATATACCTTTTTCTTCCAAATATTGTAGAAGCGTAGCCCTTTTCTTTTGCTTCCGTTTTGAGGTTCGACATCAAATTGTAAACCTCGGGATTCGTATCAAAATAGTCTTTAATATAAGAGCCTGCTGTCTTGATATCTATAGAAAGCTCTTCCGAAAGTCCGAAACCGCTCATTCCGTATATTACACCGAAATTTACAGCTTTTGCGTTTCCCCTTTGTTCCTTGGTAACTTCGGAAAGCGGAACATTGAATACTTTCGAAGCCGTAATCTTATGTATATCAAGTCCCTCACGAAACGCTTCTATCAAATGCGGTTCGCTTGAAAGATGTGCCAAAATTCTAAGTTCTATTTGAGAATAGTCCGCACCTGTCAAAACATAGCCGTCGCACGGCACAAATGCTTTACGAACGCTTCTGCCTATCTCTTGGCGAACCGGTATGTTTTGCAAATTCGGTTCTGTACAACTTATTCTACCCGTTGCTGTTGCCGTTTGCTGAAAATTGGCGTGTATTTTGCCGTCATCCGAAACGAGTGCGAGTAATCCTTCTATGTATGTACTGTTAATTTTGGATAATGTCCTGTATTCTAAAATCAACGGAATAATAGGATGCGATTCTCTAATTTTTTCCAATATATCAGCGC
>JABZIP010000025.1 GCA_015258265.1 Clostridiales bacterium | reverse complement strand
ATCATCGACAATCTCCAAATAGCGGTTAATTTGTCTAAATTTCGGATAGCTTTTATGAAGTACTTCTCCGTTTTTATTCATTACGCCAAGTTTAACCATAAATTCAACAGGTTTTCCCTCCGGAATTATATACTCCTTACTCCTGTTGTGCGCAAGCAATGTCGGTTCTTTTTTCTCTATTTTCTTTGAATTTTTAGTGATATGCGGCTTTTCGATTTTCGAGGCGAGCACTTGCACCTCTTCCTTTTGCGATATTATGTTCAGCTGTTTAAAATCGCTTGTCAAAAGTTCAAGTGCGAGCGATTTTGCTTCCTGCGCATCCAAATTTTCGTGTAATGCTTTATTTTCAATGATTCTTTCAACCTGTACCTTTAGATTATCGCGAAGAAGCATAGGTCTCATGCTCACTTTATCCAATTCAGATTGTTTTTTTCGCTTTGCCCCAAACGACAGTTTAAAAGTTTGTTTTAAATAGCTTTCTTCAAATATCTCATCTAGGAACTTCCTTATATCTTCCAAGATTATTCTCCCTTCGCAGCCTTGTTTCTAGGTGTAAAAATTATAAAACAAAGTGCCGATACCCCCATAAGTATTGGATAGTACATCTTAGGTATTATATCAAGAGGTGTAACTCCTACAAGTGCAGCTGCAGTTAACAGCTGTGCACCGTAAGGAATTATTCCTTGACCTACAGATGCGAAAATATCCAAAAGCGACGCCACTTTTTTAGAGCTTATATTAAATTCATCTCCGATGTTCTTAGCAATCGGTCCTGCCATTATGATTGCAACCGTATTATTTGCGGTACAAATATCCATTAAAAGCGCAAGAAGCGATATACCGAGTTCCGCGCCTTTTTCTCCCTTAGCCGATTTTTTAATTGCCGATATTATCAAATCTATGCCACCGTTTTCACGCATAATCGACACTATGCACGCTACTATTATAGAAATTATTGAAATTTCAAATAGTCCCTCCATTCCTTTTCCTATAGCTTTAAAGCTCTCAAATAGAGTAAATTCGCCCAGTGCAACTCCCACTATCACAGAAAGTATCGTACCGCTTACAAGCACTATAAATACATTTATTCCTGCGAGTGCTCCTACCAAAACCAATATATACGGTAGTATCTGTATTAAATTGTAGTCGTACACGATTGTATTGCTAGGTTCAAGCGATTGCGCACCTACAAGCAGTATTACAATAGTTATTATTGCCGCCGGCAAGACTATCAAAAAGTTTTGCTTAAATTTATCCTTCATTTCACAGTGCTGAGTATTTACGGCAGCAATCGTCGTATCCGAAATCATCGAAAGATTGTCGCCGAACATTGCTCCGCAAACAACAGCTGCTATGCAAATCGATATATCAAATCCTGTTTGCTCAGCCGCCCCAAGTGCAATAGGCGAAAGTGCGGCTATCGTACCCATAGACGTTCCCATAGAAATTGATATAAAGCAACCTATTAAAAATAAACCTAACACGGTAAACTTTGAAGGTATTATAGAAAGTCCGAAATTTACAGTACTTGCAGCGCCTCCTGCCGCTGTTACAGCTCCCGAAAATGCTCCTGCCACTAAAAATATCAAAACCATCGTTATTACATTGACATCTCCTGCACCCTTTGATATAATAGCGAGCTTTTCTTCAAAACTGACCTTTCTATTTTGCAGAAATCCTACGAACAACGCAATCAAGAACGCAAGCAAAGCGGGCATTCCATAAAAATCATTACTTGCAACTCCTACTCCAACAAACAACAATATAAATACTGCAAACGGCAGTAACGCTAAAACTTTTTTATTTTCCATATTCTCCCCATTCTATTTAACCGTTTCAATCAGCCTGTCGACTATCTTATCAAAATTCTTTTCGATATAACTGTTTTCCCTAAGCACTATCGGAGTACCGTTATTGTACGCGATGTGTATATTGTCGTCATATTGTATGGCTCCGAGCATTGGCGGCTTGAGTATGCTGCTTATTTCCGTTATGGAAGGCAGCATACCCATTTCAATCAAGTCCACTTTTATTTTATTTACTACATAAACTCGTTTTTTAATTCCGTTCCTAAGCATTATGCTATCCAAATTATCCGCTGCCCTAAGTGAAACATATTCAGGAGTGGTTACTATAATTGCTAAATCTGCCACGCTCATAGCAAGCTCAAGCCCGGATCCCACACCTGCGGGTGCATCAAATATTATGTAATCGAATTTTTCTTTTAGTCTTTCACACAGCACCTTCATATGTAGCGGTGTAATGTCTACCTTTTCGGTATTATATGTGGCGGAAATCAGATAAAATTCCCCAAATCTCCTATCTTTTATAAGCGCCTGCTTTATTCTGCAAAGCCCCGAAAGGATATCTGACAAATCATAAACTACTCTATTTTCAAGTCCTAAGCAAATATCTAAACTCCTTAGACCTAAATCCATATCAATCAAAACTACTTTGTTGCCCTTCTGAGCCAATTTGGCTCCCATATTGGCGGTAAACATGGTTTTGCCTACTCCCCCTTTTCCGGATGCAACTACAATAACATTGCCCATATATCCTCCCGTAATCAATTTATAGCAGAATCCAAACTGAATTCATCGTATTTTTTATCGAGCTGTAAATATTTGCCTATAACTTCTTTAGCGACAGGTCCTGCATATGGGCCCTCACCGCCTTGCACTATCATAACCGCTACTGCAATTTTCGGATCGTCAGCAGGCGCCATTGTTACTACCCAAGAAAAATTGTCGTAGTTGCTCTTATATGCATCTATTTTTTCATAGTCCAATTTTCCGTTGCTTAAGTTTATAACAGCCTGTCTGACAGCTACATTCTTACTTGTATACTCTTTTGAACTTTTTTTAAGCAGGCGGTTCATTTCCGCTTCTACATCATCCCACTTTAACTGCGGATTTATCTTGCTCAAATTTTGCTTTATATACAAAACTTCATCGGCGGGATGCATTTTACCTGCCCTTTGCGCTGTTCCGGTTTTTCCTGCAGCCGCTATCGGAAATCCCGCAAAAACGCTTCTAAGACTTCCTTTTGAACCTCTTACAACTTTTTTCATTCCTTCGGTTACAGCACTTAATGATTCCGGATTTTCAAGTTGCACTTTTGTGCCTTCCTCACGCTTTCTTATCCCTTCACCTTCTATCGATTTGACAATAGAAACTTTATTGTGAACACCGCCGTTTCCGATAGTTGCTATATAATTCGCCATTTGCAGCGGTGTATATGAATTCTCTCCCTGTCCGATAGAAATATTGAACTGATCTCCCATGGTCCATCTTGCATAATTAAAATATGTAAATTTACATAAGTCAGCAAGTGCATCTTGAGAATTTTCTTTGACGCCTAGATTTTGTTTTTCCAGTCTGTCTAAAATCTCTTTTTTTGTCGGATTTTCTTCCGTCCAACCAACTATAGTATCTACGCTTTTTTTCAACAGCTCTTTATCTTTTTGATATTTTTTTATAAAGTATTTTTCTGCATGAATCGTTAGATCATATTTCAAATTGTTTTTTATAGTTTCAATTTTTTGTTCTTCCGTCGGAAGATTGGTTACTTGCTCAGGAATCTCAATACCTGTAGGTTCACCAAGTCCGAATTGCCTCGCATACGATGTTATAGTGTCTATCGTTATCGGCTTTTTATATCCCAGACTCTGTCCCTTATAAAAATCTCTGCCGTAACCGACATCGTAAAAATAATAGTTACACGAAACCTCGAGCGCAGACGGTAAATCCAAATAGCCGTGTGAACCTTTTCTAAGATGCCATAGCCAGCAGGCAAACGGTCTGTTTTTAATCATAATTTTTCCGTCAGCATAGATTTTTTGTTTAGGGTTCAGTCCCGATTCAACTGCGGCTATTCCAGTAATCATTTTAAAAGTTGAACCCGGTTGAACCGATGTCCTCGTTGCAACATTGTATAAAGGCGCCGGTGCCAACTGATCGCGTGGATTTTGACTTTGCAATGCATCCCAGTTTTCACTGCTTATTCCGCCCGAAAACAGATTAGGATCAAAATCCGGCGCACTTGCCATAGCAAGAACATCTGAATTTTTTACATCTACCGCGACTACCGCGCCGACTTTCGCATTTGGGTACGCCTTATTATATTTGTAATTTCCAAATTCACTTACAAACGTGCCTCCTGTTTGCAATTTTTCAAGCGCTTGTTTTAACGCTTTTTCCGCTGTTTTTTGTAGTTCTAAATCTATTGTAAGATATATGTCTTTTCCTTTTTTTGGTGCTTCTTCCGATATTACACTCACGAGTTTTCCATTTGCATTAACCCGCACATACTTAACGCCGTCTTTTCCTTTCAAAGTCGTTTCATATACGCTTTCTATCCCGCTTTGACCTATCAAATCATTGGCGTTGTATCCAAGTTCTTCTACATAATGCTTTTTTTCCCTTTCGGAAATTTTACCAAGGTAGCCCAAGATATGAGAAGCCGCATTTCCGTTCGGATATATCCTCTGTGTTTCCGATACAACCTTCACTTGAGGCAATATCGCACTATTTTCTTCTATTTCAACTATAGTTTTAGCAGAAAGTCCTTTTGCTACATCTGCCGGCAAATACTTCCTGTATCCCGCCGCATTAAGCTCATTTCTAAATATCATAATTTTGCGTGCTTCTTCTGCCGATAAACTTTTTTTGATTTCAAATTCTTTTCTGAGCTTATTAAATGCCTGCTCCGCTGTATAAGATTCTCCTACTGTTTTGGAATCCAGTTTATATCTCCCCAAAAACCCCTCTTTATCAAGAGTTCTTATGAATTGCATATTTTTTACCGATATTGGCGGATATATTTTATAAAGATTCTGCAGTTCCTCCTGCGCAGCATATCTGTCCAAACTATCCGATATATTGTAGCGCATGCGCAAATCTGCAAACGCTTCCTCAGCAGTATAGTTAGAAGGCATATCGTTCTTAACAAGCCATTCTTTCACATCATTATCAAAAATATATTCAAATTTCCCGTTGTTTATCAAAATAGGGAAATTATCAAAATATGTTTCATTATTTCTTTCTAAAATATCTATTACCTTTGAGCAAACTGCATTAAGCTCCTTATCATCTTCATTCCCTACACTTATTTGAAGCGCGAAAATTTGCGAATTTGCAGCAATTACTCTGCCGTACCTATCTAAAATTTCTCCACGCGGAGCCTTCGTATATATGCTTTTTATACTCAAATTGTCCGCTTCGACTTTCCATTTTGCATTTTCTAAAACGGTTAATACAAAAAGTCGTGCAACAAGAATCAGCATAAGTATCAATATTACGAGGCTCATTTGTCCATATCGTGTTTTTAAAATCTTCCCCATGACCTATACCTATCTCTTTTTCCGGTATATATTCTTAAAAATACCAAATACACAACTGCAAATACCACTAAACTATATGGTATTTTAACCAATTCCATTTTAAGCCAATATGAAAATGTATAAATGCTACCGAAAAATTTATAAACCGAAAAATAAACAGTATCAAAAATAATGGTAGAGAACATTCCTATAGGAATTGCTACTACCAAATTTTCAACATTGAAATTATCCTTTAGACTTATAACTACAAAATAAACAATTACAAGTGCTAGAGGCGTTACACCTATCAGTCCTCCAAATACAATGTCAAGCAGTACGGCAAATACCAGAGCTGTCGCGATTCCTGCAGGTTCTTTATTAAAAAAATAATAACAGATAAGCAAAATCACTATCAAACCTGGCGTTACGCCTGCTATCGCAAATGTATTTAAAAATGTCGTTTGTAGCACAAAAGCTAAAAAAAATATTAAGATTGTAAATCTAAATTTCATTGAGCTACCAAAACCTTTTGTATTTTTTTAAAGTTTACCGACGGGTTTACCTCCAGTGTTTTAAGCTGGGTATCGCTACTGTATTTAACTTTAGATATCTTTCCAATTTTAATACCGGCAGGATACATACCCATGCCCGAAGTAATCACTATATCTCCTTTGATTATCTCAGCTTTAGCGTCAATAGTGAATCCGTCCAGCTTAGCATTACCGTTACCTTTAACAATTCCGATTATGCTCATATCTCGTTGCACCATAAAGCTGACACTGTTTAATTCATCAATTATTGATACAACTTTAGAATAATCGTCCTCTACGGACTCTATTCTTCCGATTAACCCTTCGCCGTTTACAACTATAGCGTTTTCCTTAATACCGCTGTTCTTTCCGACATTTATAGTAAAACGATTAAATATGTTCGAATTATCCATAGCGACTATATCTGCGCTGATATAATTATCCGCATTTTTGATATGTTCATAGTTTAAAGCAGTCGAAAGTTCTCGCAGTTCATCAAGCTCAGCTTTGCTCATTTGCTCATCAATAACGGCTTTTTCCAAGCTAGCAACCTTATTTTTAAGCGCTTCATTTTCTGCATTTATTTTCTTGAATCTAAAAATTCCGGTAATCGTATTTCTAACCTTGGTAGCTCCGCTGTACAGCGGTTCTTCTATTTTTAATGTTACTTTTGTAATAAAACTGAAGACCGCGCCCTGCCTAGATGCATTTTGATAGGAAAAAACAACCAGTCCAAGCAAAACTAAAAATACAGATATCCAAGCAAATAAACTTTTATGTTCTTTAATAAATCTCATTTGATTACCTATCCGAAGATACACAAGCATAACGCTTGAGTTTCTCCAAATCTTCAAGACTCTTTCCCGTTCCCAATGCAACGGCTTCAAACGCGTTATCCTGGACGGTAACGTTCATTCCGGTACGCTTTGTAATCAGCTTGTCGAGCTGCGACAGCATACCGCCACCTCCCGAAAGTACCATTCCGTTATTTACAATATCTGCAGAAATTTCGGGCGGAGCTTTTTCGAGAGTTTGCTTTATTCCGTCAACAATAATCTCTACTGATTCTTCCAGCGCTTCAAGCATATTGTAATTTGTAACTTCTTCCGTTGCAGGAAGCCCCGAAATAACATTTCTTCCTCGTGCTAATTCGGTTTTTCTAACCTCGTTTCCCTCTTCATCGAGTTCGATCATTGCACATCCGATCTTAATCTTGAGATCTTCTGCGGTTTTGTCTCCTATAAGTAAATTGAAATTTTTTCTCATATACAGTATAACAGCTTCGTTGAGCTTGTCCCCTGCGTATCTAAGAGAGGTGCTTGTTACTATTCCGCCAAGAGCTATTATTGCAATATCGGTAGTTCCTCCTCCAATATCGCAAATCATGCAGGCTTCCGCCTCATCTATGGCAAGATTCGAGCCTATTGCAGCAGCCATCGGCTCCTCCAAAATGTATACTTCGCGTGCGCCCATTTGTCTTACGACTTCCTCTACCGCTCTTTTTTCAACTTCTGTTACTCCGCTTGGTACACCAATTGAAATTCTCAAGTTATGCGTTTTTTTATTGTCAAGTGCCCTTGATATAAATGCCCTTATCATTTCAGCCGTCATATCAAAATCGGATATGACGCCTTCTCTAAGCGGTCTTATCACCTCAATTGATGCAGGTGTTTTTCCGACCATTTTTTTTGCAACCTCTCCAACCGCCATTACCTTATGATTCAATTTATCTATGGCGATTACGGATGGTTCATTGAGAACTATGCCCCTGTCCTTCATAAAAATAAGTGTATTTGCCGTTCCCAAATCTATTCCCATATCTGTCTTAAAAAACATTGCCACCTCCATTGATTATGCTAAAAATTACAAAGATTTTCTTCTTTCAAACTGATGTAAACTCCATTGCCTATAACAAGATGATCAAGTACCTTGATTCCCAATATATTGCCCGCCTCAATCAGTCTGTTTGTTATATTGATATCTTCCGTGCTTGGCATCGGATTTCCACTTGGATGATTATGCACCAAGATTATACTTGCCGAACTGTTTTTGACCGCCTTGTTAAATATCTCCCTCGGATGTATAACCGTGGAATCCAGATTACCGATTGCAACCGTTTCTTCCGCGATTATTTCAATTTTTGTATTCAGCATCAAAACCTTAAAGTATTCTTTGGTGTAATGCTTCATTTCCTCCATAAAGTGTGCAGCAACTGCATTTGGATTGTTAACACAAAGACGCTTTTCACTTAATCGTGCATTCGCACGCTTGCCTAGTTCTATACCTGCAATTATTTGACATGCCTTCGCACATCCGATTCCATAGATTTGTGCAAGCTCCTCGGGTACACATCTTGTCAAAAACTTAAGTCCCGCCTGATCGTAACTAACCACATCTTCCGCTAATTGTAAGGCTGATTTATTTGGAACCCCGTTTCGTAGTAAAATAGCTATGAGTTCCGTATCAGACAAACTTTCTCGACCGTACATCAACAGTTTTTCTCTCGGCCGCTCTATATTTAACATATTTTTTATCGTCATATAAGTTCCCTTTCAGGGCGCTCTCGATAGACAATTTATGTTTACAGCACCTTTTATTTTAACATTTTAACCGCAAATATACAAGTGCTAACAATATTTTTTAGCCTTTTATTTAAAAATAAAAGGCTAAAAAATATCACAAAACTTACAGCAATTTTTTCCAATCTTCTTCTTTAAATCCAAGCAAAACGGTATCTGAGGTTACCAAAACCGGACGCTTTACTAGCATTCCGTTCGTAGCTAGTAAATTTAGCTTTTCATCATCGCTCATTTCAGGCAACTTATCCTTCAAATTTAATTCTTTATACACATTTCCGCTGGTATTAAAAAATTTCTTTAACGGCAATCCGCTTTTTTTGTACCATTCCTTTAATTCCGCGTATGTCGGATTATCCGTAACTATATGCCTTTCCTCGTATTTTAGTCCATTGTCGTCAAGCCATTTTTGAGCTTTTTTACAAGTAGTGCATCTTGGATAACAAATAAATTTCATATTAACCTCCCAAACTGAAATTGCAATTTACAAATCTAGCCGTCGCTATTTACAAATCACATATTATATTTACCCTAAAATCAAAAGAGATCCTTGTTAGGACCTCTTTTGATTTTAAACTTTATTTCATTAGCAAATAACTGTTCCCGTTTTTCCTTCAAGAGCATCTACCGCCTTGTCAAGCGAAGTGATAATAGCCTTCTTTGAAGGGTTCTTCTGAACAAATTTCATTGCAGCCTGAACCTTTGGAAGCATGCTGCCAGGAGCAAACTGACCTTCTTTGATATACTGCTCAGCTTCTGCTAAAGTCATCTTATCTAGGTTCTTTTGATCAGGTTTGTTGAAGTTAATAGCTACCTTCTCAACTTCTGTAAGAATCATTAGGCAATCTGCATCAACCTCTTCTGCCAAAAGTTCTGCAGCAAAATCCTTGTCAATTACAGCTGCAACACCTTCCAGCTGTCCGTCAGCTTTTTCGATTACCGGAATTCCGCCACCTCCGCAAGCAACTACCACAGTAGTATCCCAGAGCTTTCTAACAGAATCGATTTCAACTATTTTCTGCGGAATTGGTGAAGCTACTACTCTTCTGAAGCCTCTTCCGGCATCTTCCTTCATTACATAGCCTTTTTCTTCTGCAAGTTTTTTAGCTTCCGCTTCGTTGTAGAACTGTCCGATAGGCTTAGTAGGATTTTTGAATCCTGCATCTTCGCTATCTACTACCATCTGTGTAGCAAGAGTAACAACAGGAATATTCTTTCCCTTTTTCGCAAGCGCATATCTTAGGCACTGCTGAATGTGGTACCCTATGTATCCTTGCGACATAGCTCCGCAAACATCGAAAGGCATTACCGGCGTAACATCTTTTGCCGCTTCGTACGCCTGAAGAATTCTTCCTACCTGCGGTCCATTTCCATGAACAACTGCCATTTCATATCCTCTGCTGCTGATTTCAGCAAGATATTCGCTTGTCTTTTTTACAACTTCAAGCTGTGCTTCTGCTGTTGCTCCGCCATTACCGGACTGAAGTGCGTTTCCGCCAAGTGCAACTACTATTTTTTTCATCTACTTATATCCTTCCTTAAATTAGTTCTGTCTACCGATTGTAGCAACCATTACAGCCTTGATTGTGTGCATTCTGTTTTCAGCTTCATCAAATACTTTGGAATGTTTGCTTCTAAATACTTCGTCGGTAACCTCGCGGATATCGTAGCCTGCATCTTTCTGAGTTTTAGCCATAGTAGTTTCGAAATCGTGGAATGAAGGTAGGCAGTGTAAGAAAATTACATCTGGATTTTCTGTATCCTTAATCATATCCTCTGTTACTTTGTAAGGAGTTAACAGTTTAACTTTTTCAGGAATCTGAGCTTCCTCTCCCATAGATGCCCAAACGTCAGTATAAAGAACATCTGCACCTTTTAGGCACTCAGGAGTGCTGCAAAATTCAATTTTAGCACCTGTTTCTTTAGCAACAGCTTCAACCTTTTTAACAATATCCTTATCGATTTCGTCGATTAGTTCCTTTGGACCATATGCAACATAGTGCATTCCCATCTTAGCGCAGCCATACATCCAAGCATAGCTCATGTTGTTTCTAACATCTCCGCAGAATACAACCTTAACCTTGTTTAGAGGTTTTGCAATATGCTCTTCGATAGTAAGAAGGTCTGCTAAAATCTGAGTTGGGTGATCCACGTCTGTAAGACCGTTCCAAACAGGAATTCCTGCATGTTTTGCAAGATTTTCAACAAGTTCCTGCTTATAACCTCTATATTCAATACCGTCGTAAAATCTGCCGAATACCTTAGCAGAGTCCTCTACGGATTCTTTTTTACCGAACTGAGAGCTGTTAGAATCAAGGAATGTTACCTTACCGCCTTCATCAAGGCAAGCAACTTCAAATGCGCATCTTGTTCTTGTAGAAGTTTTTTCGAAAAGTAGAACAATGTTCTTACCTTCAAGAGCTTCTCCCTTGATGCCTGCTCTTTTCTTAGACTTTAAGTCTTTAGATAAATCAAGCAAATATCTGATTTCCTCAGGTGTAAAATCCATTAGTGTTAGAAAACTTCTTCCTTTTAAATTAACTGCCATTTTTTAATTCTCCTTTTTTATTTTAATTATTAAATTTCAATCCAATATTTTTGATTAGTCTTCTCTAACAAGAGGCATACTCATGCAACGAGGGCCGCCTCTTCCTCTTGAAAGCTCTGCACTAGGTACAGTTAATACAGTTAAGCCGTATTCTTTAAGCAGCTTGTTTGTTACAGTATTTCTTTCGTATGTAACGATTACGCCCGGAGAAATGCAAAGAGTATTGGAACCGTCATTCCACTGTTCTCTTTCTGCAGCAATCATATCATCTCCACCGCACTTAATCAAAGTTACTTTTGGAAGTCCCATGTAAGTTGCAAGTATTTCTTCCAGCTTTCCATGTACTTCCTTAACTTTTATCTCATCGCCGTTCTGTTTAATTTCATAAACTGTTAGAGGCCCTAAAATTCCGGGGTGAACAGTGAACTTATCCACATCTATCTGCGTAAATACCGTGTCAAGATGCATGAACGCTCTGCTATTCGGAATATCAAAAGCAAGAACTGTATCAATAGTAGATTCAGGTGCGCTGAACAGCTTCTTAGCCAAGCTCTCGATTGCATCAGGCTCCGTTCTCTGAGAAATTCCGACTGCAAGCACTTTATCGTTTAAGTTCAAAATATCTCCGCCTTCAATGTGGAACGCCTTGTATCTGCTATAATACATAGGTACTTTGCCCTTGAAATCTTTGTGATACTCGAAAATGTACTCTGCATATATAGTTTCTCTGTTTCTTGTTTCAGAATACATTCTGTTGATGCTGACACCATTTCCTATGCTGGCAAACGGATCTCTTGTAAAGTAAAGATTTGGCATTGGATCTATGATGAGCTTTGATGATGAGCTCATATAGTCTACGAGCGAACCTGTTTTTTCATAATCAAGCTCTCTCAAAACTATACCTTCCATAGTCTTTAGAACCATCTCTTTTTTATTATCATTGTATTTCATCATGAAATCGTATATTTTTTTCTGATACTTTTCAGTAGAAATTTTTGCTTCTTTTATCCACTGATACAAGAACTTATCTCTTATTTCATCACTGGATTCCAGAACTTCTGCCATCAGATCTTCCAGATAAACTACCTCAACGCCATTGTCCCTGAGTAACTGCGCAAAAGCATCGTGCTCCTGTTGTGCGACTTCCAAAAATGGAATATCATCAAACAACAACCTCTCCAGTGTATCCGGTGTAAGATTTTCAAGTTCCTTACCCGGACGGTGCAATAATACTTTTTTCAGCGGCTTAATCTCGCTCTTAACATTTATAGCCATTCGCAACCTCCTTTTTCTACTACAAGCATTTTACTTGTCTACTTTATACATTTATTTTACAGCTATCACAAAAATAATGTACGAAGTAAAAAGTCATTTATTTTGTATTATTTGATAATATTCATATATTTGATATCTAAGATAATAAAGAAGTTTTTCAAAATTTAAAGCCCGTTTGATAAAATTTAAACAATTTTTTTTACAATAAAATCGGCTTATTTTGTCCCTTTATAAATTTAAATTATCTATTTTCAACATATTAAAATAATTTATTTATTAAAATCGTTATATAAATATATTTTTTTCAAGTTTATATTATATACAAAAGAATAAGAATGTATTTTTGATACACTCTTATTCTTCTAATTATCACTTTAAAACTTTTTACTCATCGTCAGCAACAAACACCTTCCGCTTAAAAGTAAATTTCCACCTTGTTTCGTCCATTGTCTTTTGCTTGATATAGCGCCATATCCGCCTGTTTTAGAGATTCTGCCATAGTTTGAGATTTATCGGCCCTACTTATACCCGCACTGAAAGTTATATTGGGATTATTAAGCATGGTATTACATAAATCAGTAAAGGAATCTTTTATTTCAGATATAATCTTCTTTACAGTCATTTGTTCTCCTTCAACCATGCAAAGGATTTCTTCTCCGCCATATCTAAAAGCTACAACTCCTAGATTGTAATATTTCTTTATTGTCTCGCCGAGATGTTTTATTACTTCATCGCCGTACTGATGTCCAAATGTATCATTTATATTCTTAAATCTATCTATATCAATCATAGCAATACAAATAGGCTCATTATCTTCCCGCGCCTTCAATTTGTCGACAAAAATTCTTAACGCATTTCTGGAATATAGTCCCGACAATGTGTCTATCATAAGTCCGTTCCAATACTGCTCTTTTTCCTGTATAACGTTATTTACTTTTCGTCTTTTATCAATATTTACAGTAACCACATATTCAGCAATATACCTTGCTGCCAGCATCGTAAATGTCAGCGCGAGAAAATTAAATACGTCGGCACTCGTAACATGATATGTAGGATCGTATTTTATCACAAATGCGGAACATAGCATTCCGAATATCGCAAGGATTCCGGTGCACCTCACCATTTTCTTATCATCGTATATGGTAGACAAAAATAAAGTTGTCAAATAACTGGCATTTACCATTATATAAAATTGATGTACAGTAGCATATATAAATACCTGAATACCGGATGCCAATACAAGCATAGCATTCTTGTTGAAACGAAAATTCGGCAAGTTATTTAAATACCGCACAAGCAAATACAATAAAAAATTCAAAGAAGACGGAACAATAGCATACCACACTACATGGTATTTAAAGTTAACCTCTCCGCGGATAGCCAATATGAGCAAGTAAATTATCTCGAATGCGAATATCATAATCGTAGTTCTGATATGTGAAGAAAGATGCATTTTCCTAGATCTTTCCTGCATTTTGTTAAGTTCAGATTCTGCGATTTTTATATAATCTCCCGTCAATTCTTCCCATCTTGTAGTTTTGATATCAGCTCTATCCAAATTAATTCTCCTATAGCTTGTTTCTTTTACGCAAATCTTCAAAAATTAGTTTAACATATTTTTCTCCCCATTGCAATCAAAGTTTGAGTTTAAATAAAAAGCACCTCGAAATCGTTTAAATTTCAAGGTGTTTATCAAACCGGCAACTCTCAGAGCTTTGAATGTTCGGCTTGCTCCTTACGCTGTCCCGTTTGCTTTTGACGAACTTAATGCAAAAAGGATA
>JABZIP010000024.1 GCA_015258265.1 Clostridiales bacterium | reverse complement strand
CGGACGAGTGCCGAGCTGACGTGCAAGCAAAGCTCAAAGATTTGGATCTTATGGACAGCATGGCGGAGCGAAATGCAAGGCTTTTGGAAAGCAAACGGCAGCTTGAGAATGCAAAAGGAAGATATAGAGAAAAAATTGCGGTTCCTGAAAACTACAAACCGGTAACGGCGGATATGTTGAAAGTAGGAGATCTTGTAAAGGTACTTTCACTTGGCCAAAACGGCACGATATTGTCGCTGCCCGACGGTAAGGGCGAGATAAGCGTGCAAGTTGGAAATCTGAAGGTCAATGTGGCATTAAAAAACATAATGCTTCTGAGTCAAGGGACAAAAAAGCAACCTGAAAAACTGCCGAAAACCAAGTATGCTTCCCTTTACAAGGATAAGGCGAGAAATGTATCGCTTTCGATAAATGTTAGAGGGAAGATGCTCGAGGAGGCTCTTGCGGAAGTTGACAAGTATATCGACGACGCATTTATGGCGAAGCTGGAGAAAGTTACGATAATACACGGCAGAGGCGAGGGAATACTCAGAAGAGGAATACAAGAGATGCTCTCTAAAAATAAGCATATTAAAGAGTTTAGGGACGGCCATTTCAACGAAGGCGGAAATGGTGTAACAGTGGTAAGTTTGAAGATATAATGGGAGGAAGATATGAAAGATTATAAGAAGATTACAGCAAAAGCAATTTCGGAAAAATTGGGCGAGCTTAGCGAGGACGAAATTTACAATATGGTTGAAGTCCCTGCGGATTCGAGCATGGGCGATTATGCATTTCCTTGTTTTAAACTGGCAAAAGAATTACATAAAGCACCGAATTTGATAGCAAGCGAGCTTGCAGAAAAGCTCACAGGCAATTCTGCGTTCGATAAGGTAACGAGTGTAAACGCGTATGTGAACTTTGCTATGCAAAGGGAAGAAGTTGCAAAAGATACGATAGCGGAAATTTTGACAAAGGGCGACGATTATGGAAGAAATACGCTGGGAGAGGGAAAAACTATGATAGTTGAGTTTTCCTCACCTAATATCGCAAAACCTTTCCACATCGGACATATCAGAAGCACGGTTATAGGTAACTCTATATATAAAATATTGGACTTTTTGGGATACGACACGGTAAGAATAAACCATTTGGGCGACTACGGTACGCAATTCGGCAAAATGATAGTTGCATATAGAAGATGGGGCAACAAGGAAGACGTAGAGAGAGATCCTATACCAACTCTATTATCGTACTACACCAAGTTCCATGACGAAGCGGATTTAGATCCGACTTTGGAGGAGGAGGCAAGAGCTGCATTTACGAAACTGGAAAACGGTTCAAAGGAAGAGTATGAGCTTTGGCACTGGTTTAGGGAGGAAAGCCTCAAAGAATTTAACCGTGTTTACGATATGCTCGGTATCACATTTGATTCATATGCAGGAGAGAGTTTTTATTCCGACAAAATGGATAGAGTTGTGAAATGGCTCAAAGACGACAATTTACTTGAAGAATCTGATGGTGCAAACATTGTAAACTTAGAAAAATATGGAATGAATCCCGCTTTGATTACCAAAAGCGACGGCTCAACGCTTTACATTACACGAGATATAGCGGCAGCACTTTACAGAAAAGAAACCTACAATTTCCATAAAAATATCTATGTGGTGGCATCACAGCAAAATCTGCATTTCCAACAGTGGTTTAAAATTGTAGAACTTATGGGTTGCCCATGGGCGAAAGATTGTGTTCATATACCGTTTGGACTTGTAAGCCTTGCAGACGGAACTATGTCTACCCGTTCGGGCAGAGTTGTATTCTTGGAAGATGTTTTGAACCGCGCGGTAGAACAGACGAAAGATATCATAAAAGAAAAGAAAGTTGCGACGGAGGACATAGATGAAATTGCTAAAGCGGTAGGTATAGGCGCAGTTGTTTTCAATGAACTTTCGAACAGCAGAATCAAGGATTATGTATTCTCGTGGGAAAAGATATTGAATTTCGAAGGAGAAACAGGACCGTATGTGCAATATACCCATGCAAGGGCGGCGTCTGTAATAAGAAATGCGGGTGCAGATTTGGAAGAGAAAGCTAAAAAATTAGAAATTGATGCGAAATATCTTAAATCCGACAGTGCATATGCACTTGTAAAGCTCTTGTATACCTTCCCTGATGCGATAGTAGAAGCCGGCGAAAAATACGAACCGTCGATAGTTACAAGACACATTGTAAGAATGGCACAGGCATTCAACAAATTCTATCACGACGAGCATATACTTGTAGAAGACGAAAACGAGAAAGTGGCAAAACTAGCTCTTGTGATAGCTACAAAGAATGCTCTTAAGAACGGACTTGGACTTTTGGGAATGAAAGCACCTGAGAGGATGTAATTTTGCGCTACGAGGGGAGCATTTACAGACCGCCAAGCGAGGCGTACAGCCTGATAATACAGGTTACAATCGGATGCAGCCATAACGGCTGTACCTTTTGCACGATGTTCAAGGACAAAAAATTTAGAGTTCGAAAAACGGAAGAAGTCATCGAAGATTTGCGCATGGCGCGAAGAGCATATGTGCATGTAGAAAAAATTTTTTTGGCGGACGGCGATGCGCTTTGCCTTGCTACGAGTAAGCTCACTGTTATATTGGATGAAATACGCATGTTATTTCCCGAATGTAAGCAAGTAGCTATGTATGCAACACCTGCGGATGTCTTGAACAAGACGGATGATGAACTTTTGAATTTGAAAAACAAAGGTGTAGGTATGCTTTATATAGGAGCGGAGAGCGGAAGCGATGCAGTTCTAGAAGCTATAAAAAAGGGTGTTTCGCGCGATGAAATTATTAAATCCGTACAAAAAGCGGAAAGACTGGGGATAAAAGCATCGGTAACATTTATATCGGGACTTGGCGGAAAGCGTTTGATGCAGGAGCATGCTAGAGAAACGGCAAGTATGATAAGTGAAATGCAACCGTCTTATGTGGGACTTTTGACTTTGATGCTCGACGAAGAGGCTGAAATATACGAGCAAATAAGAAATGGTGAGTTTGAGCTTTTGACAGCGCAGGAAGCAGTTTTGGAAACGATGTTGATGCTCAAGGATATAGATGTAAAGCGAAAATGCGTTTTTAGAAGCAATCACGCGTCGAACTATGTGTCGCTTAGAGGTGATTTGCCGAACGACAAAGAGAAAATGATTGAAAAATTGCAAATGGCGCTTGAAAAGACCGGACTTATAAAGGACGAGCGATATAGGGCATTGTAATATAGGAGAAGCAAATGCGAGTATTACTGACGACTTTAAATTCTAAATACATACATTCAAATCTGTCGATAAGGTATCTTTATATGGCATCCTTAGAATACAGAAGAAATATAGAATTAAAGGAATTCACTATAAATAATGATGAAAATTATATTTATACGGAAATAGTTAGAGGTGAATACGATTTGGTTTGCTTCTCTTGTTATATTTGGAATATAGAAAGAACTATGCGAATCGCGGAAAACTTAAAAAAAGCGCGTCCAAATATAAAAATCCTGTTCGGAGGGCCGGAAGTGAGCTATGAAGCGATATCATTTATGCGAAAAAACAAATATGTAGATTTTGTTATAATAGGTGAGGGTGAGGAAACTTTCAAAAAAATAATGATGCAAATACTCTCCCCAAAGCCTGATTATAGAAATATCGGAAATCTTATTTATAGGGAAGACGGGAAGATTTTTGTAAACGATGAAGGTGAAGTCGGCAGCTTTACAGATGTACCTTTCCCTTATAGTTTATTGCAACCGGTGAATGATAAAATCGTTTATTATGAAACGACAAGAGGCTGTCCATATTCCTGCTCGTATTGTCTTTCATCGATAGATAAAGGGATAAGGGCACTACCCATTGAGCGCGTAAAAAAAGAAATCGCATATTTTCTGCTCAGGTGCGTAAAACAGGTTAAATTTATCGACAGAACTTTTAATTACGATGCGAAAAGAAGTAATGATATTGTCGAGTACATTATAAAAAACGATAACGGTATTACTAATTTTCATTTTGAAATTTGCGCCGAACTTTTGGATGAAAGGTTTTTAGAACTTATGTCGATAGCGCGAGAGGGGCTTTTTCAACTGGAAATTGGTATACAAAGTACAAACAAAGATGCACTTTTAGCTGTAAATAGAAGTACACATATAGAAAAGGTACTTGAAAATATTAAAAAACTTACTAAATTAAAAAACATAACGGTTCACATCGACTTGATAGCGGGACTGCCTTATGAAGATTTCGGTTCATTTGTGCAATCGTTTAACGAGGCATATTCTTTGAATGCTGATAATTTACAGCTGGGATTTTTGAAATTACTCAAGGGAACGTCAATAAGAAGCGAACGTGCAAAGCACGGATATGTGTTTAGAGATATTGCGCCATATGAGGTAATATCAAGTAAATATATTTCAGCCGAGGGAATTGCAAGGCTAAAAATGGTCGAAACCGTTTTGGATCTTTATTATAATAAAGGCGGATTTACAGAGGCTATCAAATATGCAATAAGCGTTTTTAACGGGGAAGCATTTGACTTTTACGAGCAGTTTGCTTATTTTTTCTATTTGAAGGGGTATCAACATAAAAATCATAAAAAGGAAAATTTGTATCGAATTTTCTATGAGTATGCGTGCTGGAAAGATAGGAGTTTTCCGGGACTTGCAGAAAAAATCAAAGAAAAGTTGACAAGTGATATGGCAGATTTTTTAAATCCGGAAGTTGTGAAGAGGTTTGAAAAGGTAGGTTGGGAGCTGTGAACGACAAAGAGTTAAATCAAAAGATGAAAATGAGCAAAGACAGAGTTAGAAAGCATCTGATGAAGCACATGGATGATTTTGTATTTCTCAATGTTTCCGATGAGATTTTGGAAAAAGAGGAACTGCGTGAAATAATGAGAAGTATTCCTTTGCCGATTGAAAAAGAAAAAATAAGGCAGGAACAGGATATCAAAGGCGAAGAAATAATGAAAAATTTAGTTTTCGTCTTGGGAATAGATAGCAAATTCCCTTACAAGAAGCAATATGTTGAGTTTCTTGTGGGTGTTTATCAAGATAAGCTGATAACCGCGCTTCTCGACCTGGCGCTTACATATTTGGGAAAGCTGGCGTGGATTCAGGCATGTGCGGTATACAGGGTTGTCTTGATATTAAAACCGGACGATATGTATGCCCTTTACGGATACGCTCGTGTTTGCAGGGAAATTTATACGGCGGAAGAAGACGATGAGGAACTTATCGGAGATTTTAAGGCGGAAGCCTTTGAAGGTTTTGAGAAACTTTCGCTACTTTATCCGGATTTTGCAGATGTATACTTTTTCCTAGGATACGGATATTTGAATATGGGACTTTATGTGAAAGCCAGTCTGACATTTAAGAAGTTCATAGAGCTTACGACGGACGAGGAAACAAAAAAAGAGGCACAGGAAAGGCTCGCACAGATAGAAGTTCCCGTAAAATTGGAGCTTGCCTGTAACGATATATTGGCAGGACGTTTTCAAGACGGTAAAGAGCGGCTGATGACTTATGCACAGGGAGAGTATTTGGAATGGTGGCCGCTGCATTATCATCTCGGTATCGCTAATGCAGGGCTATCACTGATAGAAGACGCTATCGACAATTTCAAACAGGTGTTGCTTTTAAGTCCGTCGAATATTAATGCCATGGTAGAGCTAATCAAACTTTATAGAGCGGTAGGCGATAGGGAAATGGAAAAAAAGTATGCAAAAAAAATAGATTTTATCATGTCTGAAGGAACGGTTAGTATTGATGCATACAAAGCTGAATAAAAAAAATAGAGCGATTGCACTGTATATTTTTATTGTTATTTTTTCATTGATTTTCATTTTAGTCGGCTACAATTTAAACAAAGCAAGCGTGGATGTGGTTGATGAGGAATTTGCGCAGGCTGAAGTAACAAAAATTTTAAGTGTAGAGGAACAGAAATTACCACAAGTCGATGACGAAAAACCTGTAGTAAATAAAGAAATTAAGGCGAAAGCACGATTTACCGGCGGAAACCAAAAGGGCGATGAGGTTAAAATAATCCAGTATATTGATAATATGTACGGGGTGAGCCACAAGGAAATAGAAAAAGGCGACAAGGTAATACTTACATACGGTCAAAATCCGAACGGTAGCGGTGATGCGTGGATTTTTGTAAATTACGACAGAATATCGCTTCTTATCAAGCTGACACTGTTATTCTTGCTTTTGATTCTCATTTTTTCTATGAAAAAAGGCGTAAGTACGGTCATTTCGCTTTGTTTTACAGCAGCGGTAATATTTTTGGTGTATATACCGTCCATATTGGCAGGGCGCAATATATACATATCTACTATCATAGTTTCCGTATACATTGTAGCAATGAGCCTTTCGCTTATGAATGGCGTAAATACAAAAACGCTTTGCGCTATACTCGGGAATATGGGCGGACTTTTGCTTTCCGGTATACTTTCAATAGTGATAGCGAATAAACTTAGGATTACAGGCTTTGTTGATGAGGATTACATATTCCTTATGTATATTTTTCCCGATAAGCCTCTAGACCTGCGGGCGATTATATGGGGCAGTATAGTAATAGGATCGCTTGGAGCTATTATGGATGTAGCGATGTCCATAGCATCCGCTATGAAAGAGTTGTCCGATGCCATGCAGATTAAATCCGTTTCAAAGATGATACGCTCGGGACTGAATATCGGTAGAGATGCGATAGGAACCATGACCACAACATTGGTGCTTGCATATATCGGCGGATCGCTTGCAACTGTAATTTTACTTGTAGCTACAAATAAGAACTTGCTGTTCTTGTTTAACATGGAAATGATAATAGTTGAGATACTTCAAAGTATAGTCGGAAGCATAGGCATAATATTTGCGGTACCTGTAACGGTGATTGTTTCTGCATATTTTTATCGTATGAAAGATAAAGAACAAAAAAGGAAAAATACGAATAACATAGAGGGGGATTTATGAATTGAAGGAAGACATCATTGTAAGTCTTAACGGAATATCGGCTGAATACGATGGCGAAATAATAATCGACAATTTGAATTTGGATATTCACGATGAGGAGTTTATAACATTTTTGGGGCCGTCGGGATGCGGAAAAACTACAACCCTTAGGATTATAGGGGGATTTGTCAAGCCGTCAGGCGGAGATGTATTTTTTGCAGGGAATCGCATAAACGATTTACCGCCGCACAAAAGACATGTAAATACGGTGTTTCAAAGATATGCACTGTTCCCGCATCTTGATGTGTTTGACAATATAGCTTTCGGATTGAGACTCAAGAAATTAGATAAGGATCTGATAGCGAAAAAAGTGAGAGAAATGCTTAAGCTCGTCAATTTGTCAGGTTATGAAAACAGAAATGTAAATCAGCTTTCCGGTGGTCAACAGCAGCGTGTTGCGATAGCGAGAGCACTCATAAATGAACCTAAGGTATTACTGCTTGACGAGCCTTTGGGAGCTTTGGATTTAAAGCTGCGAAAGGATATGCAGATAGAGCTCAAGAAGATACAACAGGCTCTCAAAATTACATTTGTATATGTAACGCATGATCAGGAAGAAGCACTTACGATGTCCGACAGAGTGGTAGTCATGAGAGGCGGGCAGATACTGCAAATCGGAACGCCGCAGGATATATACAACGAGCCCGTTAACGCTTTCGTAGCGGATTTTATCGGAGAGAGCAATATACTTAGCGGTGTAATGCATAAGGACTATTTGGTTGAATTCGCAGGCGTTCAGTTTGAATGTGAAGATGCGGGTTTTGAACCTATGGAAGCGGTGGATGTAGTAATTCGTCCGGAGGATATAGATGTTGTGCCGGTTGAAGAAGGCAAAATCACAGGTCATGTTGAAAGCATAATTTTTAAAGGCGTGCATTTTGAGATAAGCGTAAGCGGACACGGCTTTAATTGGCTCATACATTCAACAGATAGCCAAGAGGTTGGTAGTGTGATAGGAATGACACTCACACCTAACGACATACATGTAATGAGAAAAATGGAGGCGCAGATATGAAATTAAAGCAAGCGTCATATCCGTATCTTGCGTGGTCGGGGCTGTTCATAGTACTTCCGTTATTGTTGATTGTTTACTTTGCATTTACGGATATGCAAGGTGAATTTAGCATGGCTAATTTAGTCGTTTCGGGCAAATTCTCAGCTGTATTCGTTAAATCCATATGGCTGGCTGCAGTTTCGACCGGATTATGCTTTTTAATAGGATATCCTGTTGCGTATTTAATGTCGAGGATGCGCGGAATAAACGATCAAACATTGCTTTTGCTTATGATGCTTCCTATGTGGATGAATTTTTTACTGCGAACATATGCGTGGATGTCGCTTCTTGAAAATAACGGCGTATTGAATCAAATTTTGCTGCATTTCGGGATGTCGAAAATTCAATTTATAAATACGCAAGGTGCTGTAGTTCTCGGAATGGTTTACAATTACATACCGTTTATGATATTACCGCTGCATTCTATAATGGTAAAAATTCACAATGATGTAATTGAGGCGGCAACAGATTTGGGAGCAAGCCCGAAAGATGTGTTTATGAAAATCATACTGCCGATGAGCAAACCCGGAGTAAAAACGGGTATGATTATGGTCTTTGTACCTGCAGTAAGTACATTCATAATTTCACAGATGCTCGGTGGAGGCGCGAATCAGCTGATTGGAGATATAATCGAAATGCAATTTTTAGGTAACGCATACAATCCGCATTTGGGTTCTGCCATTTCACTGGTACTAATGCTTCTTGTTTTGATGTGTATGAGTATATCGGGAATTCTCGATGAAGAAGGCGTGGAGGAAAGATTACTATGAAGTGGTATTTTAAAACTTACATAGGTGTATTCCTTGCATTTTTGTATTTGCCGATAATAATTCTGATGGCGTTTTCTTTTAATGCCGCAAAAGGAAGAACTTTTACAGGATTTACACTAAGCTGGTATGTAAAGCTGTTTCATAACGAAGCGATAATGCAGGCACTTTGGACAACTATAATTGTAGCAATCGTGTCTTCTGTAATCGCCACAATTATGGGAACTGCTGCAGCGATAGGACTTGAACGGTTGGATAAAAGAATAAAGAATGTCGTTATGTCGTTAACATATGTACCGATAATCAATCCGGAAATAATAACAGGCGTTTCTTTTATGCTTCTGTTTGTAACATCAAAAAAAATGTTCGCAAGTTTCGGTTTAGATTTTGAGTTCGGTTGGATAACTTTGATAATTGCTCACATAACATTTAATCTTCCATATGTAATTTTAAATGTTTTGCCTAAGCTAAGACAGCTCGATAAGTCGATTGTAGATGCTGCGATGGATCTTGGTTGCGATCCGATTCAGGCGTTTTTCAAAGTTACAATTCACGAGATAAGACCGGGAATAATGGCAGGTTTTCTGATGGCACTCACATTTTCCATGGATGACTTTGTCGTTTCATACTTTACAACAGGGGCAAAGCAACAAACGCTATCCGTACTTATATATGCCATGACGAAAAGACGAGTAAATCCTCAAATTAATGCGCTTTCGACGGTGATATTTGTAGTAATACTTACTATCTTGATAGCTGTAAATTTAGCCGAAAGAAGAGAAGCGGGCAAAAAGCAAAGATATTCCGTATCAGGAGTAGGAGCAACCGCATGCGCTGTTGCGATAGCGATTTTTGTTGCTGTTGTTACGGCGGCACCTTCGTATGCGGCAAAAAGCGGCGATTACGATATGGAATATTACACGAGATTTAAGGGGGACGGCATATCTATAAATGTATATAACTGGGGAGAATATATAGCTAACGGTGAAGACGGATATATGGATATAAACAGGGAGTTTGAGAAGCTGACAGGAATTTCTGTAAACTACTCCAATTTCGAAACAAATGAGGGTATGTACGCCAAGTTGAAAAGCGGAGCTAACGCATATGATGTGATATTCCCGTCTGACTACATGGTATCTCGCTTAATTCAGGAGGGGCTGATAAGCAAGATAAACCGCAATAATATTCCAAATATCAAGAATATAGATAAAAGATTTTTATCGCCGCAGTACGATCCGAAGGGAGAGTATTCTGTCCCTTATTCGTGGGGGCGAGTGGGAATCATTTACAATAAAAAACTTACAGGCAAAGAAATCACAAGTATCGACGAACTTTGGGATAGTACCTATGCAGGACAAATACTTATGTTTAAAAATCCTCGCGATGCCTTTGCACTTGCACTTGAAAGACTTGGATATTCCATGAATACCGAGAAAAAAGATGAGCTTGATCAAGCAGCGGAACTTTTGAAAGAGCAAAAACCGCTCGTACAAGCCTATGTAATGGACCAAATTTTTGACAAAATGCAAGGAAATGAGGCTATCATTGCTCCATATTATGTTGGGGATTATTTTATAATGAAAAAGGTGAATCCGGATTTGGCTTGCTATGTTTCCGATAGGGCGAATGTATATTTTGATGCAACATGTATTCCGAAGGTATCAACACAAAAAGAGGCTGCAGAAATGTATATCAACTTTTTGAATGAGCCGAATGTAGCAAGGGAAAACGCCTTATATATCATGTACTCAACTCCGAACACCGCGGCATGGGAGTTGCTTCCTAACGATATTAAGGAAAACGAAATGCTGTATCCGAGAAAGCTCGACACAACAGATAGGAGCTTTGTGCACCTCAGCGAAGCTACAAACCTTTATATGGATCAACTGTGGGTAGACATATTGTCGGATGATGCGTCGTATTTTGATTGGGTAATGCCGCTATTTGTTGTGTTTTCAATAACATTTTTGATAATAAACGGTATTCGCAAAAGACGAAAAAGAAATGAATAAAAGAAAGGTTAATAAATGAAGAATTTAAATTTTAACGAGTTGATGCTATCGGAGGGGACGAAAAAAGCCTTGAATGCGATGGGATTTGAAGAAGCCACTCCTATACAGTCAAAAGCGATACCTATTGCTATGCAGGGACTTGATGTGATAGGGCAGGCACAAACCGGAACGGGAAAAACCTGCGCTTTCGGTATACCTGCAGTTGAACTCATAGATGCAAAGCACTCAGGAGTACAGGTACTGGTTTTGTGTCCGACTCGTGAACTTGCAATACAGGTTGCAGATGAAATTCGCAATCTCTGTAAATTTCATAAGGGAATTAAGACGCTTGCAATCTATGGCGGACAGCCTATAGAAAGGCAAATAATGGCGCTCAAAAATAAACCTCAAATCATAATAGGAACGCCGGGAAGAGTTATGGACCATATGAGGAGGCGTACTCTTAAGCTGCAAAATCTAAAAATTGCAGTGCTTGATGAAGCGGATGAAATGCTTAATATGGGATTTCGAGATGATATAGATGCGATATTTGAGGAAATCCCTAAGCAAAGACAAACTATGCTTTTTTCTGCGACGATGCCGAAAGGAATACTTGAAATAGCGGATTCTTATATGAAAAATCCCGAACATGTCGTAACATTGCAAAAGGAAATAACCATTGATACCATAGAGCAGTTTTATATAGAAGTTCGCGAAAAATCAAAATTGGAACTTCTTTGCAGATTGGTGGATGTGCGCAATATCAAGCTGGGTATTGTATTTTGTAACATGAAGTGGAAGGTTGACGAGCTTTGCAGCAGTTTGCAGGCGAGGGGATATTCAGCCGAGGCATTACACGGCGATATGAAGCAAAGAGAGCGCGACCGCGTGATGAGTAAATTTAGAAACGGGCATGTTGAACTTTTGGTCGCGACAGACGTTGCAGCAAGAGGTATAGATGTGGACGGGATTGAGGCGGTGTTCAATTACGATATACCAAACGATGAGGAATACTATGTTCACAGGATAGGTAGAACGGGCAGAGCAGGTAAAAAGGGTATTTCGTATTCTTTTGCATTCGGCAAGGATTTATATAAGTTGCGCGATATAGAAAGATACACGAAATCCAAAATAATAAGAGCAAAAGCGCCTACTATCTTGAGTATCGAACTTACAAGGCAAGAAGCCGCTATGAAAGAAGTAATGGATACTATTTCAAGAGGCGGATTTGCAAAGTATACGGATGTAATAGAGCAGATACTCGATGAAATGCCGGAGGTAACGACACTGGATGTTGCAGCGGCACTATTTAAAATGAAATTCAGCGAACTTGATTCAAAAAATTACGAAGAATCGGAGCTGGACGAGGAAATCACTTTCAAAAAGAAAAATAATTTTGAAAGAATGTTTAAAGAGAGCGGAAAAAGCAGGCGCAGACGCGGAAAATCGGGACAAAGTTCCGGCGGAAATGATTATGCAAGAAGCAGAAATAAAAACGGTGCGAGCAAAAAAAGAAAGAAGAAATAGCGGATAGATTTAAAGTATACTAATTGACAGGGGGAGAAAAATGCCTATACTTGGGAATAGTGAAAACGAGATTAAAAGATATAATGAGTTTGTACGAAACTCTCCTTATGCAAGAGTATCGCAGGATATGAATTGGGAGCACGTAAAAAAGGGCTGGGGCGCGCATTATGTGTATTTGGAGGAGAAAGGCGAGATTGTAGCGGCTTTGTCCATATTGTATGTAAATGCTGTAAACGATAAAAAGCTCTTTTATGCTAACAGGGGACCGGTGTGCGACTTTTATGATGTTGATTTGGTGGAACGCCTTTTGAAGGAAGCGGAGCCGGTTATAAACAAAGACAAACCATTTCTTTTGAGGCTTGATCCGGAAGTGAAATACGATGAGCGTTTGCTTAGCGAGTATAAAAAGAGAGGATATATTTTCAGATCCAGAGAAACGGATTCTCATGCATTTGTTCAGCCGAGATTTAATATGGTTCTTAGACTTAGTGGAAAGACCGAAGAAACTTTGCTCTCGGAGTTTCATCCAAAGACTAAATACAATATAGGGCTTGCTGATAGAAAAGGCGTAAAAACGCATTTTGTTAACGCAGATGAACCTGAATTTTTAGATGCGATGGACAAGTTTTTCAATCTTACAAAAATAATGGCTGAAAGGCAAGGCATTACGCACAGACCGAAAGATTATTTTCTGCGTTTATTTGAAGCTGTTCCTAAATCAAGAATTTATTTGAGTACGCACGAAGATGAAGTCCTGTCGGCGGCACTTTCTATTCCGTATAACAAGAAGTTGTTTTATATGTACGGAGCAAGCTCAAACAACAAACGCAATTTGATGCCTAATTATCATATGCAATGGGAAATGATTAAATGGGCGCTTGAACTTGGAATGGATGAATACGATTTCGGGGGAGTATTTAAACTCGATGAAAGCGACGGACTTTATCGCTTCAAAAACGGTTTTTGTAAAACGGAGGGGTATACGGAGTACATCGGAGAACTTGATTTAGTGTTTGACCACGAAGCCTATGAAGAGTACACAAGTCGATAAAAAAATATTGCATTGCGATATGAATAATTTCTTTGCGAGCGTGGAGCTGCTTTCGTTACCCGAGCTTAGGGACTTGCCTGTGGCTGTCTGCGGAGATCCGCAAAGAAGACACGGGATAATACTCGCAAAGAATAATTTAGCAAAAAAATTTGGAGTGGCAACTGCAGAAACAATATGGTCTGCAAAGAAGAAGTGTCCGCAGCTTGAGTTGATACCGCCACATTACGATGAATATAAAAAGTATTCAAAGCTAATCAATCAAATTTATTACAGGTACACCGATTTAATTGAACCGTTCAGCATAGATGAATCGTGGCTCGATGTCAGCGGCAGCACAATGCTTTTCGGAGATGCTGAAAGCATTGCAAACGAAATTAGAAATACGGTCAAGTCGGAACTTGGACTTACGCTTTCCGTGGGGGTATCGTTTAATAAGATATTTGCGAAAATGGGAAGCGAATATAAAAAGCCGGATGCGACTACTGTAATATCAAGAGAAAATTTCAGGCAGCTTTTGTGGCCAATGCCGGCAGGCGAGCTTTTTTTCGTCGGAAAAGCCACTGCAAAAAAGCTCGCCGAGCTAGGTATTTTCACGATTGGGGACCTAGCTCGGGCTGACGG
>JABZIP010000009.1 GCA_015258265.1 Clostridiales bacterium | reverse complement strand
CGACAGCTATATTATATTAACAAACTCTTGCCTACTTGTCAATCACTTTTTTTGATTTTTTGAGTTTTTATTAACAAAATTCATTTAGTGCCGTATCATTGCCATTAGGCACATGAAAAACACCCATCCCAAAATAAGAAACAACAATGCAAAAGACGCTGTAGTAAAATACACCAAATATTTGATAAGTCGCTTTTTCATATTGAGTTTGTCATAATAATCTTTTGAAATTTTGCAAGACATATTTATCCCTCCCGCATAAAACAAAAATAGTTCGAAACGCTCAACGCGAACATTTCGAACTAAATAATCTTTCTAACTAATTTTGTTCTTTCACGGTTTGTAATCCGCGCTTAGAGAACATCCAGCTTATTTTTAGAAGATTTTGCAGTTGTAATAGCAGAAAGTACCAAAATAGTAGTACCTATACATACGCCGATTATTGATAAGATTAGATTTACCTTTGCAATAGTTTTCATTGCGTTCCCTCCTTTTTTTAATAAGCTATTATTTTATAAATTGCTGCATTAAATATTCTTAATTTTAGTGATACAGTCAGCACAAATGTTTTTCTCTTCAATTCTCTTTACATTTGCAGCATTTCCGCAGAATACACATGTAGGCTCGTATTTTTTGAGCATAATGTACTCCCCGTCAACAAAAATTTCGATAGCATCCTTTATTTCGATATCCAATGTTCTTCTCAATTCGATAGGAATAACAATTCTACCTAAATCATCAACTTTTCTAACAATTCCTGTAGCCTTCATTTTCTTTACCTCCATTACATTTTAATAAATATTATTTTTTCCATCACATTTGATATTAATTATACCATGCTAGGAATTATTTGTCAAGCCTGTAATTATAATGCGTTGGTGTTAAGTTTTTGTATAGTCTTGTCGTTTAGTGTTGAAATTTCAACATCTCATACCTTTGAAATATTTTGCATTATTTTGTAATAAAATTATTTTTCTTTATTAAACCAACTATTAGCAAAGTCCGCAAGCGCCGGTACCAGTTCCTTAATCTCCCAATCGGTAGTATTCACGATCAAATGATACGCTTCTCTCTTACCCCAAGCAGATCCCGATAATATAGCTCTGGTTTGTGCACGCTGCTTGTCAATTTGCTTCATCTTTTTAACCAAATCTCTTTCAGTTAGGCTGCCGTCTTCAGCCTCTCTTTCCATGCATCGCCTAATCTTAGCTTCCATATCTGCACATACAAAAATATTAAAAGGATTATACTCCTTCAATATGACATCCGAATTTCTTCCAATTATTACACAGTTTTTACCAAGTGTCGCAATTTCTTCAAGCACTTCTTTTTGCTTCAGCAGCAAAGAAATATCCCCTGCTCTTGCATAATCCATGGATTCCAGTGTTCCTCTATATGTAAGCGGGAATGCCTCCCAACCGTGATTAGCCAATTTGTTTTCGACATATTCAGGATTCATACCGCTATGATTCGCAACAACCGTCAATATTTCACTATCATAATAATCAAATCCGAGAAGCTCAGAAAGTCGTTTTCCAACTTCTCTTCCCCCTGAACCGAATTCACGACTTATAGTAATAATCTTCATACAATTTTCCTCGCATAATAACTTTTATGTAAAAATATTGTCATAAAGCGCTTTTCTTTATAGTATATACCATGTTACTTTAAATTTAATCACTTTTATGCAAACAACTTCAAATAATTCCTATAACTGTTAAACATGTATCTATAATTCACAAATCTAAATGGCTTTTAGATAAATGTTTAAAAAAGCTCGGCGCGACACCGAGCTTTTTTAATTTAATTTTTCAAGTAAACCTAAAGCTATTACTTGTCTCCTCCATGATTAGGAAGAATTGTTTCAACCTCGCCATGAGGTCTTGGAATTACATGAACAGAAACAAGTTCTCCAACTCTTTCTGCCGCAGCTGCTCCTGCATCTACTGCAGCCTTTACAGCTCCTACATCTCCTCTAACCATTACAGTTACAAGTCCTCCACCTACATGCACTTTACCGATTAGGTAAACATTCGCAGCCTTTACCATAGCATCCGCTGCCTCTATTGAACCTACCAAACCTTTTGTTTCGATCATTCCTAATGCATCTTTAGTCATCTTTTTTTCCTCCTAGAAAACTTTTTAATTATAATATTTATTTTTAAAATCGTTTTGCGATTATTCGCCTCTCATTGCGCTTACCAAAGCATTTATCATATTGGTAAGTTCTGCCGTATCTATCGGCTGATCTGAAGCTGACGGTGCATTTGCGTTTGTAGAACCGCATCCGCAACCTGTTCCATATGTAATTCCGCTGTTACCCCTTTGATATTCAGCCGGTGATAAATATGTCGCAGTGCTTCCGCAATTTGCGGTAACCGGTACCGTAGGTGCCGGCGGTATAGGTTTTCCGCAGCTCGACATTGTCATACAGCTTCCGGTAGTTGCCCCTGCAAGTTCAGGATGATTAAATGTAGGATCGTCAACTGCAAGAGTTGTGCAATTTTTGATTCCATAAGCAACTTTTTTGATATTTACAAGCTGCAAAGGTCCTACATTTTCAGAAACAGAGCTTCCGCCCATAGTTCCGCAGCCCAGTGTAAACGCCGGGAATAGTGATGTGCTTGCTCCGGTGCCTCCCATTGTGCTTCCTGTATTAACCAAAATTCTTGAAGCCGGTTTTACAGAGAACTCAAGCACAATATTTCTATCGTTTGTATGCAAACTCATAGTGTGTCCGATACCGTTTTGCAGTAGCTTGATACTAAGCTCGCATGCTTCGTGCCAATCTCTTACAACATAAAATGCAAGTACACTTGTCAATTTTTCGTAAGAAAGCGGATAACCGTCGCCTACTCCTCCTTGCGCTCCAATCAACACTCTAGTGTTTAGCGGAACGGATATGCCTGCAGCTTCAGCTATTACGAGTGCTGTTCTTCCTACGAATTTAGCATTCATAGTATGGCCGTTCTTGAATAAGAGCTTGCAAACCTTATTCGTTTCGTCTTCAGTCATAAAGTAAGCACCTTGTGCCTTAAATTCGGCAATAACTGCATCTTTATTACATTCTTCGCAGATTATAGACTGTTCGGAAGCACAAATAGTACCGTTATCAAACGTCTTACTTGCCATTATATTAGTAACAGCTTGCTTAACATCTGCAGTTCTTTCGATATATGCAGGTGAATTTCCGGCTCCTACTCCAAGCGCAGGTTTTCCCGCGCTGTAAGCAGCTTTAACCATTCCCGGACCGCCTGTTGCTATTATCATCTTAACTTCTTCGCAGTGCATAAGCTCATCTGTAGCCTGCATCGACGGCATCGATATGCAGCCTATAATGTTTGCCGGTGCACCCGCTTCTACTGCCGCCTGCGCCATTAACTGTGCAGCTTTGAGCGTACACTTGGCAGCCGACGGATGTGGCGAAAATACAATTCCGTTTCTTGCTTTAATAGCAATCATTGCCTTATAAATAGTAGTAGATGTAGGATTTGTCGATGGCACTATACCCATAAGCAGTCCAACCGGATCCGCAACCTCTATTATTCCCTTTGCAGGATCTTCTCCAATAATTCCGTTTGTTTTCATATCCTTCATAGCGTTATAAAGGATAGTTGAAGCCATGTGATTTTTGTAAGTTTTGTCTTCTACCTTACCAAAGCCCGTTTCTTCAACTGCCATTTGAGCAAGCATAACCGCATTTGCTTCAGCCACACGAACCATATTGCGAAGAATCTTATCAATTTGTTCGTCGCTATAATGTGCAATTTGCTGAGTTGCAATCTTTCCAAGTCTTGCCAGATCTCTTGCTTCTTGTACGGACCTCAAATCATAATCCATATTTCCCATTATTTTGTGGCACCTCCTTTTTGATATTTCTTTACTTTAAATAATATTTTTTATTTATCAAGTAACTGTTTTATTTTCCCAAAATCAGTGAGTAGCGTAAAATGCCTTCACTTTATCCGGAGAACCGAATTTCAGTTTTGCTCCGTTTTGGAAGAAGAAACAATCTCCCGAATGTCCTGTATAAACTTTTCCATTCGATTCTATTGTAAGTGTTCCTTCTATCACATAATAAAGCTCCTGACAAGCACACTCCCAAGGGAATTCGCACTTTTCGATTGTAATAAAGCCTGCATTCATTTTGCTGCCGTCATTTGCTGTAACAAGTTCGTTGTAGAACACTTTATCAGCAGGGTTTCCTGTGTCCAGCACTTCCCACTTCGCCGTATTGCCGCGCACCAGTTTGAGATTTGCATCTCCCTCTGAAACATACGCAACATCTTCGCCAAGTTTGCTCAAAAGGCTTCCAAGCATTCCTTTTTCAACGAGTGCTTTTACCGCATTATAGATAACCTCTCTATCAATGCCGCCATCATTAGTACAACAAGCCTTATTCTCTGTGCAAGTACCTGATGCTTCATATGTACCGGATTTAAATTCAATACCATACTCGGCGGCAACATCCTTCGCCGACGGTGTAATTATTGTATCTTTATCTATACATATTACTTTCTGTCCCTGTTTCCCCAGAGCTTCTACCGCTTTGGCAGAAATCAGTTTTTTCATGCGCTCACTTCCTTTCAATTTGTAGTCGTAAGACATTGTAAATAATTTTCCAGTTCTTCAATACCCTCTTTATTTTGAAGGTTAATGTTAAAATAAGGTTCTCTAACTCCTATAGCGCCAAGCTGTCTTTTACATATATCTTCATTTTCGGGACTCACATCAGCCTTTGTTACTACACCTATTACAGGGCATCGAAAAGCTCTTGCAAATCCGTGCGAATAAACTTCCGTGCACCGCGACTGATCGAGCATCAAAATCATGCATGACGCATCTTGCGAAAGTGCTATCATATGCTTATACATCCAGACATTCTCGATGTATGCGCTTGGTACATCTATTGTTTTGTCGGTATATATCGTATCCTGAGTCTTTCTAAGCGGTCCGTCGTAATTGTTTAAAACATTTACCAAAGACGTTTTACCGCAGCCTCTCGGTCCGATGACCATAATTCTCTTTTTTCTCATGTCCTCGTAACCGGAACCGTAGTGAACTCAAGAAGATTACAAAGCGTTTCCGTTACAGCCGTAAGTGCCGTTTCAACACTCTGAACATCGCCCGTTATAACAACGGAGCCTGTAAAACGATCCAGAAATCCCACTTCAACGTCCGCAGTCTTAGTTGCAATGTCTGCCGCTATTATAGCCGTTTCGTAAGGTGTCAAAGTCAATATTCCTATCGCTCCCCGATCGTCGATGCCGAGCCTGTCGTAAATACTTTTCATTGGAGAAGCAATAACATGTGCAATAGTAACCTGCTTACCCGGAACCGACTCCTGTATTATACGCTCTACCGCTTTATCATTTATTACTCCCATTCATATACCTTTCTTTCAATTCTAGTGTCTGATAACCGCAACCGGAAAATCATATTCTTTAATCCAGCCTTCAATTCTGTCCAAATCCTCTTCACTAAGGCTTGGATCTCCCTGTATTGGATATTCCATCCCCAGTTGATTGTATTTGTTCACTCCCAGCTTGTGGTAAGGCAGCAAATCTATTCCTTTGAAATTCTTTGCATCCTTGTACGGCATGAGAAATTCTATAACACCCTGTATTTCTTCTTTGCTGTCGTTTAGACCTTTCAGCATAGGCATCCTTATTTTTACATTGTATCTATGTTCCAAAAGTTCTTTCAAATTTTCAAGGATAACTTCGTTTCTGACACCTGTCAATTCTTGATGTTTTTCCGAGTTGATATTTTTAATATCAAACAAGAACAAATCGACAAATTCAGCCAACTTCATAATCGTTTCCTTTTGTGCATATCCGCATGTTTCAATAGCAGTATTGATACCTTCGCGTTTACAAACTTGAAGCAAACTGAGAGCTGCTTCGGGCTGCGCCGTAGCTTCGCCTCCTCCAAGAGTAACCCCTCCACCCGATTGGTCGTAAAAAGCTCTATCTTCTTCGACATAATCAAACAGGTTTTCGATTGTTTCCTGTTCTCCTGCTACTTTTAACGCTGCGTAATAGCACGCCTTCACACATTCTCCGCAACCGATACAATCAATATCGTGGTTCACTATATGTTCTCCACTTTCATTGAAGCTATGTATTCCTTGCGGACACACCGGAACGCAGGCCCGACATCCTACGCAATTTGCAGCAGTGAACATTATCTGGTATTTTCTCAGAAGTCCTTCCGGATTAGCGCACCACTTGCACCTAAGCGGACAACCTTTGAAAAACACCATTGTTCTAACGCCGGGACCATCATACATATTGTATTTTTGTTTGTTAAAGATGAAGGCTTTACGTTCCGCCATCTTTGTTCCGTTGTTATTCATGTAAATTTATCTCCTATCCTTCGGAGCTCGTTTCTTAGAATTTTGTAAGCATAGTTCTGCTTATAATCTCGTCCTGTACATCCTTGCAAAGTTCAGTAAAGAACGCACTGTATCCGGCTACACGAACTACCAAGTCCTTATACTGTTCAGGATGCTTTTGCGCTTCAAGAAGAGTATTGTTGTCCATATAGTTGAACTGCATTTCTCCGTTACCGAATGCACACGCTGTACGCAGAAGTGTTATGATACCGTTTTCTCCTTCCGGCGTATCCAAAAGTCCCGCCATGAGCTTGAAATTGTGTACCATACCTATATTCATATTGTCGTTTGCGAGTTTCGAAATCGTTTTGATGATAGCAGTAGGGCCCTTGAAGTCTGCACCCTGTGTAGGTGAAATACCGTCTGAAAGCGGTGTCCAAGCAGCTCTTCCTCCTGCCGTAGCACCTGTCATCTGACCGAACGGTGTATTGTTTGAAATTGAAAGTGTACCGTGGCTCAATATGGAGTACAGTGTCTTGTACTTTCTGTGCTCAGATTCTGTAAAGTTTATAAGCTCTGCAGCAATCAAATCCGCATAGTCGTCATCGTTACCATACTTAGGTGCTGCAAGACAATCAGCCTTAATCTGCTCATATCCTACAAAGTCAGCTACAAGAGCTTCATTTAACTGCTTCAAAGTGTATTTCTTGTCGTCAAATACCAACTTTTTGATTGCAGCCATAGCATCCGCATATGTAGCAAGTCCGGACCAAACAACTCCAGGTCCGAAATTATACATTGCTCCGCCTGCCGATACATCCTTACCTTTTTCCATACAACCTTCAAACATGATTGACATAAGCGGTTTTGGAGCTAAATCTCTGTGTACTCTTTGTGAAATTACCGTTGCAACGGCAGTCCACTTTGTAATGTACTTAATTTGCTCTTTTACAGCCGCATCAAACTGCTCAAAAGTTTTGAACTGATCGAGATCTCCAAGATCCGGGCAAACCTGCTTGCCATACCATAAAGGTACTCCGTGATTTAGAACAAGTTCTATACAAATTGGCCACTGAGTATATGCAGTAGATGTCCACTGATAAAGTCTGCCGGATTTCTGAGGCTCTACGCATCCCATCAAGCAATAGTCTCTTGAATCTTCTATAGATATTCCCTTAGCAAGCATCATCTTAATATGCGTATCGTCAAAGTGGCAAGCAGGGAATCCCATACCTGCACGAATTACATCAACGATTTTTTTCATGTACTTTTGCGGTGATTTGTTGTTAATTCTGCAAGCAAGCGACGGTTGATAAATCTTTGTATGTCTTACAGCATCCATCAATAGATAAGTGAGTTCGTTTGTAGCATCTCTTCCGTCTCTTGTAAGTCCGCCTACGCACATATTTACAAACGGCTGATAGCCTGCGAAGAATTTTGAGCCGCCTTCGCTTGTTACCCACATCATTTCCGACATTTTTACAAGCATACAGCTTGCAAGCTCAAATGCAAGGTAATTGTTTATTCTTCCCGAATCTATATCCGCTTTGTAATATGGATACATATACTGGTCAACTCTTCCTATGGACATACCTGTCTGGTTTTCTTCAACAGGAAGAAGCGACTCTACTGTAAATACCGACTGAATTGCCTCCCAGAAAGTTTCTGGTTTGTGTGCAGGAACTCTGGCATTTACCTCTGAAATTTTAATAAGTTCTTCTTTTCTCTTTGGATTTGTCTCTTTTGCCGCAAGCTCAGCCGCATACTGCGACATTCTTCTTGCATATGCCATAACACCTTCTGTAGTTTCTATGCAAGCCTTGTAGAAATATATTTTTTCAAGGTCATCCGGATTTTCGTAATCGAGTTTTGCGAGATGATCTTTTGCTTCCTGCTGGATATCAAGCATACCCTTTTTCATAAGGATTACATCGTATCCCGGGTTCGAGTCTCCACCGCCGTTTACTGCATGGTACGAGCAGTCTGAAACGAACGATTCGCCCGAAAGCTCCCAAACTCCGGCCTCACGATATTGGCTTTCGCAATATTCGTCAACCGATTTTCCTTTCCAGAACGGGAACAGTTCCTCTCTCATTATCCTCTTATCTTCTTCTGAGATATAGAACGGATCCTGATCACGCGTTCCGATAGTATCTATCTCGTCTACCATCCATCTCCAAGCAATATCAGGGGAAAACGCACCTGCTCTAGGAGATCCATTCGGTGCACCTACAATCAGCTCGTCGTCTTGAATTACAAGCGGTGCCGTTTCGCAGCAATATCTGAAACACTTTGCACGAAGAAGTATCGGAGGCATTCCCGGATTTTCTTTCGTTATCTGTGTTACCGCACGAGCTCTATAAGTGGTGATCGAAGGCACCTGCTTCAAAAAGTTTGCCTTCAAATTTACTATACGCTGTGTAGGTCCTAACGGTACACCGTCTGCATCTACTTGCGTAGTAGCTGCTGCTGTTGATGAATAATATATGGGTTTATCGCTGACCGAGCTTGTCGGAATGTTTGCAATATCTCCTGCAACTGACTGAAACATCTTCATTAAAGATTCTCTTTCCTGTGGAGACATGTTTTGAGTTGCCTCTGCGAGTTTGTTTGAAAAATCACGAATATCCAAAACTACTTACCTCTCTTTTCTATTTATTTTTTGATATAACTTCTAACAACATTTCACATATTTTTTTAAGCTCTTCTTCATTCAAGTTGGTATTCTTAATACCTGAAATGTTGATATCGGCACTTTCATCGGCTCCAATGCCCATCTGTTCTATTCTTCTGACACCGTATCCTACTTTTCTTATGTAAACTAAGTTCATAGGAGATACATTGTCGGAAGTCATCCCTTTTCCTCTTAAACCGCTGCCAAGTGTCATTGCAGGGAAAAGATTTGTAGTCGCCCCCATACTTCCAAATACCGCCGGAGTATTTACGAGCATTCTTCCCACCGGTTTTTTTAATGCGAACTGCTTGATTACTTCCTCGTCATTTGAGTGAATAACAAGTGTATGTCCTTTGTTTTCCGAAACAAGAAGCTCTATACACTTTTCACAGGCGTGCATCCAGTCTTCTTCAATGTAATAAGCAAGTACCGGACATAGTTTCTCTCTCGAATACGGATTGCTTTCCGATACGTATTTTTGCGGCGATAAAAGCACTTTAGTCGCGGGCGGTACGGTAAATCCGGCTTTCTTTGCCAAATATATTGCACTTTTACCTACGGTTTCCGAATTTGCTTCTCCGTTTTGATAATACAAAATGCTTGCCAATTTAGCCGCTTCATCCTCGCTCATAAAATAACCGCCGTTATTTTCCAGCTCGCGCTTCACTTCATCTGCCACGCAGCTGTCAACTACAATCGCTTGCTCTGCCGCCGATACTACACCGTTATCGAAAGTTTTGCTTGTTATTATGTCGCGTACAGCTTGACGAATATTTGCAGTTCGTTCGATAAATGCAGGACCGTTTCCGTTTCCTCCGTAAATCACCGGTTTTCCTGTACTGTATGCTTCTTTTAGCATACCGGGTACTCCTGTGTTCAGTATCAAAGATGTAAACTTGTGATTCATCATCTCTGCCGCCCCTGCCTGCGTTACCGTGTGCAGATATGAAAGCGCCCCTTCGGGCAATCCGCTATCCTGCCCTGCACTTATCAGAATATCAAGCAGTCTGGACACCGTTTTCCTAGCTCTCGGATGAGGCGAAAAAACTATCGCATTTCCCGACTTTATAGCAATCAGTGTGTTATATATAGTAGTAGACACCGGACTTGTCGCCGGACAAAGTCCTACTATTACACCGAGCGGAACCCCGACATCCATAATCTTTTTTGTTTCATCCTTTTGTATGATTCCGACGCATTCCATATCTCGAATTTGTGTAGGTAAATAATCACAAACGAAACGATTTTTGATGTATTTATCCCGCCATGTTCCATAATCGGTTTCATCGCAAGACATCTCCGCTAATTCTCTGGTGTGCTTTGATGCGGCACTCGCCACTTTATCTACGATTTCATTCAGCTTTTCCTGTGGAAATGTCGCAAGTTGTTTTTGCGCTTCCCTTGCATTTTCCACTAATATACGAGCTTCCTGAACGGAGAGCAAATCATTATCGATAATTTTCATATTCATTTGCCTCTCTCCTTTGCTCCTTACTTTTACTCTTGTGTCTTGTAAGGTAATAATTTGTCAACCTTATAAAGGGCTGTTATTTTTCTTAATGCTTCGTGCGGTCTTGCTATAACAACATAGCTGTACGGCTCCGTTCCCATTTCCTGAACCGCTTTTACTCCGGCTTCAACTGCTGTTTTACACGCTCCTACATCGCCTTCTACAAGAACGGAGATATAGCCCGATGCCGTATTCTCAAAACCTATAAGCTCAACATCCGCCGCCTTTACCATCGCATCCGCCGCATAAATTACAAACACTATACCGTAAGTTTCTACCAGTCCTAACGCTTCTGCTCCTTTTGCCATGCTTAGTATCTCCTTTCTTACATTTCGTCAATATCGTATATGGATACGATATCGCCAATCGGCTTAATAGGTCTTGGGATAACCTGTGTTGCCGTCAATTTGCCTATCGCACTTGCCGCCTCTGCTCCCGCTTTAATCGCAGCCGTTACGGCAGCTACATCACCTTTTATCATGATTGTAACCAAAGTTGAACCCACGTTTTCGTATGAAATCAGTTCAACATCCGCCGCTTTTAACATTTTGTCGCAAGCATCAAGTGCGGGAACCATGCCTACTGTCTCAAGTAACCCCAGTGCTTCTTCCGCATAGTATCTCATGTCAAAATTCTCCTTTCAACTATTGAAGGTAACTGTCAATTACTGCCGCTTCATCTTTTGTGCAAGCGTAATAAATTATCAGTTCTCCATTTTTATCGAGTTCATATTTACTCTCGTGAATGATTGCATTTGAGCAAGCAGTCATGAGTGCCTCGTCCATAGCATGGTCCTTAAATGCTTTAAATCCGCTATATGTATCTTTAAGTGCTTCCTGTACATCCGCTCTGCTTAAATCCTTGTCTACATTCTCTGAAAAATTCTTCAGCATAGCTGCAAATAATGTTCTCATATTCCTTCGCCCTCCTTATTTATTGTGCCTTATTAGCTCTATCCTGAGAAATAGCAAGAAGTAATATACCACCTACCATTATAAGCGCTCCCACCCATGCAGGCCATGCAAGCATGAATCCGTCGCCTTTGAAAATCAAGCCACAAATAACAAGACAATAAGCAGGTCCCCAGAATGCGTATGTACCGTTGCAACCCATACCTAAAGCAGCTCCGCACATAGACGCTCCTTTGTACCAGAATTTAAACGACCACGATGCAAATATACCTGCAACGAAGAACATCCAAACTGACGGTGCATCCGTAAGAGCCTGTCCTACCAGTGTAATTCCGGCTCCTATGCTCTCTCCTCCGATTATCGAAAGAAGCGAACAAAGTACTACTGCGTTCACTATACCTGACGTAACCTGTCTGATACAAATAGCAACCTCCGTATCTACCATACAGCAAGCATATCCGCCAACTGCGCCTTCAATACCCCAGCCAAGTGCTGCAAGGAACGCCGCTGCCATACCGAGTGCAGCTTCACCGCTCATATTTCCAACTATTCCTGCAATTCCGTCCTCAGGAATTCCATATCCGAACAGACCTATGATTACAGCCGCTGCAAAACAAATAAGTATACCGCCTATCATACCGCCTGTGAGCTTCTGCTTGTAGAGGAATCTACCTATGATTGCGCCTATTGCCGCATTAAGTGCAGCTATAGGAACTATTATAGAACCTGCCATTTGAAGTCCGATTACATAGCAAGTAGATGCCAGAGGGCCTCCTATAATCGCTGCCACTACCAAAATTCTTCCCGGTTTTGTTTTTAATGCTCTCGCGAAATCCCCCAGTCTGCCGATAAGTCCTGCATAAAACAGCGACCAGATTGCCGAGCATATATCATTTACGGCAGCTCCGACTGCAGAAAGTATGTAAACTACCGCAAACGCTGTAAGTCCGCTCTTTGCTCCATACCAACCTGCCCATACACCCGATGCCATTCCTTGAGTAAGAAATGCGGTGTAACCTCCATAAAGGAATCCTGAAAGTAAAGCAATAAAAATACCTTTTTTTCTGAACGCAAGCGCCATCTGTTTTCTGGCTTCCAGCGCAGCTGTGTTGTTAATTTCGCTCATAGAAATTATTCCTCCATTTTCTTTGCCAATCATTGTTAAATAATTGACTATAGTAATGATTATAACTATATCATCATAATATACTATAATAATAAGCGATACTCTATAGAGGAATGTCAACAATCTTTTAAAAATAATTTATATAGCAAGTTAATACAAAAGCGAGATGATGAATAGCCTCTATATTTGTTATTTTAAAATGATATATGATATATAATATATAACGAATTATACCCGAAAATGCACATAACATCTCATGTTTTTTATAAAATTACGAAAACCCGCAAACAAGTATTTTTTTGCGGGTTTTATTTATATTATTTATTTATTTGTAGATTTGATGAGGCAAAAACATTCCCCTATAGGGCATTGTTTTTGCCTACCCTTGTCTTTTCTTTACATTGACTGATATTTCTGTAACAAATACATTAGGGTTTCTAATAGTCCAATAATCCGTAACATATCTTTCTACCGATTTTTCGCCACATTCATATCCGTTCAGCTCTGCCCACTCGTATATTCTTTCATATGTCCTATTTATATCTTCATGATTTCCGATGTGGTAACAACATGCTGCCATATCTCCCCAGATGCTCATCACGGGCACATCTGCAAGCGGCCTGATATTTTTTTGTAAAATTCGATACTTTACAGGTTTTTTTGCCATTTTGTCTTTTGCACTTGCATACTCGACAATAACCGCTCCTGTTATCTCCGCATATATAGATTTAAGATAATTTGTCCACGGAATATTTATAATTGTTTGCTGGTAATCGTATGAGAAATCCTGTTCTAAATAACATGCTGTAAGCGGCTGGATAAACTTTACCGATACTTCACCCGCTTTGTTTTGCAACACACTTTCGGCTTCCAGTATCAAATTGTACCAATCGCTTACAGAAGTATACGAAATCCGTATTTCTTCTTCCTTGCTTTTTAGTTCCGCGAGCTTGCTGCGAAACCCTCTCTCACAAACATCATACGAGTTGCTGTCCAAAAACGCTTTCATTTCTTCCAGCTTAAAGCCCATCTGTTTAAAATATCTGATTATAGGAATGAAATACAAAATATCATTGCTATAATATCTATATCCGTTTGTCTGCGATATGTGTGTCGGTGAAATAATGCCTATTTTATCGTAAAACCGAAGCGCTTTTTTTGAAATATCGCAAATTTCGCTAACTTCTCCTATTGAATAAAGTTTATTACCCTTTTCTAAATCCATAGTATAAGTCTCCAATAAGTTGTCTATTTTATTTTGTTTTCCGCGTCCTCCATATTTTTGTAACCGTAAAACCTCGCTGTCATTTCATGGATTTCCTTTGAAATATTCCTGTTTTCTTTTGCAGCTTTCGCTAAATCGGCAAAATATAGCACAAGTGTTTTTGTAGAATAAGTTTTGAGTTCTCCTACTGCATATACCCTAAATGTAGCGTATTCAGAATCTCCTTCGATTTTTCTTCCCTTTGATGAAAACAGCGGGTACTCCACTTCGAATTTCTTTTCCTCTTCCACCAAAATATCCGCTATTAGATTTACAAGTTGCTCTTTTTCTGCAGAAACCTTAGGAATATTATCTTTCAGATGCTTTTGATAATATTCGAAATCCGTAAATTCCATCATATATGCATATTTTTCTGTGATTACATTCCTCCCCTCGGAAAGTGCCAAATCCAAATCTCCTTTGTAACTTTCCAAAGTTTCAACACTAAAAGGATTGAATTGACTGTATCTATTTACATAAAAAGTCCACTCGTCATCTTGGCACCAAGCTCTGCCGCCTGTATTATTAACATTATCAAAAAAAAACCACTCCGTTTCGATAATATTGTTTATGAGTCCGTCTTTTTTGGTGTTGTTTATTTTGATTTCGCTTCTCATTATATCACCCTCATCTTGCATCGAGCATAATATGCATATTCCTTAATCTGGAATCCTCAATAGTATCCATGATTTCGAGTCCGTGAGTTTCTAAAAATGTATCGGTTGTTCTTGTAAATCCTTGTAAATTCAACTCACATACTATTTCATTACAAATTTCATCTATAATCTGCTGCTTTCGTGCTGCATTTTCTAAATTATCACAAATTCCGATAAGATCTGATAATTTCGATGCCGCTCCTTTTAGCTTTGTCAATTTTTCAAGTCCCTTGAACGACCACTTATAAAAAGGCATATAATGCTCATTTATTAAGTATATAATTGATAAGGCGGCTTTCACGAACTCGTTGCAAGCCATATATGCAGCCTCATTGCTTCCTCTGTTTATGCTTCGCATATAGTTGTACTGTCCTGACTGTGCCATAACTGCAAGTCGTGCCGCTATTTTCTTTTTAACTACATCTTTCGGATAAAATCCAAGCAATGTGCTTCGTATATCCGAGAACTTACCCAAATTGTCCAAAAACACCTGTCCGTTCGTAGCAGTAGCAAGAAATGTTTCAGGTATTCTGAGCCATTCCATATTGTCATGCGGTGCACGATCAAGTCCTATATATCTACTATAAAAGCGCTGTATTGAAATCACGCCTACTCGGTCTACTCCGTGATAAGTGCTTTTCCTTTCGTATCCCATATAATTCTTCGGCAGTTCATTGTATGCGTTTTGTATTTGCGCGCCTATTTGCCTATAATCTTCTTCCGGTAGCCATATGCAAAATCCGGCACCGAAATCGTGGTCTTGCGAAAACGAATCGTCAAATCCGAAGCACTCGGAACCCTCGCCTACAAGTCCCACTGCAATTTTATTCATATATTGATAGAATTTGTCAAGAAGCATAGGGATTCCATACTCCTGTGCATACGCTTTTGAAATTTCAAGGCCTTTCATATTGCCCTCCTATCTAAGCTACGAAAAGAATTACATAGCATTTTTCACTTTTTTCAAGTTGTTTTCGACCAGTTTATAGTAATCGGTTATTCCAAAATCACGCTCTATAAGTTCCAGCGCCTTTTGATACCAATTCGCCGCTTCGGCAAGTTCGCCTTTTAAAAAACAAACCTCTCCCATTCCGGCACACGCAGACGAATAATGCACATCCCTCCCGTTTGTGCTTTCCTCGTATATCTTGATAGCTTCAAGGAAGCTCTCCCTTGCCATAACCAGCTTATTTTGCCTAACTTGAAGCTCACCCAAATTGACATATGTCGTAGCAAGTTCTCCTCTACATTCAGGAAGTCCCTTGATAATGTTAAACGCAATATCAAGTGCTTCCTCTGCTTCTGAAAATTTTCCTTCTTCTCTATATATCATGCTGATATTGTTGCATAATGCAGCCATTCTGTAATCGCCGTTCAGCTTATAATCTTCGAGTATTTTTTTTGCACGCAGGAATATGTCGAGTGCTGCCTTGTGTTCGCCGGAATAAACATATACATCTCCCATATTTATTAGAGCTACAGCATAGTTTTCCGTATTTTTCATACCTATCAGTTCTAATTTTTCAAGAACGGAAATATAAAGCTCTTTTGCTTCCGAATTTTCTCCCATTGCTCTGCAAAGTCCGCCAAGCTCATTGCTCACCGCAATTATTCCGCCTATATCGTTTTTCAATTCCGCTTCCCTAAGCCAGTCTTTCATATAGCTGCGTATTTCCGCACTACCGCCTTTTTGAAACATTTCATCAAGTCCTAGATAAAATGCTCTTATATCTATTCTATCGTTCATATTTTTCCTCAAAAAATTATATATTTATCTGATTATACCCTTATTCATATACTTTAGTCAAACCCGTTTTGATATAAAAAATAAACTGGCAATATTCTATTGTATTTGTTATAATGAAAAAAACAATAAAGGAGGCAAGCTATGAGGAAAAGAATATTGATAATTACAGGAAGTCCCAGAAAAGACGGAAATACTTTTACACTTACAGAAGAATTTATAAAAACCGTAACAAATAACGGACACGATGTCGTAAGATTCGACGCATCATTTATGAATGTAGGTATATGCCACGCATGTGAAACTTGTTTTTCCACAGGAAAAGCCTGCTCATTTGACGACGATTTTAATTTACTTGCGCCCGAAGTTGAAAAAGCTGATGCTGTCGTATTTATTACACCGCTCTACTGGTTTTCCATGCCTTCAGCGCTCAAGGCGGTAATAGATAAATTCTTTTCTTTTTATGTTACGCAAAAGGACTTATCAAATAAAGAATGTGCGCTCATCTCATGCTGTGAGGAGCATGACGCCTCCATATATGCAGGTCTTTTAACCTCTTTCAAACTGATGTTTGAGATATTGAACTGGCAATATAAAGGCAGCGTACTTGTAACAGGCGTATACTCTGCGGGCGAGATACAAAATACCGACGGAGTCTGTCGAACCGTCGAGCTTGCTAGCAAATTCTAAATCTAAAATACCGCAACCTTTTATTTTCGGATTGCGGTATTTTTTATTTCTAAAACCTAAGCGACAAACAAGTCAAGCTGCCGTCTATTTTTCTATATTCTCCCGAATCCACCAGCTTAATCGGATATCCCAAATCCTCAATCAGCTTCTGCGTTTTAGGATAACCCTCGGGAACTATTACCGTACCGTTGATATATAAGCTGTTTATAGCATATACTTCCTCCGGTTCTATAATATATCTGTTGAAATCTTTAAATTCAGGGATTTCGTTCATAATCTCGGTAACAAGTAGATTGTTGTTTTCAAGATATATTGCAAAATCTTTTAGGTGAAGACCTTCCGTTACGGGAACTGTCGAAGAAGTATAGCCGAATTTTGTAACAATCTCGTTAAACTGTCTTGCAGCTTCCTCGTTTGTTCGATCCGACATACCTATATAAAAATGGTTGCCTACCCTCATTACATCTCCACCTTCCATCGTGCCGGGAGCCTGTATATAGAATATTTTATCCTCGTCATAAAACTTCTTGATTGCAGGAAGAATGTGATTTTTCTCTCCGTTTCTCGATTCTCTTGCCGGATTTGTAATTATCGCACAATGCTCCATTACAACAGCAGGATCTTCTACGAAACACGAATCGGGATATTCTTCGAGAGGCTCGAGTACAAGCACATCAAGTCCAAGTTCTTTCAATGCCTCAACATATTTTTCGTGTTGTTTCAGCGCATTTTCATAAACGGGTTTACCCTCTGCAAAATAATTGGTTATTCCGTCCAGCATTGCACTGCAAGGCTTTCTAACTATTGCCTTTGTAAATTTTCCGTCTGCCATATTTCTTTCCTCCTCATATAAAAACTTGACATATGTCATATACTATTTTACCACAATTTTTCATTTCATAATATTTTTTTGATATGAATTACGGAATTTTATTCAGTTATCCAATTATCAGACGGTAAAATCCGTCTTGAAATTTTCAAACTATTATGATAAACTTATATCATTATATACTCTTTATAATAACCTCCATATATCAGCGCAGTACTACTTTACAAACGATAATCAAACCGTATTGGACTTCCCTATCAATCGGCGCTACGGAAGTTACACCGCATATGTCTTTGTCTTCCGCTTTGGAAAACGCCGACAAATCGCTTTATCAAACAAAAGGAACCGTTCGAGGCAGTTTTTCAGCTCATACATTAGAGCTTTCTCCTCGTTAAATACAGCAGGCTGAAAATCTCATATTATGTGAGATTTTTTAGTTTAACATAGTAAAACAACTATTCAAATGAAAGGATACTGTAATGGACAAAAAACTTAAAAACCGCGACGAAATAGAAAATCAATTCAAATGGGATATAGAAAGCATGTTTTCAAGTAACACTGCTTGGGAAGCAGATTATGAGAAGGCTATCAATCTATCGGATGACTACAAAAAATATCAAGGTTCTCTTACCAAAGATGCCAAGACATTGCTATCGGCATTGCAGGAAAAAGATAAAATTTGGCAAATCGCAGAAAAAGTCTATGTTTTTGCACGCATGAAACGCGACGAAGATAATACCGTAGATACATATCAAGCTATGGCAGACAAATGCCACTCTTTGCTTGCGAAGATATCTGCCAATCTGTCGTTTTTTACACCTGAGCTTCTATCTGCTTCCTATGAAAATATTGAAATTTTTTTAGCTGAAGAACCCGATTTAAGAATTTACGAACATCTCTTAAAATCAATATTTGCCGAAAAAGCTCACGTATTATCCGAAGCTGAAGAAAATCTGCTCGCAAATATGAGCGAAATAACATCTTCTACCAACGATATATTCACCATGCTCAACAACGCTGACCTGTCTTTCGGTGAAATCAAGGATTCAAACGACATTTTGCATCCTCTAAGCCACGGTAATTTCATAAACTATATGGAATCGGACGACAGAATGCTTAGAAAAAACGCATATGAAGCTATGTATACCGCATATAAAAACCATATCAATACGATAGCTACAACCTATAACTACAACACAAAAACCGATGCGGTGAGTGCAAAAATCAGAAAATACGAAAGTTCTCTTATAGCATCGCTTTGCGGAGATAATATTCCCGTTTCCGTTTACACCAATTTAATCAAAATCGTAAACGAAACACTCCCTACCATGTACAAATATATGGATCTTCGAAAAAAGAATCTCGGCGTTGATGCGCTTCACATGTACGATGTTTACGCTCCGCTTGTAAAATTACCAAATGTAAATTACACATATGAAGATGCTGTAAAACTAATGAAGGAAGCTCTCGCTCCGCTTGGTAACGATTACATAGAAAAGCTGACATGCGGTGTTAACTCGGGCTGGATAGATGTATATGAAAATACAGGTAAAACCAGTGGTGCATACAGCTTTGGAAGCTATGACAGCAAACCGTTTATACTGTTAAATTTTTCAAATATGCTTAAGGATGTGTTTACTTTAGTTCACGAAATGGGGCACTCGATGCACTCTCTTTATACAAGAGCTGCGCAGCCTTTTGTATATGGCGGACACTCTATTTTTACGGCAGAGGTCGCATCTACGGTAAACGAATCCTTACTTATTAACCACTTGCTCAAAAATACTGTCGATCCTGATTTTAAGAAATATTTAATTGCACTACATATAGAAGAATTCCGAACTACACTGTTTAGACAAACCATGTTCGCAGAATTTGAGCTGCTAACTCACGAAGCTGTCGAACGCGGCGAAAGTCTTACCGCTCAATTCCTATGTGATGAATACGAAAAATTAAATAAAAAATATTTTGGAAACAATGTCGTTTATGACGATTTCATCCGCTACGAATGGTCTAGAATACCTCATTTTTACAATGCGTTTTATGTTTATCAGTACGCTACCGGTTACAGTGCCGCTACCGCTATCTCTCAAAAAATACTGACTGAAGGTGCGCATGCTCGCGACAATTATTTGAAATTCTTGACTACGGGCGAATCCAACTATCCTGTTGAGCTTCTAAAAATTGCAGGCGTAGATATGGGAAGCACCGAACCTATAAAACTTGCTATGGATAAATTTACGGAACTTGTGAACGAACTTGAAGCCCTTTCATAACGGCAAAAGGAGAAAATATGCAAAAAAAGCTAATTACAATACACAACAATACCACCGCAGACTCTATTAAAACAAAAGAAGTCCTGACAAGAAAATTACTTGATTCCGGCTTTGAGGTTTCAGATACTCTAACACCTGATTCATCTTTGATTGTTTGTATAGGCGGCGACGGAACATTTCTCGAAGCTATCCACAAATTCGATTTTCCTGATGCACCGTTTATCGGTATAAACACTGGGCATTTAGGTTTTTATCAGGAATTACGCGCAGATCAGCTTTCCGACTTCATACTCAACTTTCAAAATAATACTTACGAAGTTTTGGAACTTTCTACGGTTGAGGCACTCGTAAGCAGAAAGAACGGCAAAGCCGAAACAATTACATGCCTAAACGAAATAGTCGTTAGAGGTGAGCTGTCGCATCCTATTCACCTCGATGTTTCCATAGGAAGCAGCTTCATACAAAAGTTTAGCGGCGACGGTATACTTGTTGCAACTCCTTCCGGAAGTACCGCCTACAATTATTCGCTTGGAGGCTCAATCGTTGATCCGAGGATACAGCTTATGCAGCTCACCCCTATCGCGCCTATGAATACAACAGCTTATCGCTCGTTTACATCTTCTTTGATGCTGCCTGTTTCCATGTCCCTCGAAGTAATACCGAAAGCGGATGTTACGCAGCCTGTGCGTATAAGCGCAGATAATCTCGCATTATACTTCGATGACATAAATAAAATTGAAATTCGTTTTTCTGAAAAAGTTATCAAATTGCTTGCTATGGATGAATACGATTTTTGGGGAAGGGTAAAAAGTAAGTTCTTATAATGGCTGTACAAAAATTTACACACATAGTTACCGAAGATGAGATAGGAAAACAATATTTTGAACTTTTAAAACAAAACTTTGTCTTTTCCTCGCGCTTTCGAAGTAAAATCAAACGCGAAGGTCTTGCCCTTGTAAACGGCAAACACGAAAAAATGTATAAAAAAGCCAATCTCGGCGATGTAATATCGATATGCCTACCCTCTGAATCAAGCGACTTTGAGCCTGAGGAAATTCCATTTGAAGTCGTATACGAGGATGCAGATTTACTTGTCATAAATAAACCTGCGGGATATGTAGTTCACCCAACTAAAGGTCATCCTATGCATACCATGGCTAACGGCATAATGTTTTATATGCGTGCGCACAAGAAGGAATTTAAAATTCGCTTTATCAATCGCATAGATATGGATACCACAGGTCTACTCATAATTGGGAAAAATTCATATGCGCAAGACGAATTTACGAAAAATATGAAGGCGGGAAATGTTTCCAAAACATATCTCGCTATCGTTTCCGGCGTTATTCCCGAAAATACGGGCGTAATAGATTTACCTATCGGACGGCCGGATCCCGACTCGGTAAAACGAGCTATAATGGAAACCGGTGCCCCGTCCGTAACTCATTATGAAGTGCTTGAACGGTTCGACAAACATACTCTTGTAAAGCTCTTACTCGAAACAGGCAGAACTCACCAAATTAGAGTACATATGTCGCATATCGGGTATCCGCTTCTTTCTGACGCACTTTACGCTTGCGCCGAACCCGAAATTATAAAAAGACAGGCATTACATGCCGTAGGTCTTACCTTCCTGCATCCTGTAACACACAAATCCTTGGAGCTCACATGCGAGCCGCCTTGCGACTTCAAAGAAGCTCTTGAGAAATTAAGAAAATAATATGAAAACAATTCACTTATCAGAAAATGCACACCCCTTGCTTCTAACTTGGCTGACGCAGCAAAACTGTCATCTCAACTTAATACACGGCAATAAAAACATAGAAGAACCTATTCGCGCGCACGCCGACATTTATATGTGCTCACTTGCGCATGACGGTTCTTTTGTTTACCACGCTTTACATTCTCCCGCATCCCCCTATCCTTTTGACATCGGGTATAATGCCGTGCGCATTGGCAAATACTTCGTGCACAACTTGCAGCACACAGCTTTCGACCTTATGCAGAAAATAGACGAGCTGAATTTGATAAAGGTAAATGTCAAGCAGGGATATACTAAATGCAACATCGCTGTTTTGGATGAAAAACACGCTATTACATCTGACAGAGGGATATTTGATGCGTTAAAATCATATGCACCTGATATAAATTTACTTTTAATTGAACCTAAATATGTGGAACTTCCAAAATTTCCGTATGGTTTTATCGGTGGTGCATCAGGGAAAGTCGGCAATTTCTTTGTCTTTCACGGCAATCTTTGCGCACATCCTAATTTTAACGATATTTGCGACTTTGTAAAAACTGCAGGTCTTGAAATAAAATATTTTCCCGAATTTCCGCTTACCGATATCGGTTCTGTCATAGAGGAGGAAACCCCTTGAAAACTCATGCAATTATACCAATATTCATACCGCACGAAGGCTGCCAAAACGACTGCGTGTTTTGCAATCAAAAAAAAATCACCGCTAAAGCCGAAGCTATCCCTCCGTGCGAAATTAAAAATACAATAGAAACTTATTTATCTACGATAGACAGAAATATAACCAAAACCGTAGAGCTTGCATTTTTCGGAGGAAGTTTTACAGGACTCCCTATTGAAACTCAAAACGCTTACCTTTCCGAAGCGCTTAAATTCAAGCGAAACGGAAAAATAGATAAAATTCATATGTCTACAAGGCCCGACTACATAAATAGAGAAATTCTCGAAAATCTCAAGCACTTCGAGGTCTCCGTAATCGAACTTGGCGTTCAATCCTTTGACCAAGATGTTCTTCGTGCTTCAAAACGAGGGCATAGCGTCGAAGATATTTACAATGCCTGTAATCTTATTAAAGAATACGGTTTTACTCTCGGTATACAGCTTATGATAGGACTGCCGTGCGACAACAAAGAAAAATGTATACAGTCCGCAAGAAAAGCTGCTTTGATAAAGCCCGAACTTGCCAGACTATACCCCACTGTCGTATTAGACGATACCGAACTTCTCAAAATGTATCAAAACGGCACTTATACGCCGCTATCCGAAAGTGAAGCTGTCGACATTGCAAAAGAAATGTACAAGATACTTGCCGCCGCCGACATCAAAATTATGAGAGTCGGACTTAAAAGTACTGATTTAATTTGTCAGGATAATGCTATCGGCAGCTACCACCCCGCGTTCAGACAACTCGTCGAGGGAGAAATTGCGAAAGAAGCATTGGAAAAACAACTACTTTTAAAATTATCCGACTCTTCATTTAATAAATACCACTTTGAATCAAATTCTTTTTCGTTTTCAAATATGATAGGAAATTGCGGTGTAAATAAGGCTTATTTCAAGGAAAAGTACCCTGACATTTCAATTCGCTTTTCTTTAAATAACGCTCTTGCAGATTATGTATATAATGTGGTAGAATATAAGGATATTTAGAGTATTTCTGGGAGGAATAATATGAGAGCTGTTATATCAGTTGTTGGTAAAGACATGGTCGGTATACTCGCCAAAACAAGCAGTATTTGTGCAAATGCAAACGCAAACGTTATAGAGGTTTCACAAACCGTTTTACAAGGTTATTTTGCTATGATTATGATTGTTGAAATTTCCGAGCTTACGTGCGATTTAGATGAACTTAGAAAAAATTTGACGACAACACTTAGCGAAATGACTATACATGTAATGCACGAAGATATATTTAATTCTATGCACAGAATTTAGGAGGAAGCAGTGATAAATACTAACGATATATTCGAAACCATTCGAATGATAGAAGACGAAAATCTCGATATTCGTACTATCACTATGGGGATTTCTCTCCTCGATTGCGCAGATGCGGATATTGACAAGTCATGTAAAAAAATAGAAGATAAAATTTACAGATATGCGAAAGATTTGGTTAAGACCGGAGAAGAAATTGAGAAGAAATACGATATTCCTATTGTAAACAAAAGAATTTCCGTTACACCGATCGCAATGCTTCTCGGTGTTTCAGGCGGCGATCCTGTTAAATACGCCCTAACGCTTGACAAAGTTGCGAAAAAAATCGGAGTGAACTTTATCGGCGGATACTCCGCACTTGTTCACAAGGGCTTTTCACCGGGAGATTTGGATTTAATAAACTCCATACCGGAAGCACTTGCAGTTACAGATTTTGTATGTTCATCTGTGAATGTCGGCTCCACCAAAGCCGGTATCAATATGGACGCAGTAAAAATAATGGGACAAATCGTACGAAAAGCGGCTGAAAACACCGCAGATCGTCAGTGTATCGGTGCGGCAAAACTCGTTGTTTTTTGCAATGCACCCGAGGACAACCCTTTCATGGCAGGCGCTTTCCACGGTGTCGGTGAAGCTGACTGCGTGATAAATGTCGGCGTATCAGGCCCCGGTGTAGTTCGCAGTGCACTTGCAAAAATGCCGAAAGATGCAAGCCTTTCAGAAATTGCAGATGTAATTAAAAAGACGGCATTTAAAATCACTCGTATGGGACAGCTCGTAGGCTCTGAGGCTTCCAAAAGACTGGGTGTGCCGTTCGGTATTATTGACTTATCTCTCGCCCCTACACCTGCTGTCGGCGACTCAGTGGCACATATACTTGAAGAGATCGGTCTTGAACAATGCGGTGCTCACGGAACTACAGCAGCACTCGCAATGCTTAACGATGCGGTTAAAAAGGGCGGTGTAATGGCATCTTCCGCTGTCGGCGGTCTTTCCGGAGCATTTATTCCTGTAACTGAAGATGCCGGTATGATAGATGCTGCTCGCTCAGGTTCGCTTACCATTGAAAAACTTGAAGCAATGACAGCCGTTTGCTCAGTCGGACTCGATATGATTGTCGTTCCGGGAGATACAACAAGCGAAGTTATCTCAGCGATAATAGCAGACGAAGCCGCAATTGGAATGGTAAACTCAAAAACAACTGCAGTTAGACTGATTCCGGCTATCGGACTTAAAGACGGCGAGGAACTGGATTTTGGCGGTTTGCTTGGTAACGGCCCTGTAATGCAGCTAAATCCGAAATCCCCTGCAACTATGATAAATCGTGGTGGCAGAATCCCCGCTCCGTTGCAGAGCTTAAAAAATTAGATTAAAAATCCCAACCTGAATACGGTTGGGATTTTTATTTTTATATTATAAAATATAAAAAAAGCACCGAATAACCTTCGGTGCCTTCATTTTTCCTAATTTCGTGTTATAGCTTCTATTATGCCTCAGAAGCAACTATTTCCTTACCATCGTAGTAGTTGCAATTTGGGCAAACTCTATGTGGAAGTTTAGGCTCGTGGCACTGAGGACAAATTGAAAGTCCAGGCAATGCCTTCTTCATATTTGGTGATCTTCTCTTATCTCTTCTTGCTTTCGATGTTTTCCTCTTTGGAACTGCCATTCTCTACACCTCCTTTTAATTATTTATATATGAATCGAAGCGATTCACAAATTTAATTTAATGTCTTACACAACTATTATAGTATACAACTATACTTTCCCTTTGTCAACAACTATTTTTAGACTTAACACATTTTTTCTAGCCGTTATCACTCTACATTTTTACTTCGTGAAAATACTATGTACGAAAGTCCCAAAACTACAGCAAACGATATTCCCATTGAAGAAAATGTATGGAATTTATCCCAGTAGCCTTTGAAGAATATCACCAGCACCACTATCGGCAATATATATGAAATATAAAATCTAACTGCTGTCGGGAACTTTATGCCTTCACCCTCGTTGGCTTCAGCAAGGAAATTACCCCAACCCCAACCGTTTTCATAAGTACAAAACATCAGATATACGAGTGAACCTAGCGGTAGTATGTGATTTGAAACTATGAAATCTTCCAAGTCCATAATATTAGAACCTTCTCCGAGCGGCTGAATATCGCTAAGTACATTGAATCCAAGTATAGCAGGAAGAGACAGTATTATAAGCAAAATTATATTTACCGCCACCGCTTTCTTCCTTTCCCAGCCGAATAAATCTATCGCATATGAAACAATATTCTCAAATACTGCCACAACAGTAGTCAATGCTGCAAATGACATAAACAGGAAGAATGCTCCTCCCCAAATTTGCCCAAATGCCATATTGTTAAATATATTCGGCAATGTAATGAATATTAACGACGGGCCCGCATCCGGATGAACGCCGAATGCAAAGCATGCAGGGATTATTATAAATCCGGCAAGAAGCGCTACTATAGTATCGAGTAAAGTGATGCTGAGCGCTTCGCCTGTAAGTGATCTTGCTTTATCTATATAGCTTCCGAATATAGCCATCGCGCCTATACCTATCGACAATGTAAAAAACGCTTGTGCCATGGCTGCAAACACGACATTTCCAACGCCTGCTTCTTTTATCTTATCAAAATCAGGCTTCAAATAAAATTCTATTCCTGCACCTGCACCTTTTAGCGTAGCCGAATGTACCGCCAGCACCAGCATGAGGAGCAGAAGCGAAAACATCATAATCTTTGTTATCTTTTCCACTCCGTTTTTCAAACCCATAGAGCATATTATAAACGCAACTATTACAGTTATTATCATCCATATAATCATCGTTACCGGCGATGCAAGTAAACTTCCAAAATCGCTCGCAATTTGTTCTGCATTTTGATTTACAAAGTCGCCTCGAAATGATTTAAAACAGTAATACTCCATCCATCCGCAAACCATGGTATAAAACATCATCAGCAAATAATTTCCAGCCATTGCAATATATCCGAACAAATACCACTTTGTCCCTTTCGGCTGCAAAAGTTTAAATGATGCTACCGCACTCCGTTGGCTGGCGCGTCCTACCGAAAACTCCATTACTATTATAGGCAATCCGAGTAGCAATAGGAATACCAAATATATGAGTATGAACGCCGCACCACCGTACTGTCCCGTTATATACGGGAACTTCCAAACATTACCTAACCCTATGGCGCATCCGGCGGATACCAAAATGAATCCTAGCCTTGAACCGAATCTTTCTCTTTCTTTCATATAACTTATATCCTCCTATCAAGGATTTCTCCCTTTAAATTAAATTGCTTTCCTTCGACAATTTTTACCTTAACAATTTTCCCTATCAGTCCGTCGTCTGCTGCTTCAAAATTTACAAGTTTACCGCTTTGTGTCCTTCCTGCCATGGATTTTGTTTCTCCACGTGCAACCTTACTGTTGCCTTCAACCAAAACATCCACAACTCTTCCTTCGTATGTTTTATTTATTTCGCCGGAAATTGTATTTACAAGCTCCAAAAGCCTATTGAATCTATCGTGTTTAACATCATCTGCAACTTGATTTTCAAACTTTTCCGCAGGTGTTCCCTTTCTAGGTGAATACATAAATGTAAATGCCGAATCGTATCTAACCTCGGAAACAAGACTCATCGTATCCTCAAAATCTTCTTCCGTTTCACCCGGAAAACCTACGATTATATCTGTCGTAATCGCTATATCAGGCACAACATCTCTAAGTTTTTTTACAAGCTCAAGATAATCCTTTCTGCTATATTTTCTACGCATAGCGGAAAGCACTCTGTCGCTACCTGATTGAACCGGTAAATGAAGTGAGTTACATAATTTTTCACAATCTTTAAACGCCAAAATCAGTTTATCCGATAAATCTTTTGGATGCGAAGTCATAAATCGAATTCTTTCAAGACCTTCTATTTCATTAAGTTTATATATAAGCCCGGCAAAATCCGTATCATTCTCACTTTCGATACAATAAGAATTTTTAAATCCGCTTTTACCGTAAGAATTTACATTTTGTCCCAAAAGAACGATTTCCTTCACACCGTCTTTTACAAGCTCCTGAACCTCCGATATGATATCCTCAGGTCGTCTGCTGCGTTCCCTGCTCCTCGTGTAAGGGACAATGCAATAAGTGCAGAAATTGTTACAACCATACATTACATTAACAAGAGCCTTGAAAGGATACAATCTCTTTTCCGATATTCCTTCAACTATTTCATTAGGCTCGTCCCAAACATCTATTATCTTTGAATTGCGGTTAAGAACCTCAGAAATAAGCTGTGGGAATTGATGTATATTATGTGTGCCGAAAACCAAGTCAATCCACGGATACTTTGCCTTAATTTGATCGATTACATGATCCTGCTGCACCATACAGCCGCAAACGCATACCGTAAAATTATCGTCTTTTAACCTTCGATTTTTGAGCTGTCCCAACGTTCCGAAAAACCGCTTGTCCGCATTTTCGCGGATGCTGCACGTATTGATAATTGCAATATCCGCCTTAGCAAAACTGTCAGTTGCCGAAAAGCCGAGTTCCTCAAGCATCCCTGCGATATTCTCCGAATCGTGTTCGTTCATTTGGCAACCAAAGGTTTTTATGAAATATTTACTTGGCTTCAATGTGTTTTCTCCATTTTTTTATCTCTAAGCATCAATTGTTTTACTATTTCCTTTGGCGAAGCGTTTTTGCTTATGATTTCGTAAATACCTTCAACTATCGGCATCTCTACATCGTATTTTTTAGCAAGCTCGTACGCCGCTTCAGCAGTATACATACCTTCGACAACCATTCCTACGCTATCTACAGCTTCCTTTACGCCTTTGCCTTCGCCTATTGCCAACCCGCACCTGCGATTTCTTGAATGCATGCTTGTACATGTAACTATCAAATCCCCTACGCCGCTAAGTCCCGAAAAGGTGTGTATGTCCGCTCCCATTGCAACTCCAAGTCTCGAAATTTCGGCAATTCCTCTAGTCATCAGAGCCGCTTTTGCATTGTCCCCGAATTCCATTCCGTCAGAAATTCCTGCTCCGAGTGCGATTATATTTTTAAGAGCACCTCCAAGTTCAACACCTATTACATCTTGCGATGTGTATACCCTGAAATTCTCTGCAAAAAATACATCCTGCACATACTCTGCAGTTTCCTTGCTCGTCGATGCTACTACAACGGTAGTCGGTTTTTGCAAACCTACTTCTTCAGCATGAGACGGTCCTGAAAGAACCGCATAATTCTCCTGTGGCACTTTCTGATATGCTATTTCCGACATTCTAAGCAATGTGTGCTGTTCAATACCTTTTGCCAAGTTTACGATTTTTGTATCATTTTCTATGTACGGAAGCGCATTATCAAGCGCCACTCTAAACTGTTGGGCGGGAGCAGCAAATATTGCAAGCTCCGCACCTGCCAGCACCTCCTCAATCTCAATTATCGGATGCAGCGTATTCGGGAATTTGATATTAGGCAAATACTGTTTGTTTTCTCTGTCTGCTATAAGTTTTTCAGCGCGCTTCGAGTCAACATCCCAAAGTCGCACGTTATAGCCTTTGCTTGAAAGCAAAATTGCAATTGCCGTACCCCAGCTTCCTGCTCCAATGACTGCTATATTCTTTGATTCCATTTTTTCTCCAATCAATTTCAAATTATTTTTTAAAGCTAATTTTATTTTCTTCGCCTCTTACTATTCTTCCGATATTTTCATTGTGCTTATACAACACAATAAGTGCAAGGCACAATGCCTGTGGTAAATACATCGGTGCAAATTTACTTACCAATAACGGAAATGCTAATGCGCCAAGCACCGCCCCCAGAGATACCATTCTCGTGATGGCGACCGTAACAACCATTATCGCAAGTTCACACAATCCTAAAAGCGGCACCGCCGTAATCAAAACTCCGAAAGTTGTGGCTACGCCTTTGCCTCCTTTAAATCCGAAAAATACGGGCCAAACATGACCGCATATAACGAAAACTCCAGCCCAGAGTGCTAGTTGGTTTGCAAAATATATACTCAAAAATTCCGCTGCGATGTATCTTGCCAGCAACACCGGAATGACACCTTTTAATATATCCACAATCATAGTGATAGCTGCCGCTTTTTTTCCAAAAGTTCTAAGCACATTGGTAGTACCCGCATTTCCGCTTCCCGTTTTTCTGATATCTTGATTGTGCAACTTGCCTATCAAAATAGCCGGAGATATATTTCCTACCAAATATGAAGCGAGAATCAGTATACCGAAAACAGTTATCTGTAAACTTGTTATCTCCATATTACTCCTCTGCTTTTTCTCCCTTTTCTCTAAATACAAACTTGATTGATGTTCCTCTAAAACCGTATACGCTCCTAATTTTATTTTCAAGATATCGGGCATATGAAAAATGCATCAAATCTCTTTTGTTTATTTGGAACGAGAATAGCGGAGGTTTTACAGCTACTTGAGTAGCATAATAAATTTTCAGGTGCTTTCCCTTATCCGATGGAGGCGGTTGCATCATCATTGCATCTGCTATTAGAGCATTTAGCTGACTTGTAGAAATGCGCATTGCGCGGGTTTCAGCAATAGTTTTTGCTTCTTCCATTACCTTTGAGATTCTCTGCCCTGTAAGTACCGATACGAACAATATAGGTGCGTAACTCATAAACGGCAATTCTTTTTGAATATCTTTTTCGAAATCCGACATCGTATGATTGTCTTTTTCTATCAAATCCCATTTGTTTACTACAACCATAAGTCCTTTGCCCGCTTCATGTGCAATTCCCGCTATCTTCTTATCCTGCTCCGTAACACCTTCTTTTGCATCTATCATCAGGATACAGACATCACAGCGTTCAATCGCCGCGATAGCTCTTATTACACTAAACTTCTCGATATCTTCTTTTACTTTGTTTTTGCGCCTTATTCCTGCAGTATCTATCAAAGTAAACATCTCTCCGTTCCACTTAAACGGAGTATCTATCGAATCTCTGGTTGTGCCTGCAATATCCGAAACTATTACCCTATTTTCACCTACCAGCTTATTTATGATTGATGATTTCCCTACATTTGGCTTTCCGATTACAGCTATTTTGGTATTTTCATCTTCCTCGTTTGTACCAAATGGGAAATTCGATACAAGTTCATCAAGTAAATCACCGATTCCAAGCATATTTGCAGCTGAAATAGCAAAGACGCTCCCAAGTCCGAATTCATAAAAATCGTATACGGAATCTTCCATTTTGTTGGGATTGTCAATTTTATTAACAACTACGATTACAGGCTTCCCCGTTCTTCTCAGCATATTTGCAACTTCTGCATCCGCAGTAGTCATTCCTTCTTTTCCGTCTACCATGAACAATATTACATCAGAAGTGTCCATCGCTATCTGAGCTTGCTGACGCATTTGCGAAAGTATAACATCTGCCGTACTCGGTTCAATACCGCCTGTATCTATCATCGCAAAATTTCTGCCACACCACTCCGCTTCTGCGTATATTCTATCGCGCGTTACACCGGGTGTATCCTCCACTATTGAAACCCTGCGTCCGACTACGACATTAAAAAATGTAGATTTTCCAACATTCGGTCTGCCTACAACAGCTACTAACGGCTTACTCATTAAACAGCCCCCCTGCAAACTCCTTAGGATCAAACTTTAGCAAATCGTCAATTCCCTCTCCTACACCTACAAATTTCACCGGCAAATCAAATTCATCAGCTATCGTTATCGTAATACCGCCTTTTGCCGTTCCGTCAATTTTCGTTAAAATTATACCTGTAATACCTGCAACATTTCCAAATTCCTTAGCTTGTGAAATTGCATTTTTACCTGTTGTTGCATCGAGAACCAGCAACGTTTCTCTAGCAGAATTCGGAAACTCTCTATCGATAATCCTATTCATCTTTTCAAGCTCCGCCATCAAGTTTTTCTTGTTTTGAAGCCTGCCTGCAGTATCACATATGACAACATCAATATTTTTCGCTTTTGCTGATTGCAGTGCATCAAATATCACAGCGCTCGGATCTGCGCCTTCCTTGTGCTTTACGACGCTTACATCCACACGCTTACCCCAAATTTCCAGCTGCTCACCTGCCGCCGCCCTAAATGTATCTGCAGCCGCAAGTAATACGCTGTTTCCCTGTTTTTTGAGAATTGCTGCAAGTTTTCCCGCACTTGTAGTCTTGCCGCCGCCGTTGATTCCAAGCAGCAATATTACAAGAGGGCGCTCGCTCGAAAAGTCATGTCTTTCACCTTTGTCCAAAATTTCAAATACTATTTCCGCGATTCTTTCTTTAACTTCGGCTTCGGTATTTAATCCGTTTTTTCTGACATCTTCTCTCAATTTTTCCGTTATCTTCATGGTGGTTTCCATACCGATATCGGAAGTAATCAGAACTTCTTCCAGTTCCTCAAGCAACTCTTCATCAACTTTTCTTCCCAAAAATACTTCCGAAAGTTTTTCTGACAGCTTGCCGAAAAATGTCTTTTTCTTATTTTCAAATATCATTTATCTCTCTCCTTTTCAGACTGCCTTTTCCAATTTGAGCGACAACAATTTCGATACTCCCTGCTCAGGCATCGTTATTCCATAGAGCACATCTGCGTGCTCCATAGTAACCTTCTGGTGTGTAATGAGTGCAAATTGAATTTTTTCAAATTTTCTCAAATACTCCGCAAACTTTTCAACATTACCGTCATCAAGTGCCGCTTCAACCTCATCCAGTATACAAAACGGAGTAGGCTTTGCCTTTAGCACCGCGAACATAAGCGCTATTGCCGTCATAGTTTTTTCTCCACCGGATAGGAGATTTATGTTTTGCAGTTTTTTACCGGGTGGCTGTGCTATTATCTCTATCGCGCTCTCAAGCGGATTTTGCGGATTGTCCATTTCGAGCATTGCACTTCCACCGCCGAACAGTTCCTTGAAAACAATTTCAAAATTTTGTGCAATCGCATCAAAGCTCTCTTTGAATCGAACCTTAATAGTTGTGTCCATATCTTCTATAATTGTCCTTAAAGCCTGCATTGCTTTTTGTATATCGCTTTTTTGATTTTGGAGAAATTCGTATCGTCTTTCAACTTCTTCGTATTCTTTTATCGCTCCGATATTTACACTTCCAAGCTCTTTTATTTGAGATTTCAAAATCCTTGCCTGCTTCTGCGCATCGGCAAAATTGATTTCTTCCGACCTGAACGACGACGCTTGAATATAGGAAATTTCAAACTCATCCCATAATTTATTTTTAAAATTTTCAAGTGCGGATTCGCTTTTCGCCAGTTTAATCTCAAGTCCATATTTACTGTTTTTCTGCTCAGCAAGCTCATCGGCGGCTCTTGTCTTGTTTTTCCCTAATTCAAACAGTTGCGATCGTTTTTCGCTTATCTCGTTTATATATCCTTCGAGTACTTCTCTTTCTTTTTGCTTTTCCTGAAGTTTTCTATAATCTTGACTTTGAGAATTTAACTCCTCTATATCGCTTTTTACTTTCTGTAAATCGTTCTTCGCTCTTTCGATGCTTTCTTCAAATTGTTTTATTTGTTTTTTTATCTCACCTGCCTGAAATTCTTTTGTATTCTTTCTGTTTTGAATCTCCGAAAACTTCACTTTCATTTCCGCAAGTTTCTCAACTCCTTCTTTCTCAGGTCCTTTGGATTCTTGCAAAACAGCCATATCACTTTCAAGCTCACGCTTTAATTCTTCAATTTGCTCGGATATCGCCTCATTTTTGAAAATAAGTTCTTCGAATACACCTTTAGTCGACTTTTCCTCCTCGAAAATAGCCTTAAGCTCAGTTTGTCTTTTTTGCGCAGCCGCGTTTAAGGTTTGTAATTCGTCAGATTTTTGTTTAAATAAATTTTGAATTTCAAAGTGCTTGAGTTGCACTACTTTTAATTTTTTTTCAAGCTCCTCCAAATTGTACAGCGTTTCCGTCTGCTTTTGCGAAGCTATGTCATTTTCTTCTTGCAGTTTTTTATTCTTTTCTTCCAGTAATTCCAATTTGTCCGATAGTTCAGCTATTTCCGCTTTTCGTTCAAAGATATTTGCGGTTTTATTTTTGTATGCTCCGCCTGTAATAGCTCCGCCTGTGTTGATTACATCTCCTTCGAGCGTTACTATTCTAAAATTTACTCTCCCTTTTTTTGTAATAGCTATCGCGTTTTGTAAATTGTCTACAATTACCACTTTTCCGAGCAAATATTGAACAATTCCCTTATACTTTTCGTCAAATTCTATGCAGTTGCACGCTATTCCTTTGAAGCCGCTTGAAGATGAAATCTCGGAGGAAATTCCTGAAACTTCTCCACGCATTGACGACAAAGGTAAGAATGTCAATCGCCCCGCTTTTTCACGCTTCAAGGTTTCGATAATATTTCTGGCTACCTGCTCATCACTACAAACTATATTTTGGAGCGCCGCACCGAGTGCCGTTTCTATCGCAAGTTCAAACCCCTGAGGTACTTTTATCAAATCTGCAAGTACTCCGTGTACGCCCGCAAAGTCCCTTTTCATAACATATTTAACCGCATAGCTATATCCGTCGTAATTGCTTTCAAGCTCCTCGATAGTTCGCTTTCTTCCCGATAAATTGGCAAAATCGTATTTGTTTTTTTGTAATTCATCTGCTATTTTCTTTAAAGTAATCGCAATTGAGTTTACCTCGTTTTTTTGCTTTTCAACTTCTTTTTCAATAGCTTTCTTATCTTCCGATTTTTGCTCTATAGCTGTTCTTAATTCTTGCAGCTGCTCCTCTTTATCTTTTTTTATCGCTTCGTATTCTTTTTCTTCTTCAGCAAGCTGATTTTTTTTCTTTTCCAGCGTTTCAACCAAATTTTGCAATCCGGTACTTTCCGCTTTTGTTTCCGCAAGATTTGAATGAAGCTCAAATAGCCTTTCTTTTTTGTTTTCTATTGCTTGTGTAAGCGTTTCAGTGTGCGATACAAACTTCTCAAGCTCCGCCTGCTTTTTTTCAATCTGATCTTGACAGATTGTGATTTCATCTTCGATTAAATTAATTTCCTCGTCAAATTCCTCGACCTTCGCATTGCTTTGAAGCAGTTTTTCATGTAATTGCACCATTTCCTGCTTAAGCCTAGCTTCTTGCTCTTCAAATAAATTCAGCTTTTCTTTTCTAACTATATCGTCGCTGTTCATGCTGTTGATTTCTTCAAGTAGCTGTATTTTCTTTGTCCTTGCCTCTTCCAGCAACGCTTCAAGCTGTAACTGCTCTTCTTGCCCTTGTGCAATCTCCTCTTTAATTGTCGCTTGCCTTTCAGTAATTTCTTCTAATTTTACATTTAAATCGACAAGATCGTCTTTCAAGTATTCATTTTTAAGCTCTATGTCTTCAATATTCTTTAGTATTACATTTACTTCGACTTTCTTATATTCGTCGTTCAACTTTAAATATTCCTTAGCAATGTCGCTTTCACTTTTGAGCGACTCTATCCTGCCTGATATTTCTGCGATAATGTCATTCACACGGCTTAGGTTTACAGCTGTATTTTCCAGCTTTTTTTCTGCTTCGGCTTTCTTGCTTCTATACTTTACTATTCCTGCCGCTTCTTCAAATATTTCTCTTCTGCTTTCAACCTTGTTGCTTACAATATCCGCAATTTTTCCTTGACCTATCAAAGAATATCCGTCAACACCTATTCCGGTGTCCATTATCAGCTCTCTTATATCCTTAAGCCTGCACTGATTGGAATTTATATAATACTCGCCCTCTCCCGAACGAAAGGCTCTTCTTGTAATGGCAACTTCACTGTAATCTATCGGTAATATCTTGCTGGTGTTGTCAATAACAAGCACCACTTCCGCCATTCCTTTGGAACGACGCTTTGCCGTACCCGAAAAGATAACATCCTCCATCTTGCCTCCACGCAAAACTTTCGGACTTTGCTCGCCAAGAACCCATCTTATCGCATCCGATACATTACTTTTACCGCTTCCATTCGGCCCTACGATACAAGTTATGCCCTTGCTCAAATCTATAGAAACCGGTTCTGCAAACGACTTAAAGCCGCAAATATCTATACGCTTGAAATACATCTTACAATATCCTTTCCAGTGCGGACTTCGCAGCCGCTTGTTCTGCCTGTTTTTTCTTTTGCCCTGTGCCTTCTGCCATTTTCTTGCCGTTAACAAACAAAGATACACGAAATTCTCTGCTATTAGGCTTCCCGCTGAAACCCTCTAATACATACTCAATAGTTGCATTTCCATTTTTTTGAACCTGCACTTGCAATCTCGATTTGTAATCTTCAAAAACCTCATCGCACGATGCTTTTTTAATTTTAAATTCAAGCAGCTTAAGAACTACAGATTTAACCGTTTCGTAGCCCGAATCCAAAAATATTGCACCTATAAGTGCCTCTACCGCATCTGCCAATATAGAATTTTTCCGCTTCCCGCCGGCTTTTTTTTCACCCAACCCAAACTTTAGATATTCTCCGAGTTGAATGCGCGTCGCAAGCTCCGCTAAACTCTTCTCACAAACTATATACGCTCTCATTACAGAAAGCCTACCCTCCGGCAAATCCGGAAATTTTAGATACAACTCTTCGCTTATAATAGTTTCCAAAACCGCATCGCCCAAAAATTCCAGCCTTTCGTTACTTTGAACGGTTAGCACCTCACCTGCGTACGAAGAATGTATCAATGCGTTTTCCAAAAGCTCATCGGATTTGAAGCTATACCCTATATTTTTTTCGAGGTTTTCATTACTCACTTATACTTATTTCCTCCAGCTCAAGTACAGAATCCGCAATCGTTTGAACCACATTCTTCTCTGCGAAGAATATGCCTTTAATAATTGAATTTTTTACAGCATTTGCATTGGATGAACCGTGCATCTTTACAATCGGTTTTTTCACCCCAAGTATAGGCGCGCCCCCGTATTCGGAGTAATCGAACTCGTTTTTCAGCACCTTCATCTTATCGTATAGTAACGCCGCTCCAACCTTAGCCTTAAGTCCTTCGGTGAATTTTTTCTTCACCTGAGTTAACAGCGCCAGCGCCATACCTTCCGTAAGTTTTAAAACAACATTACCTACAAAGCCGTCGCAAACCAGCACATCGCTTGCGGCAAAAGGAATATCTCTTGCTTCTACATTTCCTATGAAATTCAGTTTACTTTTTGCAAGCAATTCATATGCCGCCTTACAAACTGTAGTTCCTTTTGTTTCCTCAGCACCGACATTTACAAGCCCTATGCTCGGGTTTTCCCTTCCCAAAACCTTCTCTAAATAAATGCTTCCCATTGTAGCAAATTCCAAAAGATTTTCAGGCTTACATTCCGCATTTGCGCCTGCATCCAAAAGCAATGAAGGCTGCGCACCCATTATAGGATAAATCATAGCAAGTGCAGGTCTATCAATGCCTTGTACCCTGCCTATTATAAAAAGACTTCCTGCAAGCAATGCTCCGCTATTTCCCGCCGATATAAATAAATCTCCTTCACCGTTTCTAAGCATCTCCATGCCTACTACCATGGACGAATTCTTTTTTGTACGTATTGCTTTTACAGGCGAATCTGTATTTTCTATCACATCTTCCGCATGCGCTACCGAAATTTTCGTTTCGTCATAATTGTATTTTGAAAGCTCCGCTAATATGAGCTTTTCATCTCCGACAATTGTAATCTTTTCCTTGATAAGCTCGGATGCCTCAACCGCACCCTTTACTATCTCCAAAGGAGCGTTATCTCCCCCCATGCCGTCTAAAATTATATTCATTTATTCCTCCGTTTAAATTGGAACTTCAATCTATTCACAATAGTTTATTTTATCACAGCCCAAGAATTTTTACAAGTATTTTTATCATAAATTTGTTTTTGCAAATAAATTTATTTGATATTTTTGGTGCTTTAAAAACAAAATAAGCACCCTGCGCGAGTGCCTATTTTAAATTCGTAAAATTCTTTAAATGTTATTCGTAAATTGGAAACTTGTCAGTCAACTCTTTTACGATTTTCTTTGCTTCTTCTATCTTATCTTCGTGTAACACCAAATGTATAGCTTCCGCTATAAGCTCCATTTCCGCTTCCTTCATTCCTCTTGTTGTAACGGCAGGTGTTCCTATGCGAAGTCCGGATGTTTTGAAGAAACTCTGCGGATCGTTAGGTATAGAATTCTTATTTACTGTAATTCTTGCCAAATCCAATTTGGTTTCAGCTTCCTTCCCTGTCATATCGCTTCCTATCAAGCTGATAAGCATAAGGTGATTGTCGGTACCGCCGGAAACCAATTTAAAGCCTCTTTCCTGCAAGCCTTTTGCGAGTGCTTTCGCATTTGCCAAAATTTGCTTTTGGTATTCCTTGAAATCGTCTTTCAATGCCTCTCCGAAGCATACCGCTTTTGAAGCGATTATATGTTCAAGAGGTCCGCCTTGAATTCCGGGGAAGATAGCCTTATCTATCTTTGCAGCATACTCGGCTTTACAAAGAATCAGACCCCCTCTTGGTCCTCTTAAAGTTTTGTGAGTCGTCGTTGTTACAAAATCCGCATATTCGCAAGGATTTTGGTGAAGTCCCGCCGCAACAAGTCCTGCAATATGAGCCATATCAACCATAAAATATGCTCCGACCTCTTTTGCAACCTCCGCCATTTTTGCGAAATCTATCTTTCTTGCATACGCGCTTGCACCTGCTACTATCATCTTAGGTTTTACCTCAAGCGCTCTTTGACGAAACACCTCGTAATCAATCTGCTCGGTTGCATCGTCTACACCGTAATCAAAAAATTTAAAATAAGTTCCGGAAATATTTACAGGAGATCCATGTGTCAAATGTCCGCCTTGCGATAAATCCATGCCCAGTACTGTATCTCCGAAATTCAACATTGCAAAATACACGCCCATATTTGCTTGTGAGCCTGAGTGAGGCTGTACATTTGCATGCTCTGCACCGAAGAGCTTCTTGGCTCTTTCAATAGCCAGATTTTCCAATTCGTCAATATGCTCACATCCGCCATAATAGCGTTTTGCAGGATATCCCTCCGCATATTTGTTTGTAAAGCAAGTACCCATGGCTTCCATAACCGCATCACTTACTATATTTTCAGATGCTATAAGCTCCAAATTTCCTTTTTGTCTTTCCAGCTCCTTTTGCATTATGTCAAATACTTGCGGATCTTCTTTGCTCAAATATTCGTATTTTTGCATTTTCCCCTCCCGAATCTTTAAAAGTTTTGTTTTTTATTCTACCACATAAAAAAGCCAATGTAAAGCCTGAGCAACCAAGCCTCACATATGGCTGTTTTTTTTATCTTTTGCAATTATATTTTTATGTGCATCCACTTTCCGCTCATAAATCGCGTATACGCAAACAACATTCTCAAACTTTGGTCAGTCATCACCGCTATCCAAGCGCCATATAATCCCATATTAAATTTAAAACACAATACATAAGTCAAAATCGGACGGAATATCGCAATAACAAAAAGCGAATAAATCATCACATAGAAACTGTCGCCCGCCCCTTTCAATACCCCCGAACACACAAGTTGAATTGCTTGCGGAAAAGATGCAATTGCAAGGATGATAATTATATTCGAGCCCAGCTTTATGACCTCCGTATCATCCGTATAAATATCAATCAATATATGTCTGCCGATTATACATATTGCGCAAAAGACTACCGCTATCAAAACTCCAACCTTAAGCCCGATTTTACCATACTCCTTTGCTGCATCCTCACGACCTTTTCCAAGCCATTGCCCCGTGTGTGCTGCACTTGCATAGCCAAGTCCCATAGAAAACGAATAAAAAATATCTGTCAAATTCATACAAACCTGATGTGTAGCAAGTTGAAGTACTCCAAGCCCCGCAACCATTTTGGTGTATGTGAACATACCGAACCTTTCAAAGGACTGCTCACCAAGTGCCGGCAAACCGATCTTCAAAAAAGTACGCGCATTAGTTTTCGAAAATTTCCACGAGGAGCCGTCTACAATATTAAGCTCGTGATTTTTATTTAGGATTACAACAAATATTATCGCCGCTGTAATAATATTTCCAATCAATGTGGCTAGTCCCGCCCCTGCTATTTCCATCCTCGGAAATAGCCAAATTCCATGTATAAGCAGGATATTGAATATAGTATTTACCACATTACCTACCGCATTTGCTTTAAAAACAACCCTTGTATAGCCTATGCCTATCAATGCAGCGCTTACAATTTGTGTAAAAGCCGCAAAAAACAGCCCTACAACTATGTATTTTCCGTACACCGCCCCTTCGATTATCAATTCACCTTTACCGCCTGCAAACGATATTATTTCAGGCAAAAAGCAAAATGCGGCAATAAGCATTGGAATATATATCGAAAATGTCAACGCTATCGCTTGCTTAAGTATTCCGTTCATCTCGGAAATTCTTCCCTCGCCTTTTCTGCGTGCAACCATAGCCGTAACAGCTACGGATAGTGAACGTACAAGTACCAGCAAAACCATCCTCGGCTGACTCATGATTCCGACAGAAGCAAGTGCATCTGCACCCAGTCCTCCTACCATTGCAAGATCTATTGCCAGCATAAGATCCAAAAGAAGCCCCTGCATTGCAGCAGGAAATGCCACTTCCAGATATTTTTTATAAGCCGTTTTCGAATCTTCAATTTCGTACATTTTTTATCCTTCAAAATAAGCCCGAAGCAGATTTCTTGTTCAGATTACTCGGGCTATTTACATTATATTATTAAATTTAATCGTACAAATGACATGCCACGCTGTGTCCTGCGTTCACTTCCTTAAGTTTAGGCGCTTCTTTTAAACAAATATCCATGCACTTACTGCATCTGCTCTGAAACGGGCATCCGCTCGGAACATCAAGAGGACTGGGTACTTCATTTTCCAAGTTCTCAATCGGTTTGGAAAAATCCATATTTATGTCGAATATCGAAGCAACAAGCGCTCTTGTATATGGATGTAACGACTCCTCCGCAATATTTTCCGAAGGCAAAAGTTCAACCACGTTGCCCAAATACATAACCGCAACATAATGTGCAAAGCTCTGTATCAAAGCCATATCGTGGCATATAAATCCAATAGTAATCCCCTTCTCTTTTTGTATTTTTACGATAAGCTCAACAATAGTCTTTTGCACCGAAACGTCAAGCGCCGAGGTTGCCTCGTCCATTATGATTATTTCGGGTTCAAGCGCAAGCGCCCTTGCTATAGCCACTCTCTGCCTTTGTCCCCCGCTCATATTGTGCGGATACCTGTTTGCAAATTCTTCAGGCAATTCAACCATTTTCAGCAGTTTTTTACAAGCCTCATCTTTTTCTGACGGTTTTATCCTGTTGAAATTCATGAGAGGTTCGCAAATTATATCCCTAATTTTCATTTTAGGATTGAATGATGATGTCGGATCTTGGAATACCATTTGTATATACTGCCGACGAAGCCTTTTTTCTTCACCTTTGAGTTTTGAAATATCTTCGCCTTTGAGAAGAATCTGTCCCGATGTCGGTTCATCCAAAGATACGAGCATGCGCATAAGCGTACTTTTTCCGCAACCCGACTCTCCCACAAGTCCAAGCGTTTTTCCCTTATACATTTTGAGGTTTATATCGTTGTTTGCAATAAGGGTTCTACCTCCCGAAGCAGGAAAATGCTTCGATACGTTTTTTGTTTCCAGTATTACCTCACCGATATCATACATATCGCTCACCTCCCATAGACGGAACCGCTTTTATGAGCGTTTTAGTATATTCGCTTTCAGATTCCTTCAGTATATGATTTCTATCACCTTCATCGACTATATTTCCGTCTTTCATTACTATAATGTAATCCGACATATATGTCGCTACTCCCATATTGTGAGTTACCATTATAATACTCGTATTATACTCATCTCTAAGTTCCATCATCTGCCTTACTATTTGCGCCTGCGTAGTTACATCAAGCGCAGATGTCGGTTCATCGGCAAGCAAAAGCTCAGGACTATACGTCATGCTCATAGCAATACCTACGCGCTGACGCATACCTCCGGAAAGCTGAAACGGATAAGATTTCATTACATTATCCGCACTTGGTAAATTCATGCGTTCAAGCATCGTTTTCGCTTTTTGCCACGCTTCTTGCTTCGAAATTTTCTCATGCGTCAAAATATACTCTGTAAATACACTTTCTATCTTTCTGGTGGGATTCATCATTGCACCGCTGTCTTGGAATATCATAGAAAGTTTGGTACCGCGCGCTTGATTCCACTTGTCCTCCGAATAAGAAAGAAGAGATTCTCCGTCAAAAATTATATCTCCCGAAGACACTTCCCCTCCTATAGGCAAAAGTCCTAAAATCGCGCGAATTACCGATGTCTTTCCGCTTCCCGACTCTCCTACCAAACTGATAATCCGTCCTCTTTCCATATCCATACTGAAATTTTTCACCACAGGATTGCCTTTATATGAAATTGTTATATTATCTACTTTTAACATCGTACAGCTCCTTATTCAGCCCTCGGATCCAAAATATCTCTTATTGAATCTCCAAGCATATTAAATACAACAACTACTATAAAAATTGCAAGTCCGGGGAAAATCATAAGCCACGGCGCAGTTTGCATCGCAGCTCTACCCTCGTTTAGCATAAATCCCCATTCCGGCGCAGGCGGTTTTGCTCCAAATCCAAGAAAAGAAAGAGCAGCAAGCTCAAGCATCATCGCACCTATATCAGTTGCGGCTGTGATTATCAATGTAGGCAAAGCATTTGGAAGCATATATCTAAAAAGCATATACGGCGTTTTGGAACCCGTTACTATAGCCGCCGATACATAATCTCTATCCCTTATTTTCAAAACAAGCGAGCGAGCAAGCCTTGCGTATTTAGTCCAGTTTACAATTACTATTGCTATTATAGCATTACGAATGCTGGCTCCCATGATTCCTGCCACTGCAAGTGCCAAAACAAGCCCCGGAAATGCAAGCATCATATCTGCAATACGCATTATTGCCGAATCCACAAAGCCTCTAAAGTATCCTGCCAATACGCCCATTATCGTACCTACCAAAAATATCAAGCCTACAACGCCGAATGTTGATGTAAGAGAAATTCTGGCTCCGTATATTACTCTGGCAAATATATCTCTCCCCATCTTGTCGGTACCGAATATGTGTTCCTTTGACGGTTCCATAAGAGCATTGGAAATATTGCCCTTTAACGGATCCACTCCTCCCGTAACAACAGGTGCAAATATCGCCATTAAAACTATAAGACAGGCTAAAAATAAGAATAAAGTAAACTGCCTGTTTGCGTTTAAAAATTTTACTATTTTCATAGACCTACTCCTTTATTCTCATACGCGGATCTATGTATACATACGATGCGTCTACAATCAGATTTATCGTCATGTAAATCAAACACATCCACAGAACATACCCCTGAATTAAGTTGTAATCACTTGATGTGATAGCAGAAACCGCTAAATTCCCAAGTCCGGGATACGAAAAAATTACTTCTACAACTGCCGTTCCCCCCAGTAAACTACCAATTGACAGTCCAAGCATGGTTACGAGAGGAAGTAAAGCATTCGGAAACACATTCCCCCAAATAATTTTGCTCCTCTTAATTCCCCGAGCTTCAGCTCCTATAACATAATCTTGGCTAAGCTCTTCGAGTACCGCCGTTCTAACCTGTCTTGTATATTTTGCCGACATTGCAATAGCAAGCGTAAGCGCGGGTAAAAACAATCCTCTGAAATCTCCTGTTGCGCTTATAACCGGAAATATTCTCAGTTTTACACAAAACAAAAGCATGAGTAAAAGTCCTACCCAAAAATTTGGCATAGAGCAGCCTAAAAACGTTATTCCCCTTATGATATAATCCGGAATTGTGTTCTTTTTCAACGCCGATACTACACCAAGAGGCACTGAAATAGCAAGCATCATCACAAGCGAAAACCCTGCAAGTTTAAGCGTAGGCAACACTCTTGCAGCAAGCAATTCCATTACATCCTTGTTTAGCGAATATGATTTTCCGAAATTTCCATGAAAACAATTTGAAAGCCAGCGAAAATATTGAATCGCAAATGGATCATTCAAACCAAGTTCCTGCCTCGTTTGCTCTACCATCTCCTCTGTAGGCATAACGCCGGTTGCCGTATACATATTGCGCACAGGATCTCCGGGCGAGAGATATGTCAAAATAAATGTTATAAAGCTGATTCCTATCAGCACTATAGCAATTTGGAAAAGACGAATTAAAATCTGTTTCTTATTCAAATTTGTCCACTACCTTTCAATTAAATTATACAAAAAGCTCCCGTCATCGTACTCTAAATGACAGGAGCTTTAACATTTCTAGCTTGCAGGCTTTATTTCCGTAGTCAACCAATAATAATCCGCCGTATGAATATGTGCCTGTCCAACTTTCTTTGAATAAATCATCGAAGAGTTATAATATCCGTCTATGATAGCCACTGCATCATCTACGAGTATCTGCTGCATTTTGAATATCAATTTTGCACGCTTATCTGCATTCATTTCACCTTTTAACTCATTGAAGAGCTTGTCGTATTCGGGATTTGAATAACTGCAATATGTACTGTCCGTAGCCCAGTTTGCCATATATGCAAACGGATCTCCTGTTCCTACAGTAGTCCAGTTGTTATTGTTAAAATCGTATTCTCCTGCAGCCAGCTTGCTCCACTGATCGTCAGATGAACCGTAATCCGCTTTGCAGCCGATTCCAATTTCTGTTAGATACTGTATGTGTGCATTTGAAAAGTCGTTCAGCAATCTATTTTCATAAGATACATATCTAAGTTCAATGTTCTTGCCGTTTATTTCTCTAATTCCATCCCCGTTTGTGTCTACTATTCCTGCATCATCGAGTAATTTTTTAGCCTTTTCAGGATTGTAGGTATATGGATTTTTCAATTTGTCGTAACCGTAATTAAGCGTTGACGGCAATACCGAAAATCCCGGAGTATACAATCCGCCAATTGTCTTTGACTTGCAAATTGTATCATTGTCAATACCCATGAGTATCGCTTGTCTAAGCGTCTTATTTGCAAGTACCCCTTTGAAATTCATCCATGAAAATCCGCAGCGAACACCTGATGCTATGTCAACTGTAAAGTCCTTGTTTTTTTGGAATTCTTTGATGTCCGAAACATTGGTAATATTTTCCACGAGGTCTACCTGACCGCTTTGAAGAGCCATTGTCTTTGCAGAAGCATCTCCCATGAACATGATGTTTACTTTGTCATATGGAACATCTTCTCTATAATTCGGATTTTTAACCATTGTATATCCGACACCGACGCCCCCAAATTTTTCAATCATGTACGGTCCTGTTCCTATTACACCGTTATCAAAATTCTTGGTGTGCTCTACATCTATTATAGCCATAGTAGGATGTGCAAGCTGTCCTGCCAAGTTCGCATACGGCTTTGATGTTACTATGGTAATAGTATTTGCATCGTCATCTGCAGTAACCTTTGCCTCAAACTCAAGATATTTCTCAGGTTTTGCCGATCCCGACGGTCCGTTCTTCTTCAGATAATCAAATGTCGCTTTAACCTTTGAAGGAGTCAGCAAATCACCATCTGAAAATTTGATACCTTTTTTCAAAGTGATTACCCACTCGGTATGCTCGTCGTTTACAGTATAGCTATCGGCAAGCCAAGGCTCTACTTCCATTTTGTCGTTGAACTTGAAAAGCGCTTCTGTAATTCCGTAACGCATAGCATTCCAACCGGCGTTTTCATCCATAACGCTGTTTACAACACCGTCAGTGTACATCTGACAGCCAAAATTCAGCACCTTCTCTCCGCTATTGCTATCCGATCCGCTATTTCCGCCGCAGCCTGCAAACAAAACCGCAACCATCGCGAGAACCAAAGCAAATGATAAAATTTTTTTCATTTCAGTATTCCTTTCTTTTTACTATAAAAATTGAAATATTATGCATAAAAAAAGTTGGACATTGCGTCCAACTTGAAAACCAACACCAAAACTACATTTGTACAGGTTTTTCTTGTCTTCCGCAAGAAGCCTACGAAGAAATAAGCAGGTATCCTGACTTAAGCATTATCGCCCCTTGCGCCTTCCCAAGTAAATACTCAGTGGCAAATGCAAGAAGCCGGCTATCACAGTGACGGGATCGTTTCGGATTCTAACCGAATTCCCTTTTAATCAAGCAACGCTCAAACTTATTTCCTTTAGCATATCTTCAATTTATTAAATTTATACCCTAATTTTAGCATAAATACACAAATTCGTCAATGCTAACTGATTAAATTTTTTGAAATTTTCTTAATTGATTAGATATTTGTTACACTTTGCGGAATATAGTCAAAACCATGATTTCTAAAACATTATTTTGAAATTATGTCGCTCACGATTTTATAATAAACTTGGAAACTTCCGCCTGTAAATTTGTCGCTATTTCTGCCAAATTCTCACTTGCTTCCGAAATACCTCGTATAGATTGTACCTGAACATCCACAGATGCAGACACTTCCTCCGTTGCAGCCGCATTCTCTTCCGCTATTGCAGACAGACTCTCAATTACCTTAGTTATCTCCTCATTACTTCGAACGATATCTTTAGCTTCTTGCGATACATTATTTACTATTTCCTGACTCTTTCCCAAGGCATCGGATATTTGATTGAACTTATTGCCTGTTTCATCGAGTTTTCGTTCTTGCTCAGATACCGCTTCGCCTGTAAACTCCATGGCTTCAACAGCCTTTTTAGTCTTTTCTTGTAAATCGGTAATTGTAACTTTTATATCTCCTGTAAATCCTACCGTCTGTTCAGCAAGATTTCTTATTTCTTCAGCAACTACCGCAAAGCCTTTGCCCGCTTCGCCGGCTCTTGCCGCCTCTATTGCAGCATTTAAAGCAAGCAAATTGGTTTGATCCGAAATCGACTGAATCATATCACTTGCACTTGATATTTTTTCCGCACTTTTATCCGTCTGCGTTATTATTTCAGCAATTTCTTTGGAGGCCTCGCTCACTTTGCTTGTTGCAGATGCCAGTTCCTCTAAAGTTCTGCTTCCTTCTTCTTTCTTTTCATTTATAAACTCAGTTGCCTCATACAATTCCTCTAGCACAGTTACCGTATGGCTTAACAAGTTGTTTGCGATTTCTACATTCTTAATAGCATTTTGCGTATCTACAGCTTGACTTGTAGCTCCGTCTGCGATATTGCTTACAGCATTTGCAACCTCACCTGCCGTTTCAGTTGTTGAGTGCGTAGTCGCCGACAACTCTTCTGCTGTTGCTGCCGTACTCTGCGCATGAGCAGATATATTTGAAATAATATTAACAATGTTGTTCTTCAATGTTTTGGTTGAATCGTAAATATCGCCTAGCTCATCTCTTCTCTTTGAATAATCTTTCACAGAGTCTTTGCTCAAATCATAATTGGCTATATTGAGCAAATCTGTTTTTAAATTCTTAAATGCATTTGATATAGGTCTTGCAAATGCGAAATAAATAAGCACTACACCGAGCAAAGTCAATCCTAATACAAGCATCATCAAATTGCGTTGCAATTCAGTTAAATGCCCGAACATTTCATCTTCATTTATTGCTACAAGTGTAACATATCCTCTCTCAGGGATATTTGATATCGCTCCGAGCCTTTTCTTTCCGAACCAATCATAAGTCCCTACAGCATCTTTACCGCTGGCAATGGTTTTTTGGAAGAAGTCTGCAACAGCTACATACTCTTTATCGGTTTTTGCTTTTTCGACAAGGTTCAGTCCGCTGGCAACTATTTCAGGATTTGTATGTCCTATAATATTCGTATCTTCATCGTAAACTGCGATACTTCCGGTTTCCCCCCATTTGAAATCCGCGCAAATCTGTGAAATGAAATCTGTGCTTTTAATACCTGCAAAAATGCCAAGCAACTTATTTGTGCCGCGCTCATAGTATGGTGTTGAGATAACCATAATTTTTTCACCTGTAACTACATCGTCGATTATAGCACTGGTATACGTTTCGCCCTTAATTGAACGCTTAAAATACTCCGTATTCGACACATCAAAAGTTTCCGCTTCGTGAGTAAGGTTAATCCCTTTACCTGTTTCAGCTACAGTAAAGAACAATTTGAATCCTGTATCTTGCGCTCTTTGCTCAAAAAAACTAGCAACTTCTTCATCCGTATACCTGCCATCGGAAAGCATAGGATTTGTAGCCAGGTCCTCTATTTCAGTCTCGGTTGTTTCAATATCCGCAATAAGTTTTTCCGAAACCTGTTTTGATATAACCTGCATATCCTCTTCTACTTGTTCTCTAAAAGCGTTATACGATAACATCGAACTGATTGACAGAATTGTTACACATATTAAAGTTATAATTGCAAAACCGCCAAATAAAATCTTACTTTTAATACTTCTAAAACCCAGTTTCTTCATATCCAGCATTTCCTTTCTTAATCTTTTATAAATATACCGAAAATTTCTTAATCTTAGGCTGCTGCTAATAAAAATTCAAGAGTAAACATTTTTCCGTTCCCGCCAAATTCAGTATGTGGCTAAAAACGACATTAAGAAACACTAGTGTATTATACCCCATTTATGCGCTATATGCAACAACTTTAAGCGTCGGAAATATTTTTTTCTGCTCCCTATAAATTACAAAAATGCGACAGTAATCTCTATCGCCTTCAATAAATTGTTTAATTTTCCTAATTTTCCCTCTTTTCCCCTCTTATTTTTCAATCGGTTTCATCGTAGGGAATAGAATTATATCTCTTATGCTTGGCGCATCGGTAATCAGCATTATTACTCTATCTATACCTATGCCGAGTCCGCCTGTCGGTGGAAGCCCCACTTCGAGTGCGTTTACGAAGTCCATATCCATTGGATGCGCTTCGTCGTCCTCTCCGGAATCAAGTTGTGCCTGCTGCGCCGCAAATCTCTCAAACTGGTCGATAGGATCGTTAAGCTCCGAAAATGCGTTTGCAATTTCCCATCCGTTCACATATGCCTCGAATCGTCTTGTAATTCTAGGATCTTTCGAATCCCTCTTTGCAAGCGGTGAAATTTCCACAGGATGTCCGCACACGAACACAGGTCCGTCCAAATATCCGGGTACATCTTCGCAATATTCTTCAAACATCTCGGCAATCAGCTTTCCTCTTGTATACTCCTTCACTTCTTTTTCTGTAAGAGCGCTTGGATTTTCTTTAATATACGCAAGTACAGCAGCTCGACATTCTTCATCGTCATTCATTTTGTGGAAATCAACTCCGGTGATTTCTTTCACCGCATCTGTCATATCCAGTCTTCTCCACGGTGGCGTAAGGTCGAAAGTCTTTCCCTGATAGGTAATCACCATGCTGCCAGTTGCTGCAAGTGCCGCCTGCGACACAACCTGCTCGGTAACCTCCATTACTTTCTCCATATCGGCATATGCCATATAGCATTCCATAGAGGTGAACTCAGGATTGTGGTTTCTATCCATTCCCTCGTTTCTAAACATCTTGCCCATTTCGTAAACCCTATCCAAGCCGCCGACGATTAGACGCTTTAAGAACAGTTCGTTTGAAATTCGAAGTTTCATGTCCAAATCCAGTGTATTGTGATGTGTATCAAACGGTCTGGCATTTGCTCCGCCTGCAATAGTGGTCAGAATAGGAGTGTCAACTTCCAAATATCCGTATTGATTTTCCAGTACTTCTCTAATTTTATGTATAATCTGAGATCTCTTAAAGAATGTTTCGCGCACAAGCGGATTTACTATCAAATCCACATACCTTTGTCTATATCGTTGATCCTGATCCTTCAATCCTTGGAATTTGTTAGGTAAAACCTGTAACGATTTTGAAAGAAGCACTAGACTTTCAGCTTTAATTGAAATCTCACCGTGTCTTGTTTTGAATACTTCTCCTGTAAGACCGACTATATCTCCTATATCGTAAGTGGTGAAAATGTCATATTCTTCCTCTCCGATAGCGTCTTTTCTGATATAAACCTGAATTCTGCCTTTTGCATCTTGTATATCGATAAACGAAGCCTTTCCCATGTGCCTGTTAGCCATAATTCTACCGGCGCACGAAACTTTTTTTCCCTCCATTTCATCGAAATTATCCTTTATATCCATGCTGTACGCATCAACATCCCAACGCTCATGTAAGAACGGATTTCTACCCGTTTCTTGCAGTTTTTTCAGTTTCTCGCGCCTTATAATTCTTTGTTCGGACAGCTTTTCTTCGCTTAATTCTTCCGTCTGCGCTTCTAAGTTTTCATTCAAAATCTCACTCATCTTTTTATCTCCATATGTTATTTGCTTATTTCAAGTATTTCGTAGTGTAATGTGCCGTCAGGAACCTGTATTTCAACTACATTTCCTACAGCTTGACCGATCAGTGCCATACCTACAGGTGATTCGTTTGAAATCTTTCCTGCAAACGGATCCGATTCAGTAGATCCTACTATGGTGTAATTTGCAACAAGACCTGTTTCTTGTATTCTCACCTTTGTAGTAATTCCGACATTTACATGATCTTCAGACATTTCGCTTTCATCTATAACTTTTGCCGTTCTAATCATAGTTTCTAGTTTATGTATACGTTCTTCCAGCTCCGCCTGTTCGTTTTTTGCCGCATCGTATTCCGCATTTTCCGACAAGTCCCCGTAAGAAATAGCTTCTTTCAGTCTTTCGGAAACTTCTGCCCTGCGTACAGAAACTAATTCTTCATATTCCGCTTTTATCTTTTCCAGACCTTCTTTTGTCAGCAAAACCACTTCTGCCATGTTATATTCTCCTTTTATCCCTCTTTAATTCAAAATCTCACACTATCATAACATTTTAACAAATTAAATTCAAGAGCAAACAGGTTCTTTATTCAAAAATCAATTTGTCATATTTACATATTTATGCTATAATCGACTAACCACACTTTATATACAAATAAAAATATAAATAAAAGGAGAATTGATATGAAAACGGTAAAACTCGGTTTCCTTGGTTTTGGTACAGTTGGGAGGGGTGCATATGACATCTTGAAAATGAATGCAGAAAAAATAGCTGCTGAATCAAACCTTTCTTTCGAAACCGCTAAAATCTTAGTTAGAAACATAAACAATCCAAAATTAGCAGATATAGATCAATCTGTATTGACCACAGACTTTAATGAGGTTTGCACATCCCCCGATGTAGATATAGTAATAGAAGCTCTTGGCGGAATCGAACCTGCTGCATCATATATCAAATGTGCATTGCAAAACGGTAAGCACGTTGTATCTGCAAACAAAGCAGCTCTCGCTGCAAATCTCGACGAGCTTTTAAATCTTGCGAAAGAGAATCGTTGCAGGCTGCTTTTCGAAGCGAGTGTCTGTGGTGGAATTCCTGTTCTCACTGCTATTAGAAACCCTCTTGCGGCAAACGAATTTACCAAAGTTGAAGGTATTTTAAACGGGACTACAAACTACATTCTTACTAAAATGTCCCAAGAAGGTCTTTCCTATGAAACTGCTCTAAAATCAGCGCAAGAACTCGGTTTTGCAGAAGCAGATCCTACAGCCGATGTGGAGGGTATAGACGCTGCAAACAAACTTTCCATACTTATCAAACTTATGTTTGGCAAATACATCAAGCCTACCGATATTCCAACTACCGGTATCAGCAAAGTCGGCATCGACGATATCAAAGCTGCCGAAGCAAACAACCAAACTATCAAATTGATAGCATGCGCAGAAATTAAAAACGGTAAACTTGAATATTGTGTAAAGCCTACCGCACTTCCAAATTCGCACCCTCTCACCGGCATATCAAATGAGTTTAACGCAATTTTCTTAAACGGAAACGCTGTCGGCGAAGTGATGCTTAGCGGAAAAGGCGCAGGAGCTTTACCTACAGGCAGCGCTGTTTGCGGAGATATTTTGGCTATAGCAAAACACATTAGATAATATTAGAAAGGATAAAAACATATGACTTTATACGAAGAATGGCAAGACTTACTTACTCATCAAACGGAAGACAGCTTTGATGATTTTTGGGAAAAATATGCAGGTGCCGAACAAGAGCTATATAAAGTGCTGCTTGAGCAGGATGAAAAGGCTTTCGAAGGTAAATTTGCAGATCTTGCAAAGAAATACGAAATCGAGCCTGTTTTCATGATGGCTTTTCTCGACGGTATTACCGAAAGCCTGAATTCTCCGCTTGAAACCGAAAACATCAATGAAGATAGCGACATCTCCCTTTCGGTAGATTATGAAAAGCTGTATTTCAATATGCACAAGGCAAATGCCCCTCATTTATTCCAAATTTCCGCTTGGGAAAACAAACTGACTGCGGATAAAATGTCCGAAATAGAAAAAGAATATAAAAAATCAAAAACATATATCAAAGAACAAACTCCAAAAAGGAACGATCCATGTCCTTGCGGAAGCGGTAAAAAATACAAAAAATGTTGTGGCAAGGGGTAATCATTACCCCTCAGCCTCCCATTTCATTTCAAGATTATGCACGAATTCATCGTGCTCTTTTTGTTTTTTGAGCCTATTTTGTCTACCTTTATCAAAAATTTCGTAAAGTATAGGTATAAGTACGAGCGTTACCAATGTCGATGCTGTAAGTCCCCCTATTATCGAAACGCCAAGCGGAGCAAGTGATTCTCCGCCGTTTCCGAGCCCGAGTGCAAGAGGAATCATTCCTATGACAGTTGTTCCGGAACTCATAAGTATCGGACGCAATCTTAACTTTCCCGCTTCAATAAGCGCAATTTCTCTTTCCATTTCGTTCTCATTTTGTTTTATAAATTCTACCAGCAAAATCGCATTATTCACTACTATTCCTGCAAGCATTATAAGCCCCAAAAACGAAACCATAGACAATTTTGTATTAGTGATGAACATTGCCAAAAATGCACCTGACATCGCAAAAGGTATGGACATCATTACTATGAGCGGCAAAACGACAGATTCGAATTGCGCAGCAAGTATCAAATATACGAGAGCAACTGCAACTACAAGCGCCAAAGCAAGCGATTTGAACGCTTTTTGCATTTCCTCCTGCGCACCGTCCAGCCTAAATCTATATCCCTGCGGATATTCAAAATCATTCATATACGCTAAAATCTTTTTTGTAGATTTTCCAAGAGTATCCCCTTTTAAGTTCACATTCAGCGTAATACATTCCTCTTGATTTATTCGATTTATGCTCTGCGGAGAATTATCAAAGAGAAGTTCTGCAACATCCCCAACAGGTACAGCTTCTCCATTTTTCCCTCTAACAAGAATCTGCTTCATGTTTTCTATTGAATTGGCATATTCGTCCGTAAGAGAAAGATTAACTGCTATTTCATCTGCATCTATTTTCAAATTTGTGGGTATGCTTCCACTAAGTGATTTTGATAACGCTTCAGAAAGTGCCAAGGTGGTAATTCCGTAATAAGATGCGCTTTCTCGCTTCAGCTTTACTAAAATTTCAGGTTCTCCTGCTTCCAAATTCGATTCGACACTTTCGACATGCGGGATTTTTTTTACATACTCCTCTACTTCTTTGGATATTTCTTCCAATTGGTTTAAATCTTTTCCGGATATATTTAATTCCAAATCGCTTGAATTTCCCATCATATTAGACATCATATCATCCGATTTCGCCGTAAATTTAGCTCCCGCTATATTCGAAATTTCGTTTTGTATATTTCCGGCAAATTCTTCAGCTGACATTTTTCTGTCTTTTTTATCGTTTAACTTTATTTTTATTTCTGCCGTTTCTTGCCCGTAAAATCCTACTTGACCTATATTTATCGTTTGCGCTACTATTTCTTTGTGATGCTCAAGCCTTTTTGATATATCGATAAGAACCTTTTCCTTTTGCTCAAGCGATGTTCCGTATGGGAACTCCGCCGAAATCGTTACATTTCCCTGATCGGCTTTCGGTATCAATTCTCCACCTACGAATGCCACCA
>JABZIP010000023.1 GCA_015258265.1 Clostridiales bacterium | reverse complement strand
GTGCGACAGCTATATTATATTAACAAACTCTTGCCTACTTGTCAATCACTTTTTTGAAATTATTTTGTTTTTATTTTATACATTATTCCATAATCACTTTGCTTCCGCCCTTACCGATTTCAGCAGGGATAACAATCAGCTTAACGGGCATACGTTGTTTTAACTGTTCAACATGCGAAACTATACCTATCTTGAATCTGTCATTCGCCAAACGCTCAAGTGAATCCATTACGGTATCGAGTAGCTCCTCATCCAAAGTCCCGAACCCCTCGTCAAGGAAGAACAACTCTATCGGCGCTCTGCCCTTAAGCTGAAGCTGCGCCGAAAGTGCAAGTGCCAAAGAAAGCGAAACGACAAATGTTTCTCCTCCCGACATACTCTTTACATCTCTAATAATTCCACCATTCTTAAAATCCCTAATTTTGAATACGCCTTCATCGTCAACTACCAATTCATATTTTCCCGCTGTAATTTTTAACAGCGTTGCACTTGCAGCCTTAGTGATGTACTTTAACTGCTCAAACGCTATATATTCTGCGAATTTTCCACCGCTAAACAGTTTTTGGAGCTCCGTCAAAAGCGAGAGCCGCTTGTCTATCAATGCTAACTTAGCTTCCTCCGCTTTTTTAAATTCGAGTTTATCCGTAATTTCTTCTATAGCTTTCGCTTGCAGTGCAATTTTCTTTTCTTGCTCAACAATCCTTTCCTTAATATCTTCACTAGCTCGTATCAGAAATTCAAGTTCCTCGCCGCTTCTATCCTCGCCGCCCGCATCACTCTTAAGTTCCTCTATTTTCCCCTTCACAGCTGCAAGTTCCTGCGAGTATTTTTCAAGAATTTTCCTGTTTTCTTCAAATTTAACCGTTTCCAGATACTCGGACTCAACCTCGCATAACTTGCTTCGTACGGCTTGATGTGCTTCTTCTTGAGTTTTTCCTACAATCTCAAAATCATAGTATTCACTTAATTGCTCCGTGATTTGCATAAATCGCTTCTGCTTTTCTTCCAGCAAAGTATCGTACTGCGACTGAATTGAGCTCAACTTTATCCTCAATTCGCTTAAGTTCTTCTCACCTTTTTCTTTCTTCTCAGTTGTACTGTCCAAATCCGCCTGTAGCCCTTTCAATGCAATCTCAACCGTTTGTTTCAGCACATTGGGATTGGCAAATTCTCCTACAACCTCACATATAGATGCGTGCAACTCTTCCTGTATTTTTTGTTTTACCTCCAGTTCCGCTGACAAGACACTCTCTTTTCTCTGTTCCTCAGCAATTTCCAAATTCAATTTTTGGATTGCTGCATTGATGGAATCAACAGATGCTTTGAATTCACGCAATCTTCCCTCAAGTAGCGAATTTCCGTTTTTAGCTTCCTCTATCGCTTTCAATTTTGCTGTAAGTTCCTCCAAAGTAAAGTTTGAATAATGCCGCTCAATTACTTCCTTTATATCGATAAACTCCGCCTCTTTGTCCTTTAGCTCATCCTTCGCTTTCCCAAGCAGCGCTTCTTTCCTCGCTAAAGCCGTCTGCACCTCGCCAAGTTCCGTTTGCAAACGCTCAGCACTGCCGTCAGACTTTAAAATTTTGCTATATTCATTTTCAATACTATGAATTTCATTTCCTATTTTAGAATTGCAAATAGGACAAACATCTCCTTCGTGCAGCTCATTTCTGATTTTTTCTATATAGTAACCTATTTCTCCGCGCTTTGCCTCTTGCAACGCCGCTGCAATTTCAGATTCCTGCTGCTTTCTGTCCGCCAGCTCCCCTTCGCCTTCCATAATTTCCTTTTGCAAATATGCTATATCGGCAGCCAGTTTTTCCGCACTTTTATAATTTCCAAACGCCTCTTTCGTACTTGCCTCCTGCAAAAGCAGCTCGCGCACTTCTTCAATCTCTCGCTCAAGTTCTTCCAATTCTTTGGATATTTCCGTCTTTTGAAATTCTTTTGAATTTATTTCATTTTCTTTTTGCTTTCTGATTTTTTGCAGTTCTTTGCTTTTCTTCTCTGATTCCTCAAGCAGTGCCGCATTTTGTGTATATTCGTCAAACTCCCTTTCTGCCAGTTCCAATCTGCTTTTTTTCTCTATTCCTCTTGCATAATTTTGTTCATACTTTTCTTTTGCCCGTTGATATTCCCGCACCCATTTTTCTGCGCTCCTCTCCTCTTCATTTAAAGTCAATTCCACGCTTTTCGCTTCTTTACATACCTGCGCCGCTTTTCTTTCTATGTCGTTCAGCACACCTATCATCGGCATAATTTTTTCAGCTTTTTCAGATTTATTTTGAGCCTCCCTAAGCCTCTCAATCCTATCTGCATCTTCTTCAAGCTGCGCCAGTTGATATTCTAAACTCGCAAGTTTTTTGCGACTTTCGAGTACTTTTATAGCTTCATTTGCCGCAATTTCCGCACGCTTGCTCTCATCGTACATCTCACTTAAAAATTCTTTTGCAAGTTTAAGCTCAACCTTTCCGTTTTTGAGTTTTTCGTCGCTTACATCTCCTAGCGTTAAAATCGTGGCATCTATGCGTTCCTTTGCTTTCTGCGTATCTTCTTTTCGTTTAGAAGTGGCCTTTTGCAATTTATCTCCGTATTTTTCCAATTCGAAAATACGCGCCAAAATTTCCCGTCTTTCCTTGCCTCCCATAACCAAAAAATCTTTGAAACTCCCCTGCGGCAACACTACCGTCTTTACAAACTCCTCGTAATTCAGCCCCAAAAGCTCCTCAATTTTTTGATTTACTTCTCCGGTCCTTTCTGCAATAGGCAAATTCCCCGCACTTTTATCAATCAGTATCGCATAAGGCGAATTGTAATCACCGCTACTTTTACGCTTGATACTTCTACGCACCACATAACGATGTTCGCTCGTATCGTTTAATACAAACTCCAATTCAACCTTTGCTTCCTGCTCGTTTTCATTTACGCAGTTTCCATACTTAGAACCGTATCTCGATATTACACCATAAAGTGCAAAAGTAATAGCATCGAGGATTGTAGACTTACCGCTTCCTGTTTTTCCGAAGATTCCGAATATTCCCCGTCTTGCAAGTTCTTCGAAATTTATTGTTACATTTTCTCTAAAGGAATTAAACCCTGCAATGTTAATTTTAATCGGTTTCACTTACATCCTCCTCGTCCGCACTTTCTGCCGCCGTTGTAATTTCATTGAAAAGTTCGATAATTTCTTCGCTCGGCTCAAGTCCGCTTTTCTTGAATCTGTAAAATTCCACGAATTGCTGTGTAAAAGAAAGCTCGCTTATTTTTATCTGTTCAAGTTCTCCATGTGCCTCTTTTATATTTGGAATTATATCTATAATGTCCGCCTTGAGTGATTTCATTTCCTTTATTTCGGCATCACTTATGTACCTGTCCGTTTCCACATTTATATAAACAAAACTATCCTCATCGCTATTTTGACGGCAAAGTTCTACCGCATCTTCTATGGATTTACAATCCCATCGGCGTATCGGTTTGAAAACAGGGATTTTCTCTTCGCTTATTACAGCTTTTTCTCCTACCGAAGCATCTATTACAAAAAACTTTTTCTCGTAACTCGTTTCATCTATACTGTAATGTATTGGCGAACCGCTATATCTAATTTTTCCCTCTTTATCCAAACTCATAGGTTTGTGAATATGTCCAAGCGCAATATAGTCCGCCGTATTCGGTAAATATTTTCTGTCTACAAGAAAACTGTCGCCCAAGCTGCCTGCTCTCTCCGAACTGCCTTCGTATCCTTTCATAGCAAAGATATGTGCAATCGCAATATTCACCGTTTCTTTTCGATAATGTTTTTCAAGCTCAGCAAATATTTCCCCAATTTTTTCAGCATATGTTTTCCCTTTTTCTTCCACACTTTGGTTGTTATCGTAAAAATTCTCCGCAAGTCTTTTTTCACTCGGATAAGGTAATGCTGCAATCACGGCTTTTTCTTCGCCTATTGAAATTTCGATTATCCCGTCCGCTGCACTTACAATTTCGTGCTTACCATATCTACCCGTCGCAATTTGAGTTTTCAAAGTACCGACAATTACTATACCATGTTCCTTGGCAAGCGCACTTGCCGCCGTCAACCTTTCGGGATTGTCGTGATTGCCTGCAATCAAAAGTACGATGCACTCGCCATTTCTGGCAAGTTTCTTGAGCGCACCGTACAGTAATTCTTCCGCCTGCGCAGACGGGTTGACATTGTCATATATATCCCCCGCAACCAAAATTAAGTCCGGTTTTAAATCATTGCACTTATCTATAAAAAAACTCAAAAATTTTTTTTGCTCCGCCAATCTGCTATGCCCTGCAAGCGATTTCCCAAGGTGCCAATCTGATGTGTGTACTATTCGCATAGAATTTCTCCTTATAAAATCATCCTATATATTTTACCATATTTTTCATATAAAAAAAGCAGTAAAGCGATTTCTCTTACTGCTTTTTTTCTTTATTCAAATTTTCAATTTGCCCGATTTTCTTTCAACTTTATAATCCTCTGATTTGATGATCCCCTAAATACAAGTCGTATATCTTTCAGCTCCTCGATAAATTCGCCATCCACCAAAACATCTATATAGCTTAAGATTTCCTCAGTATCCTCCGTGAAAGCCCTGCCACCCGAAACCAAATCCACATCCAGTGTATAACCCGTATAACACCAAATATTTTTGTTCGGATAACGGCTCGAAACCTTTCGAAGAAACGGTAGGAGAGCCTCTTGATTTTCGGGCTCCATAGGTTCTCCTCCAAGCAATGTGAGTCCGTCTATGAACGATTCATCAAGCTGTTCAAATATCTGCTGCTCCGCGTCTTCGTCAAATTGCTTACCATAATTGAAACTCCATGTTTCAGGATTAAAACAACCCTTGCAATGATGCGTACATCCGGAAACAAACAAACTTACCCTTACGCCTTCTCCATTGGCGATATCGTATTTTTTTATTTCTCCATAGTACATCTTGATTTCCTTACAAATGCATTACCCTATCTTTGATTTCAGTAGTTCTGCCCTGATTCCAATACTGCGTACCGATGTATCCGCAAGTTCTTCTTGCTACATTCATAGTATCTTGGTTTCTGTTTCCGCAATGCGGGCATTCCCAAACAAGTTTACCGTCATCATCAGTAACTATCATAATCTCGCCATCGTAACTACATTCCTGACAATAATCGCTTTTCGTATTTAACTCCGCATACATTATATTGTCGTAGATGAATCTCATAATCTGCAAAACCGCTTTTATATTGTTTTGCATATCAGGTACCTCAACATAGCTGATTGCGCCGCCCAAAGATAATGCTTGGAACTGCGATTCAAACTTAAGTTTAGAGAATGCGTCGATTTTTTCTGTAACATGCACATGATAGCTGTTTGTAATGTAGCCTTTGTCCGTAACTCCTTCTATTACACCGAAACGCTTTTGCAAACACTTTGCAAATTTGTATGTCGTACTTTCGATAGGCGTTCCATATACGCTAAACGCAATGTTTGTTTTGTTTTTCCAATCCGCACAAGCATCATCGAGCTTCTGCATTACTTTAATTGCAAACGCGGTAGCTTCCGGCGCCGTGTGAGATAATCCCGTCATATACTTTACACATTCATAAAGGCCTGCATATCCAAGAGAAATCGTAGAATATCCGCCATATAGCAGTTTGTCTATAACTTCACCTTTCTTGAGTCTGGCTAATGCACCGTATTGCCACAAAATCGGCGCGCTGTCCGAAAGAGTTCCCTTTAGGCGGTTGTGCCTGCACATAAGTGCCCTGTAGCAAAGGTCAAGTCTGTCCTCGAATACCTGCCAGAATTTGTCGTGATCACCGCCCGATGACAACGCTATATCCACCAAGTTCAATGTAACCACGCCTTGGTTAAATCTTCCGTAGAACCGGTAATTGCCGTTTTCGTCCTGCCAAGGATTTAAAGCACTTCTGCAACCCATTACAGGGAAACAATTTCCCTCTTTCAATTCCTTCATCTTCTTTTCGGAAATATAATCAGGAACCATTCTCTTTGCCGTACATTTAGCAGCAAGCTCCGTTAGATAGAAATAAGGTGTCCCTTCCTCGACGTTATCCTCCTCCAAAACATAAATCAGCTTTGGAAACGCAGGTGTTACCCAAGCTCCGGCTTCATTTTTGACACCCTTGTATCTCTGTCTAAGCATTTCTTCTATAATAAGTGCAAGGTCATGCTTTTCCTGTTCATCCTTCGCTTCGTTTAGATACATAAATACAGTAAGGAACGGCGCCTGCCCGTTTGTAGTCATAAGCGTTACTACTTGATACTGTATAGTCTGAACTCCCTTGTTGATCTCTTTTTTTAGTCTTTCCTCTACAACTTCTTCAACCTTGTCCGCGTTTGGAATTACTCCAAGCGTCTTAAATTCTGCGAGCAAATCTTTTTTGATGCTCTGTCTGGAAATATTTACAAAAGGTGCCAAATGAGCGAGGCTGATGCTCTGTCCGCCGTATTGGCTACTTGCGACCTGCGCAATAATCTGAGTAGCAATATTACACGCCGTCGAAAAGCTATGCGGTTTTTCAATAAGCGTTTCACTAATAACCGTACCGTTTTGAAGCATATCCTCCAAGTTTACCAAATCACAGTTATGCATGTGCTGCGCATAGTAATCAGTATCGTGGAAATGTATTATTCCTTCTTTGTCCGCTTCCACTATATCTTGCGGAAGAAGCAATCTTCTAGTAATGTCTTTGCTTACTTCTCCTGCCATATAATCGCGCTGTACACTGTTAACAGTCGGATTTTTGTTTGAGTTTTCCTGCTTAACATCCTCGTTGTTACACTCTATTAAAGAGAGTATTCTATCGTCGGTGGTATTGGCATTTCTTATCAAAGAACGCATATATCTATACTTTACATAGCCTCTCGCTATATCGAATGCGCCTTTTGCCATAATCTGGTTTTCCACCATATCCTGTATTTCCTCAACCGAAACCTCTCGCCCCATTCTCTCGCATTTATATTCAACATAATCTGCGATTTCAGCAATCTGGTCTTTCGTGAGTTTCATAGTATCCGATGCGTCGTTTGCCTTTGTAATTGCATTTACTATTTTGGCAATATCAAATGTTTCCACCGCGCCATTTCTCTTGATAATTCTCATTACACACCTCGTTTTATTTTCTTTTGTATGTAATACATTATCACAATATGTAGTGGCTGTCAATGGTTTTTTGTGTATTTTAACACTATATTTATCTAGTGTTGATTTTTAGCCGTTTACTATTATTTAAGCGTCAGCTGCGCTTTCTTTATGCCCAAGAGTTACTGCGGATCCCAAATTTAACGACAGTTTCTCAAGCTCCAGCACTATATTTTTAATTTGCGCCGCTTTCTCAGGCGGTATATCCTCGGCAACCGCAAGCTGCGTATTATACAGTATATGCTCTATGTCATCGTGAATATCCGCTATTCGTTTTTTAATATCAACGATATTTTCAGCATCAATCGCTTCTTTCATAGCTTGCTCTTTATTTACAATCTTATGATTGACAAGCTCAAATTCGGAAAATCCTTGCACTACTGTCGGCTCATAGCCGAGCTCCTGCTTAATTATCTTTGCAAACTCAAGTTTGGATTCCGCTTCGCCGTGAACCAAAAATATCTCGCTCGGTTTTTCCCTGAATCCGCTAAGCCAGCTCAAAAGTCCATCTCTATCCGCATGTCCCGAAAATCCTTCAAGATTGTAAATTTCTGCGTTTACATGGATTTCTTCGCCAAACAACATTACTGAATCAGCTCCCTCTACCAACATTCTGCCAAGAGTTCCTTCAGCTTGATACCCTACAAAAACTATACTTGATTTCGGGTTCCACAGATTGTGCTTCAAATGGTGCCTTATCCTGCCCGCTTCGCACATTCCGCTTGCTGAAATTATAACTTTCGGATGCTGATCCATATTGAGATACTGAGATTCCTCCGTTGTCCTTGTAAACTTCAAATTTTTAAAATCTAGCGGATTATTACCGTTCAGTATGTACTTTTTGGTTTCTTCATCGAAAACCTGCGCATTTTTTCTAAATACTTCCGTCGCTGTTGTCGCCATAGGGCTATCAACATACACCATAAGATTTTCTAAAATTTTCCTGTATTCTTCTCTTTCCTCGTAAAATCTATTAAATTCATAGATGAGTTCCTGCGTTCTTCCCACGGCGAACGACGGTATTACGACAGTTCCCCCTCGTTTAATAGTTTTTACTACGATATTCATCAAATCTTCTATGCTCTTCGTGTTTTGCTCATGCAGCCTGTTTCCATATGTAGTTTCCATTATTACATAATCAGCTTTTTTGATTATTACAGGATCGCGAAGTATCGGTCTTCCCTTAACGCCCAAATCACCGGAAAAGACCAATTTGGAAACATTATCATCCTCGCTTACCCAAAGCTCAACTATGGATGAACCCAGTATATGACCTGCATCGTTAAACACGACTTTCATATCCTCATTCAGCTCTATCAACTGGTCGTACAACACAGGCTTGATGTACTTGAGAGATTCTACCGCATCATTATATGTGTAAAGCGGCTTTACCAAAGGTTTTCCTGCTCTCTCCGCCTTTCTGTTTTTCCACTCTGCTTCCTTTTCGTGAATGTAACCGCTGTCTTTGAGCATTACATCTACCAAATCTGCCGTGGCATCGGTACAATATATCACGCCCTTAAATCCGCGTTGTACAAGCAGCGGAATTCTCCCGCAATGGTCGATATGCGCATGACTAAGTATCACATAATCTATTTCACTCGGATTAAACGGAAACGGCTCATAATTGAGTGCTTCTTGCGCCTTCCCTCCTTGGAACTGCCCACAATCCAGCAAAATTTTATGATTCTTTGTCGTTATAAGATGACACGAACCGGTAACTCCGGATGCCGCACCACAAAAATGTATTTTCATATAGCTCCCCTTTCCACGCAGTCTTCAATATGGGCAACTACGAAATATTAAGATTCCTACAAAATATCAGAACAGTAATTTAACTATTCCCTCCACAGGTATCAGCTTCGCAGCTACCCAAATCATATTGTTGTATGTCATATTCACAAGCGGAAATACCACCTTGTCTACCAGCCCGATGACGAGTAAAATCATCAGCACTACGAATCCATTTTGATAAAATTTGTAATACCATGAATTTTTTCGCAAATCAAAAATCTCTGTTAAGATTGAAAATCCGTCAAGTGGCGGAATAGGCACCAAATTAAAAATCATAAGCACTATGTTCACCTGTATTACATTTGCAAATACCTGAACGACCATACGATACTTTTCCAGCTCGCCTTTTGCCACAAAGAACGCAACCATAAGCTGAACCGCAAGTGCAAATACGAACGCAACTATCAAGTTCATAGTTACTCCGGCTATCGAAACCAAAAACTCATCTCTGCGCCTATTCTTAAAGTTTTGCGGATTTATCATAACAGGTTTTCCCCAACCGAATCCTGCTATCATCAAGCATATAAAGCCGAATAAATCTATATGTGCAAGCGGATTTAAAGTTACCCGATTTTGCATCTTCGGCGTATTATCGCCCAATTTCATAGCAACAGCCGCATGTCCGAATTCATGAACCGAAAGTCCAAGTATTATCGCAGGCAGATAAAGCAGCTTGTTCATAAACAAGGCAACAGGATCCGAAAAATCGCTATTGGCAAGTGTCATTGCAACAAGTAAAAATAATATGAAAATAACATTTGTGTTAAAATATTTCTTCAAATTTTCCTCCAAATATTCTAAGGCAATGGATTTCTATGTCGAATAAATCCATGTTTTTCAGCAAGAGCTTGTCCTTTTTCACTCAAAATCCATTTGATAAATCTGAGTTTAAGAGGAGGTTCTTCTTTTGCCTCGGCTACTTCTTTCGTAGTATCTGCGCCTTCTTCATCGCTCTTTTCGCCTTCAGCATCCGAAGCCGCAGCCTTTGCTTGCTGTTCTTCTCGTTTTTTTTGCAATCTGGTATCGACCTCCGTCAACACCGTTTCCAAATCCATAGTGCTTTCATCGACCGCCACTATCGCATAAGTGTATATAGTAAACGGATACTTGGCAGTTTCGATATTTTTAACCGTCGGCTCAACACCGTTTACCTTCAAAAGGTGCACGTCGGATTTTCCTTTTTCTCTATCAAAATAATAAAAATGTGCAAAACCTATCGCATTTTTATCTGAAGCAACCGCTCTTATAATATCTCCGGTAGTTTCAAACTTCAATGACGAATCTACCTTTTGTATCTCCGCTTCGCCCACTACCTCCTGATACATAGATGCCTGAGCTGCAGATTTCCCCGATCTTTGCATTGCAACTATCTGCGCATCATCTCCGCCTACCTCTTTCCAATTTGTGATAGTGCCCGTGTATATATTATATAGTTGAGTCTTGGTTAAATTTTTTACAGGATTATCTTTGTTTGTAATAAATACAAATCCACCATTCAATATCGGTACGGGATTCAATGCCTTACCTGCCATGGATGCCATTCTGGACTCTTTTTCGGTAGGTAAATGTGAAAATATAACCTGACAGTCCCCATTTATAAGGTTTGTAAACGCTTCATCGCTCGCAAGCACCATGGACTGTTCTTTTAGCTGATCCTTTTCCAGATTCAGGAACTTACCGAGTGCCTTCGTATAATAAGGATGTAACACCTTGCTTCCTGCCACAATCAATGTTGTATCGTCTTGCTCTTTTGGTTCCTCCGGTGTATTTTCTTCGCCTTTTCCCTTAGTATCAGCATCCTTTTTGTCATCAGCTTTTGTTTTGTCGTCCTCGGCTTCTTCTTTCTTATCTTCCTTTTTTTCTTTGAAAATAGGCAGTTTTTCCGCAATATTAAATTTAGGTATGTTCAGTTTTTTAGCAATCAAAGGAGCACTTTTAACGCCCGCAAAGCTCAAAGTAGAAAGTATGGCAATTACAATAATTATAATCCCCATTCGCTTAATTTTTCGCTGTCTGTCCGCTTTTTTTTGCAACGGTGTCCTTGCGGCAAGTTCTGCCCTACGCTGCATTTTTTGCGCACGCTTCTCATCAGCTATCTCCTGTTTACGAATTTTTGCAAGCGCTTTTTTTTCAGCTTTCGCCTCCGCATCAGCCTGCTTTTTTTCTAACTTTTTAACAGCATTAGCTTCTTTTTGTTCTTGCTTTCTTATCTTGTTTTCCGCTTTTTTTTCTTTGTTTTTTTCAGCCTGCTCAGCTTTCTTCACCTTAGCTTCCGCCTTAGCTATTTTAGCAGCTGCCGCTTTTTGAATTTTATCCTTTTCTTTTGCGACTTTCTCTTGTAATGTTAGCTTAGGTTTCTTGTCTTTTTTTGGTTTTTTTGCATCCTTGCCTGCCATAACAATACCTCATCCCTGAATATATTTATTTTTTAAATAGTTTCGCTATCGCTACGCTTGCCAACCGCAACTCCATCCTGTTTGATTGAATTCAAGCCGTCCAAATAAGCCTTTACAATGGTTTTAGCAGTTTCTTCCCCGATTATATTATCTCCTATTTGAGAATAATGTACATTATCGCTACGCATCGTACCCTCTTCGACCGAAAAACTCTCCGTTCTCCTTGTACCCATTGCTATATCGTCGTTTTCTTCACTCAAATCCTCTTGTGCTAAAGCCGCATTCTTGTATTTCTGCCTTACTTTAACTATAAATCCGTAATCGAATCCATAATCGCTGCTTCTAAGCATTTGATGCAATTTAAGAAAATCGCTTTTGTATATTCCGACATCAGTCGTAGGATCGGATTCTCCTTGCACCCAAATATAACTCCTAAGGCGCACATCGTATTTCGATTTAAAATCGTCATCGTCCAAGTTTCGGCTGACTATTTGCCAAACTCTATCTATATTTTGGTACGAAACACCTTGTATAGGAACGAAAGTTTCTATTTTTTGTCCACTCACGCCGGTATTAACTATAAGTACTTTTTCACCAAGCCTGCTGTAAAGTTCCTTCGCCAGTCCCGGTTCAATATTTCCTCGCTCCATAGTGCCGTTAGGTGCATTCATAGATTCTATTCTTATCCCGCTTGCAAGCTCGCTATAATGGTAAGCTGTTCCAGGTCTTGTAACAGTGGCATTTTCCGGTTCCGCATAGTAGTAAGCTCCATTGCTTTGCCCCGTAAGCATATATACGCTCAAAGGCGCTTTTACAGTTCTTGTAATAACAAGGTCCTCGCTGTTTTCGCCGTCGCTTGCGCTTATCGTTACCCCCTTATCGCTTACTCCTACTATTCTAATATTACCTGCATCATCTACCTTTGCAACATCCGTATTGCTACTTTTGAAAGTTTTTGCTTCAATTCCCTCCGGAACGAACCTGTAACGATCGTCATATTGTAACTCGAATCCGAGCTTTTGGTCCTTCACAAATCGTATTATGTAAATATTCCCGTCTTTTTCAACCTTGGCTATGGTACTATCCACCCCGTCTGCAAAAAACGGTTGCATAACGACCTCTCCTTTTTCACACGATAGAACCGGCACTTCAGGCCTTCCCGCCGGCAATTTTACAAAAAAGCTCCCGTCGTCTGCAATCTTTATTTGATAGCGATTATCGTTCATCGTAATTATACGATTTATCTTGTCCTCACTCATCTCATTACATCCGGAAAGCAAAACAGTTCCCACTATACAAAGTAATACCGCCAAAATTATCTTATTGTATCTTCCGCTATTTTCGGATATGCCAAATTGCATATTTACATCTCCCTTGTGTGTAGCTTTTTCTATTTTTTATAAATTTAAGCACAATAATTCGCCATTTATCATTATAGCATTTATTTTATTTTTTTTCTAGCAGTAATATACAACTTTTTTGCATTTACCTTGTAGATATTTTCTTCATTTCAGTGTAATATATAAATATTATTAAATATAGAAAGTGATGTGAATATGTTAAATTGGATTGGAATTGAAGTTGGACTTGCAACTTTCATACTTATAGGTGCCTTTCATGTAATCGTCATTAAATGTGAATACTATTTCAGTAAAGCCGTTTGGCCTATATTTGCACTTATAGGCATTGCAAGCCTTGTCGCATCCCTATTGATTTCAAGCTACCTAATCAGCGTCATTGTCGCCGTTTTCGGTATCACCTGCCTTTGGACTATCAAAGAACTTTTTGAACAGGAAAACCGTGTAAAAAAGGGGTGGTTTCCCAAAAATCCAAAAAGGCGTAACTCCGATAAGAAAAACGATTAGGAGTCTTCCGGCAATGCCCTATAGAAAATTTTATAAATATTTTTTTGTGCTTGTTTTTTTACTTACTATATGGTATTATGTTTAGGCTGAACAAAATTCAGCAATCTTAATATTTGGAGGATTGACCGAGTGGCTAAGGAGCTCGCCTGGAAAGCGAGTAAGGTGTAACAGCCCCGTGGGTTCGAGTCCCATGTCCTCCGCCATTTTGGGAGCATTGGAAATTCAATGCTCCCTTTTTCGTTCCGTTGATTTCAATGGGTTTCGCAGTTTTAAAGTTTTCCGACTTTTCCCAAACTTTCCCTAATTTTTTCGTCCTTTTCGCAAAAATATCACACGAAATATCACACGAAATATTTGCAGTATTTGTACTTTTTTAATACAATACTATTTTTCTTTCATCCTCTATCTACTGCCCGTTTTTTCTCTTTCCGCTATCAGATTTTTTAGCTCCTCAATATCCTCATCTGTTGCATGCTTTCGAATGAAACTCCTAGCGCTTGCTCTAAGATTTAAATAGTACCTGCGTTCTTTATTTTTTTCTATCCATTTTTTGTCGGCTTCGCGGTTATATACCGCTTTTCGTTTTTCCTTTTCTTTTTCTTTTTCTTTTTCCATTGCTTTTATTACCCCTTCTATTCTTTTTTACTCTTTGTTTTTTCTCAATATATTAACTATAGTCAATATACATACTACTGCCGTAGCTACAGCTAAAATTTTACTCCTTAAAATTGAATTTACTACATTCATAGTGGTTGCCACTATAACCAATGTTGTATTTTTCATTGTAATGTGATAAGACATATGTTACAGAAATAAATGAAAAAAGAGAGATACTT
>JABZIP010000022.1 GCA_015258265.1 Clostridiales bacterium | reverse complement strand
TCCACGCCGTCAATCGGTTCTTTTCCATGCGCAAGTTCAAGGTCCTGATATAATCGCCTCCCGTTTGCGTATTCTTTGACAGCCTCATCGTCTATGCCGTATTTCACACCGTATTGATTTGCTAAATCATAAATTATTTTCGGATCGAATCCCCTCTTTTCCTCAGGAATCCCCTCGTAATTTTCGGCTCTAACATACGCAAACATTTTGTTCTGCGACAAAGTCAGTGTAAATTGAATTGGTTCGTATTCCTCATTTTGCTTCTCATCCATGACTATCTCCTTTACGGTAGGCAGGTGTTTTATTAACTAGCCTCTCAATGATTCTATCGTCTGTTCTATTTCGTTTGAAGTCTGTATCATTTTGAGCGACATCGAATATGCTCTCTGTGCTTCTATCATTCTGACCATTTCGTTTCCTGCATCCACATTCGATGCTTCCACATAGCCGCGAGTTACCGTTACATTCGGTTTATAAATCGGCGCTCCATTTTTGGGTACAGGAGAAAAGAGATTATCCCCTTTTCGCAGCATACCGTCTTTGATAGCAAAATCGAAAACAGCAGGGCTGTTTTTCGCAAATTCCGACGCTAATGTTCCTTTCGGTAAAAGTTCTATCTTTTCAAAATTCCTGTCAAGTACAAGTTCTCCGTTCGAGGTTGTAAGATAAAATTTACCGTCTTGAAAACGCGATTGTTTGAAACTGCCGTCGCGTGTATAAAAAATTTCGTTAGTACGAGGATTTTTCACCGCAAAGAAACCGTTTCCGTTTATAGCAAAATCCGTTTGATTGTCGGTTGCGTTGTACCCTCCCGGTCTATGATCTACATCCGTTGTTTCAATCCTAACGCCCGAACCTACACGCAACTGCGTATCGGTAGTTTCCGGCTCTCTTACATTACTGTAAAGCAAATCCACAAACATTTCTTTCTGAGCCTTGTACCCGTAAGTATTTACATTGGCAAGGTTATTTGCGACAACATCCAGCTTTTTTTGCTGTGATTTAGCCCCCGTGCCGGCTGTATAAAAAGATATATCCATTTAACCCTCCTATAACGTTGCCAGATCAACGGCTTTTGCCATAATCTGATCGTACGCCTTAGCTATATTACTGCAACTTTGAAAAGCTCTTTGACTTGCGAGCATTGCAAGCATCTCTTCAGAACCCTCGACATTCGAGCGTTCTATCGCTCTGTGCCTGATAGTTCCCGTAGCCGGTATTTCACTACCTCTATTGGTCGCTTCGAACATACCTTCGTCCGCCTTACGCAAATTTCCTTCGTATTTTTCAAAATCCACGAGCTTTATTTGCCCTATCACCGTTCCGTTTTCACGCCTTCTGATAGTTCCCATTTGATCTATGTCTATATTATCCGTATCCAGTTTTATAGGTTGATTGTTTGTTCCCATTACTCTGCCTATATGCTGCAGGCGCAAATAACCGTCTTGGTCCAAATTAAACGATCCGTTTCTAGTGTATCTATCTTGTCCGTCTGCCGTTTTTATGTGAAAAAAACCTTTTCCTAAAATAGCCGTATCGAGCGGAAGCTCTGTAAACTCGAGCATTCCTTCGCCATATTTCGTCCAAAGTTCCTCTGCCGTTCTGATAGATGCGGATTTCTCAAGAGGATAGTACTTTCTCTTGTCGAAATTTCCCGTTCTATGTATCAGTTGTTCATCAAATGTAACCGTTCTGAGCGTGTCAGCCTTGTACCCGGGCGTCGATACATTGGTTATATTATTGCTGACCGTATTTAATATTCGCGACTGCGATAGCATTCCCGATGTCGCATTGTAAAATCCTTTAAACATACCCTATCCTTCCATATACTCCTTTAGCTTTATCCTCATTTTTTTAATTGCTGCGGAATGTATTTGCGAAACTCTGGCTTCACTCACATTCATAACTTTCGCTACCTCTTTCATACTGAGTTCTTCCCTGTAATAAAGTGAAATCACCGTTTGTTCATTCGATTTCAGTTCTGCAATCGCTTCTGCGAGCATTTTTTGCATTTCCTTATCTTCTAGCGCCACAGACGGTATCCCTAATTCGTTTTCATCCTTTAAAAACGATTCATTCGGCGCATCCTCTTTGGTTCCGTCTATCAAAGCATCAAGCGAAAGGACGTTAAATAGTCCCGTTTCTCCAAGCGCTTTTTGATACTTTTCAATCGGCATCCCGAGTTTGCTTGCAACTTCTTCATCGCTTGGAAATCTCGCATGCTCGTAATAAAAATCCGCAATGGCATTATCTATTTCTTTTGAAATCTTGCGTACACTTCTCGGCACCCAATCCTGCTTCCGCGCAAGATCGACTATCGTGCCGCGAATCCTAAGCGATGCGTAAGTTTCAAACTTGACATTTTTAGTAGGATCAAAGCGATCAATTGACTGCATAAGTGCTATAATCCCTTCGTTGACGACATCGTCAAGTTCCGCAAAACTCATATAGACACCACGAAGCTGTACTGCAATAGTTCTTACCATATCGCAATACCTCAGGACTATCTCTTGTTTTACGAGCTTATCCTTATTCTCTTTGTAGAGTTCAAACAGCTCTCCTGTCGTGCGCTCCGCAAGTGCCAAATTTAATTCCATTTCTTCTCCTAAACTGTTTCCATGCTAACATTTCCAATAGCTTGAATTTGCACGTTGTTAGCAATTTCACTAAATGAAAGCACAAATACATCCGGATAAAATTGTTCGATAAGTCTATAAAAATATATTCTGATTACATTACTGGTAAGTATTACCGGAACAACATTAAGTTCCTTGAATTTCTCAAGATATTCTCCTATTTGTGTAATAATAGCCTGTATCAAATCCGGACTGAGCGCCAAGTATATACCGTGTTCGCTTCGTGTAAGACTTGCAAGTACCGCCTTTTCCACCTCTGCATCAAGCGTGATTACCTTGAGCTGTCCCGCTTCGCAGAATCTTCTTGTAATAGTTCTCTTGAGTGCCATTCTGACATTTTCCGTCATTACATCTATGTCTTGCGTGCTTTGAGCTGAATCCACCAGACTTTCGAGAAGTGTTACCATATCTTTGATTGGTATTCCTTCTTTCAGCAAATTGAAAAGCACCTTTTGCAGCGTACCGTATGAAATCAAATCCGGCACTGCCTCCTCAACAAGTTCGGGTGAAATTTTCTTGGTATTTTCAAGAATCTGCATAACTTCACTTCTTGTCAAAAGTTCGTGCAAATGTCTTCTAATTGTTTCCGATAAATGCGTAAGCATTACCGACAGCGGATCTATTACAGTATATCCGTAAACCTCAGCCATATCTATCTTGTCCGGTGTAATCCACTTGCTCGGTATGCCGTAAGCAGGCTCTATCGTGTCAATTCCGTCTATATCACCTGTCGGTTCGGGCGGTTGCAATGCCAAGTAGTAATCTACAAGCAATTCTCCCCTTGCGACTTCCTCGCCTTTTATCTTTATAACATATTGGTTCGCATTAAGTGAGGCGCTGTCCCTAAGTCGAACCGACGGTACAACAAACCCCATTTCCTGCGCAAACTGGCGCCTAAATATAACTATTCTGTTAATCAGATTTCCGCCGCTGCTTTCATCAACAAGCGGTATCAAACTGTAGCCGAATTCCATTTCTATCGGCTCTACATTTATAAGTGCATATATATTGTTTATATCTTTAAAGTAAGCGTTTTCGTCAAATTCTTCTTCCGCATATAGGTCGGCAGCACTCTCTTCTTTTGCAAGTTCAAGTTGTTCTTCAACCGCTTCTTTTGTCCTTAGTCTAATTCCGAGTAAAATCAAAAATGCGGAAAATATAAGTACTTGTATCTTCGGTGAGCCCGGTATCAGCACCATGAAAAGCATCGCGCCGCCCGAAATCATCAAAACTCTCGGCTGAGCGGTAAACTGCTTCAGAACATCCTGATTCAGTGTGCCTTCCGCCACCGAACGGGTTACAATCATACCCGTAGCTGTTGAAATCAAAAGCGCGGGGACCTGCGAAACAAGTCCGTCTCCTATTGTCGCAATTGAATATATATTTAGGACCTCCGCAAACGGCAGTCCGCTTTGAACCACTCCGATAATTGTTCCTGCTATGAAATTTATAAGCGTGATAATGATAGACATTATCGCATCACCCTTAACTATCTTCGTAGCACCGTCCATGGCTCCGTAGAAATCCGATTCTCTTTGAATCTTCTCTCTTCGCATTTTGGCTTGTTGCTCGTCTATAAGGCCCGAGCTTAAATCCGCATCTATCGCCATTTGTTTTCCCGGCATAGCGTCAAGTGTAAATCTAGCTGCAACTTCAGCTACACGCTCCGCACCCTTGGTGATTACGATAAATTGCACCAAAACTATAATTAAAAATATGATTACACCAACAACTACATTACCTTGCAACACAAAACTACCGAATGTCTTGATTACCTGCCCCGCTTCACCCTGTTTTGTAAGTATCAGTCGTGTCGACGATATATTAAGCGATAGTCGGAATAAAGTAGTAATAAGAAGAAGCGACGGAAATATGGAAAATTCCAATGCTTCCCCAATATACATGGTAGTTAGCAAGATGACTAGTGATACTGTAATGTTTATTATAAACATCATATCCAGAATGAACGGATTGAGCGGTACTACCAAAAGTACGATTACCAGCAATACGAACACCGAAATGATATGATTAAACAGTCCCTTCATTCAATCTTCCTATCTTTTCCCAAGCACTGTGCGTAGTCTTGCAAATTGGTCATTTATCTGAGCAATTTGAAATTGATATTGTAATTGCGCTCTTGCGAGTTCGATCTGCTCCACATCGGTATTGACATTATTTCCGTCCATACGGGTGCTTTCAGCTTTGCTCGTTTCTACACGCATATTACTTCCTTCGATTGCCTTTTGAATTTTTTTCCTGTTCGGCATCTTGGCAATACGAAAAATGTCTAATTTCTTATCAAGTTCGTCTTCAAACTTAAGTATCTTAGCTTTGTAGCCCGGGGTGTCGTTATTTGCTATGTTTTCAGAAGCAATACGTTGTTTTTCCCAAAGATAATCCAAGCTCTTCATAGAAAGTCTGATATTGTTATTATCTATAAAGCTCATACGAACCTCCTTTTGATATAATTATACATACTCTATTATACTACAAGTCCTTGCAAATAAACAAGTTAAAAAACAAAAAACTTGGTGTTTTGTTCCAAGTTTTTTAAATTTTACAGTTTTTAGAGTATTTTTTTCAAAAATTCGCCTGTATACGAATTCTTATTTTTAGCTATCTCCTCAGGAGTTCCTGTTGCAATGATTTCTCCGCCCTTGGTTCCGCCGTCTTTACCGATGTCAATGATGTAATCCGCCATCTTGATTACTTCCAAATTGTGCTCTATTACGAGTACGGTATTTCCACTGTCAACCAGCTGTTCAAGTACCTGAATCAACTTGTCGACATCTGCAAAATGAAGGCCCGTGGTAGGTTCGTCCAGTATGTAGATGGTTTTTCCAGTGCTTCTCTTTGACAATTCCGATGCCAATTTTACACGCTGCGCCTCTCCGCCCGAAAGTTGAGTCGACGGTTGTCCCAGTTTAATATATCCAAGTCCTACTTCTTCAAGTGTCGCAAGTTGTCTTTCTATGCTTGGTATATTTTTGAAAAATTCACGAGCATCGCTCACATTCATATCAAGCACTTCAAAAATATTCTTTCCCTTGTACCTAACTTCAAGCGTTTGCGAATTGTAACGCTTACCGTGGCATACTTCACACGGTACGTACACATCCGGCAAGAAATGCATTTCGATTTTAAGTATTCCGTCTCCGCTGCAAGCCTCACATCTTCCACCTTTGACATTAAAGCTGAAACGCCCCTTTTCATAACCGCGCAGCTTTGCCTCCGGAAGCTCTGCAAAAAGGTTTCTGATATGCGTGAAAACCCCTGTATACGTTGCAGGATTCGATCTTGGTGTTCTCCCTATAGGCGACTGGTCTATATCTATGATTCTATCTATATTTTCCATACCTATTATCGCGTCGCATTCTCCCGCCTTTTCTTTGCTTGCGTTTATCTGCCTTGCCAGACCTTTAAAAAGCACCTCGTTCACAAGACTGCTCTTACCTGAGCCGGATACGCCTGTAACGCACACAAACTTGCCGAGCGGTATTTCTACATCCACATTTTTTAAATTGTTTTCTCGCGCATTTTTAATTTCGAGTTTTTTGCCGTTGCCCTTTCGTCTTTCACGAGGCACATCTATATGCTTTTCACCCGACAGATACTGTCCCGTTATAGATTTCTTGCACGCTTTCACATCTTCAGCCGTTCCCGCAACGACTACCTCTCCGCCGTGTATTCCTGCACCTGGTCCTATATCTACGATATAATCCGCAGCATACATCGTATCCTCATCGTGTTCTACAACCAGCAAAGTATTGCCTATATCCGTAAGTCTTCTAAGTGTTTTCAGGAGCTTTTCGTTATCCTTTTGATGCAATCCTATGCTCGGCTCGTCAAGGATATACAACACTCCTACCAATCCCGAACCTATTTGCGTTGCAAGTCTGATTCTCTGGGCCTCGCCTCCGGAAAGCGTACCTGTCGCTCTTGAAAGAGTCAAATATTCGAGTCCCACATCAACAAGAAATCTAAGTCTTTCTTTAATTTCTTTCAAGATTTGACTAGCTATCATCTCGTCTTTTTTCGAAAGTTCTAAACTTTTTACAAACTCCAACGCGTCCGCTATCGACATATCCGAAAACTCTGCTATATTTTTCCCTCCAACGGTAACCGAAAGGACTTCTTTTTTTAGTCTTTTGCCGTCGCAAGAATCGCAATGTACCGTTTCCATATAACCGTGAATTCTTTCTTTCATAAATTCCGATCCGGTTTCCCTGTATCTGCGTTCCAAATTGGTTATGAGTCCCTCGAATGCATGGTCGCGCTTTTGCCTATTTCCGTTTTTCGCTACATATTCGTATTTTATATGTCGTTCGCCCGTTCCATAAAGCAGTTCCTCTATAAATTTTCTAGGCAAGTCCTTGTACGGCGTATTTTCCGACAGCTTGTATTCTTTCAAAAGCGCAGCAACGATTTGCCCGTAAAAACTCGCCATCAAATCCATAGATGCAAATATTTTAGATAACGCCCCGTCCGCTATGCTTTTGTCCTTGTCAGGTACTATCAAATCTTCCGATATTTTTTCTGTAAAGCCCAGTCCCGCACAACTCTCACAAGCTCCAAACGGACTGTTAAATGAAAACATTCTAGGCTCCAGCTCTTCAATACTTATACCGTGTTCGGGACACGCAAACTTCGTCGAAAACAATTTTTCTTCAATTTGACGGTCATCTTGAACCTTTGTTTCAACTTGCACGCCTACAAGTCCGTCTCCAAACGAAATAGCAAGCTCTACCGCTTCCGTAAGGCGCGCCGCTAAATTCGGTTTTACAATAAGCCTATCTATCACTATTTCTATATTGTGCTTGATGTTTTTCTCAAGTACAGGAATTTCTTCTGTAATATCGAGAATTTCTCCGTCTACGCGTGCTCTTACGAAGCCTTCTTTTAAAATTCTTTCAAATATTTTTTGATGTATTCCTTTTCGCTTCCTTACAAGAGGAGCAAGAACTATAAGCCTTGTACCTTCTTCAAACGCAAGCAAGCTCTCGACTATTTGATCCACCGTCTGAGATTGTATCTGCTTGCCGCAATGTGGGCAATGCGGAATTCCTATTCTTGCATACAAAAGTCTCAAATAATCGTGTATTTCCGTAACGGTTCCCACCGTAGAACGCGGGTTTTTACTTGTCGTTTTCTGGTCTATCGAAATTGCCGGTGAAAGTCCTTCAATATACTCTACTTTCGGTTTTTCCATTTGTCCCAAAAACTGTCTTGCGTAAGAAGACAAACTTTCCATATACCTTCTCTGACCTTCAGCATATATAGTATCAAATGCAAGCGTAGACTTCCCCGAACCCGAAAGCCCCGTTATAACCACGAATTTATCGCGTGGAAGCTCTACATCTATATTTTTTAAATTATGCTCGTTCGCACCTTTAACTTTTATCGTGTTTCGTGCCATATTATTCTCCTACATTACAATTTGCTTTTGTACTCAAAAAGCACATCTCTAAGCATTGCCGCTTTTTCAAACTGCAATTCTTTAGCCGCCTCGCGCATTTCCTTTTCCAGTTTCTTGACATAGTCGGCGAGTTCCTTTTTAGTAAGCTCGTCAGGCTTTCTGGTTGAATAGTACTCGTCTGCCGCTTCTGCTGCTCTTGTTGCTTCTATTACACTGCGAACATCCTTGGTAACTGTTTTTGGCGTAATATTATGTTCTTCGTTGTATTTCTGCTGTAAGGCTCTCCTACGCTTAGTTTCCGAAATAGCATATCGCATAGCGGGGCTTTCCGTATCCGCATACATTATTACTTTTCCGTCCGCATTTCTTGCCGCTCTGCCTATTGTCTGTATCAACGATGTTTCAGTTCGCAAAAATCCCTGTTTGTCCGCATCAAGTATTATAACTCGTGAAACCTCAGGCACATCAAGTCCCTCTCGAAGCAGGTTGATTCCTACAAGCACATCAAATACGCCCAGCCTTAAATCTCTAATTATTTCCATTCTTTCCAATGTGTCAATTTCCGAATGTAAATATCTAACTTTTATTCCGACATTTACGAGATAGTCCGTAAGGCTTTCCGACATTGTCTTAGTTAAAGTAGTTACAAATACTCGCTCTCCTTTTGCAACTACGGCATTTATCTCACCTATCAAATCGTCAATCTGTCCCTCTACAGGTCTAACCTCTATAATCGGATCTAAAAGTCCGGTCGGCCTTATTAACTGCTCCACATATTCGTTGCCGCTCTCTTCCAATTCATATTTCGCCGGTGTCGCACTGACATACAGTATTTGATTCACCAGTGAATTGAATTCATCAAACACAAGAGGTCTATTGTCAAGAGCCGAAGGCAATCGAAAACCGTACTCTACCAGCGAGCTTTTTCTCGATCTGTCGCCTGCGTACATAGCCCTAAGTTGTGGTAACATTACATGCGATTCATCAATAATTATTAAAAAATCCTTCGGAAAATAGTCAATCAAAGTATATGGTCTTGAACCTGCGGGCAGACCGTTTATGTGCCTTGAATAATTTTCTATTCCTTTACACGAACCGACCTCTTTGAGCATTTCAAGATCATAATATGTTCTCTGTTCTATTCTTTGCGCTTCGAGCAGCTTGTTTTCCGATTTGAACTTCTGTATTTGCTCCATAAGCTCGGCTTCGATAGTTTCAGTAGCTCGTTGCATGCTCTCTTTTGAGGTAACATAATGGGATGCGGGGAATACAGCCACATGATTTCTTATCCCGAGAATTTCTCCCGTGAGAGCGTTTATTTCCTTGATACTTTCAACTTCATCGCCGAACAACTCCACGCGTACGGGATTTTGAGCACCTGCCGGAAATATGTCTATAATATCACCGCGAACCCTAAACGAACCGTGATTCAGTTCAAGATCGTTTCTTTCGTATTGAATGTCAACCAATTTTCTAAGTATCTCATTCCTGCTTTTCTCCATACCCGGCCTAAGCGAAAGCATTTGATTTTCGTAATCAAGTGGACTTCCGAGTCCATATATACACGAAACGCTCGCTACGATAATAACATCTCTGCGTTCTGCAAGTGCTGCCGTAGCTGAATATCTGAGCTTGTCTATTTCCACATTTACATCCGAATCCTTCTCGATGTATGTATCGGTAGACGGGACATATGCCTCCGGCTGGTAATAATCATAGTAAGAAACAAAATACTCCACCGCATTATCCGGAAAGAATTCCTTAAATTCTCCATGTAATTGAGCTGCAAGTGTTTTGTTGTGCGAAATTATAAGCGTTGGTCTTTGCAAGCGCTCTATGACATTTGCCATTGTAAAGGTCTTACCCGAACCTGTAACGCCAAGCAGCGTCTGACTTTTTTTGCCGGCTAAAAAACCGTCTACAATTTTTTGAATCGCAGCCGGTTGATCTCCTGTCGGTTTAAATTTTGAATGTATTTTAAATTCCATCTTTTTACCTCGCCATCAAAGCGGCGTTCACATCAGTTGAGAATTGCGGTGCATTATAAAGTACCACTATGTCCGAAAGCCTGACATTATCACTATATTGTATATCGGTTATTAGCGTTTTAATGCTTTGTCTGTAGTATCTCAAATCCACGAGATAAACCTTTTGGTAGTGTTCAAGCAGCAACGGAGCAAGGCAATTAGCATAAGAGTCTTTAATAAGCAGCACCGACTTTGTTTCTCCTATTTTCTCTCGTTCATCTATTTTTCTTTCCAGTTTGATTAGCGGATGATTTCCACCCAAAAAATACGAATACTTATCGCGCTTTGCAAGGAAACTTTCATCAAATATTTTTGCCTGTTTCCCATCCTCAAATTTTGCATCGGCAGCTAGCATCTCAGCATTTTCGTACGCCCAAATTTCATCTTTGGGCGAAAAGAAGGTAGGGATTTTCGCCTCTATGCTCCCTCTAAATTCGGTAGACAGCACCCGCTTTTGAAATCTGTCCTGCGTTATCGGCTCAAATCCCAAATGCTTTGCCAATTCGACATACGCATAATACGCTCCAAGACTTGTCCAATGATGATCTGTCTTGTAATAAATATACTCACCGCTATGCTTTTCTAAACTTTTTCTCACATCAACGAAAGTATCGCCAAGCTCTTCCGAAAGCCTTGCAAAAATATCAGTTTGCTTGTAATTTTGAAAACTTTCCGCATCTTTCGGAAGATTTTCTTTTAATACCAAATTGGCTGTAGGCGCAATCAGTGCAGTTACTTTTAAATCCGTGTTTTTCGCCAAACCTTGCACTGCCGCTATATTTTTCTTCAAAAGTTCTTCGTTTGTTGTTTCTATCAGAAAAAGATCGTCTTTTTTACCGAAATATGCATATCCGTTATCTTTTTTGTTACTCACAAAATCCGCCGTATTTTTAAATTTTACCCAAAAATCTCGAAATACTATGGTATCTGCCGCATATTTTTCAAAATTTTTTGTATAATCACCGTCAAGTATGCTTTCTGCATCGAATTTCGGTAGCTGTGTCAATACTCTGTTTTCAGTTTCGGAAAACTTTTTATCACCAAAAAATACGCACAATAACAAAATCAAAACCAGACCTGCAACAAAGCAGATACTCATATATTTAAAATTTTCACATTTTCCTTGATTCATAATAAAACACCCTGTATTTTGTATCCCGCATATCGCATTGCTTTTTCATATGCCCTAGAATCTGAAATATAAAAACGGATTGTAAGTAGACGATACAACAAATGCAAAACTGATGAAAAATAGCACCAATACAGCAATAATCTCATATACTTTCATTTGTTTCGCACCGTTTTCTTCGCGATTCTTTACAAACTTTACATAAACCGCAGTCGGCAAACCTGTTGCCGCTACTATCGCGACAATCAAAATCAATGCATTACTCGAAAGTAAATATATATCCGACTTATCTAACAGCTTTATGGTCGATTCCGAATTAAATCCATATCCGCACAGCAATATCTTTAGCATCGCAATTAAACGATTTGTATCCGTTATCGAAAAAATCAACCAACTGATTACAACAGCAACCAATGTATACAATCTCGAAAGCACTTTAGATACCAGTGGTAAATAGTTTGATAATTTCGACATACCTTTTAATATGAACATTTTTTCAAGCACGAGAAAAATTCCGAAATACATTCCCCAAATCGCAAAATTCCAGCTGGCTCCGTGCCACAATCCGGTGAGCGACCAAACCACCAGTATGTTGAAAATTTGGCGCATCTCCCCTTTTTTGTTTCCGCCCAAAGGAATATACAGATATTCCTTGAACCATGTACCGAGGGAAATGTGCCAGCGTCTCCAAAATTCCGTTATCGATTTTGACATATACGGATAGTTGAAATTTTCATCAAATGTAAAACCGAACATTTTGCCAAGTCCAATTGCCATATCGGAGTATCCCGAAAAATCGAAATAAATTTGAAGCGCAAACGAGAAGGCTAAAAGCCAAACATTCATAATCGACAAATCAGACAACTCTTTGCCATTTATAGCAGTCCAAATTTGCCCCATATTATTTGCAATTATGACTTTCTTAGCAAGCCCAAATGTAAATCTCACCACACCATTCCCGAACATTTCAAAGCTATGGACTCTTGTATTTAGCTGTTCTTCTACGGTTTTAAACCTAACTATCGGACCTGCTATAAGCTGTGGGAACATAGATATATAAACTGCAAAATTTACGAGGTTTTTTTGAACCCTTACTTTCCCCCTATCGAGGTCGATAATGTACGACATCGCCTGAAATGTATAAAACGATATTCCGATAGGTAGCGGTAATTCAAGCGTGCTGAATTGCGTGCCGAATATAGCATTTATATTATCTATCGTAAAATCCGCATACTTAAAAAAGCCAAGCAAAGCTAAATTCACGAATACATTGAAAAACAATACGTTTTTCGTAAATTTCTTACTTGACTGTAATTTAGAAATTGCTAACCCGCTGATATAATTAAAGATTATCGAAGTAATCATCAGCAGTATATAAACAGGTTCTCCCCACGAATAGAAAAACAAACTTTCGACGAGTATCACCGCGTTTTTGAAACGCGAGGGAACCATATAATACACAAGTATAGCTATTGGTAAAAAATAAACTAAAAATGTAACACTGCTAAAAAGCATATTTGCTCCTTTTATTCCTCATCTTTACCAAAATTTTTAATTGCTTTTTCGGCAGCCTCTTTATCGTTACTTACCACCAAAATAGCTGTATTTCCTTTGCAGTAAACCAGAGCCTTGTCGAGCTTTTCAACTTCTTCCGGTCTATAAACGCTAAACGCCGATTTTTGGAGTTCGATTCTGTCGTTAAATATTTTTTTATACTTCTTCAATTCCTTAGCATCTGCGTTTTTTATCTTGATAACCCCTATTTCCTCGGCAGTATATGTCGGAACATAAAGAGAACCGTCTTCAAAATCGGAAGCATCTACCAGATAAAGATTTTTCATTAAATCCTCGTCCACCTTGGTCAATGTGTCCTCAAACTTTAGCGTCCTCAAAAGATAATCACCGATTTCCGCCGATGTCGCCGCCTGTAATTTTTCGTTTTCTTTTTTTACGGTTTCTTCACCTGCTTTACAAGCAGAAAGCGACATACCGAGTACCAGCAAAATCGCAAATACCAACAAAAACTTCTTCTTCATATGCTCCTCTTTTATATGTTTATATTTAATATTGTACTTATTTTCTTCTTAATTTGCTACCGCGCCTGCTTGTGATTCTTGCGCTTCATCAACTTGTTTCACAAGGACTTTCGGCGATATTATTTCCGCAATACTCTGCGCCCAAATCTTACAATATGCGGCACTCAGATGTATTCCATCGGATGATGCTTCCGTTAACAGCGCGCCTGTCCCGTCTATAAGCGGTGCCGACGGATTGATAAAATCAACATTCTTCGCAGCGGCAAGCCTTACAATACCTTCATTATAAGCGATTATATTCGAATTTGTAAATACAGTTTGACTTGCACTCTTTTTTGCGGAAACAGGCAGTATCGACTGTAAATAAATGCGTGCATTCGGTTGCGCCGCCTTAATTTGATCTACAAGTTGACCATAGCTTTCAAGAAATCTATCCACATTTCCCCAGCCAACTTCGTTTAAGCCTACACACACTACCACTTTTCCATATGCCGCTTTTGCAAGTACATCTGAAATAGACGCCTCTACGCCGTCAACATTTACTTTTTTCCCCTCGACTATCCTGTTGACAGTCAACGATTTAGTGGAAAAAAATTCTGCGGTTTTTATTCCCGAAAATAATTTCAGCCCCTCCGTTCTCGAATCTCCGATTATCAATGTTCCTTCAAACGCCCTGTCCAAGCTGTCTTTAGTTACATCCGAAAGAACCGCAACCGGTGCTCCGGCCTGTGCGGCAGTATTTCCTGTATTTTCCGGCGGTTTTATACTTTCAAGATTTTTTTCAATTTTCTCTTGTTTCTCTTTTTCTGCTTTCTTGATAGCCGCTTCTTCTTTTTTTCGTTTTTCAATCTGCAATGCTTTTGCTTTTTCAGCTTTTACATGCTCATAATGCTTATTTGCAACATAAATACCGCCCACTCCCAATACAATTATGCATAGAAGGAATGATATCAGCCTAACCAATCTGCGTCTATTTTTCTTCGTCATAACAACCTTATCTATTTTCAAACGGATTTTTCCTTATTTTTTTAATTCAACCTATATTACGCAAACGAGAGCATCTGTTTGTCAAGATGCTCCCCGATTGAATTTTTACATTTTTTTTGCAATTTAATCTAAAGGCAACTACTCTATGATAGACGAAACTACTCCGGAACCTACAGTTCTTCCGCCTTCTCTGATAGCGAAACGTAATC